>NZ_FORN01000079.1 GCF_900114015.1 Caulobacter sp. UNC279MFTsu5.1 | reverse complement strand
GTGCCCAGCGAGGCCAGCTTGTTGGTCGCCGTGCCCAGGGCGTTGCTGATCGTGGTGATCATCGTCTTGGCGGCCGCGGCGTTGGCGAAGGTCGAGGTCGCCGTCAGGCCCAGGCCGACCAGCGAGATGGTCTTGGCGCTGACGGTGAACTGGGTGCCGTCCGAGTTGGCCAGGAAGGCCAGCTTGGTGGTCGAGCCGTCGGCGATGCTGACGCCGTTGAACTTGGCGTTGGTGACAGCCTTGGTGATCTGGTCGCGCAGCGAGGTGAAATCCGAGACCAGGGCGTTGAACGAGGCGGTGTTCAGCGAGGTGTCGGAAGCCGCGAGCGCCTTTTCCTTCATCTTGCCCAGCAGGTCGGTGACGGTGTCGCCGGCGGCCAGGGCCACATCAATGGTCGACTGGCCGCGTTGCAGCGAGTCCTTGACGGCGTTCAGCGAGCCGGCGGTCGAGGACTGCACCTTGCTCATCGCCCAGATCGCGCCGTTGTCCTTGGCGTTGCCGATCTTCTTGCCGGTGTTGATGCGTTGTTGCGTGACCTGAAGTTCGCTGTTGGTGGTGTTCAGGTTCTGCAGGGCGATCATCGCGCCCGAGTTGGTGTTGACGCTATTCAGCGGCATCCGACTGATTCCTATTCGAGGTTGTTCGGCGTCGTTTTGACTGCCGAGAGCATTTTGCTCGTGACCAGGATGTCGGCAGCCTGTTTAAAATCGATGAACTGGGAAGTTATTGCTCAAGCATGACTGTAAGATGGGAAAAATTTGCAGGGTTGTATTTGCAATCCTGGAGATATGTGTCGATTTGACGCAATAATGGCGTCGTCCAGCAAATTCGGGGGCGACGACAACTTGCGGGCGAAGCCGCTTGGGGCGGCGCCTGCGGCCAATTGTCCGTCGACGGACGTCAGGCGCACAGGCGCTGCGGCGCCGCGTCGCGGTCGTCGGCTTCGAAAAGGTCGAAGGCCTCTTCCCAGGCGGCCCGCCGCGAGGCGCGCAGGGCCGCGTCGTCGATGATCCGGACGATCTGGTCCTCGCGATCGTTCCACACCAGGCCGATGTCGGCGGCGCGTCCGGCGTCGCGGCCCAGCAGCAGGATGATGTCGGCCCGCAGCACCCGCTCGGGGCTCAGCCGCATCAGGGTGCGCCCGCCGCCGAGGTCGCGGTGAATGTCGGCGAAGTCGAGCACGGCCGAGATCATGGCGGCGCTGACGGGGGCGACATGCCAATCCTGGGCGAGGAGACGGTTCATGGCGGGGCTCCGGATCGGGGCGTTCTGCCCGGCGGGTTTCTTCAGTCTCCCTTTTGCGGGTGTTCTGCGTCAAAAACGGTCGTATAGAGTCGGGTCATGCGACACGACAAGGCGACCCGACTGCTGGACCTGGCCCGGATGCTGGCCGGATCGTCCGAGGGCCTGACCCTCGACGAGATGGCCCGCGCCATGGGCGTGGGCCGGCGCACGGCCGAGCGGATGCGCGACGCCGTCTGGGCCGCCTTCCCGCAGATGGAGGCGATCGAGGATCCGCCGACCAAGCGCTTCCACATCCCGTCCGGCCTGGACAGCCTGTTCCAGACCCCGACCGCCGAGGAGCTGGCGGCCCTGCGCACCGCGGCCGACAGCTACGCCGCCGGCGGCGCCGAGGGGCGGGCCGCGGCCCTCTACGCCCTGGAGCGCAAGCTGCTGTCGGCCCTGCGCGGCGCGGCGCGGCGCAAGGTGGCCCCCGATGTCGAGGCCCTGGTCCAGGCCGAGACCATCGCCGTCCACCCCGGTCCCCGCCCGTTCGAGAGCGAGCAGGTGCTGACCGCCATCCGCACGGCCGTGAAGGGGCTGCAGGCCCTGTCGTTCCGCTACGAGGGCGGCAGCGCGCCGGGCCGGACCCGCAAGGTCACGCCCTTGGGCATCCTGTTCGGCCACAGCAACTATCTGGTGGCGACCGAGGGGCGGGATCCCAAGCCCCGCACCTTCCGCCTGGACCGCATGCAGGCGGTGACGGCTCTGGACGAGCCGGCCCCGCCGCCTGAGGACTTCTCGCTGCAGGCCTTCGCCGACGAGAGCTTCGGCATCTATCACGGCGAGATCGAGGACGTGGCCCTGCGCATCGGGACCAGCCGCGCCGAGGACGCCCTGCGCTGGCGCTTTCACCCCAACCAGACCGTGACCCAGGACCCGGACGGCTCGGTGCTGGTCACCTTCCGGGCCAGCGGCATGCGCGAACTGGCCTGGCACCTGTTCACCTGGGGCGACGCGGTGGAGATCCTCTCGCCGCCGGGCCTGCGGGCGATGATGGTCGAGGAACTGAGGACGGCGCTGCGGGCGCACGAAGGCGACCGGACATGACGCCTGGCCGCCGGGGCCTCCGTCTAGCGTCCTTCTGCATCGACGAACGTGGTTATCAGTTCGGTGAAGGCCTTAGGCTGTTCCAGATAGAGGAAGTGGCCGCTGTTCGGCACGATCACGCGCCGGGCCCCGGGGATCAGCGCCTCCAGGGCGCCGGCGTGGGCGTGAACGTCGGGGATGTCGACCTCGCCGGTGACGATCAGGGTCGGGACCTTGATCTCGCCGAGCCGCCCCATGACTTCCGGCCCGTCCTTGATCATCTGGGCCGCGCCGAAATTGCCGGGATGGGCGGTGATGTCCGCGACCACGAACGCGCGTTCGGCCTCGGCGCCGGGCGTCAGGATGTACGGGTCCTTGACGGCGTCGGCGAGACGGCCTTGGGACAGCAGCGTCACAAGGGTCTGCGTGCGCTTCATGAAGTGTTCGGTGGGCTTGAAGCCGTTGACCGCCGCGCCGACCAGGATCAAGCCGTCCACCGCCCGCGGATGGGCCAGGGCGAAGTCCGTCGCGACGCCGCCGCCGGACGAGGAGCCCACCAGGGTGGCGTGCTGGACGCCCGCCGCCTTCATGACCGCGTCTAGGTCGGCGACGGCGTCGTAGGGCGCGGCGGCCGGCGGCGAGGCGTCGTAGCCCCGCCGGTCGTAGCGCACGATCTTGAACCGGGCGCAAAGCTTGGGCCAAACCGCGTCGAAGGCCGAACCGTCGAGAATGCCGTCGTGCAGCAGGACGATGGCCTTGGGTCCCGAGCCGCAGGTCTCGAACGACACCTGGCCGCCATCGACAGGGATCAGCTTGGGCGCCGCCCAGGCCGGCGCTCCGCCGAGCAGCAGGCAGCCGAGGGCGATCGCCGCAGCGGGCGTTGAAAACAGTCGCATCGATGTCTCCCGGTTGAAGCGCCCTCAGGCGCGTTTGAGCGTGTCCTGCTCGTGGTCGTGGGGAAGTTGGTCCGCGCCGTCGCCGGGCGCGTATTCCAGGATGTCGCCCGGCTGGCAGCGCAGATAGGCGCAGATCGCCTCGAGGGTTTCGAACTTCATGCCCTTCACCTTGCCGGACTTCAGCAGGGAGAGATTGGCTTCGGTGACGCCGATGGCGCGGGCCAGGACGTTGGAGCGCACCTTGCGCCGGGCCAGCATCACGTCGAGACGCAGGATGATCGGCATCAGACGAACGCCTCGCGGTCTTCCTCGATCTCGCGGCCCACCTGCATGACCTGGCCGATCACGAACACCAGCAGGCCCAGGACGAAGGCCTGGACGCTGGCCATGTGGGCCCAGTTCCTGTCGATCTCATAACCCGTGGCGCTGAGGAACAGGTGGCAGACGAAGGGCGACAGGGCGTAGGCGCACAGCCAGCCGCCGACCCGGCTGAAGCTTCGGCCGTTCGCGGGCGAGAACACCCGACCCCGGGCGTAGAGGCGAAACAGCGAGCGCACGCTCCAGAACAGCATGATGATCGGCGTCGCGCGCACGATCCCGACCAGGCAATAGATCAGCCGATGGAGCAGGGGCAGGGAGCCGAAGGCGACGGAATTGGGCGGTCCCTCTCCGATGTAGCAATTGTCGGGACCGATCCGGACCAGTTCGCCCTTGTAGAACAGCATGGCGGCGAGAGCGGCGACCAGGATGGCGATCGACAGGGCCAGCAGGCCGGTGAACAGCCAGGCCAGGGCGTGGCTGCCCAGGCGCACGCGACGTTGGGCGGCGGTCTCGGTCGCGACGAGGGCCTCGGCGCGCGGCTTCAGTGTGACGACGGTGCTCATGGCGTCCTCCCGTGTCGTCAAATTCTTTCTGAAATTTCTTTCTGTCAAACGATAAATTTTGCCGGATAGCGGATCCGTCCAAGCGCGAACAAAGGGCTCGAAAAAATCACCGGGCCATGTCGAGAATGAGCGGACGGTTCCGACTTGCCCTCGAAAGCGCCGGGAGGACGGCGCTTCCAACCGAAGGACGAGGTTTTCGGCCAGGAGCCGAAGGTCGATCCGCCCAGGTCTGTATCCACCACCCAAATATTGTCCTCCCGGAAAGCGCGCAGCGCTTGTCGGGATCCAGGTGAACCGCAAAGGCCTTTGCCCCAGTCCCCTGGATCCCGGACAGCCTCTGCGAGGCCTCCGGGAGGACAACGGATCTAAGGTCTTTGCGATCTTGGCTGTCTCATTCGGCCGGAACCTCACCCCCCAACCAGCTTCAGCAGCCTCAGCTCCTTGCCCCTGGGCGACGAAGCCGGCCGCTTGGGCAGGCGGCCGGCTTCGAAGGCTTCCAGCACCTTGGGGTGGATGTAGGCCGCGCGGCAGACGGCGGGGGTGTTGCCCAGCAGGCCGGCCACCGCCTTGACGCAAGTGTTCAGCGTGCGCCGGGCCTCGGCCTGGGTCGCGGGCCGGGGGCGCAGGCTCAACGCCTCCAGCGCCGCCAGCGAGCCGTACCAGGTGCGGAAGTCCTTGGCCGAGAAGTCGTCGCCGCAGGCCGCCCGGATGTAATCGTTGACGTCGCTGCTTTCGACGGCGCGCCGCTGGCCGTCCTCGTCGACATATTGGAACAATCGCTGGCCGCGCAACTCCTGGCAGGCGCCGACGATCCGGGCCAGGCGCCGGTCGCGAAAGCCTGTCCTATGCAGCTTGCCGCTCTTGCCCCTGAACTCGAACACCGCTCCGCCGCCGGCCAGCTTCAGGTGGCGCTTGCGCAGGGTGGTCAGGCCGAAGCTCTTGTTGGCCTTGGCGTATTCGTCGTTGCCGACCCGGATCAGGGTCAGCTCCAGCAGGCTGACCACGGCGGCCAGCACCTTGTCGCGCGGCAAGCCCCGGCGCGACAGATCGGCGGCCACGCGCCGGCGCAGCCGGGGCAGGGCGCGGCCGAAGGCGGCCATGCGGTCGTACTTGCGCGCGTCGCGGTCGGCCCGCCACTCGGGATGATAGCGATACTGCTTGCGGCCCCTCTGGTCGCGGCCGACCGCCTGGATGTGGCCGTTGGGGTCGGGGCAGATCCACACGCTGGTCCAGGCCGGCGGGATGACCAGGGCCTTGATCCGCGCCAGAGTCGCCTGGTCCTTCACGGCCCGGCCGTCCTCGTCGACATAGGAAAAGCCCTTGCCGCGGGCCACGCGGCGGAGGCCCTGCTCCTGGTCGTCGACATAGGCCAGCAGGGTGCGTTCGGCGGGGGCGGTTTCGAGCGTGTCGCGGGGCATGCTCATCGCCTCGCTGGGCGACTCGCGCCGTGATCCGAAAAATCCCGATCCATCGCCTCGCTCCCAACCTATTGTCCGCCAACGTGATAGACGGAGCGCCGGTTCCGGGAGCGACGCGCCAGACATGAACTACCGACACGCCTTCCACGCCGGCAATTTCGCCGACCTGCAGAAGCACACGATCGTGCTGGCCCTGCTGAAGGCGCTGACCGCCGGCGAGGCGCCGCTGTCGGTGATCGACACCCACGCCGGCGCCGGGGCCTACGACCTGGGAGGCGACATGGCCCGGCGCTCGGGCGAGGCGGCGGCGGGGATCGGGCGGCTGCTCGACCTGGACGCGGTTCCGGCGGTGTTCGCGCCGCTGGTGGCGGTAGTGAAGGCGCTGAACGGCGACGGCGGGGGGGCGCTCTATCCCGGCTCGCCGCTGCTGATCGCCAGGTCCCTGCGCAAGATCGATCGCTACACGGCGTGCGAGCTGCGGCCCGACGACTTCGACAGCCTGCGCCGGACCCTGGCGCCCTACGCCTTCGCCCAGGCGGTCAAGGACGACGGCTACGCCACGGCCGCGGCGCGGGCGGGCAAGGGTGGGCGCACCTTCGTCCTGATCGACCCGCCGTTCGAGCGTAGCGACGACTACGCCCAGATCGTCGCCACGACCCGGGCGGTGCTGGCCCGGGACAAGCAGGCGGTCATCGCCGCCTGGATGCCGCTGAAGGACCTGGAAACCTTCGACGCCTTCATGCGGGCGATGGAAACCGTCACGAATGATGCGCTAGCTGCGGAGCTGCGCCTGAGGCCATTGACGGATCCGATGAAGATGAACGGCTGCGCGATGGTCATGGTCGGGGCGCCCCCGTCCACCGAAGGCGCGATCGCCGAGGCCACGACCTGGCTGGCCGACAATCTCGGCGAGGCCGGCGCCAAGGCCCGGATCTGGCGCGCGTGACGACCGGCCAGCCCAGCTTTCGGGAGGCGTTCTGGGTCTGGCTCAAGGTCGGCTGCCTGGGCTTCGGCGGGCCGGCCGGCCAGATCGCCCTGCTGCACCGCGAAGTGGTCGAGCGGCGCGGCTGGGTCGACGAGGCGCGCTTCGCCCACGCCCTGAGCTTCTGCATGCTGCTGCCCGGACCGGAGGCCCAGCAGTTGGCCACCTGGCTGGGCTGGCGGCTGCACGGCGTGCGCGGCGGGATCGCGGCGGGCCTGCTGTTCGTGCTGCCGGGCCTGGCGGTGATGCTGGGCCTGTCGGCGCTGTACGTCGCCCACGGCCGCGCGGCCTGGGCGGGTCCGGCCCTGCTGGGGCTGAAGGCGGCGGTGGTCGCCCTGGTGCTGCAGGCCCTGATCCGCATGGGCGGCCGGGCGATCAAGAGCGTGGCCGGCTGGTGGGCGGCGGGCCTGGCCTTCGCCGCCCTGACCTTCACCCTCCTGCCGTTCCCGCTGATCATCCTGGCCGCTGGCGCGGTGGGCTGGGTCCTGGGCGGCGGCGCGGTCGCGACCGACCCCGCGGAGGCCGGCGCGCGGACGCCCTGGCGCACGGCCCTGGTCTGCCTGGCCGTCTGGCTGGCGCCGGTGCTGCTGGCGCTGGCGGTCGCGCCGGGATCGACCCTGGCCCGGATGGGCGGGGTGTTCAGCGTCCTGGCCGTGGCCAGCTTCGGCGGCGCCTATGCGGCCCTGGCCTATGTCGGCCAGGCGGCTGGCGCGTTCGGCTGGCTGGCGCCGGGCCAGATGCTGGACGGCCTGGGCCTGGCCGAGACCACGCCGGGGCCGCTGGTGCTGGTCCTGGTCTTCGTCGGCTTCGTCGGCGCCTATCAGAACGCGCCGCCGGACCTGGCCTGGATCGCCGCCCTGGCCGGGGGGCTGATGGCCGCCTGGACCACCTTCGCGCCGTCGTTCCTGTGGATCTTCGCCGGCGGGCCGTTCTTCGAGCGCCTGCGGTCCCGTCCCCGACCCGCCCGGGCCCTGGCCCTGGTCTCGGCCGCCGCCGTCGGGGTGATCGCCAACCTGGCCGTCTGGTTCACCGTGCATCTGCTATTCCGGGTGGGCGCGGTCCGCGTCTGGGGACCGCTGCGGGCGGAATTGCCGGACCTAGCCAGCGTCAACCTGCCGGCGGCCGGCCTGATCGTCCTGGCCTGCGGCCTGGTGTTCGCCCTGCGCGCCCCGATCCTGGCGGTGGTGGGGGCCATGGTCGCCGCCGGCCTGGCGCTGGGGGCGACCGGCCTGATTTGAGTCCGGTCACGATTTTGCGACTCGCCAAGTCGAAAACCGTGTTATGCTGCACTGCACAAGACGGTTGTTGGAGCTCGGCCATGACCCTGTCGTTCCTTCCCGAACTTCCCAAGATCGACCCTGAAAAGGGTCCCAACCTGATGGCCGGCGCGGCCTCGCCGCTCTGGCTGATGTTCGGCGGCGCGGCCGTGGCCGGGGCGACCTGGTGGTGGTGGTCGTCCCGCTGGCGCGAGGCCGTCAATGTCGAGGCGCTGATGGCGCCCAGCCTGGCCAAGACCCCGCCGACGCCGGAGCCCCTCGCGCCCGTCGAACTGGCTCCCGAGCCGGCCCCCGAACCGGTCGTCGAGGCCCCGATCGACCCCGTCACCGAAGCCCCCATCCTGGAGCCGGTCGTGGCGGAGGCGGCGCAGGAGGCGGAAGACGTCGCCGAAACCGTCGAGGCGACGGCCGAACCCGTGGTCGAAGCCGCCGTCGAGACCGTCAAGCTGGCCGCCGACGACCTGACCCTGCTGGTCGGCATCGGTCCCAAGCTGGCCGCGTCGCTGGCTGATCTGGGCGTGACGCGCTTCGAACAGATCGCCGGCTGGAGCGCCGACGACCTGGCCGACTTCGACGCCAAGCTGAGCCTCAAGGGCCGCGCCGAGCGCGACGCCTGGGTGGCCCAGGCCAAGCGGCTGGCGGGCGGCGCTTAATTTGATCCGCTCATCCCGGCGTTGGCCGGGATGAGCGGATTTCGGGCGCGTCACTCCAGCCCGAACGCCGCCAGCAACCGGTCGGCCGCCGCCGAGGCGGGCAGGTCGCCGGCTCGCACCGCGCGTTCGACCTCGGCCGCGATCGCCGCCACGGCCGGCGCCTCGCGGAACGCCGCGGCCAGCCGGTCCTGGACCATTGCCCACATCCAGCGGCCGTCCTGGTCGGCCCGTCGCGCGGCCCGGGCGCCGTTGGCGGTCATGATTTCGCGGTGGCGGCGGATCTGGATCCACAGCGCGTCGAGGCCGGCCCCGGTCAGGCCCGAGGCGGTCAGCACCGGCGACGTCCAGTCGGGCGACGCGGGCGTCAGGATGTGCAGGGCGTTGCGATAGTCGCGGGCCGCGCGCTCGGCCCGGGCCGGATCGGCGTCGGCCTTGTTGATCACCAGCAGGTCGGCCAGCTCGATCAGGCCCTTCTTGATGCCCTGCAGTTCGTCGCCGCCCCCGGGGATCAGCAGGGCCAGGAAGATGTCGACCATGTCCGACACCACCGTCTCGGACTGGCCCACCCCCACGGTCTCGACGATGATCACGTCGAAGCCGGCCGCCTCGCACAGCAGCATGGCCTCGCGGGTCTTGCGCGCCACCCCGCCCAGCACCCCGCCGGACGGCGAGGGGCGGATATAGGCGTTGGGATCGACGCCGAGCCGCTCCATGCGGGTCTTGTCGCCGAGGATCGAGCCGCCGTGTCGTCCGGACGAAGGATCGACCGCCAGCACGGCCACGCGGTGGCCGGCGGCGGTCAGCATCGTGCCGAAGGCCTCGATGGTCGTCGACTTGCCGGCGCCCGGCACGCCGGTGATCCCGATCCGCTGAGCCCCGCCGGTGCGCGGCATCAGGCGTTCGAGCAGGGCGCGGGCCGCCTTCTGGTGGTCGCGGCGGCGGCTCTCGACCAGGGTGATGGCGCGGGCCAGGGCGGCGCGGTCGCCGGCGATCAGGCGCGTCCCGAGATCTTCAATGTCGATGGACGGCTTCAAGGCTTCGTCGCAACTCAGATCGACGACCGTGGGGCCGCCCTCGTCCTTCGACAAGCTCGGGATGAGGGCTGTTGGCAAGGCCCTTCAGGAGAAATCCTCATCTTGAGCTTGTCGCCAAGAGACTTTTGGGGCGAGGATTTCGGCTCCTCAGAGGACGACGGCGGTCCCGGAAACCGAAACCATCATCATCGCGCCGTTCGGACCCACGGTGTTGTAGTCGAGGTCGACGGCCAGGATGGCGTTGGCGCCCAGCTTCTCGGCTTCCTTGACCAGGTTCTTCAGGGCGTCCTCGCGGGCCCGGGCCAGGACGCGCTCGTAGGACTTGGAGTGGCCGCCGATGAAGTCGCGGATCGCCGCCATCAGGTCCAGCACCACGTTCGCGCCCAGGATCGACTGGGCGTAGACCGCGCCCTTGTAGTCCTGGACCGGCCGGCCTTCGATGAACGGGGTGGTCGAGATCAGCATCGACAGGTCCTCGTCAGCCGGCCAGCCTTGGCCAAGGGGCGCTCGCCTTCAGCTTAAGCATAAACGGCGCCGTTCGCGAGAGGCGCCCTTCCGGCGCGAGCGGTTCGCGGAACGGGTTCGCGCGCTGCGGGAAACTGCGCCGTGGCCCCTTCCTGCGCGCCCAGGGTTAAGGCAGATTGAAGCCTTGCCGTAGCTGGGGGGCCGCCGGTGATCTTCGCCAAATCGCATCTCGACCTGCACAACATCCGCAACAACGTGGCGCGGGTGAAGAAGCTGTCGGACAACGTGGTCGGGGTGGGGCCGCTGGGCGTCGGCCTGGACGGCCTGCTGACCTGGATCCCAGGGGCGGGCGAGCTCTACAGCCTGGGGGCCGGGGGGCTGATCGTCTGGGACGCCGTCCGCGCGCGCTCGGCCCCGATGATCGTCGTGCAGATCATGGCCATCATCCTGGTCGACACCGTGGCCGGCGCCGTGCCGGGCGTGGGCAAGGTGGCCGACATGCTGTTCACCGGCCACAAGTGGTCGGCCGACATGCTGACCAACCACATGGACGACACGATCTATTTCGAGGGCACGCGCAAGGACGTGCAGGGCACGGCCGAGTACCGCGACCTGCTGGAGCGCATCCGGGCCGGCAAGGAAAAGCGCCGGGTCGTGTTCCTGGGCTAGAACAACCAACTGGGCGGAGGCGCGTTGATCCTGACATGACCGAACGCACCGCGCAGACCGTCGAGGGCTACGTCGTCGACGAAGGACCCGCCAGCCAGCGCCACAAGGCGCACCAGGCCTGGCGCCGCGCCGAGACCATCAAGCGGCTCTCCGACCGGCTGATCGGGCTGGGTCCGTTCGGCTTGGGGCTGGACGGCGTGCTGGCCTGGGTGCCGGGCGCGGGCCTGGCCTACGGCCTAGGCGCGGGCGGGCTGCTGCTGTTTCATGCCGTGCAGGCCAAGGCCTCCGCGCCGACTCTGGCGCGGATGACCGCTTATCTGGTGGCCGACAACCTGTCCGACACCGTGCCGGTGCTGGGCTGGGCCGTCGACACCCTGTTCCCCGGCCACCTGATGGCCGCCAAGGCCCTGCAGAAGGACATCGAAGCCAAGCACGGCCTGCCCGACGAGATCGACGCCAGGACGCGCAAGAAGAAGCGAGTCCGGAAGGAGCGCCGCTAGCCGGCCGCCTGGGCGCCGATCAGCGCCTTCACCGCCCGCTGCATGGGCCCGATGTCGCCCGTCGTCGCCAGCCACAGGGTCGCCCCCTCCAGTCGCGCCAGGGTGTCCGCGGCGACGATCTGGGCTTCTTCGGCGCCCAGGCCCGGTTCGAGGATCGCGGCGATGCGGTCGCGCTGCCCGTTGAAGAAGGTCTCGACCGCCGCCTTGGCCTCCGGCGTCTGGTCCGAGACGCCATAGGCCAGGTGCAGGCCCACGCAGCGCTTCCTCTGGATGAACGAGTTGGCGATCCGCTCGACGAGTTCGGCATAGTCGGCGCGCCAGTCGCCGCCCGGGCGGGGCAGGCCGGCGAAGGTCTCCTGCTGGGTCACCGCCAGCACCTCCGGCACCAGCGCCTCCTTGCTGGGAAACCGCGTGTAGAGGCTGGCCTTCTTCAGGCCGACGCGCTCGGCCAGGTCCTGCATCGAGGCCCCGTCATAGCCGTGTTCCCGAAACAGCTCGCGGGCTTCGAGCACGATGTCGCCCAGGGTGGCTTTCATACGGTTTCTTTCAGTCAGGCACTTTACATCCGACCGATCGGTAGTATTTGTCTTTCCGACCGGTCGGTCGTATTTGAGCGCGACCGCCGGTTTCGTCAACCTTTTCGGACCAGGAGCCCGATCATGTCCGTCGCCGAAACCTTCCCCCGCCGTGTCAGCCGCCGTCTCGCCCTGCTGGCCCCGGCCGCCGGCCTGGCCGCCGTCGCCCTGGCCGGGTCCGCCGCCGCTGCGGGCGGCGACAAGGCCGCGGAAGCCGCCAAGGTCCACTATCGCCGGCAGGTCGTCGGCGAGGTCGATGTCTTCTACCGCGAGGCCGGCCCCAAGGACGCCCCGGTGATCCTGCTGCTGCACGGCTTCCCGACCTCGGGCCACATGTTCCGCGACCTGATCCCCCACCTGGCCGGCCGCTACCGGGTGATCGCTCCCGACCTGCCGGGCTTCGGCCAGACCAAGGCCCCGCCGCGCGGCCAGTTCGACTACACCTTCGACAATCTGGCCAAGGTGGTGGACGGCTTCACCCAGGCCCTGGGCCTGTCGCGCTACGCGATCTACATGTTCGACTACGGCGCGCCGACCGGCTTTCGCCTGGCCGCCGCCCATCCCGAGCGGGTCACGGCGATCATCACCCAGAACGGCAACGCCTACGAGGAGGGCCTGAGCTCCGTCTGGGCGCCGCTGAAGGCCTATTGGGCCGATCCATCGCCGGCTCGCCGCGCGGCCGTCCGGGCCTTGCTGACCCCCGAGATGACCCGTCGGCACTATCTGGACGGCGCCGACGCCGGCCTGGTGTCGCCTGACAGCTACGAGCTGGACATCGCCTATCTGGCGCGGCCCGGCCAAGACGAGATCCAGCTGGACCTGTTCTACGACTACCGCACCAACGTCGCGTCCTATCCGGCCTGGCAGGCCTATTTCCGCCGGCATAGACCGCCGATCCTGGCGGCCTGGGGCGACAAGGACATCATCTTCCTGCCGCCGGGCGCCAAGGCTTTCGAGCGCGACCAGCCCGAGGCCGAGGTGCATCTCCTCGACACCGGCCACTTCGCCCTGGAGACCCACAGCGCCGAAATCGGGGCGCTGATCGTCGACTTCCTGGGGCGGAAGGTGAAGGCCTGAGGCCGGGCGAGGCTACCGGATCGGCGGTAGCCTCGCCAAGCCGAGCGCCGTGCGGCTGGGAGGTCTCGAGCGCGCGGGCCAGGGCGCGCTCATGGCCGCGGGCCTAGCACGGGCGATCCGCGTTCGGAACGCTGGGCCGGTCGCCGCCGCCGGCCATAGGCGATCCACCAGACGCCAAGGCCGGTGAGCAGGCCCAGCACGGCGCTCAGCGGCCACAGCAGCGCGACGTTCGCGCCGTGCCAGCCGGTCAGCCTGACCGCCACGGCCGCACCGGTGATCGCGCCGACCAGGGCGGCCAGGCCGCGGTGGTGGCGGCCGAACTGATGCAGGCAGGCCCAGGCGCAGGCGGCGCAGAACACATAGGGCCAGCCCAGCACCGCGCCGAACGGCAGGGCCGTGATCGCGGCGGAGGCGGCGGTGGCGCCGCGCTGGGCGAAGGCCGCGGCGTCGTCGGTCCAGATGATCGCCTGCGACAGGACCAGGGCGGGAAAGGCGAAGGCAAAGACGATCGCGGCGACGATGCGGGAAAAGCTGGTCGTCTCGCGGGCGGGCGGCGGGAGCATGGGCGGGCCTCGGCGGCTGGGGGCGGGAGGCCCATCACACGCCGCGCCGATGTTTCCCCAGCGTTGGTTCCCGGGGAGAAGGGGTCAAGAGATGATGCAGGTGTCGGGAGGGGGCCAGCCGAACCCAGATCAGGCCCGTGTCCGTTTCCCGCATGGAGATGGTCGGCTCGTATCGACCCGTTGCGGACTTCCAACCAGCCGGCGATGCTACGCGATGTTCCGGAGGCGCAGTTGAATAGACGTCAATTTGCTGTGGCAGGGCTTGCCACGATGCTGGCAGCCTATTTGGGGGTTGCTGCTCTACAGCTTGGCTATCTCGCGCTCGGCTATACCATTCGATTTCGATCCGAGTTGGGGATCGGGGTGCAGCACGTCAGTTTCCCAGGTTGGCGATCGACGATCTCGATGGCGTTAGCGGCAACTGCGTCGCTTACGGTCATCCTCAGGCTTAGGGGCATCGGAACTAGCGTTTGGCTGGCATGGGTTACCCTCACCTGTGCGTTGGTGACGGGCG
>NZ_FORN01000078.1 GCF_900114015.1 Caulobacter sp. UNC279MFTsu5.1 | reverse complement strand
TCACCTCGACGCAGGGAAAGGGCGCATGGCCAGCGACCAGTTGCGGCGGCGGGGGGCGATCGAGCGGGACTGGGCTGGAGGGGGTTACTCCAGCGTGTCCGGGGCCTTCCATCGTTGGGGAGCCCGCCCGCCGTCGGCGTCGAACGGGGACAAAGCGCGTGAATTGCCCATAGGCCCGCGCCCCCGGCGTCTGGTTTCTCCCGAAAGGGATCGAGACCGGGTCCGGCTAAGCCTCAACAGGGCTGCCCACCGGACGCTGGCGGATAACGACCGCGCGGAGCGATCGGCTTCGTCGAAACGGTATTTATCAAAGAACTCCGGACGTCGTCCGGCGCTCCGCGTCCCTTTCCATCAGCTCAGCGGGTTTCCGCGTGAGGATGAGAGATCGTGTCGGTGAGAGACCCCCTCAGTCGCTTCGCGACAGCTCCCCCAGAGGGGGAGCAGCTGGGCCGCGCTAGATCCTCCCCCTCTGGGGGAGGCAGCCCGGAGGGCCGGAGGGGACTGGGGCGCGTCCTGGCCGCGAAACCCGAACGACCCTCGCGAAAGCCCGCAAATATGCTAGACGCACGCCCATGACTTCGACGCCTCTCGACCGCATCCGCAATTTCTCGATCGTGGCCCACATCGACCACGGCAAATCCACCCTCTCCGACCGCCTGATCCAGGAGACCGGCGGCCTGACCGCGCGCGAGATGAGCGCCCAGGTCCTGGACAACATGGACATCGAGAAGGAACGCGGGATCACCATCAAGGCGCAGACCGTGCGCCTGCGCTACAAGGCCGACGACGGCCAGGACTATGTCCTGAACCTGATGGACACCCCCGGCCACGTCGACTTCGCCTACGAGGTCAGCCGCAGCCTGGCCGCCTGCGAGGGCTCGATCCTGGTCGTCGACGCCAGCCAGGGCGTCGAGGCCCAGACCCTGGCCAACGTCTATTCGGCCATCGACAACAACCACGAGATCGTCCCGGTCCTCAACAAGATCGACCTGCCGGCCGCCGAGCCCGAGCGGGTGCGGGCCCAGATCGAGGACCTGATCGGCCTGGACGCCAGCGACGCGGTCCTGGCCAGCGCCAAGTCGGGCCTGGGCATCCACGACGTGCTGGAAGCCATCGTCACCCGCCTGCCCGCCCCCAAGGGCGACGTCGCCGCGCCGCTGAAGGCCCTGCTGGTCGACGCCTGGTACGACGCCTATCTGGGCGTCGTGGTGCTGGTGCGGATCTTCGACGGCACGCTGAAGGCCGGCCAGCAGGTGCGGATGATGCAGACCGGCGCCACCCACCGCATCGACAAGGTCGGGGTGTTCACCCCCAAGGCCACCGACGTCGAGGTGCTGGGCCCCGGCGAGGTCGGCTTCTTCACCGCCTCGATCAAGGAAGTGGCCGACGCCGCCGTCGGCGACACCATCACCGACGAGAAGAAGCAGACGGCCCAGGCCCTGCCGGGCTTCAAGGAAGTCCAGCCGGTGGTGTTCTGCGGCCTGTTCCCGGTCGACGCCGCCGACTTCGAGGACCTGCGCGCCGCCGTCGGCAAGCTGCGCCTGAACGACGGCAGCTTCACCTACGAGATGGAGAGCAGCGCCGCGCTCGGCTTCGGCTTCCGCTGCGGGTTCCTCGGCCTGCTGCACCTGGAGATCATCCAGGAGCGCCTGTCGCGCGAGTTCGACCTCGACCTGATCGCGACCGCCCCGTCGGTGGTCTACAAGATCCACATGCGCGACGGCACGGAGCTGGAGCTGCACAACCCCGCCGACCTGCCCGACCCGATGCAGATCGAGAGCATCGCCGAGCCGTGGATCAAGGCGACGATCTTCACCCCCGACGAATATCTGGGCGGGGTGATCAAGCTGTGCCAGGACCGCCGCGGCATGCAACGCGAGCTCAGCTACGTCGGCAGCCGGGCCATGGTGGTCTACGACCTGCCGCTGAACGAGGTGGTGTTCGACTTCTACGACCGCCTCAAGTCGATCTCGAAGGGCTATGCGTCGTTCGACTACCAGGTCGAGGACTACCGGACCGGCGACCTGGTCAAGATGTCGATCCTGGTCAACGCCGAGCCCGTCGACGCCCTGTCGATGCTGGTTCACCGCGACCGCGCCGAAAGCCGCGGCCGGGGCATGTGCGAGAAGATGAAGGACCTCATCCCGCAGCACATGTTCGTCATCCCCATCCAGGCGGCGATCGGCGGCCGGATCATCGCCCGCGAAACGGTCCGCGCCCTGCGCAAGGACGTGACCGCCAAGTGCTACGGCGGCGACGCCAGCCGCAAGCGCAAGCTGCTGGACAAGCAGAAGGCCGGCAAGAAGCGCATGCGCCAGTTCGGCAAGGTCGAGATCCCGCAGGAAGCCTTCATCGCCGCGCTGAAGATGGACGGGGATTGATCGGGGCGGCGGGCGCTGCAGGCCTAGTCCATCCCCAGCGTGGGAAAGAACGTCCGGATATGCATTTGCGACGGTCGGCCGGTGTTCTTGTCGATGACCATCGTGGCGTACCGGCAGGGAAAGGTCTTCGCCCCTCCGCCCTGCGCGTAGCGCGCGATCAGGGGGCGCGGCAGCTCGACGTGCTTGAGGGTCCAGGGCTCGAAACGAGGGCGGGCCTTGTAGAAGTCGACCAGGATCGGCTCGGCCGCGGCCGAATTGAGGACCTGCGCGCCGGCCCACACGGCGTCGGCGAACGTGATGAACGAGGTGATCGCCAGAATTCGTCCGTTGTTGTGCGAGCTTTGCCGGGCGTCCTGCATCCTCTGATCCAGAAACCGGTTCGACGCGTTCACGTGTCGCTGGCCGGTATGCCCAATTCGACGACCGTCCGATACGGCCACGCCTTCGGAATGCATGAAGATGGCCCGAACATCGTTTTCGGAAAATGCATACGCACTCAACGCGACCACTCCTCTACTTATGCACGCAGAACAACATCGCTAAGCCAGGAAGACAAGACGCCAGGAACCGCCAAGCCGATGGCGCTTCTTCCGTCTTGCCGCTAAATCCCCGCCATGTTGCGCATTTCCGACCTCAAGCTGCCGTTGGGGCACGACGCCGAAGCCCTGGCCCCGGCGATCTGCAACCGCCTCGGGATCCCCGAGCGCGACCTGCTCAGCCACGCGATCGTCCGCCGCGCCCATGACGCGCGCAAGAAGGCGGCGATCCTGATGGTCTACACCGTCGACGTCGCCCTGCGTGACGAGGCTGCCGTGCTGGCGCGGTTCGAGCGCGACAGCCAGGTGCGGGAGAGGCCCGACACCGACTACCGCCTGACCGCCCAGGCCCCGAAGGACTTCCCCGGTCCCCGCCCCGTGGTGATCGGCGCCGGCCCGTGCGGCCTGTTCGCCGGGCTTATCCTGGCCCAGATGGGCTTCAAGCCGATCATCCTGGACCGGGGCAAGGTGGTGCGCGAACGCACGAAGGACACCTGGGGCCTGTGGCGGCGCGGCGAGCTGAACCCGGAGTCCAACGTCCAGTTCGGCGAGGGCGGCGCGGGCACCTTCTCGGACGGCAAGCTCTACAGCCAGATCAAGGACCCCCGACACCTGGGCCGCAAGGTGCTGGAGGAGTTCGTCAAGG
The DNA here is from genome assembly GCF_900114015.1 of Caulobacter sp. UNC279MFTsu5.1. GTDB lineage: Bacteria > Pseudomonadota > Alphaproteobacteria > Caulobacterales > Caulobacteraceae > Caulobacter. Next base: position 10,808 of record NZ_FORN01000078.1, on the reverse strand, counting down.
CCGGCGCGCCCGAGGAGATCCTGACCGAGGCCCACCCCCACATCGGCACCTTCCGCCTGGTGCACATGGTCGAGAACATCCGCGCCCTGATCGAGAGCCTGGGCGGCGAATACCGCTGGCAGAACCGGGTCGAGGACTTCGACATCGAGACCGCCGCCGACGGTTCGCGCCGGCTGAAGGGCCTGCACATCGCGGGCGGCGACTACCTGGCGGCCGAGCACGTGGTGCTGGCGATCGGTCACTCCTCGCGCGACACCTTCCAGACCCTGTACGACCGGGGCGTCCACATCGAGGCCAAGCCGTTCTCGATCGGCGTGCGGATCGAGCATCCGCAATCGTGGATGGACAAGGCCCGGTTCGGGGCCTGCGCCGGCCATCCCGACCTGGGCGCGGCCGACTACAGCCTGTCGCACCACTGCAGCAACGGCCGCACGGTCTACAGCTTCTGCATGTGCCCGGGCGGCACGGTGGTGGCGGCGACCTCCGAGCCGGAACGCGTGGTGACCAACGGCATGAGCCAATATTCGCGCAACGAGCGCAACGCCAACTCCGGCTTCGTGGTGGCTATCGACCCCGAGCGCGACTATCCGGGCCACCCGCTGGCCGGCGTCGAATTCCAGCGCAAGTGGGAGGGCCTGGCCTTCACGGCGGGCGGCGGCGACTACAAGGCCCCGGCCCAGAAGGTCGGCGACTTCCTGGCGCGCCGGCCGTCCGAGGAACTCGGCGCGGTCGAGCCGTCCTACAAGCCGGGGATCAAGATGACCGACCTGGCTGAATGCCTGCCGCCGTTCGTGCTGGAAGCCATGCGCGAGGCCCTGCCGGTGTTCGGCCGCCAGATCGCCGGCTACGACCATCCCGACGTGCTGATGACGGGGGTGGAGACCCGCACCTCCTCGCCGATCCGCATCACCCGCGGCAAGGACTTCCAGAGCCTGAACGTCGCCGGCCTGTTCCCGGCCGGCGAGGGCGCGGGCTACGCCGGCGGCATCCTCTCGGCGGCGGTCGACGGCATCAAGGTCGCCGAGGCGGTGGCGGCGGCGTATGTTGGGAAAACGGTCTAACCCTATCCGCTCATCCCGGCGAAAGCCGGGACCCAAGCTGAATGGGAAGGTTGGATCGCTGATCTTGCTGGCGCAGCGTCCTTTTGCTGAAAGGTCGCTTGGGTCCCGGCTTTCGCCGGGATCAGCGGAGTTTTTGGAATGCTCAAGATCCTCGGCCGCACCTCCTCGCTGAACGTCCGCAAGGTGCTGTGGACCTGCGACGAGCTGGGCCTGGCCTATGAGCGGGAGGACTGGGGCGCGGGCTTCGCCTCGACGCGATCGCCCGAGTTTCTGGCCCTCAATCCGAACGGCCTGGTGCCGGTGCTGATCGACGAGCAGGGCGCGCTCTACGAGAGCAACACCATCTGCCGCTACCTGGCCGCCCGCTTCGGCCACGGCCACCTGCTGCCGGTCGAGCCGCGTCCGCGCGCCATCGTCGAGCAGTGGATGGACTGGCAGGCCACCGACCTGAACCCGACCTGGGGCTACGCCTTCCTGGCCCTGGGCCGGCCGACGCCGGGCTATGACGACCCGGCCAGGATCGCCGCCAGCGTCGAGGCCTGGAACCGGGCCATGGCCATCCTCGACCAGCGCCTGGCCGAGACCGGCGCCCACGCCGCCGGCCACGACTTCACCCTGGCCGACGTGGTGCTGGGCGTCTCGGTGCATCGCTGGATCCGGACGCCGATGGCGCGGGCCGACCTGCCGGCGGTCCAGGCCTATTATGCGCGGCTGAAGGACCGGCCGGCGTTCGCGCCATGGGCGCTGGACGAGGTTCCGTAGGGGCGGATCGATGCTCCGCTCCGGGGACCGAAAACCTCGTCTTGAAGGCCGATCCGGCTTAGGCGGTCGCGGCGCCCTCCCGCGCGCCCCTGACCCGAAACACCCGCGCCTCGCGGGCCACGTCGTAGAGGCGATGGACAACGAACGCCTCCGGTTGGGCCTCGCGCAGGATCTCCTCGGCGGGGGTCAGGCGGAATGGGGCGGCCGGGCCGCCGGTGGTGGTCTTGACCGCGATCAACCGCGGGGCGCCGGTGCGGCTGAAGCTGACTAGGTCGCAGCCCTCTGGATCGGTCGGCAGGGCCAGGCGGACCTGGGCGGCCAGGTCGGGGCGGCCGCGGTCCTCCAGCCGGCGCTGCTCGTGGACCAGGGCGGCGGCGACGCCGATCCGGGCCAGCATGCGGGCCTCCTGGTCGCGGGCGGCGGGGTCGAACTTGGCGACTAGGCGCTCAGCGCGCGCGCCGGGCGGGGCGAGAGCGACCGGCGGCGGAGCGCCCTCGGTCAGGATCGGGGCGGCGGCGCGGCCCAGCAGGGCCGGCGGCTGGGCCAGGGCCTTGAGAACGGCGGGCCTGGCGCTGAGGCAGCGGTCGACCGAGTCGACCAGGCCGTCGCCGAAGTCCCAGCGCGGCGGGTGGTCGTTCAGGGTGGGCAGGCCGATCAGGGTCAGCACCGCCGAGATCTCGCCTTGCAGGAAGGTGATCGCCCCGCCCGAGCGGTTGGTGACGAAGCGCAGGGCCCGCTGATGGTTGGCTGGATCGAGGGCCCGGCCGGTCATGACCTTGTCGAGCATGACCAGGTAGTCGCCGACCACCAGGTCCTGCTCGGCCTCGTTCCAGGTCCTGCCGTTGATCGCCGAGTCGCCCACGCGGCGACGATGCCCCAAGCGCGGCCATGACGCCAGGATTCGGCTCGGGCGCAAGCCGGCCGGGACGCGCCGCCGCCGATCGTGTTAGAAGCCAGCCATGACCGACAAGATCGACGACCAGCCCGAAATCCCCGGCGAGACCCCGATCCAGCGCGCCCTGCGCCTGAAGAAGGCCGCCCTGGCCGCCAAGCCGCAGCCGCCGCGCGGCGGCCGGTTCCAGCGCGAGCAGGCCGCGGCCGCCGCCTCCAACAGCAAGAGCAAGCCCTGGATGACGCGCTAAGGCGGGTCGCCTCAAGCGGCGCCTTGAGAACGCCGCGCTTTGACCACACCTTGAGGACCATGCGCGCGCCTCTCCTTGCTCCCCTGCTCGGCCTGACCCTCTGCCTGGCGTCCGGCCCCGTGATGGCCCAGGCCGCCAAACCGCCGGCCGAGACGCCGACGCCGGTCTCGCCCGTCACGGTCATGCCGCCGACCCAGAAGCCCAAGGTGGTCGCCACCTGGCCGGCCGGCGGCCAGGCGGTCGCCCCGGGCGTGCTGGTGCTGAAGGTGGTGTTCGACCAGCAGATGACGCCGCGCGACTTCGCCTATGGCCTGGGAACCGGCGGCGACACGCTGAACTGCCTGAAGACCCCGCGCCTGCTGAACGACAACAAGACCTTCGTCCTGCTGTGCACCGCCCTGCCGGGCAAGACCTACGCCGTCGCCCTGAACCCGGACGCCCCCGGCGGACGGGCCTTCAGCAACTTGGCCGAAAATCGCGCCGAGCCCAGCGCCCTGACCTTCACCACCGGGACCGGCGAACCCGTCACCAAGCTGCGCGACGCCATCAAGGCCGCGGGCCTGGGCGACCTGGACATGCCCGTCGAGGAAGCGCCCGACGCGCCCCAGGCGGCGACCAGGACCGCGCCCTGACGGGTCGTCATCGGAAAACTGGGGGAAAGCTGGGGGAGAGCCGGCCGAATTCGTGCGTCGGGACACCCCGGCCGGCTCTCGGCCCGCGGCCGGACCCGCCCCGTCGGAAAAAGGCGGCCCGGCGCGTCGAGGGGAATCGGGGGAGGACACCTCGGCGCCCGCAGGCGCGTCGAGGTTGCAACATCCGCGCCCTCGCCGCCATCGGGTAAAACCCTAGGATAGGATGGTTTCGGTCCCGGTCAGCCCCGATCGGGCCAGAGCGGGATGACCCGGTGCTCCTCGTCGGCGCCCAGGGTCAGCCGCACGGTCAGGCCGATGTCACGCGTCTCATAGACCAGGGTCGCGCCTAGCTGCCGGGCCAGGCCGCGCACCACGCGAAAGCCCAGGCCGCCCTCGCGGTGCGGGTCGAAGCCCTCGCCCAGCCCCACGCCGTCGTCGGCCACCTCGACCTCCAGGCCGCCGGCGGCGGGTCGGCACGACACCAGGATCCGGCCGGCCACGCCGGTGGGATGGGCGTATTTCAGGGCGTTGGTCACCAGCTCGCTGACGATCAGGGCGACCGGGGTGGCCTGGTCGGCCCGCACCAGGCAGCCGCCCGCGTCTCGGTGCGTGATGACGGTGTCGCCGGCGAAGCTGACGGTCTCCATCAGGCTGGCGCACAGCTTGGCAAGGAAACGACCCAGGTCGACGCCGTCCTCGCCTTCGCCGGGCGCGCCCGACAGCAGGCGATGCAGCTCGCCGACCGTCTCGATCCGCGCCGCCACCTCCTCCAGCGCGATGCAGGCCTCGCGGGCCGACAGCGGCCGGCCGGCCTTCTGCAGCCGGGTGGCCTGCAGGCGCGTGTAGCCCGCGATTAGGGCCAGGTTGTTGGCGATGCGATGCTGGGCTTCGCTCAGCCGGTCGTCAGACCCGACATGGCGAACGACCGCATCGCCGAATTCTCGGCGCTCGACGTCCATAGCTCGGGGGCTTTCGATAAGGCGGCAGGATATTCCGTCAGCTACACATAAGCACAAACCCGACAAAGACGCGACAGTTTTATTTTGAATGATGCATCTGCTTCATTTCTAAAGGACCATACAGTGACACATGGAAACTTGACTGAATAATGACTTAAATAATGCCATCTAAGCATTTAGCGCATGCTTAGCGCACGCCTCCTACACCCCCTCGTGAGTAAGCCACGCATTTTGAGCCAAGTGCGGTTTTTGCCCATCGATGGAACCCGATGACGACGCTCGCGCGTTAGCTCCACCGGACAGAAGGAGAGCCGCCCCTTTTCCGGGGGCCGAGACCCGATGAACGACCTGACCCGACCCGAACGCCTGCAGATCATGCTCACGCCGGAAGAACTGGCCGCGTTGGACGACTGGCGCTTCGCCCGCCGCATGCCCAGCCGCGCCGCCGCCGTGCGCGAACTGCTCAAGCGCGGCCTGGAGGCCGAAGGCGTCCAACTGGCCGATGGCAAGATGCGCTCGCGCGACTTCGGCGTGGTCGACGGCCCCCTGCGCTCGACCGGCGCGGGCGGCGGCGAAGAAGGCTGACGCGACCCAGGCGGCGCCATGACTTCGCCGTGGTCGCGCGCTTGAACGTGGCCCTGGGCCAAGGTTAAGGTCCGACGCCCTATTTCTCCAACTCAGAGACCTCTCCATGCGCAAGATCGTGATCCTGGCCACCGTGGCCGCCGCCCTGATGGTTTCGGCCTGCAACACCGTCGCCGGCGTTGGCCAGGACGTTTCGGCCGCCGGCCGCGCCGTGACCAACACCGCCAAGGACGCCAAATAGTCGCAGGATCGGGGGTTGCGGACTTCGCATGACCGGAGTCCGCGAACCTCGATATAGTTAAGCTGGCGCGCGGTGCGGCTCCGCTTGCCTCGCGTTTTCTCAGAACGCACCGCGACTTACCCACGGAACCCTCGAAGCATCTGTGGTTAACTGGCTTAAGCAACGGCGTTTCTATTGCTCGCCTTTCGAGCGAATTCTTGCGCTCTCAAGCGTTTGTCTCAACGAAACCTGATTCAAAATGGCGCATGCGACCGTGCGCCCCCTTTCGCCGGGACCGTCGCGGAGGCATATCCACGCCCATGAACGAGCAGTCCTCCCCCTGCCCGCCTCCGGCCAGCATGCTGACCGGCATGAAGCGCGGCGTCCGCCACCGCTGTCCCAACTGCGGCGAGGGGCGGCTGTATACGCGTTACCTCAAGGTCGACTTGGACTGCGAGGTCTGCGGCCACGATCTGGCGCGCTATCCGGCCGACGACGGCCCGGCCTATTTCACGATCCTGATCATCGGCCATCTGGTCGTCGCCCCGCTGCTGCTGTTCCCGTTCATCTGGAAGATGTCGCCGGTGCTGGTGGTGCCGCTGACCGTTCTGCCGCTGGCCGCCCTGACGCTGATGCTGCTGCCCCGCGTTAAGGGGGCGGTGATCGGCGCCCTGTGGGCCGTTGGCCTGCGCAAGGCCGAGGATTGCGCGGGCGGGTGAGGCTCGGCCGTTCCGGCGCCGCAAGAACGCGCCGGGAGAGAGAGCCCGCCAAACACCGCACGCCCTGGTTGCCATCCGACGCCGATAGCGCGAGGATGAGGCCGCCCGCTTCCGTGAGGCGCGAATGGCCGACTCGCTCGTCCTGCTCATCATCGTCGCCACCATCGGGCTCATCGGCCTTCTGGCGCGATTTTCCGTCCGCCTCGTCGGTCCAAGGCTGACGGTGATGACCTCGGTCGCCCTGGTCGGACTGATGGGGCTGGTGATCGCCGTCGTCGTCGTCACGGCCGCCCCCAGCCAAAATGCGTCCAAGGTCCGGCCGCCTGGCCTCCAGACCTCCCCGTGCGCCACCGAGGCCCCGGGCCCCGCCTGCGACGCCGCCGAGCGGCGACGGTCCCCGCAGGCGTCGTCCGAACAGCCGGCCAAGGCGCCCCCGCGGCCTCAAGCGTCCACACTCAATTAAGTGGCTGAGTTATCCGAAAGATATCAGAGTCTTAAAATCAGTTGTCATCCCGCAAGCCTCGCGGAGGCTGTCCGGGCCCCGGGGGACTGGGCGAAGGCGGTGCGGTTCACCTGGATCCCGGCTCTCCGCTTTGCGGAGTTTACCCTTGGGCGCGCAAAGCGCGACCCGAGGGGCCGGGATGACGACCGTGGAGCGTTGCGATTGAGTCCAGCCCTCTGGCGTCCCAGCCGCTGACGGAACCTGGACCGAGCTTCTCGCATTCCCTCCGCCTGCCCCCGCACGCGGGGCGTTCGGATGCAACGGAGACCGACATGCTCGGCACGATCCTCATCATCATCCTGATCCTGGCCCTGATCGGCGCCCTGCCGACCTGGGGCCACAGCCGTTCGTGGGGCTACTACCCCTCCGGCGGCCTGGGCCTGGTGCTGGTCATCATCATTATCCTGGTCCTGATCGGCAGGATCTGACGGCGCCTGAAACGCCGTCGGGAACACGCCCTGGCGCGTGTCCCCGACCGCGTGGACGCCCTTCCCCCGGCGCCCCCTGTTCGCCTAAGGTCCTTGCAACGACACAGGGGGGCGACATGACCGACACCGCTACGGCGACGCCGCCCCAGGCGGCCGCGCCCCAGGCCGCGGCGCCTTTGAGCGCCTGGCGCCGGACCCGGGCCATCCTCGGCGGATCGGCCGGCAACCTGGTCGAATGGTACGACTGGTTCGCTTACGCCGCCTTCTCGATCTATTTCGCCAAGGTGTTCTTCCCCAAGGGCGACCAGACCGCCCAGCTGATGCAGACCGCCGCCATCTTCGCCGTCGGCTTCGGGGCGCGCCCGGTCGGGGCCTGGCTGATGGGACTCTATGCCGACCGCAGGGGCCGCAAGGCCGGCCTGACCCTGGCGGTGGGCCTGATGTGCGTGGGTTCGCTGATCATCGCCCTGTGCCCCGGCCATGCCAGGATCGGCGCCGCCGCGCCGGTGATCCTGCTTCTGGCCCGCCTGCTGCAGGGCCTGTCGGTCGGCGGCGAGTACGGGGCCAGCGCCACCTATATGAGCGAGATGGCAGGTCGCAAGCGTCGCGGCTTCTGGTCCAGCTTCCAGTACGTGACCCTGATCATGGGCCAACTGGTGGCGGCCCTGGTGCTGGTGATCCTGCAGAACAGCCTGAGCAAGTCGGACCTGGCCGAGTGGGGCTGGCGCATCCCGTTCTTCGTCGGCGCGGCCCTGGCCGTCGTGGTGTTCTGGATCCGCACCGGCATCGAGGAAAGCATCTCGCACCAGAATGTCACGACCCACGATCCGGTCAGCCGCCGCCAGGTGGCCTGGGTGGGCGGCCTGCTGCTGGCGACGGTCGGAGCAATGGTCGCGGGCTTCACCCAGGCGCCGTTCGCCGCGACGGCGCAGTCCGGCGCGGTGGTCCTGCTGGTCGCCACCTATGCGGCCCTGGCCGCGCCGCTGGTCTCGCGCCATCCCAAACAGACCCTGGCGATCATCGGCCTGACCGCCGCCGGCTCCTTGGCCTTCTACGCCTACACCACCTACATGCTGAAGTTCCTGGTCAATACGGCGGGCTTCGACAAGGCGACGGCCGGGGCGATCAACCTGGCCACCCTGGCCGGCTTCATGCTGATCCAGCCGCTGTTCGGCTGGGCGTCGGACAAGGTGGGCCGCAAGACCATGCTGGTCTTCGCCTTCGGCGTGGGCGCCCTGATCGCCTGGCCGGTGTTCAGCCTGACCGCCAAGGTCGCCAGCCCCGCCGTCGCCTTCGGCCTGATCTTCGCCGCCCTGTTCGTGCAGTCGGGCTACACCTCGATCAGCGCCGTGGTGAAGGCCGAGCTGTTCCCCGCTCATGTGCGCGCCCTGGGCGTGGCCCTGCCCTACGCCATCGGCAACGCCGCGTTCGGCGGCACCGCCGAATATGTCGCCCTGTGGTTCAAGCACGAGGGCATGGAGAGCGGCTTCTACCTCTATGTGTCGGCGATCATGGCCGTGGGCCTGGCCGTCTCGCTGCTGCTTCGGGACACCGGCAGGACCAGCCTGATCCTTGAGGATTGATACCGCTCACACCGCCCTTCCACCGACTCTCGTTACGGCCTTAAGTTCGCCCATGCCCTCTTCCCTCTCCCACGCCCTGTCCAGGCAATTCCTGGCCCTGCCGCTCATCGACCTGCTGGTCCTGGCGTTCTTCCTGTTCTGCTGGCTGTTCTACGAGCCGATGCTCAAGCGGCTGGGCAAGGAGCGGAACGTCATCAACACCGACATGACGGTGATCCGCCGCCGGTGGATGGCCGAGATGGCGGTGCGCGAGATCGCCCTGCTGGATGGCCAGCTGCTGGGCCATGCGATCAATTCGGCCTCGTTCTTCGCCTCGTCCAACCTGATCCTGATCGCCGCGGCGGCCGGGGTGCTGTTCGGCGGCGACAGCGCGCTCAAGAGCATCGAGGGCCTGGCGGTGCTGGCCCCGGCCTCGACCCTGGTGTTCCAGATCAAGCTGGGCGTGGTGCTGGTCGCCCTGGCCCGCGGCCTGCTCGACTTCATCTGGGCAATCCGCCAGATGAACTACTGCCTGGCGGCCATCGGCGCGACCCCGATGTGGTCGCCCCGCCCGGTGCTGGACGAGTACGCCGAGGCGACCGGCGCCATTCTCAACCCCGCCCTGTCGGCGTTCAACGCCGGGGTGCGCGGCTATTATTTCGCCCTGGCGGCGGCGGCCTGGCTGCTAGGCCCCATCGCCTTCGCGGTCGCCACCGGCGGGGCCATGGCCCTGCTGCTCTGGCGCCAACGCCGCAGCCCGGCCTCGGCCGCCGTGCGCAAGGTGCGCCAGATCCTGGAGCGCCAGCCCGTGGTGGTGGGCCCGCACCTGGAGAGCAAGCACGCGAGCAAGCCCAAGCCCCCGCCCGGCGGCGGCGCGCGCCCCGCCGGGCCGTCCGCCCCGCATAGGCCCTGAACGCGGGGCGACCAGGCTTCTCCTTGCCGCTTCGGCCGAGATCGGCGGCGATGGAAGGCGCGTCCGACCCTTCCGCGACTAGAGTCCCAGCTCCGACCGCGCCTTCCGGGTCAGCTTGGCGGCGATCAGGGCGTGCGCGGTCTTCAGCCAATCGGCGACCTCGTCGGCGTCCTGGGCGGCCAGGTCGGCGAAGTGCAGCCACTTGGCGCGGGCCAGGTAGGGCGCGGGCATGGCGCGCCCCGTCTCGCTCAGCACCTCGAACGCCACCTCCGAGGCCTTCAGCGAAAAGCCGTTGCGCCCGACCGCCCCGCCCAGCACCGCGAACATCTTGCCGCCCACCTTGTAGACTTGGTCGTCGCCCCATTGGACGGTCATGGTCGCGCCCGGCAGGGCCAGGGCGGCGGCGTGAAAAGCCTCGGGGGTCATGCCCCCACCCCGGTCCCGATCGGGCAGGCCACGCCCGTGCCGCCGATCCCGCAATAGCCGTCGGGGTTCTTGGCCAGGTACTGCTGATGGTAGTCCTCGGCGAAGTAGAACGGGCCGGCCGCGCCGATCTCGGTGGTGATGGTTCCTAGACCCTGGGCGTTCAAGGCCTGCTGATAGGCTTCCTTGCCGGCCACCGCCGCGGCCGCCTGGGCGTCGGAGGTGACATAGATCCCCGAGCGATACTGCGTGCCGATATCGCCGCCCTGGCGCATGCCCTGGGTCGGGTCGTGGTTCTCCCAGAAGGTCTTGAGCAGGGTCTCGTAGGTGACGGCGCGCGGGTCGAACACCACCTGCACCACCTCGGTGTGGCCGGTGCGGCCGGTGCAGACCTCCTCGTAGGTCGGGTTCGGCGTAATCCCGGCCGCGTAGCCGGCGGCGGTGACCCAGACGCCGGGGACCTTCCAGAACACCCGCTCCACGCCCCAGAAACAGCCCATGGCCAGCACCGCGATCTCCATTCCATCCGGATAAGGTCCCTTCAGCGGATGGCCGTTGACGAAGTGGGTTCTGGCCGTCGGGATCGCCGCCGCCCGCCCCGGCAAGGCGGTGTCGACGGTCGGCATCTCAAGGGTCTTGGGCGCGGAGGCCATGGCGGAATCCCGGGTTCGAAACGGAACGGTCGATACTAAGGCGTTCGCGATCTCGTTTCACCTCGTATGGCCGCTTGCCCCCGCAACCTTCCTGAGTATATTGCGCCCCTTCCTGCGTCGGGGGTCTCAACCGCCTTCCGCATCTGGTGCGCATGGTGAGGTGGCCGAGTGGTTGAAGGCGCACGCCTGGAACGCGTGTATAGGGGAAACTCTATCGAGGGTTCGAATCCCTCTCTCACCGCCACCG
>NZ_FORN01000075.1 GCF_900114015.1 Caulobacter sp. UNC279MFTsu5.1 | reverse complement strand
GCCGGCTGGCCCGGGATGTCGACGATCACCTTGATCCCCGCCGCGTGCATCTGGGCGATCACCTGGTCGAACCATTCGAAGGTGAAGCGGCCTTCCTCGGGCTCGAAGGAATCCCAGGACAGGTCGCCCATGCGGACCAGGTTGAACCCGGCCGCCTTCATGAGCGCGATGTCCTGGCGGATCTGCTCGGGCGACCGGTCGATCGGCTGGTAGCAGGCGCCGACGAACAGCTGTCCCCTGCCCGGCCAGTCGGGATGCCCCACCGCGCTTTGCGCCTGGGCGGGCGATGGCCGGACGACCGGCGCAACGCCCGCCGCCAGCATCAAGGCCAAGGTGACGCCCGCCAGGAGTTGCCGCTTGCTCACCTTCATGATGTATATTCTCCAAGATTTTTCGTATTGAGAGAGCGCGCCGCTAAACGGTTGCCCGGCCGCAATTGCTTGTGCTTATTTTCCGAGTACTTGTTCGCTGAAGAACGCCCGAAAGTCTTATGAAACGGGCGTCAGAGTGACCAGGCCGATGTCATTGCTGCGCATCGCCACCATCACCACGGCCGCACCCTTGGCGCCCACCGTAAGCGTTTGAACAGTCTCAGGAATATCGCGCGTAAGATCTTGCAGCGTCTGAAGCTGCTTCGGCGTCAGTTCCTTGGGGGCGCCCATCTCAAGATAGTGGCTGTAGGCGTCGTTGACCTTGTAACCGGTACGCTGAATCTTCAGTTCGTACCGACCAGGCTTGAGGCCGGTCAGGTTCAGCTTCACAGGGGCGGACTTGGAGTTCGGGATGAGCTTGCTGAAGAAGGCGCCATTGCTGCGCCCCCCTTGGTCGGGATGCTGATAGTCCCATACGACCGCCGCCAGGGCGCGGCCGTCCCAGGACGCCCACACCTGATGATCCGTAGACGGAATTTCGGCGCCTTGCAGGGCGTGCAAGTACTTGTAGGCAAACCACGACGCCTTGCGAATGCCATCGCAAGTCATCAGGCCGAACCCGCCGTGGAAGGCGCCCGAGGGCGGGCCGGGCTCTTCAAACAGATCGGAATAGACCCAATAGCTCATGCCCTGGACGAGGCCCTGTACCGCCCGGAGCTTGCCCAGGATGTAGGGCGCGGCGATGTAGGAGTCGTGGCTGAGATCCCGAGGGTTATAGCTGGTGCTCCATTCGGTGAAGAACAGCGGCAAGCCTGGCGCCTGGGAGGCCTCGATCTCTTTGCGCACCTTGCGGACGTCGCCAATAATGGCGTCGGGGTTCTTTGACAGCTGGAGGTCCATCTTGCCCTCCTCGTCGAGATAGCCGTAGTCGACGCCATAGGTATGGGTGGTGGCGAAATCGACCGGCGTGTTCGTAGTCCTCGCCCAGGCCAACAGTTCGCTCACCCAGGCGGCGCCGGCCGTTGAAGGCCCGCCGACAAGAAGCTGCGGGTCGATGGCCTTGATTGCGCGGGCGGTGACGCCGTACAGGGCGAAATAGGCCTCCTGATCGCCGTACTGCCAGAAGCCATCAAGATTGGGCTCGTTCCACACCTCGAAATACCAGGTGCGGACCTCGGCGATACCGTAACGGGCGATCAGGTGGCGGACAAAGGCGTCGATCAGTTGCTTCCACAGGTCCAGGCGCGGATGCGAGGTGTTGCCCTTCCAGTAGAAGATCGTCTGGTCCGACGACTTCATCGCGCTAGGCGTGAAGCCGAGTTCGATGAACGGCCTGACGCCCATCTTCAGGAAGTTGTCGTAGAGATGGTCAATCTTCGTCCAGTCATAGACCAGCTTTTTGTCGACCATCTTCACGACGCCCATGTCATCGTGAAAGATGTCGTGGAAGCGGATGTAGCGGAAGCCGAGTTCGTTGGCGGCGATCTTCAGTTGCCCAAGGTTGGCGTCGCGAATCGTGGTGCCGGAATAGTCCGCTCCGACCGACAGATCGAAGAATCTATCGATGGGTTTGGAGGCTTGCCGAACATCGAGGGTGACGCGCCGCAGGTTGGCCGATTGCGCCAGCACGCCGCGGGCCGAAGCCGCCGCCGCGAGGGTCAGCAACGAAGCTAGAGCATTACGCCGAGAAATGTAGCGCCTCATGTATTTATACCCGCTTTGCGTTGATGTTCTTTGAAATCGATCGCCCTGGACGAGACCACCCAGGGAAGGAATACGTCGCTTGACCTAAGGAAACGGCGACGGTCCATGCTCATCTCATGCATGTTCCTAACCCCAATTCCCCCGGCGCATCGCTCAACCGATCGCATCGCGCAGAAGACGCGGCGCATCGCCTTGGACCGGGCCGTCGCCGATCCGCGCGCCGGGCGTCAAGCAGCAGTCGAGGCTCGATCAGGTCCGATGGAGAGCGCATCACGGGGCGGCTCACCGCCGCAGGAGCTTTACGCGAACGATGCGAAGGCTATCGGTCGGAAACAGGCCCCAGCGTTCGTCGCCATTCAAAGTCCGGCCGGCCACCCACCGGCCCTTCCTGAACACGCCTTCCTGCGCCGAATCGATTTCCACCGACGAACCTGCAGCAGCGAAGTTGAGCCAGAAGCCTCTCCCCACGATCAGGAATTCGTCAGGTCCCTGCTGGATCATGAGGCCGTAGCTGGTCGCCTTGGCCTCTTCCGCCTTGCCAGTACCGGGGCCGAAAGCGCCTAGCGTGCCGCCTTGCGGGGAGACAGTTATGCTGTATCCGCCGAGCGTCTCCTGCACAGGCGCGCCGCCCACCTTGAAGCCGCGGATCCGGCCGTCGCGCTGCGCGTCCGCGATGATCCCTGTCATCTCGCCCAGCAGCCGATAGGCCTGGAAGACTTCGTGCTTTTCACCGCCGTCCTCGATCCCGAACGGCGAAAACCCGATGGCGTTATATTGGCCAAGGGCGACGAACAGATTGGCGGCGTCGAAGCGCGCCTCGGGCACGAAGATCGGATTATTGGGTCTGTGAAAATCCGCGAGCGTGCCGGCGAAGTCATCAACATAGATGTCCGGCGCGAGCAGGGCCAAGGACGGGGCCGCCGCCTTCCAGACATCCATCATCCGCGCCACGGGTCCGCCGCTCGGATAGTCCCCGGGCCTCAGGCCACCGGGTTGCGGACCAAGCCAGGCGTTCGTGTACATCGGCAGCGGATACTCGGCCGCCCCCGCTTTTGCGATCTGGTGCACGTATCGGCCAAAATTCCAGGCCATGAAGATTTCGTCCGCCGCCTCGCCGGTTCCAAACACCTCCGCCCAGGTTCCGGCTTCCCGAAACCCCTGCCGCCCCCAGGTTTCCAGCAGTTGCGGTCGCAGCTCGCTGCGATGCTCACGAAGATTGGCCATCAATTCCGAGGGGACCTGCTGGCCCCATGCCGCCTCGGCGGCCGGGGAACGATCACGGCTATAGCCAAGCAAGCCGACCTCATTTTCGACCTGCACCATGATCACGGTCTGGCTACGATCGATCTCCTTGACGTGCTTCATCAGCGCCGTGAACGCCTTGGCGTCCGCACGCACCAAGGGCTCGCCGAAGACGCTCAAGACGGGCGGACTGACGCCCCCGCCCGCGCCATTCGGACCGGCGGGATCGCGTTGGGCGCGCGGGAAGCGGACGACGTCACGCCGAACCCATGTGGGTGCGTAGGTGGACTCAGCGTTCTTGTAGGCGCCAAACCAGATCAGCACCAACCGGATGCCGCGCGCTTTGGCCTGGCGGATCTGGTCGTCAACGGCCGTGAAGTCGTATGCGCCCTCTTGCGGCTCAACCAGTTCCCAGCTGGCGACGCCGATGACCGTGCTGACGTTGTTCTTGGCCAAGCGGTCCCAGATGGGGGCCATATAGGCGGGGCTCGATGCGCTGGAATTGCGCAGTTCGCCGCCCAGCGCGATGTAGGGCGCGCCGTCGACTATCAACTGCGTAGCTTGGCCTTTCTGCGCGAAGCGCGGCAGTTCTCCAGCCAGCACTTGCCCTGCGATGAATGTGGCTAGCACCAGACTGATGAACGAGAGAAATTTCACGCGGTTAAATCCTTAAACAACTACGGTTGTCGCAGCATGTACTTGTCGATCCCCAGGAATTGACGCTCCGATGGCGTCAACTTGCGACCCCCGGCGAAATCTTCGCGACGCGCCCCCCGCCGAATGGGGCTCGGGCGAATGCGGCGGTGGGAGGTCGGTCCAGGCACGCGCCAACCGGCTACACTCATGACATGCGGCCGGGCAGGACCCGGCCGCAATCCTGTATCCGAAAGGGGAAGGGCGCTTCTCGGTGAGCCCCCATCCCCGCTCAGACCGTTAGAAGCGCATCCGCATGGTGACCTCGTAGCGCCGATCGCTGACATTGTAGTCGTAGGGCTCGAACACGCCCGGCACGGGCTCCTGAAGGGTTTTCGAAATGGTGTTGAGAAGGTTGTTCGCGTTGAACGAGATGGAAACCTTTTCGCTCAACTTATAGTCGAACCCAAGATCGAGGTAACCAGCCGCCGCCATGTAGGCCGGAACCATGTTGTACACGGGATAGGAATGGGCCGAGTCGAAGTTGGTCGGGCTGGTGTTGAGCGTGTAGGGATTGCCGCCGCTCGTCGCATACGACAGCGGATTGACGTTGGTCGACAGCAAGGCCTTGTCGCGCCAGTTGTACGCCAGACGGAAATTGACCTTGCCGCGGCTGTACAGCAACTGAATGTTGTAGGCCCACTTCGACAGTCCGGCGTAGGGAAGGTCCGGATAGGTCTGCGGCACCGTGCCGTCGGGATTGAGGCCCCCGTTGGCCGTGGGCGGGCTCAACATGCTGTTGGCCTGCTGGGCAGGGTTGCTGCTGTCGATGTAGGTGACGTTGCCTTCGAGGCCGAACCCTCTGAACACGCCCGGCAGCTGGTCGAAGAACTTGCGGCCGCCGATCTCGAAGCCCTTGATATAGGCCTTCTCCGTCGACGACTTGTTCTGCAGATAGAGCCAGGGAAGATCCAGGCTTGTCGACGTCCCGACCGTGCTTTGCCCATTGGCGTAGGCCATCGCCGGAACGGGAAGATTGTTGGCGATGAACGAATAGAACACCGGTTCATCCTTGATCTGCTTGGCGAACAGATCGACGTAGAAGAAGCTGGATGATGACGGATAGAACTCGAAAGCCAGATCTTCGCTGGTGATCATGGTCGGCTTCAGATTTGCGCCGCCGCCGTTGACGACAACACCCGTCAGAATCGAGGGCGCCAAACTATTAGTGGGGTTGGGAAGTGTCCTGGCGCTGATCGAGCCGCCCGCGCGAATGTCATTGAGATTCGGCGGAGCAGACGACCTCGACGCCGCGCCGCGAATCTTGAACTTGTCGGACACGTCGAACTTGACGTTGAACGAAGGCAGAACGCGCGTGTAATCATAGCTGCGGGTCTGCATCGAATAAGCTCTAGTAAACCCATACAGCGTCGGGTACGCCGCCCCCGGCAAACCCTGCTGCGCGTTGAAGTACGCCGTGCTGTCCGCCTGGTTCAGAGCAAGGTTCGCAGCGTCCGGCGTTGACAGCAGACCGCTGGCCCGCAGAGAATCCTTGAATACACGAACGCCGATGTTGCCTGAGAACGCCGGAATGAATCCGATACCGTCATGCGCGAACTTGGCCTGGACATAGGCGGCCACGTTGTTGATGCGGCTATCAGTCTTGCTCAGGCCTTGGTCGATATTCGCGGTCCAATACTGGTCCGCGGTCCCGTTGGCGATCTGCCCATTATAGGTCTGGAGTAAATGGTACCAGTCAAAGCTCTGCATGAGCGATTGGCTGGGCACGAAAAGCTGCGCCGGAACACCCACCTTGCCGCCGAAGAAATTCTTGAAGCTGGCGACTTCATAATCCGACTGCGGGACGTTCGAGTTACTGAGATATTGAATATTCCCTAGCCCGAACGTCGGGTCCCCCGTGTGCGCCCCCCACGGATTCCCTAGCCAGGACTGGCCCAGCGGCGCCCAATACGTCCCCATGTTGTCGTCGTTTTCGGTGCGCTTGGCGGCACGAGCGCCAACAGTGATGCTGCGCAGGAATCCATCGTCGCTGACCCTGTATTCAACGTCGATGTGCCCGGCCAGCATTGTCCCCTTATTATCGGGTGCGTGATAACCCATCTGGGCCAAGTACGCCGTACTCTTATCGAGCACGCCGGCGGGGGACAGGCCAGACAAGGTCGGCAGCGAGCCCGTCAGATCGACGTCCACCGAACGAACCAGCGGGCTGGTCTGGTTGAGGCCGACATACATGCTCTGCCCGGTCGCGCGGGAACGGACATATTGCGCACCGCCACGCACCGCCACCCGGTCCCCAGGGGTCCAGACGAAGCTCTGCGAGATGTCCAGCGTGGAATTCTTGCTGTGCGACGCCGACGACCCGCCGCTGGGGTTCAGCGTGGCGGCGGGGCCGCACTGCGCCAGAACCGGACCCCCGCCCCAATCCCATTGAATCGACGACGCGGGAGCGCCATAGCTGGCGCCGCAATCGATCTGGTACTCGGCGGGCAGCCAGCCGGTGTTTTTGGTCGTGTTCTGAAACTCCACCGCATTGCCGGTGGATCCGACCATCAGGCTTCCCTTGCGGAAAGCGCCATTGGCGTCATATTCAACCGGACTGCCGACCACGGGCATGACCGCAGCCGCCGCGGACGGGTTCTGCCCGACACCGCCGCTGTTGCTCCGGCTATCCTCGATATATTGCGAGTAGAACACGGTGTTGGTCAGCGTCAGGTTCGACGTCGGCTTCCACTGAATGGCCTGATAGGCGCCGTACCTGTCGCGCTTGCTCTTGCTAGTGCCCCAGTTGAACGAGCTGGGAACAAAGGCCAGGTCATCGTCACGCGTGGAGGTCGGCACATATTCGGCGAACATGGCGCCAACCTGCAGGTTGCTGCTTTGCTGGTGCAGACGGCTGTAGGCAAAATCCCACAACACGCCAATTTCGCCGATGCCGGTGTCGAAGCGCTTCGAGACCATGGCGGAAACGCGGGGCGAAGCCTCTTTCACCTGGGCGCCGTAGCTGCCGCCCGCGGTGACGTTGAACTGGGTGTCCCTGAAATCGAACGGCAGATGCGTACGAAGATCGATCGAGGACGCGCCCCCTTCGATGAGGTCGGCGCGCGTCGCCTTGTAAACATCGACCCCCGCCATCAACTCGGGCGTGACTTCGTTCCAACTGATGGCGCTTGCGCCGTTGGCGCTGAACAACTGCTGCCCGTTGAGCGTGCTCGAATTGAAGGGAAGACCGCGCACGGTAACGCCCGTACCTTCGATCTGGAACGCGGTGTTTCCGCCGTTGGCCGAAACGAAACGCGAGATCGACACACCCGACACGCGCTGGAGGACTTCGGTGATCGAATTGTCGGGCAGCCTGCCAGCCTCGTCGGCGACGATCGAGTCCACGATCGTGTCGGCGTTCTTCTTGATCTCGATGGCGCTCTGCAGCGCCTTGCGGCGCGTGGTGACGACTATCTCCGACACGGTGTCGACGACCTGGTTGTTCTTGGCCGAGGATGACGCATCCTGCGTCGCCGACTTGTCCTGCGCGGCGACCGGCGCGGCCAGCGCGCACAGAGCACCAAGCGAAGCGCCAGCAACAAGCAGATGGCGCGCGCGGATCGAACTTTTCACGTTTATTCCCTCCCCCAGGGTTTCTATCGGTGCCGACCAATCACCCACTCCGGGGCGTCGATCCGGCATATTTTTGACGGGCTCAGCCATGATAGATGGCCTGAAGGCTTTTCCTAAATTATTGTTTTTGTTGTGCTATTTATCGCCATCGCCAAGAACTGTCCGCTAAACTGTTCGCGCTGTACGGATCCGAACGCACCGATCGATCACCTGAACCCCTGCTGCCGGGGCTCCCGGGCAAGGCGCCAGAGACGAGGCGAACGAGATCAAAACGGCGCGAGCACTAGGTCGGATCATCTACACCCCTAGAGCATGCCGACTTGCTTCCCGTTACTTGGCCCGAGGCGAGCAGGACTTATAAAAAATCCCCCCCGGGAAATCGTCCCGGGAGGGATGGGAGGGTGGTCTGGGGAGAGTACCGGCGCCAAGGACCAGTTGACGCGGTATTCAGCGACAGGAATTTTTTGGTGAATACCAAGACGTCCCGCGCCGACCAACCCAGGATACTCGTCGAAGCGATCACTCCCTAACCCGCGAGATTTGCTTGACATTCAGGTCGAACAGCACGCTGGGTGTCCGCACATTTGATCGCGGTGTCCGGATGCGTACATGAATCTAGAACAGAAAACGGTGCTGTTCGTTGACGATGACGCCGACGTCAGGAAGACGGCGGAACTCCTCCTGCAAAAGCGCGGATACCTCTACGCTGGCGCCGCCAATCCGGAAGAAGCGCTCAGCGCCCTGGTCGCCAATCCAGTGAATGTCGTATTGCTGGACCTGAATTTCACGAAGGCTCAGACATCGGGACAGGAAGGCCTAGCGTGCCTTCGGGACATCCTCAGGCACGACCCAAAGGCCGCGGTCATCGTTGTGACCGGCCACAGCGGCCTAAGCATAGCTGTTCAGGCGCTTCGAAACGGCGCCCGCGACTTCATCATGAAGCCCTGGAACAACGAACGGCTGATCGAGGCGATCGAGCAGGCTTCGCGCAGACGCACCGACGCCGATGACTCCGCTATAGATCCTTCGGTGATCGTCGGGTCCTCCGAGGCGACGCGTCGAACCGTCGCGACCATCGATCGATGCGCGCCGTTGACCGTCGCCACGCTTTTTCGGGGGGATACGGGGACGGGGAAAACCTTGGCCGCACTCGCCATGCATCGGCAGTCTGGCCGGATCGTCCTAAAACATGTCGAAGCTTCGGCATTGTCGCCGACCGATCTGGACGATACGCCCAACACCACCTTGATCATCGAAAACGTTGATCGATTGCCTGAGCCGCTATCGCCCACGCTATTCTCCTGGCTCAGCAGGTCGCAACGAAGCAATAGCCGCCTCATCGCCACAACCACCCGACCAACCTCTGATTTGGGATTGGATCGCGGCCTGACCTACGCGATCCGAACGGTCGAGGTGACGCTGCCTCCCTTGCAGTTGCGTACAGAGGACATCGTGCCGATCGCGGAACATTTCGTGCGGGTGGCCTGCCAACAGCAGGGCTTTGCGACCAAGCGTTTGACGACCGACGCTCAAGCGGCTCTTTTGGAGCGCGCCTGGCCCGACAACGTCCATGCGTTGCGGCATATCATTGAGAGGGCTGTCATCTTGCATGATGGCCAACAGATTTCGGCCGTCGAACTTGCGTTGGATTCCGACGATGCGCCCGGCGAAGCCGCCACCAAACCCAAACTTGCGGATTCAGAAAAGGTGGTCATCGAACAGGCGCTGAAGCGGAACAACTTCAACGTGTCAGCCACGGCTGATGAACTTGGACTGACGCGCCCTTCGCTATATCGAAGAATGTCGAAGCATGGCCTCTAGCGGCCGCGCGCTCAACATATCAGCCGCCCTGCTGATGACAGGCGCAGCGCTATTTGCCGTCAACGCAGCGCAACAACAGCTTTGGGCGAATGCTGCGATCGGACTTGCGACGTTTTGCGGGTCCCTTGTCGCCCTATGGGGCGCCGTCTCGCGCAGGACCGCCATTCTGCAGGCGCCTTCAACCGCGCCACCGAACGCGGCGGACGACTTGCGCATCCTTGTCGACCAGGCCCCCATCCCACTCGTAAGGTTCTCCGACGCGCACGGGATCCAGGCCGTGAACAGAGCCGCTAGAGCGTTATTTCAAACGGACGATGTCATCCTTGATGGAGCTATAGAGCTCACCGAGGCCATTTGTTGGCGCGGGGGGGATTTGCGCCCTTCCCTTCAAGTCTTTGGGCGCCACTACGCGGTGAACATCAGCGAGCTGACCATCGACGAGGGGCCTATCCGCTTGGCGGCGCTGACGGATGTCGAGGCGGAGATCAATCGGGCCGAAGCCGCCGCCTTGCGGGACACCTTGCAGATCCTGAGCCATGAAATCATGAACTCGCTGACCCCGATCGCTTCCCTGGCCGATGTCGCATCGTCCTACATCGAACCTGGCGCAGCGCCTGATCTCTATTCCGCCCGACTGGCGCTGGAGACCCTATCAAGGCGCACCGCCAGCTTAACTCGGTTCATCGACGCCTACCACTCCATGGCGCGCTTGCCAGAACCTGTCTTCCAGTCAGTCGATGTCACGCAGTTGGTCGTGGACATCGTCGAGTTCTTCAGAAGAAGCCCGCTGTGTCGAGACGTTGAGCTATGCTTCGATGCGACCGCCGACATTCCCCGACTGCGACTGGATGAAGCCCAGGTAGGTCAGGCCCTCATCAACGTGATTACGAATGCTCTGGAGGCGACAGAGAACCAGTTGGAAAGACGCGTATCGGTCTCCGTGCGACAGTCGCGCCGCAACGTGATCATCTCCATTTCAGACAACGGCGGTGGGATCGACGAAGCAGTTCGCGCGAACCTGTTTACAGCGTTCGCCACGACGAAAGAAAAAGGCGGCGGGATCGGATTGAATCTTGCCCGTCAGATTTCGTTGGCTCAAGGCGGCAACCTGCAATTGCTGGAGGACCCAGGCGAGGCGATGACCGTTTTCGCTTTCACGTTTCCGGCTCCAGGCGGGATGGTCACGTGACGAGGCGAGCGCCGAATACGGACAGCGCCGACCCGGCCGACGCGGTTCGCCATGTCACTGATTAAACTCGTCGATGTTCGGCACACCTATGTCGGGCCAGAACGGCCCGTGGAGGCGCTTTGCGGCGTCAGTTTAGAAATCGATGCAGGGGATTTTGTCGCGATTACGGGCCCGTCGGGGAGCGGAAAATCGACGCTGCTGAGCATCGTGGGCACCCTCGAACGTGCGACCTCGGGCCGCTACCTCTTCGACGGCGCCGAGGTTTCGAATTTGACTGATCGCGAGATCGCGAGACTGAGGGCGTTGAAGATCGGGTTCGTGTTTCAGAACTTCAGTCTCATCGATCACCTAACTGTCTACGATAACGTCAAGCTTGGGTTGCGGTATCGTCGCGAACGCTTTCCGCGAAGTGACGACCGGATACTGGAGGCGATGGATCGGGTGGGCATCGCCCACCGCGCCGACCACCTGCCGCGCGAGCTTTCTGGCGGGCAGCAGCAGAGATGCGCGATCGCACGCGCGATCGTCGGCGACCCCTCGTTGCTTTTGGCCGACGAACCGACGGGAAATTTGGATTCACGCAACGCCGCGCAGATCCTGGGCATCTTGAGCGAACTCAACGCATCGGGAACGACCCTAGTCATCGTTACTCACGCACCTAGCCAAGCCGATCGGGCTTCCAGGATCATCGACATGCATGATGGGCGCATTCACATGTCTAGCCGACGGCTTACATGACGCCGACACTTGCCGGCCTCCTCAAGCTCGCACGCTTGATCGTGGCGCGTTGGAGTGTCTACGCGCTGATGGTCGCGGGACTGACCCTGGCATACTGCGCGGCGACGATCATCGGCCTCTATGTTCGCAATGAACTCACCTACGACGGCTTCATTCCTGGAGCCGAAACCACCTACCTCGTGTCGGCTCACTACGGGCCGAAGGGACACCCGCTGATCGCGAGCGATCTGGCGCCGGCGGGGGTTGCCCGCTGGACTAGGTCAAGCATGCCGGATGTTGATGGCGTCACTCGGCTAGTGTCAGTCGAGTGGCTGATGCAAACCGACCGTAGAAAGGTCAAGGAGCACTTCTACTGGGCTGACGCGAACCTGTTCGACATTGTAAAGCTGCCGGCGTTGCATGGCGAATTGAAAACAGCGCTGGTTCGCCCCGGCAGCATCGTCATGACGGCGCGGATGGCCGACGCTTATTTCGGGCGGAACGATGTCGTTGGCGAAACTTTGCTGACGGCGCATAGGCGACAACTCACAGTGACCGCGGTGCTGCGTGATTTCCCCCCTAACACCACCTTCGACAGAGAAATCTTCGTATCCGGCGTCAGCGATTACTCAGATATCGCGGTTCTGGATGACAATCCAACTCGCCTCTGGCCAACATCCTACACCTACCTCCGAGTCAAATCAGGATCTAATCCTAGCGAAATCGCCCAAAAACTCGGCTCTCTCACGCGCGCACAATGGCGGGGACCAAACAATATTCCGGTCGCCGTTGACCTCATCCCTTTGACACGACTTCATTTCCAACCTCACGGCGATGGGCAGATGAAGCCGCGAGGCCACCTGAACCTAGTAATCGCCCTGATCATTGTCGCCGTTGCAATCATCGCCCTCGCCAGCATCAACGTCTCAGGCCTGATCCTCGCCGAGACCAATGAACGGGTGTCAGAAATGGCGATACGAGCGGCCGTGGGCGCCTCCCGCTACGACCTGATCGCCGAGATCGCCAACGAGGCGTTCTGGGTCAACGCGGCCAGCATGGCGCTAGCCCTGGCGCTGAGCGAGCGCGTGTTGCCATCGCTCAACCGGCTCCTCGACCTGAATATCATGATGTGGACCGCGCCCGTCAGCCTGTTGGGCGTCTCGATTGCGATTACCGTCATGACCAGCGGCCTGAGCGGCCTCTACCCGGCCATATTGGTCACCCGCCCGCGCGGCCACAGGCGCGGCGCCTTGATTGGGGCCTCAAGCCGTTGGAAGGGCTGGGTTGTGACCCAAATCGCCTTGGTCATCGTCCTTCTGATCGCGTCCCATACCATGGTCCGGCAATGGCGCTATGCCATTGGCGACGCGCCCAACTTCGACGGGAACAGCGTATTGATGGTGAAGTTCAGTGAATTTTCAGATGCGAATGCTCGGTTTGTCAGGGACGTACGGTCCTTGCCAGGCGTCATCGCGGCGGCCGAGTCGTTCAGCGCGCCAACAACTGACTATGCTCGGCCAGGTTTGGTGACGCTGGGGGACGGAAGGACGGTGGCGCTGACCCGCAACTCCGTTGCACCGGAATTTTTTGATGTGTATCGCGTGCCCATTGTGGCCGGACGCAATCTGATCGGCACCTTTTTAGAGCCCGACACTCCCGCCGAGATCCTCGTCAACGAATCCGGCGCCAGGGCGCTGGGCTATGCTTCGCCCCAGGAGGCAGTCGAAAAGTTCTTAACTTACGACACGGATATGACCCGCATGCGGTCCAAAATAGTCGGCGTCGTCCCAGACCTTCGTTTTGCCACCGTCTCCGACCCGGCTCAGCCGATGATTTTCGACAACTCTTCCAAGTACTTCAACCAGGTCAGCATTCGCCTAGATCCAATCCAAGGCGGTGAAGCGATTTCGGCTATCGAATCCGCCTGGGATAGAAATATGGGAGGGAGTATTCCGGTGGACAAGCGGCTTTTCTACGACTATCTGCTTCAACAATACCATGATCTGTACCAGCAGATTCAGGTATTCAACTTGGTATCTGCGGTTGCAATATTGCTGTCCGTTCTGGGCCTAACCGGCCTATCCATTTTCCTCACGCGCCATCAGGTGCGGGAAATGGCGATCCGACGCGCCCTCGGCGCCACCTTTGGCGATATCTTCGTCCAGCGACTGACGCCGTTTTTTTTGCCATTGCTCGGTGCAAACCTTGTGGCGTGGCCCATTGCATGGCTTGCGCTGGAGTTTTGGCTGAAATCATTCGCAAGCCACGTCGCGCTATCACTTGGCTCCTTCATAGGCGCCGGTTTGATCTCGATCGTGTTTGCACTTATCACCTTGGCGTTGCGTTGCCTGTTTGCAAGCTGGGATGCGCCTATCAGGTCGCTTCGGCATGCATGACGGTCGCGATTAGAATGAGGACTCAGACGCCGGGTGCAGGCCACGCAGCGGATCGGCCCTCGTCGCGCTAGGCCCGAGACCGAAGCCATCACCCTCCGTTGCGCCTGACTATTCAAAGGGACACCTGGCCCGCGCGGGCGATGCTCGTGGCGGTACTCTCGACAACCCCGATCGACGGGACGACCACGCCATTTGGCGACCGCGTCGTTGTCCGACCGAATGCTCTAGGCCTTTGTTTTGATACACGGTCAGCCTTTAAGGCCCGCCTCGATGCGGCAGATCACCCCTTCCGGCGCGAACTCGATCCGCGCCTCGCCCGACAGTTCAGCCCTCAGCCCCCGTTCGATCAGCCGAGAGCCGAAGCCCCGGCGGGTCGGAACGGTGACCGGCGGACCACCGGACTCGGTCCAGGTCAGGGCCAGGCGCGCGCCGTCCGGTCCGGGCGTCACCGTCCATTCGATCCGCACCTGGCCGTCCGGCGCCGACAGGGCCCCGTACTTGACCGCATTGGTGGCCAGTTCATGCAGGGCCATGGACAGCGACAGGGCCATGCGCGGCGACAGCCACACCGGCGGGCCCGAGAATAGGAAGCAGCCGGGCCCGCCGTGCAGGTTCCGCAGCCGGTCGAGCACATCCCCCATCTCAGCGCCCTCCCAGTTCTCGCGGGTCAGGATGTCGTGCGCCTCGGCCAAGGCCATGATCCGGGCCGTGAAGGCCTCCTGGGCCTGGGGCAGGGAGCGGGCGTTGTGGAAGGTCTGGGCGGCGATCGCCTGGATGGTGGCCAGGGTGTTCTTCACCCGGTGGTTCAACTCGTTGACCATCAGCCGCAGGTGCAACTCGGCCCGCTTGCGCTCGGTGATGTCGACCGTGGCGCCGACCACCCGCAGCGGCTGGCCTGACTCGTCGAAGAAGGCCCGCCCCTTGGCGGCGATCCACCGCTCGATCCTGTCGTCGCGGCCGATCGTCCGATACTCGACGTCATAGTCGCCGCCGTTCGCCGGGTCCATGGCCCGCATCAGGGACCTCCACGTGGCCTCACGGTCCTCATCGTGCATGACGGCGAAGAAGTCCTCGAGGATGACGGGGTCGCCGGGCTGTATGCCGAACATCGCATATAGGCGCTCGCTACAGACCAGCGCGCCGTTGTTGGGATTGTAGTCCCAGGTGCCGACATTGCCCGCGTCGACCGCCAGGGCCAGGGTCGCCTCCTGCAGGACCATGCGGGCGGCGGCTTCCTTGCGCTCGGTGACGTCCCTGACGACGCCGACGAAGCGCACGCACTGCCCGTCTGCGAAGAAGGCGCGGCCGAAGGTCTCGACCCAGCGCGGGGTGTTGTCGCCGTTGCGCTGGATGCGATATTCGCAGTTGATGCAGCCGTCGCCGGCCGGGTCCGTGGCGGCCCGTACCGCCTCCCGCAGCGACGGCAGGTCGTCGGGGTGCACCTGGCGCTCGAACGCCTCGAGGGTATTCTCGCTCTCGTCGGACAGGCCGAAGATCTGGCGGCAGCGCTTGTCCCAGAAACGTTGACCCTTCGCGGGGCTGTGGTCCCAGCGGCCCAGCCCGGCGGCGTCGACCGCGATGCGCAGGTTGGCCTCGGCGGCCTCCAGAGCCGCCTCGATCCGTTTGCGTTCGGTGATGTCGACCATCACGCCGCGATGGCGAACCGCCTGGCCGTTATCGTCGCGATAGACCCGGCCGCGGACCTGCACCCACTTCACGGAACCATCCGCCTGGACCAGCCGGTAGTCCTCAAGGAAGCTGCTGGGGTTTTTCAGGGACCTGCGGCCTGCGCTCAACGTGCGGGCGAGGTCGTCGGGATGCACCGCCGCCATGGTCTCGGCTATCGGCACGCCCTGGGCGGCGCGTTCCGGCGATAGGTTGTGGAACGCGGCGTAGCGGTCATCGCCATAGAGCTTGTCGGCGATGACATCCCAATCCCAGGTGCCCACGCCGCTGGCCGCCTCAAGGGCCAGATGATAGCGCTCCTCGCTGGCGCGCAGGGCCTGTTCGGTGCGCACTCGCTGGGTGGTCTCGATCAGGATGAGCAGCACGCCGCCGACCCCGCTGGCCGTGGTGTCGTCAGGAATGGGACTGAGCGTGAGGTTGAAATAGCCTTGCTCGACGGTGTCGCCGGCCCGGCGCACCAGCATCGGCAGGTCTTCGCTGTAGAGGCCTTGGACCTTCCCGTTCAACACCAGCCGTTGCGAGCCTTCCAGATCGACCTGGGTGCCCCAGGAAAATTGCGCGAAGCTCTTGCCCAGCCCGTCGGGGTGATGTTCCCGCAGCACCGGGGCGTAAGCATCGTTGTAGATCAGCACCAGCTCCGGACCCCACCGCAGGGCCATGGGGAAATTGGTGGCGGTGATCATCTCGACCGCCAGCTTCAGGCTGGGCGACCAGGCTTCGCGGGGACCCAGCGGGGTGGCGGCCCAGTCAAAGGCTCGGATCCGCGCGACCATGTCACCGTGCGGAATCTGATCGATGGTCCGATCCTGATCGCGGATGTCCATGCCCGCGTCCCTTCCGGCCGCGCGTCTGCGACGGTCAGGATGCAGCATGGCCCCATCGAAAGGGGGGTTTCAAGCGGCGCGACGCGGATCGGGGGGCTGGGCCAAAGAAAAGGGCCGCCCCCGCCCCCTGTGGGCGAAAATATCTTTTATATCAATTAGATGGTATCTATTAGTCGGGCGCTCGGCGCTGGGCCGCACGGCGAGTATAGGACGGCCAGATGGTTTGCGGGTGGTTGTCTCGAAGCGGGCGGCGATACGCTGAAATTGCGTGAGGCGGCTGATGTTCCCCCAGTCGGCATGGCGAGCCCGGTCGCGCTATTCCGATGCCGGTGAGACTCAAGTGAAAGACGCACGAATGCATCGAGCTGCGCCTTGAAAGCGTCACCGAACATGCGGCCGCCTTGGCCGTCGGATTTCCCGACCGGAGACTGATCGATGCGCCACACCTTGCCCTCGCCGCCGCCGCCCTGCTCACCTTGGCCGCTTCCGGCCCGCCTTTGCCGCGCAATGTCGCAACGGCAAGGGCGAGTTCGCCAAGTGCGGGACGCCAGCCAGTGTGGCCCGGTTTGAGCGTCGTGTTTCTGGAGTACTCCTTGAGTTCGGTAATGGCGCTAGCCCGACATAGCGATTGACGTGACCCCCTGAAACTCCTCCAGAAATAACTAGAGTCCGCCCCAGGAAAGGGACGGACGAATGAAGCGATCACGGTTCACGGAAGAACAGATCATCGGGATCCTGCGCGAGCAGGAGGCGGGCGTGGCGGTGGCGGACCTGTGCCGCAAGCACGGGCTGAGCTCGCCGACCTTCTACAAGTGGAAGGCCAAGTACGGCGGGCTGGACGTGTCGGAGGCGCGGCGGCTGAAGGCCCTGGAAGACGAGAACGCCAAGCTCAAGCGGATGCTGGCCGACGCGATGCTCGACAATGTCGCGTTGAAGGATCTGCTGGGAAAAAAGTG
>NZ_FORN01000037.1 GCF_900114015.1 Caulobacter sp. UNC279MFTsu5.1 | reverse complement strand
GTCGGCATCCGTCCGGTCCAGAAGACCACCTGCACGGGCGTGGAAATGTTCCGCAAGCTGCTGGACCAGGGCCAGGCGGGCGACAACGTCGGCGTGCTGCTGCGCGGCACCAAGCGCGAGGACGTCGAGCGCGGCCAGGTGCTGTGCAAGCCGGGTTCGATCACCCCGCACACCAAGTTCGTGGCCGAGGCCTACATCCTGACCAAGGAAGAAGGCGGCCGTCACACCCCGTTCTTCACCAACTACCGTCCGCAGTTCTACTTCCGCACCACCGACGTGACCGGGATCATCAAGCTGCGCGAAGGCGTGGAAATGATCATGCCGGGCGACAACGCCGAGCTGGACGTCGAGCTGATCACCCCGATCGCCATGGAAGAGAAGCTGCGCTTCGCCATCCGTGAAGGCGGCCGCACCGTCGGCGCCGGCGTCGTCGCCAAGATCGTCGAGTAGTCTCGAACGATCTAGCTTCGGCTGACAATGCGAAGGCCCCGGAGGAAACTCCGGGGCCTTTTGCTTTGGGGGACCGCCGCATTACGACACCTTAAGGTGACCCGGCCTCCGCCGCCCCCTAGCCTGGCCAAGGCCTCGCTCGGAGGCCCGACCGGGGCCTTGCATGCTGCACCGACGCGACCTCCTGCTGGCCGGCGCCGGCCTGGCCCTGACCCCCGCCGCGGCGTTCGCCGCCAAGCCCCTGGAGGCCGACAATCCGCTCGTCGACGCCTTCGTCAAGGAGCAGGGCTTCAACGGCGTGGTCATGCTGGGCCAGGCCGGCAAGCCGACCTACGCCCGCGCCTTCGGCCTGGCCGACATCGAGGCGGGCAAGCCGGCGAGCCTCGACACCGTCTACGGCATAGCCTCGATCTCCAAGTGGCTGACCGCGACGACGGTGCTGAAGCTGGTCGAGGCCGGCAAGCTGTCGCTGGACGCGCCGATCACCACCTGGCTGCCCGACTATCGCGCCGACACCGGCGCCAAGGTCACCCTGCGCCGGCTGCTGTCCAATTCCAGCGGCGTGCCCAACGGTTTCATGTCGGCGGCCAAGGCCGATCCGACGGTGCTGACCTTCGAATTGCCAGCGCGCGAAGCGGTCCGGCGTTATGCCGAGGGCGACCTGGCCTTCGAGCCGGGCGCGCGCTTCGACTACGCCATGACCAACTGGATGATCGTGACGGCGGTGATCGAGGCGGCGACCGGACGCGGCTACGCCGACGCCATGCGGACGATCACCCTGGACCCGCTGGGCCTGAAGGACACCGACGCCGGCCCCGCGGCGAAAGCCTCGCCCCGGCTGGCGGCCGGCTACGCCGCGGTCGCCCCGCCGCAGCGGCGACCCAACACGACCCTGTCGTTCATGACCGCCAGCGGCGGCTATCGCAGCACTGCCTCGGACCTGCTGAAGGCCGCGCACCGGATCTTCGACACGGGGTTCCTTTCGCCGGCCTCGCAGCAGGCGCTGCGGACCATCGAGGTCGCCAGCGACAGCTATGCCCTGGGCGGCCGGATCCGCACCCTGTGGGTGGACGGCAAGCCCTATCCGGCCGGCTGGGAGACCGGCAACACCGCCGGCTACCGCTCGGTGCTGGGGCACCGCTTCGACACCCGGACCAGCGTGGTGATCCTCAACAACACCAGCCTGTCGCAGAAGACCCTGGATCTGTTCGCCGACAAGCTGTTCGGCGCGGTGACACCGGCCTAGGCCGGTTCCCGGCCCCGCGAGAACACGTTATCCTGCTGCGAAACCGGGGGTGATCTGTTGATCCGCACCAAGCTCATCGTCCTGACCCTGGCGGGCGCCGGCCTCGCGGCCTGCCAGAGGACGCCCGATCCGCCGGCCTCCATCGCCCTGCCGCCGGGCCTGGGCGACCGCGTGCGGGTGCTGAGCGCCGACGCCATGGTGATCGACGGCAAGCACGTGCGCCTGGCCAACGCCTATGCGCCGCAGGGCGTGCCCGACGCCCGCTGCTGGGCCGAGGCCACGGCGGCCCAGACCACCCTGGCCTGGGTGCGGGCCAAGGTCAAAGACGCCCGCGACATCGCCGTCGAGCCGGCGGCGGGCTTCGACGAGTTCCATCGCCAGCTGGCGGTCGTCAAGCTGGACGGCGTCGACCTGGGCCAGGAGATGTACGAGGCCGGCTTGGCGGCGCGGCGCACCGACGGCCTGAACGGCCGCTTCGCCTGGTGCGAACCGATCAGCGGCAAGGCGGCGGGCGCGCCGACGGTCCATTCGTTGCTGGACTAGGGTCTGGACTCAACTGCCCCCATGGTTGTCATCCCGGCCGAAGCGAAGCGTAGGGCCGGGATGACAACGAAGGAGGGCGCGCTATCGAGCGCCACCGCCCCGCAGCCGATCCACCGGCGCCAGCGTCGCGCCCTCGGCCTCGCGCGGGGTGGTCATGCGTGACAGCTTGGGGGTCAGCCAGCGCTCGATGTCGTCGACGATCTCGTAGACCACCGGCACCAGCACCAGGGACAGCACGGTCGAGGTGATCAGGCCGCCGATCACCGCCACGGCCATCGGCTGGCGGAATTCCGAGCCGGTGCCGATGCCCAGGGCGGTGGGCAACATGCCGGCCATCATCGCCAGGGTGGTCATGACGATCGGCCGGGCCCGCTCGTGACAGGCGTCGAGGATGGCGTCGCGCTGGTCCATGCCGGCCCGCTCCTGCTCGATGGCGTACTCGACCAGCAGGATCGAGTTCTTGGCCGCCAGGCCCATCAGCATCAGGAAGCCGATCAGCGACGGCATCGACAGCGACTGGCCCGTGACCAGCAGGGCGAAGAACGCCCCGCCGATCGCCAGGGGCAGGGCCGACAGGATGGTGATCGGCTTGAAGAAGCTGCGGAACAGCAGCACCAGCACGCCGAACACCAGGCCGACCGCCGACAGCAGGGCGATGGCGAAGCCGGTGAACAGCTCGACAAACGCCTCCTGGTCACCGGCCGTGGCCGGGCCGACGCCGGGGGGGAGGTTCTTCATGGTCGGCAGCTTGCCCACATCGCCCATCGCCTGGCCCAGCTGGGCGCCGTTGGCCAGGTCGGCCTCGATGGTCACCTGCCGCTTGCGGGCGAAGCGGTCGATCTTGGCCGGGCCGGCCTGGAACGACAGGTCGGCGACCGTGTCGAGCCGGGTCGTGCCGCCGCCGGCCGTGGGGATGCGCAGGGCGCCCAGGGCGTCGAGGTCGGCGCGGGTCTCGGCCGGCAGGCGCACGCGGATCGGGATCCGCCGCTCGCCCTGGGTCATCTTGGCGACGTTGGCGTCGATGTCGCCGACCGTGGCCACTCGGGCGATGGCGGCGATGTCGGCGGCGCTGACGCCCAGGCGGGCGGCCTCGTCGGGCTTGGGCCGGATGACGATCTCGGGACCACTGGGCGGCGACGAGGGACGCGGATCGGCTACCGTGCCCAGCGACTGCATCTCGCGCTCGATCCGGGCGGCGGTGCGCTCCAGCAGCGGGCCGTCGTCAGAGATCAGGATGGTCTGGACCTCCGATGTGCCCCAGTCGCCCAGCAGGTTGACGCGGGCGTCGGGGATGTCGTGCAGGCCGTCGCGCACGGCCTGCTTGATCTGGGTCACCGTCATGTCGCGCTTGCCGTTCAGCACGATGGTGATCGTCGCGTCGCGGAGATCGGCGCCGCTCTGGCCGCCCCAGCCGCTGCCGATGTTCGAGCCGACCTGGGCGAAGACGTGGGCGGTCTCGGGGCGCTTGCGGAACATGGCGGTCACCGACTGGACGGTGCGCTCCATGTCGGCCGTGGTCGCTCCGGGCGGACCCTGGACCTTCAGGTAGTAGTAGTTGGCGTTGCCGGCCGGCTGGAAGGCCGTGGGTAGCAGGCCGGCCAGGGCGAACGAGCCGATCAGGATCACCGTGCCGATGACGATGCTGAGGAACCGGTGGTCCAGCGACCAGTCAAGCACGCCGCGATAGAAGCCCTCGAACTCGCGCCGGGGATGCGGGTCCTTCGACGGCTTGAGGAAATAGGCGGCCAGCAGCGGCGTCAGCAGGCGGGCGACCACCAGCGAGAACAGCACGGCCACGGCGACGGTCAGGCCGAATTCCTTGAAGAACTGGCCAGGGGTGCCGGGCATGTACGACACCGGCACGAACACCGCCACGATGGTGAAGGTGGTGGCCACGACCGCCAGGCCGATGGCGTCGGCCCCCTCCATCGCCGCCATAAACGGTCTCTGGCCCCGGGCCACGCGTTTCTCGATGTTCTCGATCTCGACCACGGCGTCGTCGACCAGGATGCCGATGACCAGGGTCAGGGCCAGCAGGGTCACGACGTTCAGCGAGAAGCCCATGATCGCCATGAAGGCGAAGGTCGGGATCAGCGACACCGGCATGGCGATGGCGGTGATCAGGGTGGCGCGCCATTCCCGCAGGAACAGGAACACCACCAGCGAGGCCAGCAGCATGCCTTCCAGCAGGGTGTGCTCGGTGGCCGCGAAGCTGGCGCGGGTCTCGTCGACGGTCGAGAAGATCTTCACGAACGTCACGCCCGGCTGCTTGGCCTCCAGGGCGTCGACGGCCTTCTTGACGCGGTCCTCGACGGCGACGTCGCTGGAGTCGCGGGTCTTCATCACCTGGAAGGCGACCACGGGCTTGCCGTCGAGCCGGGCGAAGCCGCGCTCCTCCTCCGCGCCCTGGCCGACCTGAGCCACGTCGGTCAGCTTGACGTAGCGGCCGCCGGCCACCGGGATGGTGATGGCGCGCAGCTGCTCGACCGTGGTGGCCGCGCCCAGCACCCGCAGGGTCTGCTCGCGGCCGCCGATCCTGGCGCGGCCGCCGGGGGCGTCGACGCTGAAGCTGGCCAGGGCCTGGTTCAGCTGCGGGGCGGTGACGCCGAAGCTGGCCATGCGGTCGGGGTCGATGATCACGTTGATCTCGCGATCGACGCCGCCGACCCGGGCCACCTGGGCCACGCCCTTCTCGCCCTGCAGGGCGCGGGTGACGCTGTCGTCGATGAACCACGACAGCTCGGTGGCGCTCATGTTCGGGGCCGAGACGGCGTAGGTGATGATCGGGGCGCTGGTGATCTCCAGGCGCTGGACGATCGGCTCGTCGACCTCCTTGGGCAGGACGGCGCGGGTCTGGTCGATCTTGGAGCGCACCTCGTCGGTGACCTTCTGCAGGTCCTCTCCGAGGTTGAACTCGATCGTGGTGGTCGAGGCGCCCTGGACCACCGACGAGCGGATGGTCTTGACGTTGGAGATGCTGGCCACCGCGTCCTCGACGGGGCGGGTGACCTGGGTCTCCATCTCGCCGGGCGCCGCGCCGCTCTGGGTGACCGTCACGGTCACGGCGGGGAACTCGACATTGGGGAACTGCTTGATGGGCAGGCCCATGTAGCAGCCGATCCCGGCGATGATCAGGGCGATGAACAGGACCGCGACGGGAATCGGGTTCTTGATCGCCCAGGCGGAGACGCGGAGCTCGCCGGTCTTGTGTTCGCCAGCCATCAGCGGGCCGCCTGCTGGATGGCGGCGACTGCGGGGCGGATCACGTCGCCGTCGGTGACGAACGAGGCGCCGCCCAGCACGATGCGGGTTCCGGCCGGCGGCCCCTGGACCAACTGGGCCCAGCCGCCGCCCTTCTGGCCGATCTTGACCGGCGTCTGGTGGGCGCGGTTGGCGCCGTCGACGGTCATCACGTACAGGCCGTCGGCCTCGTAGCGGATGGCGGTCTCCGGAATGGCGGTGACCGATGCGCCGGAGGCCCCGAACGTGGCGCGGCCGAAGCCGCCGGGCCGCAGGTCGGGACGGACGGGCAGGCGCACCCGCACCCTGCCCAGGCGGCTGGCGCTGTCGACCCGCGGGCTGACCAGGCGCACGACGCCCGACACCGACTGGCCGCCGGGCAGGCTGACCTGAACGGGCTGGCCCTCGCGCACGCCCGCCAGGTCCGCTTCGTTGACCTCGGCGTCCAGCTCGACCAGGCCGTCGCGGGCGATGGTGAACCAGGGGGTGGTCCCGCCGCCGGCGATCTGGCCCGGCTGGACGCCGCGCTGCAGGATCCGGCCGCCGACCGGGGCGGTGATGGTCATCCGCGAAACCCGGGTGCGCAGCTCGTTCAGCGCCGCCTCCTGGGCTTTGGCCTGGTAGCGGCGGGTCTCGATCTGCTCTTGGCTGAGCACGCCCTGGCCGTCCAGGCCGGCGACGCGCTTGGCCTCGGCCTGGGCCTGGGCGGTCAGGGCCGCCTGCTGGTCGACCTGGGCGCGCAGCAGGGTGGCGTCCAGCTGGGCCAGCGGCTGGCCGGCCCGGACCCAGTCGCCCTCGTCGGCATAGAGCCGGGCCACGCGGTAGCCGCTGAGCTCCGAGCCGACGGCGGCCTCCTCGCGCGAGACCAGCTGGCCCGAGGCCTCGACTCCGCCGCCCAGCGGCCGGGTCTCGACCGAGCCGACGCTGACGGCGCGGGCCTGGGCGGCGGCCGGCTTGGAGGCGTCCTTGTCCTTCTTGTCGCCGCAGGCGGTCAGGCCCGTCGAGGCGATCAGGATCATGGCGGCGAGCGCGGTGCGGGTCGTCATGGGGGAGGGTCTCATTTCGAGGAAACTTGGGCCGGAGCCGCGCCCTGCGCGACGTTTTGGGAAGAGACGGAAGCTGGCGACCAGCCGCCGCCCAGCGCCTTGTAGGTCTGGACGGCGTGCAGCAGGGCGTCGGTCCGCGCGCCGGTCAGGGCGGCGCGCGAGGCGCGCCAGGACTGTTCGGCCTGCAGGGTGGTGGTCAGGTCGATCAGGCCCAGGCCGTAGCCCTTGCGGTTGGCGTCGTAGGCGCGCTGGGCCCGGGCTTCGCCGGCGGTCAGCAGGTCGACGCGGCGCTGGTCGGCGGCCAGTTGCAGCATGGCGTTCTCGGCCTCGCCATAGGCGGTCTGCACCGTCTTCTCGTAGGCGATGGCGGCCTGCCGGGTGCGGGCGTTCTGGGCGTCGATGTCGGCCAGCAGGGCCGGGATGTTCAGCACCGGGATCGAGACATTGGCCCCGATGGTCCAGGTGGAGGTGGAGGTCGAACTCTTGCCGCTGCCTCCGCCGAAACTGGGCGACACGCTCTTGGACAGCCCGACACCGGGGGTGATGTTGAAGGTCGGCGGCAGCGCCAGCTCGTTGACCTTCAGCGTGCCGGAGGCCGAGGCCAGGCGGGCCCCCGCCTCGCGCACGTCCGGGCGGCGGCCCAGCAGGTCGCCGGGGATGGCGGCGGGCACGGGCGGGGCCAGGTCCAGCCTGGCGTCGACCGGCAGGCTGGCCAGCGGGTCGATCCCGCGTCCGACCAGGATCAGCAGGCTGCGGCGGGCCGCATCCAGCTGGGCCTCCAGGTTGGCGGCGCGGGCCTGGGTGTCGGCCAGGTCGGCCTCGGCGCGGTCGGCTTCGGAGGTGGCGACCAGGCCGGCATTGGCCTTCTTGACGGCGAAGTCGCGCAGCGAAGTGTTGATGCGCTCGGTCTGGCGGGCGTCGTCCAGCTGCACGGCCAGGCCGCGGGCCTCGAAATAGGACTGGGCGACGTTGGCGGCCAGCGAGGCGCGGGCCCCTTCATAGGCGAAGCGGGCGGCGGCGAAGTCGTTGTTGACCACGCCCAGGCCGGCCCGCTTGCGGCCGAACAGGTCCAGTTCCCAGCTGACGTCGAAGTTGGCGTTGTAGCTGTCGCTGTCGCCGCCCCGGGTGAAGGGGATGCCGCCGCTGGGAACGGTCTGGCTGAGGATCTTCGTGTGGGTGCGGCCGGCGTCGCCGGTCAGGGGCGTGCCGGGGATCCAGATCTGGCGCACCTGGCCCCGGCGCACGGCGCGAGCCTCGTCCAGCACCGCGGCGGCGGTGCGGGCGTCGGGGGCCTTGTCCAGCGCTGTCTCGATCAGGCTGGTCAGCTGCGGATCGTTGAAGCTGGTCCACCAGCGGTCGAGGTCCGCCTGGGTCGCACCGGCGGGCGTCTCGTAGGCGGCCGGCAGGCGGGTGTCGGGCGTCGGGCGCGGGGTGTTCACGCAGCCGGCCACGGCCAGGCCCGCCAGGCCCAGGGCCAGCATCGAGGCGCCGGATCGGGATGGCCGAGGGCGCCCGCGCTCTCCGGTCATGATCTCACTCATCAACAATCACCTGCAGGCGCGACCGAAAGGGGAGGACGGTCGGGATCGATTTCAACAGTGGGGCGGGGAAGCCGGCGACGACGGAAGGCCGGCGACGGCTCCGTAGACGTCGACGACCTGGTCCAGAAAGCGTTCGATGATCTGCCGCTCGCCGGATGACAGGGGGGCGATGACCGCGTCCAGCCCATCGATCATCGGCGCCAGCTGCGCGAAGGCCCGGTCGAGCGAGGCCGCCACCGGCACGACGCAGACCTTGCGCCGGTCGTGGGTCCGCCGCTCCCGGGCGACGTGGCCGGCCCGCTCCAGGCGATCGACGATCTGGGTGGCGGCCGCGGTCGTGACCTTCAGATGCTCGGCCAGCTGGCCGGGCGTCATCGGCCCGTTGTTCAGCAGGTGCTCCAGCGCCGCCATGTCGGTGACGTTGACGCCCAGGCTCTCGCCGATCTTGCGGCCGATCTGACGCGTCAGCATCGAGATGGTCTTCAGGCGCTGGCCGATCGGATCGCGGGGCGTGTGCGACACGCGCCATGCCTCTCGTGGGTCGGGATCGCCGGTCGTCATGGTTGTGATCTATATCGCTAAGCGGATTAATAGTCAAATTGCTTAGCGATATGTTCGGCCGCCATGAAGCGCCTGTCGCGCGCTCGATCGCCGGGAGGCTCATCGCCGAATCCCCAAGAACAACCGCCGCTCGACCCTCGCGACCGATCGGCGTTCGTTCAATTGGGGATGAAGGCGCCGAGATGGAAGGGCGGGACGTCATCGCAATTTTCTCTCCCGGCGGTTGATGGCGCGCGGCCCCTTCCGGGCGCCGCCGTTCGGTCTTCGGAGAGATGACGAACCAGGGGCCGGGTTTTGCGACACCGGCGCGGCGATTATTTTCACTGACCGGACCGCCCGGACCTCGGCTGCGCCTCGTTCACCGGCGACCCTCTGGGCCGGTCTGGCGGCGTGCCGGCAGAGCGTCTGTGCGAAATCGGCGAAGGCGTAATCCCTCACCCTCCCACCGCTGCGCGGCGGGCCCCGCCCTCTCCCTCCGGGAGAGGGAGAATTACCGCGAAAACAATCCCGTCAGCAGCGGCCGGGCGAACAGCCTGGCCGCTTCGTCGTGTTCCAGGCCGGGGACCCAGATCCCCAAGGACGCCGCCGCATTGAGCATCGAATTGATCATGTGGGCCGCGATCATCGGGTCCGCCGCCCGGATCGAGCCCTCGGCCACGCCGTCGGAGATGATCGCCGCGAAGCGCTCCGAGCCGCGATTGTAGCCCTGGGCCATCTCGTGGCGGATCTCGATCGGCAGGGCGCCCATCGACGAGGCGCGCAGCAGCGGTCCGTGGTCCGACAGCTGGTAGGCGACCAGGGCCGCGGTCGCCGACGACAGCTGCTCCCAGCTGTCCCCGGCCAGGGCGCGGGCGTCGGCCTGGGCCTTGCGGGTGACGGCGAAGGTGCGCTCGAAGCACTCGACCACCAGGGCGTCCTTGTCCTCGTGGTGGTGGTAGAACGAGCCCTTGGTGACGTTCAGCTGGGCCGAGATGTCCTCGACAGAGGCCCCGCGATAGCCGCGCTGGTTGATCAGCCGGGTGGCGGCGACCAGGAAGGTCTCGCGCCATTCCTGGCCGTCGGGCGACTGCGGCGTCGGGTCGGGCAGGGCCACCGGCGCCCAGGCGGCGTGGCCGCCGGCGCCCTTCGGGGCCAGGCCGTTGACCAGGATGTCGTACATCTTGTCGCGCACGCGGCCATAGTCGTCGACGTCGTAGCGGCGCAGCCACGAGCCCGACCAGAACACCTGCTCCAGCAGCAGGTGGGTGCGGGCGTTGCGGTCGCGCTTGTCCAGGTGGTCGAACTCGGGACCCTCGAAGAAGCCGCGCACCCGGCGGAACAGGTCGTTGAACGCCCCTTGCACCGAGCCGCGCAGCGGCTCCTTCAGGGCCCGCATCTCGGTGAAGCTGGTCAGGGGCGCGGCCTCGCCCAGGCGCACCCGGCGGTTCAGGTCCAGATGGAGGTCGAGGAATTTCAGCAGGCGGCCGGGGGCGTCGGGCGCCTTGGCGGCCTCGGTGACCAGGGCGTCGAAGCGCTCCAGGCCGCGCATGAAGCAGGCGGCGGCTAGGTCGTCCTTCTTGCGGTAGTAGTAGGTGACGCTGGTGGTGATCAGCCCGACCTTGGCGGCGACGTCGGCCAGGGTCATGCCCTTTACGCCCTGGCGGTTCAGGATCGCCGTGGCCGCGGCGAGGATCGCCTCTTTCTTCTTCGTGTACCGCTCGGTGGCGGGGCTTGCGATCCGGCCGTCGTCCATAAGTCGCCCCCCTTGTTGGCGGCCCGTGCGCGAGTCCCTTGGACCCGTGGGTCCAGATTTAGGAAGCCCGGCCTTCACGACAAGGCGGGCGGCGCGCTTGGTCGCCGCTTTCGTGCGCGCGGAATCTTGCAGCCGTGTTGCGCGATTGAGGCGACGGCGTGGTTCGAAGGCCCAGGACGTCTGGGAGCGTCCGTTGGCGGCGGCCTGTCGCGCAAGTGCTTGCCCATCTCCGCTCCCTCGTTTTCAATCGATATGCGCCTGATCGGGGCGAAGGCCGTGTTGCGACATGCGGCCTCTTCGATCGTCGCCAAGAACAGCACGCCGGCTCCTTGGGAGCGGCCGCAGGAGGGATACCGTCTTGAGCACGCCTGAAGCCGTGGGTCTGTCGTCCGACCGACTGAAGCGCATCGGCGCCTTCATCCAGGAGCGCTACGTGGCGCCCGGAAAGCTGCCCTGCGCCCTGGTCCAGGTGTGGCGTCGCGGCCAGCTGGCGCACACGACGATCTTGGGCGCGGCCGACAAGGAGCGCGGGCTGCCGCTGCAGGCCGACAGCCTGTTCCGCATCTATTCGATGACCAAGCCGATCACCTCGATCGCCTTCATGATGCTGGTCGAGGAGGGCAAGGTGGCGCTGGACGATCCGGTGCACCGGTTCATCCCGTCGTGGAAGACGCTGGGCGTGTTCCAGGCCGGCGTGGCGGGCGCGTTCCTGACCCAGCCGGTCGACCAGCCGATGCGGATCATCGACCTGCTGCGCCATACCAGCGGCCTGACCTACGGCTTCCAGCAGCGCTCCAACGTCGACGCCGCCT
Organism: Caulobacter sp. UNC279MFTsu5.1; assembly: GCF_900114015.1. GTDB lineage: Bacteria > Pseudomonadota > Alphaproteobacteria > Caulobacterales > Caulobacteraceae > Caulobacter. The sequence continues at coordinate 49,979 of NZ_FORN01000037.1, read as the reverse complement.
ATCGCAAGCTGAAGCTGGACGGGGTCGACAGCGAGGGCGGGCTGGAGGGCTTCGTCGAGGCCCTGGGAACCGTGCCGCTGGAATTCTCGCCGGGCCAGGCCTGGAACTATTCGGTGGCCACCGACGTGCTGGGCTACCTGGTGCAGGCGATCTCGGGCCAGCCGTTCGACCTGTTCCTGAAGGAGAGGATCTTTGATCCGCTGAAGATGACCGACACCGGCTTCTTCGTGCCCGACGACCAGCGCCATCGCTTCACCGCCTGCTACACCCTCAATCCCAGGGGCGAGGTGGTGCTGCAGGACGATCCGACCACCAGCCGCTACCTGTCCGAGCCGTCGGTGAAGTCCGGCGGCGGCGGCCTGGTCTCGACCGCGGACGACTACATGCGGTTCTGCCGCATGCTGCTGAACGGCGGCGAACTGGACGGAGCGCGGATCGTCAGCCCCAAGACCCTGAAGCTGATGACCATGAACCACCTGCCGGGCGGGCGGGAACTGACCCAGATGTCCAAGTCGCTGTTCAGCGAGGCGGTGTTCGAGGGCCTGGGCTTCGGCCTCGGCTTCGCCATGACGGTGGACCAGGCGCGGACGAAGAACCTAGGCTCGCTGGGCGAATATTTCTGGGGCGGCATGGCGTCCACCGCCTTCTGGATCGATCCGGTCGAGGACCTGGCGGTGGTGTTCATGACCCAGCTGATCCCGTCCTCGGCCTATCCGATCCGGCGCGAGCTGCGGACGCTGGTCTATGCGGCGCTGACGGAGAGCAACGCTTAGTCGGGGACAGGCCTTGCAAGAAAACGGCGCGGGAGGGGGCTCCCGCGCCGAGTGCGCTTCACCTAGTCGACACGCCGGAACGGCGCGCCGCGTGCGCGTCAGGGGCGGGCTTCGAAGACGGGGGACGCGTGCAAGCCGCGCCCCGAAGCCCTTCTCTCACGCGTACGCTCTCGACAGTCGGACCTCATGCCGGAGGCTCCGCGACGGCGGCGGGCGCTCGGCTCGGCGGCTTCCCCCCGCCCCGCACGGATTGGCTCCGGCTGAAACTTAGGTTTTCGAATTTCAAGTATGAGTTCGGCGGCGTCAATGGCTGGGCGCCTAAATTTCCGGCGCCGTTACGGACCTCTGGACTTCGGCGGCGGGTCGTGCAGGGTTTGCTTCAAACAATCGTTCAAACGCAAGAACGCCAACCTAGGGGTGGAGCACGCCATGGCCGCGATCAACAACGTCACGGATCTGACCGTCGAGGGCGACATCGGGGTCGTCACGCTCGACTCGCCGCCGGTCAACGCCCTGTCGGCCGCCGTGCGCGAGGGGCTGAAGGGCGCGTTCGAGCAGGCGATCGCCGACCCGGCGGTCAAGGCCATCGTGCTGATCTGCGCGGGCAAGACCTTCATCGCCGGCGCCGACATCACCGAGTTCGGCAAGGCCATGACCGGGCCGTCGCTGCAGGATGTGCAGAACACCATCGAGAACTCTCCCAAGCCGGTGGTCGCCGCGATCCACGGCACGGTGCTGGGCGGCGGGCTGGAGGTGGCGCTGGTGGCCCACTACCGCGTCGCCGTGCCCTCGGCCAAGGCGGGCCTACCGGAGGTGAACATCGGCCTGCTGCCTGGAGCCGGCGGCACCCAGCGCCTGCCGCGCGTCGTCGGCGTCGAGAAGGCGCTGGAAATGGTCACCACCGGCCAGCACGTGCCGGCCAAGGCGGCGCTGGCCATGGGCCTGTTCGACTCGATCGTCGAGGAGGGCGCGCTGCGCGACGGGGCCATCGCCTTCGCCCGCGTGGTGCTGGCCGAGGATAAGCCCCTGACCCGTATCCGCGACCAGAACGCCAAGGTCGAGGCGGCGCGCGGCAAGCCTGAGATCTTCAGCGAATTCCGGGCGGCCAACGCCCGCAAGTTCCGCGGCTTCCTGGCTCCGGAGAGCAACATCAAGTGCATCGAGGCGGCGGTGAACCTGCCGTTCGACGAGGGGCTGAAGGAAGAGCGGCGCCTGTTCATGGAACTGATGACCGGCAGCCAGTCGGCCGCCCAGCGCCATGTGTTCTTCGCCGAGCGCCAGGCCGCCAAGATCCCCGACGTGCCGGACGACACCCCGATCCTACCGGTCCGGAAGGTGGGCGTGATCGGCGCCGGCACCATGGGCGGCGGCATCTCGATGAACTTCCTCAACGCCGGCGTCCCGGTGACGATCATCGAGGCCAAGCCGGAGAACCTGGACCGCGGCGTGGGGGTAATCCGCAAGAACTATGAGAACACCGCCAAAAAGGGCCGCCTGACCCAGGACGACGTCGAAAAGCGCATGGCGCTGCTGACCCCGTCGATGAACCTGGAGGACCTGGCCGATTGCGACCTGATCATCGAGGCCGTGTTCGAGCTGATGGAGATCAAGCAGGAGGTGTTCGGCAAGCTGGACAAGATCGCCAAGCCCGGCGCGATCCTGGCCTCCAACACCTCGTATCTGGACATCGACGTGATCGCCGCCGCGACGTCGCGTCCGGAGAGCGTGATCGGCCTGCACTTCTTCTCGCCGGCCAACGTGATGCGGCTGCTGGAGATCGTGCGCGGGGCCAAGACCGACAGGTCGGTGATCGCCACCGCGATGCAGGTCGGCAAGAAGATCGGCAAGGTCGCGGTTCTGGTCGGCAACTGCCACGGCTTCGTCGGCAACCGCATGCTGGCCCAGCGCCAGCGCGAGGCCCAGAAGCTGATCCTGGAAGGGGCCATGCCCTGGGACGTCGACCGCGTGCTTTACGACTTCGGCCTGCCGATGGGGCCATTCGCGATGAGCGACCTGGCCGGCCTCGACATCGGCTGGGACCCGGCCAAGACCAGCTCGTCCACCGTCCGCGAAGTGCTGTGCGAGATGGACCGCCGGGGCCAGAAGAACGGCAAGGGCTTCTATGACTATGACGAGAACCGCGTCGCCCGGCCGAGCAAGGAGGTCGAGCAGGTGATCCTGGACTTCGCCGAGAAGCACCAGATCCAGCGCCGCGAGATCGGCGACCAGGAGATCCTGGAGCGCTGCCTCTACCCGATGGTCAACGAGGGGGCCAAGATCCTGGAGGAGGGCAAGGCGATCCGGGCGTCGGACATCGATACGGTCTGGATCAACGGCTACGGCTGGCCGGTCTATACCGGCGGTCCGATGTTCTGGGGCGAGCTGGTGGGGCTGGACAAGGTGCTGGCGGGGATGAAGGCGTTCCAGGAAAAGCTCGGCGACGACTTCAAGCCCTCGGCCCTGCTGGAGCGGCTGGTCGCCGAGGGCAAGGGGTTCAAGGAGGCTTGATCCCGCCCGAGGCTTTCCCGTTGTCATCCCGGGCGAAGCGCAGCGAAGACCCGGGATCCAGGGGCCGTGCGCACCGCCCCTGGATCCCGGACAGCCTCTGCGAGGCTTCCGGGATGACAACCGTTTTTGCGTGATGCGGATGTGTTCGCCATGACCTCGATCCAATCCATGATCACCGCCGACTACGGCGTGATGGGCGACATCCTGCGCCAGCGGGCCGCCGAGGCCCCCGGCCATCCCGCCGTGATCATGGAAACCGGCGAGGCGGCGACCTACGCCCAGTTCGACGCCCTGGCCGACCGGGTCGCCGCCGCCCTGCAGCGCGACGGGATCGCCCCGGGCGAGGCCGTCGCCGTCTGCGCCCTGTCGTCCATTCCCTACGCGGCCCTGTTCCTGGGCGCCCTGCGAGCCGGCGTGGCGGTCGCGCCGCTGGCCCCGTCCTCGACGCCCGAAGCCATCGCCGGCATGGTCGCCGATTGCGGGGCGCGGCTGGTCTTCATGGACGCCGGCGTGGCCGAGGCCCAGCAGGCCGCCCCGATCGCCGTGCGCTCCATCGCCCTGGACGGAGCCGAGTTCGCCGAGGCCTTCGACGCCTGGCTGGCCCCCGTCGGCGCGGTCCCGGCCGCCGTGGCCATCGCCCCCGAGGCCCCTTTCAACATCATCTATTCCAGCGGCACCACCGGAGCCCCCAAGGGCATCGTCCAGTCGCACGGCATGCGCTGGAAGCACGTGTTCCGCGGCGACGCGGTCGGCTATGGGCCCGAGGCCGTCACCCTGCTGTCGACCCCGCTGTATTCCAACACCACCCTGGTCTGCTTCTTCCCGACCCTGGCGGGCGGCGGGACGGTGGTGCTGATGCGGAAGTTCGACGCCGGCCGCTATCTGGCGCTGGCCCAGCAGCACCGCATGACCCACACCATGCTGGTGCCGGTGCAGTATCGCCGGCTGATGGACCGGCCCGACTTCGGCGACTTCGACCTGTCGTCGACCCACCTGAAGTTCTGCACCAGCGCCCCGTTCGCGGCCGCGCTGAAGGCCGACGTGCTGGAGCGCTGGCCGGGCGGGCTGGTCGAGTACTTCGGCATGACCGAGGGCGGCGGCACCTGCATCCTGATGGCCCACGAGCATCCGGACAAGCTGCACACCGTGGGCCGCCCCGCGCCCGGCCACGACATCCGGCTGATCGACGAGGACGGGGTCCAGGTCGGACCCGGCGTGGTCGGCGAGATCGTCGGCCGTTCGGAAGGCATGATGAACGGCTATCACGGCCAGCCGGGCAAGACCGCCGAGGCGACCTGGATCTCGCCCGAGGGCTGGGCCTTCATCCGCACCGGCGACGTCGGCCGGTTCGACGAGGACGGCTTCCTGACCCTGATGGACCGCAAGAAGGACATGATCATCAGCGGCGGCTTCAACATCTATCCCAGCGACATCGAGGCCCAGATCGTCCAGCACCCCGACGTGGTCGAGGCGGCGGTGGTCGGCGTGCCGTCCGACGCCTGGGGCGAATCGCCGGTGGCCTTCGTGGCGGTCAAGCCTGATGCGCGAATTGACGCGGAAGGGTTGAGAAGCTGGGTCAATACGCGCCTTGGTAAGACCCAGAGGCTGGTCGACCTGAAACTGGTGGAATCCCTGCCCCGCAGCCATATCGGCAAGGTCCTCAAGCGCGACCTGCGCGACAATTGGACGGCTTCTGCCTAGGTCGAAGATTCCGGCCACATTTTTGCCGCGACGGCGCGCCGCATCCGGGGCCGGCGAGTCACTCGATACGTTCTCTTAACCATAGCGGCGCTGTCGTGTGACGGCGCTGGATTGTTCGGAAGCGACGTGTCTGATGCAAGCCCTCCCCAAAGTGTCGCCGGAAGCCCGCAAGCAGGCCCAGGCCGAGGCGGCCCTGGCCGCCGCCGGCGTCCCGCTGGACTTCGCGGCCGTGGAGAAGGTGCTGCGACAGGGCCTGACGCCCGGCCTTGACGCCCGGCTGGCCGACCGCTTCGACCGTCCCACCGCCGTCCGCGCCGTCTCCACCCGAGTGGCCGCCCTGACCGCCGCCCTGGTCGCCCTGGGCGTCCGCCGCGGCGGCGTCTGCATCGTTCCGGCCCTGGCCTCGGCCGCCACCCTGGAGGCCATCGCCGGCGCCGGCCTGCGGCCCTGGCTGGTCGACGTGGATCCCTGCAGCTGGATGTTCGATCCGGCCCACCTGCGCGAGCGCCTCGGCGAGGCGCCGCCGCCGATCGAGGCCATCGTGCCCACCTGCGCCTTCGGCCGCGCCCCGGACATGAGCGCCTGGGCCGCCTTCCACCGCGAGACCGGCCTGCCGATCGTGGTCGACGCCACCGAGGGCTTCGACGTGGTCATGGACGCCCCGGTTCCGGTGATCGTCGGCCTGCCCAGCGGGCGCGGCGTGTTCGTGGCCAGCCAGGACGCCGACTTCATCGCCAGGCTCGACGCGCCGGCCTTCTCCGGCGAGGCGGGACTCGACGACTGGTCGGGCCAGCGCTTGCGCCTGGCCACCGCCGCCCAGCGCCTGCGCATGCTGCTGCTGGGCGCCCGGATCGGCTTCCAGCCGGGCTGGGGGATGAGCTGGGTGTCCAACGCCTGGGTCGTCAGCCTGACCGAAGGCGCGGCCCCGGTCGTGGCCGCCAAGCTGGCCGAGATGGGTTACGCCACCAACCCGGTCGGCCCGGGCGTCGTCGTCCGCGACCAGACCCCGGTTGCCGACCGCCTGGCCAAGTCGGTGCTGAGCCTGCCGTTCCACGCCGACCTGGGCATCGCGGAACTGGACGAGCTGGCGGAGGCGGTAAGGCGGGCGCTTTAAGTCACCCTCTCCCTCTGGGAGAGGGTCCGAAGGGAGTCAGTGCGCCGCGACGTAAGCCTCGATCCCGGCCACCCGCCGCGCCTTCTCCGCCTCGTCCAGGAACGACCCCGTGAAGCTGTTCTTGGCCAGGGTCACCAGCTCGTCGCGCGTCAGGCCGAGGGCGTCGGCGGTCTGCAGGTAGTTCTCCAGCAGGTAGCCGCCGAAATAGGCCGGGTCGTCGGAATTGACCGTGGCCTTCAGGCCCAGATGCAGCATGCGCTTGAGCGGATGTTCCTTCAGGTTCGACACCCCGCACAGCTTCAGGTTCGACAGCGGGCACACCGTCAGGGTCGTGCCGTCCTGCACCAGGCGGGCGGTCAGGCAGTCGTCCTCCAGGGCCCGGTTGCCGTGGTCGATGCGGTCGACATGGATCAGGTCGACCGCCTCCCAGACATAGGCCGGCGGGCCTTCCTCGCCGGCGTGGGCCACGACCTTCAGGCCCAGGTCGCGGGCCGCCTGCATCACGCGGGCGAACTTGGCGGGCGGGTGGCCGACTTCGGAGGAGTCCAGCCCGACCCCGGCGAGCCTGTCGAGATAGGGCTTGGCCTGTTCCAGGGTGGCGAAGGCGGCGGCCTCGTCCAGGTGGCGCAGGAAGCAGAGGATCAGCTTGGAGGTGACGCCCAGCTCGCGCTCGGCCTCTTCCATGCCCGCCGTCAGGCCGTCGATCACCGTGCCGAACGCCACGCCGCGGTCGGTGTGGGTCTGGGGGTCGAAGAAGATCTCGGCATGGGTCCCGCCATCGGCCTTCAGGCGGCGGAAATAGGCCAGGGCCAGGTCCTTGAAGTCGGCTTCCGTCAGCAGCACGCCCGCGCCCTGGTAGTAGATGTCCAGGAAGTCCTGCAGATTGGAGAAGGCGTAGGCGGCGCGGATCTCGTCGACCGTCTTGAACGGCAGGGTCACGCCGTTGCGCGCGGCCAGCTCGAACATCAGTTCGGGCTCGAGGCTGCCCTCGATGTGCATGTGCAGCTCGGCCTTGGGCAGGCCGCGGACGAAGGTCTCGAGGGCGGTGTCGGTCATGGGACAATTATGGGCGCTGGGGGCGGGGGTGTTCAACCCGGGGACATGCACTTGTGCGTGTCCCCAGGCCTGGCGCGGCGTTTGGGGACACGCGCGAGCGCATGTCCCCGTCCAGGAAACCCGGCGGGTGGGAGGCGGCGGAGCGTCCGGGCCATGCCCGGAGGATTGTTTTTGGAGTGTACCGTTTCGACAGGATCCGAACGCTCCGCGCGGCGCGTTATCCGGAAGCCTTCGGATCGCGGATTTTTAACCCGCTCCGATGGAGGCCCCCGACGGGCGGAAGGTTGACGACCCTTCCGGACCGCCCGGGCGATTTCAGCCCGGGCCTGTTGCGTCCGCCGATCCTTCGCCGCCAGGGTTTCGTCCTCTCAGAGGAACCTGCCCTGGACCGCCGCGAAGGCGTCACTGAAGACCACCGACGAGCGCTTCCCGCTCGACCGCCCCCGTCGCACGTTTCGGTCGCCGGCCGGACGTCCTCCCCCGCGACAGGGCGAGGACAAGTATGCCGACGGTTCGAACACGGCCGCGGATGTGACGCTGATTTTCTTTCAGGGCGTTGAGATTGTTGGGGTTTGCCTTGCGACTGACGAGGATTGAGCGGTCTCTGTCCCCGGAATCCCGCTCTCAGAGAGAGGAACCCCAGCGCGCGACCCTACGCCCTCGGAGTCCCCATTCCCCGCCCGATGCCCTAAAAGCCATCCGGTGACCGCCGACCACCTGCCCATCCCCGTCGAAGACCTCGGCCCCGACATCGGCTTCGCGGAAGCCCAGGCCGCAGCCCTGTACGGCCGCGACTACCGCAAGGTCCTGGCCAGCGACGACGGCTTTCAGCGGCTGGACGCCGTGGAGCGGCTGGCGGGCGCCCGCGCCGCGCTCGGCGTCCAGGAGGTGGCGGTGATGGACATGGCCGCCGGCCGGGGACACGCCCTGGCCGAGATCGTCCGCCTGACCGGCCGCGAGGCGGGGTTCGTCGAGGCTCTGTTCCTGGGCGCCTGCGCCAGACTGGTGGCGCACTACCAGGCCGTGGGCGAGGCCGACGACGAGGTGGGGCCGGGGCCGCTGCGGCTGCCGGGGCCGTTCTTGTAGCGGGGGCTTCCCGCCGCCGCCTCATTCCCTCCGAGCCGTCACCCCGGGCCTTGTGCCCGGGACCCTTTTATCCGCTGCAGGTGCTGGGAGGTGGCGCGCCAGCGCGCCATTTCGCTTCACCGTCAGCTGAACTAGGGGTCCGGGCACAAGGCCCTGGGTGACGGTGTTTTGGGTCCCTTCAAGACATCGGCGGCGCCGCAGGCGGGGGCTCGGGCAGGGGGGTGAACTCCTGGTCGTCCAGGTCGGGCAGCTTCATGCGCTGGGCCCGCCAGTCGGCCTTGGCCTGCTCGATGCGCTCCCGGGACGAGTGGACGAAGTTCCACTCGATGAACCGCGGCCCGACCGGCTCGCCGCCCAGCAGCATGACGGTCGAGGGCTCCAGCGCCTCGAAGGTGATCGTCTCGCCCGGCTTGAACACCGCCATCTGGCCGGCGTGCAGCACCTGGCCGGCGGCCTCGACCTTGCCGACGGCGACATAGGCGGCGCGCTCGGGATATTCGGCCGGCAGCCCGGCCTTGGCCCCGGCCGCCAGCTCCCAGTGCACGTAGAACAGCGGCGAGAACACCGGCACCTTGGCCTCGACGCCGAACGCCTTGCCGGCCACCAGGGCGGCCTTCAGGCCGTTGGCCTCGTAGACCGGCATCTCGTCGCGGGGGTGATGCGAGAAGCGCGGGGCGATCTCCTCCTGGCCGTCGGGCAGGGCCACCCAGGCCTGGATGCCGTGCATGGCGCCGCCGACTTCACGCAGGTGCTCGAAGCGCTCGGAATGGGTGATGCCGCTGCCGGCCGTCATCCAGTTGACCTCGCCGGGACGGATGTCGATCAGCGAGCCGACGCTGTCGCGGTGGGTGATCTCGCCCTCGAACAGGTAGGTCAGGGTCGACAGGCCGATGTGCGGGTGCGGGCGCACATCGACGGTGCGCGGGAAGCCGGGCTCGAACTCGACCGGCCCCATGTGGTCGAAGAAGGTGAAGGGCCCCACCATCCGCCGGCTGTGGAACGGCAGCACCCGGCCGACCTCGAAGCCGCCGAGGTCCTTGCGGCGCTGGTCGATGACGAGGTCGATCATGAAGGGGCTCCGGTCGCGATGGAGCCCTTACTGTGCAGGGGGAGGCGAGGGGATTCTAGAAGAAATCGCCGACGCGGGCCGCGCTCAATCCTGTCAAGCCGCGCCGGGCTTCTCGGCGAGGCGTCGGCGTCGTTAGCTTGGCCTTGGACGATTCGAGGAGCAGCCGATGGACGACCGCTGGAACCTGCTGTTTATCGGCTTTCCGATCGTCTGGATCGTGGGCCTGGTCACGCTGTCGATCATTGTCCGTCGTCGTCAGGGCAGGCCGATCTTTCCACGCCGTCCGCCGGCGGCCCTGTTCGCTGAATTCCTGGCGTCCGGCGGCCCCGACGGCATGCTCAGCGGCGCGCGGAACTGCCTGCTGGTGACGGTCGAGCGGGACAAGCTGACGATCGTCCCGATCTTTCCGTTCAACCTGATGTTCGTCGGCGACATTTTCGGCTTGGACATCGTCGTCCCGCGCCACGCCGTGGTCAGGGTCGAACGCCGGCCCGAGATGTTCCGCGAAAGGGTCGTCGTGCACTACCGGCGTCCACACAAAGAGGACCATTTCGTCCTGTATCTGCGGGATCCGGCGGCTTTCGAACAGGCGATGAACGCCTGACCGACCTCAGCTCAGCGGGCTCACATACGGGCTGACCAGCCCCAGCGGCACGGCGGTGGAGTTCTTGACGCCGCGGATGACGATCCGGCTCTCGATGTTGCTGACAAGGCCCAGCGACAGCAGCTTGTCGCGCAGGAACTCATCGAAGGCGCGCATGTCGCGGGTGACGATTCGCAGCTCGTAGTCGGCCGCGCCGGTCACGGTGGCGCATTGCACCACCTCGGCCCACTTGGCGACCGCCTGCTCGAAGACCTCGAGGTTTTCCTTGGTCGGCAGCGACAGCTTGGCGGTGCAATAGACCTCGAAGCCCAGGCCCAGCTTCTCGCGGTCCAGGATGGTCACGCGGCGCTGGATGACGCCCGCGTCCTCCAGCCGCTTGATCCGCCGCCAGCACGGGCTGGACGACAGGCCGACCCGCTCGGCGATCTCGGCGACGGACAGTCCGGCGTCATGTTGGATGAGATCGAGGATCTTGGCATCCACAGCGTCGAGTTGTTCGGACAAGAATTCCTCCCCCCAGAGGGTGATTGGCGCGTTGATCTTGCGCAAAGCGGCCTTGAGTCGGGCACACCTTGGGCAAACAATTTCCCCGTTTCTATAAGATATTGCTGAGCGGGCGAGAAGACCCGGGAGGAATTTTTTTGCTATGCGGCACTCGGAAGTCACGCTCGACGACAAATATCTGCTCGAAGATGGTCGTGCGTTCATCACCGGCGTGCAGGCGCTGATCCGAGTCCTCCTCGACCGAAAGCGCCTGGACACCCGGGCCGGGCTCAATACGGCGGGCTTCCTTTCCGGCTATCGCGGCTCGCCCCTGGGGGGGCTGGACCAGCAGGCCGCCCGCGTCTCGAAACTGCTCACCGCCCATGACGTGGTCTTCAAGGAAGGCCTGAACGAGGACCTGGCCGCCACCGCCGTCTGGGGCAGCCAGCAGGCGAATCTGTTCCCGGGCGCGACTCACGACGGCGTCTTCGGCATGTGGTACGGCAAGGCGCCGGGCGTGGACCGCACCGGCGACGTCTTCAAGCACGCCAATTTCGCCGGCAGCTTCCCGACCGGCGGCGTGCTGGCCGTGGCCGGCGACGACCACGCCTGCAAGAGCTCGACCCTGCCGTCGCAGTCGGAATTCGCCTTCCAGGACTTCGAGATGCCGGTGCTGTCGCCGGCCGACGTGCAGGAGGTGCTCGACTACGGCCTGCTGGGCATCTCGATGTCGCGATTCTCGGGCCTGTGGATCGGCATGATCGCCCTGGCCGACACCATGGACTCGGGCGTGACCATCGACGTCTCGCTGGACCGCCACAAACTGACGATCCCCGAGTTCCCGATGCCGCCCGGCGGCCTGGGCATCCGGCTGAAGGACCAGCCGATGGAGAAGGAGCGCCGCCTTCGCCTGCACAAGATCCCCGCCGCCCTGGCCTTCGCCCGCGCCAACGGGATCGACCGGGTGGTGCTGGGCGCCCACCATGTCCGCGTCGGCAAGGCGCGCCTGGGCATCGTCTGCCAGGGCCAGGCCTACAAGGACGTGCTGGAGGCCTTCACCGCTATGGGCATGACCCTGCAGGAGGCCGCCGACCTGGGCGTGTCGATCTACAAGGTCGGCATGCCCTGGCCGCTGGAGCCCCTGGGCCTGCGCGCCTTCGCCGCCGGTCTCGAGACCCTGATGGTCATCGAGCACAAGCGCGGCCTGATCGAGCCCCAGGCGCGGGCCGCGCTCTACGACCTGCCGGCCCACGCCCGCCCCCGGATCATCGGCAAGCTGGACGAGCACGGCCATCCGCTGCTGTCGGAGCTGGGCTCGCTGTCGGTGGCCGAGATCGCCCTGGCCATCTACGACCGCCTGCCGGACGGCCCGCACATGGAGCGGGCCCAGGCCTACCTGAACCGCGTCTCGGCCGCCGGCGTCGCCGCCGTCAGCCTGGCCGCCGACCAGGCCCGCAAGCCGTTCTTCTGCTCGGGCTGCCCGCACAACACCTCGACCAAGCTGCCCGAGGGCAGCCGGGCCCTGGCCGGCATCGGCTGCCACTACATGGCCGGCTTCAACGATCCGATGACCGACCTGAACACCCACATGGGCGGCGAGGGCCTGACCTGGGTCGGCGCCGCGCCGTTCACCACCGAAAAGCACGTCTTCCAGAACCTGGGCGACGGCACCTACAACCACTCCGGCTCGCTGGCGATCCGCGCCGCCGTCGCGGCGGGCGCCAACATCACCTACAAGCTGCTGTTCAACGACGCCGTGGCCATGACCGGCGGCCAGCGCGCCGAGAGCGGCTTCACCCCGGCCCAGATCACCCGCCAACTGGCCTCCGAAGGCGTGGCCCGCACGGTGATCGTGGTCGACGAGCTGGAGCGCTACAGGAACGTCGCCGACCTGGCGCCCGGCGTCGACGTGTTCCCGCGGTCCGAGCTGATGAGCGTGCAGAAGATGCTGCGCGACACGCCCGGCACGACGGTGCTGCTCTACGACCAGACCTGCGCCACCGAAAAGCGCCGTCGCCGCAAGCGCGGGACCCTGGCCAAGGCCACCAGGCGGGTGTTCATCAACCCGCTGGTCTGCGAGGGCTGCGGCGACTGCTCGATCAAGTCCAACTGCGTGTCGGTGGAGCCGCTGAACACCGAGTTCGGCCGCAAGCGCAAGATCAACCAGTCGACCTGCAACCAGGACTACAGTTGCCTCGACGGCTTCTGCCCGTCGTTCGTCACCCTGGAAGGGGCCGAGGGCGCCCAGGCCAAGAAGATCCCGGCCCTGACGGCCGATTCCACGCCGCTGCCGGCGTTCGACGACTTCCACGGCGTGCGCCGGATCATCTTCACCGGCGTCGGCGGCACCGGGGTGACCACCGTGGCCTCGATCCTGGCCATGGCCGCCCACGTCGACGGCCGGGCGGGCAGCGTGGTCGACATGACCGGCCTGGCCCAGAAGGGCGGGGCGGTGTTCAGCCACGTCAAGATCGGCGAGACCGAGGAGACCGTGGTCGGCGGCCGCGTGCCCGCCGCCAGCGCCGACGTGCTGATCGCCTGCGACATGCTGGTGGCCGCTTCGCCGGAAGGCCTGTCGCTGTACGCCAAGGACCGCACGGCGGCCTTCGGCAACAGCGACTTCGCCCCGACCGCCGACTTCGTCACCAGCCGCGACATCCGCTTCGACAGCGGGGCCATGGCCCGGCGGATCAAGGGCGCGACCAGGAGCTTCGACTCCTGCCCGGCCCAGCACCTGGCCGAGGCCCAGTTCGGCGACGCCATCTTCGCCAACATGATCATGGTCGGCTTCGCCTGGCAGCGCGGGGTGATCCCGCTGTCCAGCCGCGCGGTCTATCGGGCCATCAAGCTGAACGGCGTGGACTACGAGTCCAACCTGGCCGCCTTCGAGCTGGGCCGCCGCGTGGCGCATGACCCGGCGTCCATGGGCCCGCGCGACGCCGACGTGCCGACGCCGGAAACGATGCCGCTGGACGAACTAATCGCCCGGCGCACGGCCGACCTCGTCGCCTACCAGAACCAGGCCTATGCCGACCGCTACGCCGCCAAGGTGGCCAAGGTCCGCGCGGCCGAAGTCGCGGCCGGCGGCGAGGAGAAGGGCCTGCCCCTGACCCGCGCGGCGGCGGTGAACCTCTACAAGCTGATGGCCTACAAGGACGAGTACGAGGTCGCCCGACTCTATACCGACGGCCGGTTCGCGGCCGAGCTGGCCGGGACCTTCAAGGGCGGCAAGGCCAAGGTCTGGCTGGCGCCGCCGATCCTCGGCGCCAAGGACAAGGACGGCCGGCCGCGCAAGATGGCGTTCGGCGGCTGGATGCTGGACGTCGCCTTCCCGATCATGGCGAGGATGAAGGGCCTGCGCGGCGGTCCGCTGGACGTGTTCGGCAAGACCGAGGAACGCCGCATGGAGCGCGGCCTGATCGCCGACTATGAACTCACCCTGGACCGCCTGGCCGGCGGCCTGACGCCGGAGCGCCTGCCCCTGGCGGCGCGCATCGCCTCGATCCCGCAGGAGATCCGCGGCTACGGCCACGTCAAGGACGCCTCGGTGGTCAAGGCCAAGGCCGAGGCGGCGACCCTGTGGTCGCAGTGGGAGGGGTAGGGGCGGCCTGCCTCTGAGCCAACTCGGTTGTCATCCCGGAAGCCTCGCAGAGGCTGTCCGGGACCTAGGGGACTGGGCTGATGCGGTGCGGCGGTCCTGGATCCCGGACAAGCGCTGCGCGCTTTCCGGGATGACAACGGAATGGGCGGTCGGCCGGTCCAGGACGCCTCACTTCTGCGCCGAGCCGTCCGCGCGATCCGGCTTGATTCCGGTCGCCCGGATGTTGGTCACCGATTGCAGGATGCCGAACCAGAACGGCGAGCCCAGCGAGACCGCCAGGCCGGTGATCGCCAGGCCCAGCAGGGTCAGGAAGATCTTCGCCGTCGCGCTCCAGCCGCTGCGATAGGGCGTCTTGCAGGTGGAGGACGGCCGCGTGCTGGGGGGCAGGGACGACAGCGGCTCGTGGACCAGGGCGCAGAGGCCTTCGCCGCTCCAGCCGATCGGCAAGGGCAGGTCCTGGGCCAGGTCGGCGGCGTTCCGGCCGCCGTCGCAGGCGCATTCGGGGGCGGCGGCTTGGGCGTCGGGCGCGGCGGCGGCCTCGTCGCCCTCCGGCGCAGCCGGCGCGTCCGGCGCGGTCGCCGGCGCGGACAGCCGGATCCGGGCGCTCCGCACGTCGTCGGCGCTCTGGGCCGTTTGCGAGGCCTGGGCGACCAGGCCGGCCCGCGCCACTGGGTCGCGCCACAGGTTGTCGATCAGCTGCAGCGAATTGACGTTGAAGGCCACGGCCACCCCGAAGCCGGCCCAGAAGGTTAGCCGGTGGACCCAGCGCTTGTAGGTGCCGCTGGTGCGGTCCATCGCCCGGTCGAACCAGGTGGCGACATTCTGCTGGAACACGTCGAGCTTGCCCTCGGCGTCGTCGAGCATCGGCAGCAGAGCGGCCTTCAGGGGTTCGTTGTTCTCGATGCCGGCGACGGCGGTCTTCAGCTGGGCGAAGCTGAGATGGGTGGTTTCGGACGGCTTCAGCGTCTCGGTCAGGGCCACGGCGAAGGTCTTGCCGGGAATGTACGACGGGGCGTTCTTCAGCAGCGTCCCGCGCTTGGTGCCATGGTCCTCGGCCTGGTTGTGCGACTTCAGGGCGTTGATCAGCGGGTGGTTCCAGACCGCGCACATCTGCGGCGACCATTCGCCGGACTTGGCTTCCGACCCGTCGCCGCCCAGCAGGCTCTGCACCCGCTGCAGCAGGAATTCGCTGCGCTTGTTCAGGAAGCTGGAGATGTATTCGTTCAGCGCGGTGACGAACAGGCTGACCAGCAGGTAGACGAAGATCAGCCCGATCGCGACGTCGAGCGCGGCGCCGAAGTTCATGATGCCCTTCCCTGAGACGCCGGCCTGACGACCGCCGCGTCCTCAACCTTGTCGGGTAAGGTTTCACAGCTCTCGAAAAAGGGCAATGAAGGCCGAGGCCAAGTCGGCTGCTCCATATGGCGCTGGCCATGGGGCGTGATAGGGTTGGGCGCATGAAAAAGCCTCTCCCGCCCGCCCCTGTCGTCGTGGCCTTGTCCTCCGACGACGCCGCCGACCTGAAGGCGCGGGTCGAGCGCGGCGAGTTTGCGTCCCTGGACGAGGCGGTGGCCGCCGAGCTGGCGGAATTGAACTATCGCCGGGCCGCCGAGATCATGGGCGGGAACGACAAGCTGGAGCGCTTTCTCGACGAACTCGAGGCGGAAGCGATCGACACCAAGGACTATGTCGACGCGGAAGATTTCTTCGCCGATCTTCGCGCGAGCCTGAAGCAGCGCCTGGATGCGCCACGCGGGTGAAGCGGCGACGAGTGACTTACGGATGACCGAAGAGTTCGATTTCGACGCCGTCGTCGTGGGCGCCGGGGCCGTCGGCCTGGCCTGCGGCTACGCCCTGGCCCGGCGCGGCCTGGTCGTCGCGGTGCTGGAGCGCGAGGGCCATATCGGCCAGGGCGTGTCGTCGCGCAATTCCGAGGTGATCCACGGCGGGCTCTACTATCCGACCGGCTCGCTGAAGGCCCGGTTCTGCGTCCAGGGGCGGCGGCTGCTCTACGCGTTCCTCGACCGGCATCATGTCGACTACAAGAAGTGCGGCAAGCTGGTGGTGGCGACCAGCGAGGGCGAGATCCCGCAGCTGGAGGCGATCTACGACCAGGCCCTGGCCAACGATGTCGAGGGCATGGAGCGCCTGACCGGGGCCCAGGCCCGGGCGCTGGAGCCCGGCCTCAACGCCCACCTGGCCCTGCTGTCGCCGGAAAGCGGCGTGTTCGCCAGCCACGACTATATGCTGGCCCTGCAGGGCGAGATCGAGGCCGCCGGTGGGGCGGTGGTGGTCAACACCCCGTTCGAGGGCGCGACGCCCCGGGCTGGCGGCGGCTTCACCGTGCGGATCGGCGGGGCCGAGCCGGCCAGCCTCTCGTGCCGCCTGCTGGTCGCCGCGCCCGGCCTGTCGGCCCAGGCCGTGGCCGGGACGATCGAGGGCTTTCCCGCCGACCAGATCCCCCGGGGCTGGTACGGCAAGGGCGTCTATTTCCGCTTGGCGGCCAAGGCGCCGTTCCAGCGGCTGATCTACCCGCCGCCGATCCACGGGGCGCTGGGCACCCACTACCGCAACGACCTGGGCGGCCAGGCGGTGTTCGGCCCCGACCTGGACTATGTCCCGGCCCCCGACTATTCGGTCGACCCCGCCAAGGCCGCGGCCTTCGCCGGCTACATCCGCAAGTTCTGGCCGGACGTGCCCGCCGACCGGCTGGTTCCCGACTACGCCGGGGTGCGGCCCAAGATCCACGGGCCGGACGAGCCGCAGCCCGACTTCCGGCTGAGCGGACCGGAGAGCCACGGCCTGGAGGGGCTGATGGCGTTGTTCGGCGTCGAGAGCCCGGGCCTGACCAGCTCGCTGGCGATCGGCGACGAGGTGGCGCGGCGGCTGACGGCGTAAGGGATTGCCACCAACTGGCGTCTCGCGCGTTGCAATCTCGGCTTTTCAGGAGGGCAGGATGCTGGACGACTTCATCGACAGGCTGATCTCGCGGCTGATGGCCGGCGCCGGCCTGATCATGGCCGCGGCGATCGCCGCGGTGGCCGGGGCGATGGCGGTGTTCGCCTTCCTGGCCCAATGGGTCGGCTCGGCCTGGGCCTACGCCATCGTGGCGATCACGGCGGCGGTGGTGGTCGCCGTCTGGTCGGTGCTGCAACGGCGGCACCTGGCCCGCACCCGCCAACCGCCGCTCGACAAGCGCATCCTGGCCATGATGCAGGAGCACCCCACCGCCTCGTTCCTGGCCGGCATGGCCGCCGCCACCCTGCTGAAGGGCAAGCCGTCGCTGGCCGCGTCGCTGTGGGAGGCGCGGAAGGGGAAACCGAAGTAGGGCGGTGGCGCACACACTTGCCCCCACCTGACCGCTTCGCGGTCTAGGGGGCGGAGCCTTCGCGCTTAGGCTCTTCCCCCTCTGGGGGAAGACGGCCGAAGGCCCGTAGGGGGCAAGTGCGTGAGCCGCTAAAGCTTGGGAGAAACCCGTAGCACCCGCCCGTCATCCTCGTCGGTCACCAGGTACAGCGCCCCGTCCGGGCCGACCTTCACGTCGCGGATGCGGAAGCCCAGCTCCGACAGCAGGCGCTCCTCGCCGACCACCTGGTGGTCCTTGACGGTCAGCCGCACCAGGTAGCCCTTCAGCCCGCCGACGAACAGGCTGCCCTTCCAGGCCGGGAACAGGCCTCCGTCATAGAAGGCCAGGCCCGAGGGGGCGATCACCGGGTCCCAGTAGTAGATCGGCTGCTCCATGCCCTCGTGCTGGGTGATCCCGTCGCCGATCGGCTTGCCTGAATACTCCTCGCCATAGGTGATGGTCGGCCAGCCATAGTCCTTGCCGGCCTTGGGGGTGTTGATCTCGTCGCCGCCCCTGGCGCCGTGCTCGACGGTCCACAGCTCGCCGGTCCAGGGATTGATCGTCGCGCCCTGGACGTTGCGGTGGCCCTTGGACCAGATCTCGGGCTTGGCCTGCGGATTGCCGACATAGGGGTTGTCGGCCGGGATCGAACCGTCGGGGCGGATGCGGATGACCTTGCCCAGGGCCGCGTCCAGCTTCTGGGCCTGAATCCGGCCCGGGAGGATCGAGCGCTCGCCGGTGGTGACGAACAGCGCCCCATTGCGGGCGAACGCCAGGCGGCCGCCGAAGTGCAGGGGCGAGTCCATCGTCGGCAGCTGCCGCCAGATCACCTGGACGTTCTCCAGCCGCGGCGCCGCGCCGGTCACCAGCTTGCCGCGCGCCGCCGTGGTGCCGTTGCCGCCCTCGCGCGGCTCGGCATAGGTCCAGTAGACCAGGCCGTTCTTGGCGTAGTCGGGGTCCAGCGCCACGTCGAACAGGCCGCCCTGGCCTTCGGCGAACACCGCCGGCAGGCCGGCCACGGCGGGCGACAGCTTGCCGTCGGTCCCCAGGATCCGCAGGCGGCCGGCCCGCTCGGTGACCAGCTTGGAGCCGTCGGGCAGGAAGGCCAGGCTCCAGGGATGGTCCAGGCCCGTGGCCAGGGTCTCGACCTGGTAGGCCACGCCCAGCTTCTGCTCGGGCGCGCGGGTCTGCTCCGGGAAGGCCGGCTTCTGGTCGGGGGCGTTGGGCGGGCCGGTCTCGACCGGCGGGTTGGGCAGGGCCTGGACCGTGTTGGCGGGACCGCACGCCGACAGGACCAGCGCGGCGAGGGCGAGATGGCGAAGACGCATGGGAACTGTCCGGTTGGGGAGGGGCGACGACGGGGCAGGCGGTGACGTTGTCATTCCAATCCCCAGTTGTCATCCCGAACAAGCGAGAGCGGCGGCCGTTGACTTGCGCGGCCCCCCCGACGAAGGTCCGGCCTCGCCGCAGACGGAGCCCGCCTTGACCGCCATCCTGCACGCCATGTTGGGCAAGGGCCTGGGCGGCCTGGAGCAGGTGTTCCTCGACTACCAGCCGATCCTGGAGGCCTACGCCGCCGCCCATGGCGGGGCGGCGACGGGGGTGGTGCGGGCCGGCGGCAGGGTCGCGGTCCAGCAGGCCGACCGCGTTCCGCCCCTGGCGACCATGCCGGCCCACACCGACTGGGATCCGCTGACCGTGGGCGCGGCCCGCAAGATCGTCCGGGCCGCGGCCCCCGACCTGATCCTCAGCCACGGCCAGCGGCCGGCCCGGCTGATGGCCAAGGTCGCGCCGGCCAAGGCCGTGCTGGCGGTCTGCGTGCACAAGCCGGCCTTCGACGTCGAAACCGCGCGCACCCACTATGTCTGCGTCGGCCGGCACCTGGCCGAGCTGGCGGTCGAGCGCGGCGTCCCGGCCCAGCGCGTGCACTTCGTGCCCAACGCCGTGAAGGCACCGACGGTCCTGGCGACGCCGTTCGCCGACGCCTTGAAGGGGAGCGAGGGCCGCCCGCCGCGCATCGTCGCCGCCGGCCGCCTGCATCCCAAGAAGGGCTTCGACGTCCTGGTCGCCGCCCTGGCCCTGCTGCGCGATCAGGACCTGGCCTTCGACTGCGAGATCGCCGGCGAGGGCGACGAGCGCGCCCGGCTGGAGGGGCTGATCGCCCAGCATGGCTTGGGCGACCGCGTGCGCCTGGTCGGCTGGCGCGGCGACGTCCCGACCTTCCTGGCGACCGGCGACGTCTTCGCCTTTCCGTCGCACCAGGAGGGGTTTCCGCTGGTGCTGCTGGAGGCCATGGCCGTCGGCCTGCCGGCCGTGTCGAGCGCGATCCCCGGCCCGGTGGAGATGATCCAGGACGGCGTCGACGGCGCCCTGGTCCCGCCCGGCGACCCGGCCGCCCTGGCCCGGGCCCTGGCCGGCCTGGTCGCGACGCCGCGAAAGGCCGCCGCCCTGGGCCTCGCCGCCCGCGCCAAGGTGCTGGCCGATTACGGCCCGGCCAGCCTGAAGCGGCGTCTGGACGCGGTGCTCGATCTGATGCTCGGACGGGCTTGAAGCCGCCCCCGCTTTGCGCTTATAAGCCCGCCTCCGCTTCGTGCGGCTGGGTAGCTCAGATGGTTAGAGCGGTGGATTCATAACCCACAGGTCGGCGGTTCGATCCCGCCCCCAGCCACCACGCGGTTTCCTGACAAGATGCTGACCTCGTCGTCCCTTTCCGCGACCGCGGCTGGGCGAAACGAGGTCGTGGGTTCGCCCGTCCAAGCCTTGAATTATGTCACCGGCTGCTGAAGCCCATACCAGCGCTCGACCTTGGCCACCATCTCGGGCGACAGGGCGTGGCCCTTGGCGTCGAAGGCGGCGGCTTCGAACTTGTCGTGACCGGCGGCCTCGAGCCGGGCGGCGGCGGCCGAGACTAGGTCGGTTCCGACGCGGCGGTCATGCCGGCCATAGACGATCAGGCCCGGCTTGGCGGCGATCGACGGCGTGCCGGGCCGGCAGCGGCTGTTGGACTGCCAGCGGAACTCGTCCAGGCGCGAGAGGTCGGTGACCGGAGAGATCGCCGCCCAGCCGTCGACCGCCGGGTCCTGGGCGGCGAGCATGGCGTGGTAGCCGCCATAGCTGATCCCGACGGCGTATTCCTTGGCCGCGCCGTAGCGGTGAGAAATGTCCCGTTCGAAGGCCGAGAACCAGGCCCTGAACGCCTGGCAATAGGCCGCGCCGCCGTCGACATAGAAGGCCTGCCTGGCCGCCGGCAGGCGCACGACCACGATCTGCGAGCCGTCCTCCTGCAGGGCGTCGACCAGGGCCTGTCGGTCGGGGCTCTGCCAGTAGCCGTCCAGGCCGGGCAGGCCGTGGAAGAGGTAGACGCGCTTGCCGAAGTTCCGGCCGATCACGCGGTCGGCCTGGGTGAAGGTCGGCGCGACGGGCTTGGCGGGCAGGGCGGCCGCGCTTTCGGCCAGCCGCCAGACGTGCGAGGCGGCGGCGCGCCGCTGCACGGTCGGCAGGACCATGGCCACGCCAAAGGACAATACGCCCGTCAGGGCGATGAGGTAGCGCTTTTTCATTCCTGGAGTCCCCCGACCCGCTTGTTCTTTTGAGTTCGAGCGAAAGATCGCCCTAAGCGTTACTCTGTCACGATCGCTCTCGCTTGGCGATTTCGGCCGTGGCTTGCCCCGCGGCCTTGGCGGTCGCGTGTCCCCTTCGTCCTTGCGGCCTAGGGTGTAGCTCAGCCATAGCAATTTCGCTCGCGCTTGTCGCGAGTGTGGGGGCGTTCGCGTGCGGTCAAGTTGTCGCAGGGCGGGCGGTGTTTTTTGAGCTCGGCGCTGTCGGATCGCGCCGCCCTTGATCGTCCTCGGTACGATCAAGGCGCCCATCCCATGCTCTACGCCATTCTCTGCTACAATTTCGAGGACGTGGTCGGCGCCTGGAGCCCGGCCGAGGACGCCGCGGTGATGGCGCGGCTCGGGGCGGTCGAGGCCGGGCTGGCCGCCGCCGAGCGGCTGGGCGCGACGGCCCGGTTGCTGCCGACCACGGCCGCCGTCACCCTCCGCAAGGGCCGCGAGCCCCTGGTGATCGACGGCCCGTTCGCCGAGACCAAGGAACAACTGCTGGGCTTCTATGTCGTCGACTGCGGGGACCTGGAGGCGGCCATCGCCGTGGCCCGCGACCTGGCCGCGGCCAATCCCGACCGGGGGGCCTATGAAATCCGCCCGCTGGCCGTCTATCGTCCCGGCCATCTGACCGGGGCGCGCGCCAGGCGGGTTCACAGGAGGAGGGCGGGCGCATGACCATCGCCAATATCGACGCGGCCTGGATCGACGCCGCCCTGACCGCGGCGCGGCCCCAGGCGGTGGCGGCCCTGCTGCGCTATTTCCGCGACCTGGACACCGCCGAGGAAGCGTTCCAGGACGCCTGCCTGCGGGCCCTGAAGGCCTGGCCGAAGAACGGGCCGCCGCGCGACCCGACCGCCTGGCTGATCCTGGTCGGCCGCAACGCCGCCCTGGACGGGGTGCGCAAGCAGAGCAAGTCGTCGCCCCTGCCGCCGGAGGAGCTGATCTCCGACCTGGAGGACGCCGAGGCGACCCTGGTCGACCGGCTGGACGGCGAGCACTATCGCGACGACGTGCTGCGGCTGCTGTTCATCTGCTGCCATCCGGACCTGCCGGCCACCCAGCAGGTGGCCGTGGCCCTGCGCATCGTCTCGGGCCTGTCGGTCCGCCAGATCGCCCGCGCCTTCCTGGTCGGCGAGTCGGCGATGGAGCAGCGGATCACCCGCGCCAAGGCCCGGATCGGGGCGGCGGCCGTGCCGTTCGGCGCGCCCGACCTGGAGGAACGGGCCCAGCGGCTGAACACCGTGGCGGCCATGGTCTACCTGGTCTTCAACGAGGGCTATTCGGCCGGCGGCAAGGAGCTTCTGACCCGCGGGGCGCTGTGCGACGAGGCCATCCGCCTGGCGCGGCTGCTGCTGCGGCTGTTTCCCGGCGAGCCGGAGGTCATGGGCCTGACCGCCCTGCTGTTGCTGCAGCACGCCCGCGCCCCGGCCCGGTTCGACTCCGACGGGGCGGTGGTGCTGCTGGAGGACCAGGACCGCGCGCTGTGGAACGGGCGGATGATCGCCGAGGGCCTGGCCCTGATCGACAAGGCCGTGCGCCACCGCCGGCCCGGACCCTATCTGGTCCAGGCCGCCATCGCCGCCGAGCACGACCGGGCCGAGCGCCCCGAGGACACCAACTGGCAGCGGATCGACCTGCTGTACGGCGACCTGGAGCAATTGGCGCCGTCGCCGGTGGTGACCCTGAACCGCGCCGTGGCGGTGTCCAAGGTCGCCGGACCCGAAGCGGCCCTGGCGATGATCGAGCCTCTGGCCCCCAAGCTGTCGGGCTATTTCCACTTCTTCGGCCTGCGGGGCGGGCTGCTGCTGCAGCTGGGGCGGCGGGACGAGGCGCGCGTCGCCTTCGACCAGGCCATCGCCCTGGCCAACACCGCCGCCGAGGCCGCCCACATCCGCCTGCACCTGGACCGGCTGATGAAGGAAGGGGCGGGCGGCTAAAAAAGTTTTCGGCCGGTGTCGGCCAGGCGATGCGACGTCCGTCCTTTGGTCGAACCGCTGAACGGGAGACCGCCATGACCGCCGCCATCGAACAGAGCGCGATCCGCCGCGCGATCGAGACGTGGACCCAGGGCCTGCACGACAAGGACGTCGAGGGCGCCATCGCCAACCTGGCCGACGATTTCGCGCGCTATTCGCTGGCCCCGCCGCTCGGCTCCACGGGGGTGAACGCCGCCGGCCTGCAGGCTTGGTTCGACACCTGGTCCAGCCCGATCGGCTACGCCCTGGCCGACCTGGACATCGCCGCGGCCGGCGACGTCGCCTTCGCCCACGGCCTGGGGCGCCTGACCGGGACCAAGACCGACGGCGCCGTCACCGACCTGTGGTTCCGGGCCACCCTGGGCCTGCGCAAGCACGGCGAGGCCTGGAAGATCGTGCACCTCCACGAGTCCGTACCGTTCCTGATGGACGGCAGCCTCAAGGCCGCCGTCGACCTGAAGCCCTGACAACCTCAACCTGGAGACCAACGACCATGACTGACGCCCAACCGCAGATGCCCCCGCTGCCGGCCGTTTCTGGCGGCATCGTGCCCTATCTGTCGCCGAGCAACGCGACCGAGGCCGCCGATTTCTACATCAAGGCCTTCGGCGCCCAGGACCTCTACCGCATCCCGCCCGACGAGAAGGGCCGGACCATGCACATCCACCTGCTGATCAACGGCAATTCGCTGATGCTCAGCGACTTCTATCCCGAGCACGGCTACCCGCCGGAGAAGCCCGGGGCCTTCACCCTGCACCTGCAGGTCGATGACGTGGACAAGTGGTTCGAGCGGGCGACCGCCGCCGGCTGCGAGGTGGTGCTGCCGGTGCAGCTGATGTTCTGGGGCGACCGCTACGGCCAGGTCCGCGACCCGTACGGCTTCCTGTGGTCGATCGCCACGACGCCGCCGAAGACCTGACCGACCAGGGCGATCGCATATGACCCGAACGGTTGTGATCCCGGACGAGCGCGCAGCGCGAAGATCCGGGACCGGGGCGTGAACGCATGCGCTTCCGGTGGTCCCGGATCTGCGCCCGGCTTTCGCCGGGCTTGTCCGGGATGACAGCTCTTTTCTCAGCAAATCCATATGCGATCGCCCCGCCGCAACGAGGAGGGAACAACCATGCTCAAGATCATCGCCGTCGTCGCCATCGTCGTCGTCGTCGCGATCGTCGTCCTGCTGGGCTACGCCGCGACCAGGCCCGATCATTTCCGCATCGCCCGCTCCACCATGATCGCGGCGCCGCCGGATCGGATCTACGCCCTGCTCGACGACTTCCACAAATGGGGCGCCTGGTCGCCCTACGAGAAGCTGGATCCCGCCATGAGCCGCACCTATGGCGGTCCGGCCAGCGGCCTGGGCTCGACCTACGCCTGGAGCGGCGACGGCAAGGCCGGGGCCGGGCGCATGGAGATCGTCGAGGCCGCCGCCCCGTCGAAACTGGTGATCGACCTGGACTTCACCAAGCCGTTCCAGTCGCGCAACAAGACCGTCTTCACCCTGGTCCCCGAGGGCGGCGCCACCCGCGTCACCTGGGCCATGGAAGGCCCGTCGCCCTTCCCGTTCCGGGTGATGGACGTGATCTTCAACATGGACAAGATGGCCGGCAAGGACTTCGAGACCGGCCTGGCCAGCCTGAAGGCGGAAGCCGAGAAGTAGGGGGCGTTCAAGTGAAACGCCCCAACTCTTGTCATCCCGGCCGAAGCGAAGCGTAGAGCCGGGATCCAGGTGCGGCCGCCCCTGGATCCCGGACAGCGTCTGCGAGGCTTCCGGGATGACAACCGTTTTTAGGTTTCGGGTATTTTGCCGGGTATTTCGCCGTTCAATTAGGCGCGGACCCTAACGCGCCTGGCGGCGGCTCAGGTCCCCGCCAGGACCAGCACCATCACCCCGTCGGCCGCGCCGTCGCGCAGGATCGGGGCCAGGGACAGTTCGACCGGGCGTTCGTCGCCGGCCCGGACCAGCAGGGCGGTCTCGACGCGTATGGCCGCCCCGCCCTGCAGCACCTTCTCCAGCGCCTGGGTCAGGAGGCGGCGGTCGGACGGGCGGACGATGTCGGTCAGCCGGCAGTCCAGCAGCTCGGCGCTGGAGAATCCCGCCAGGCGCAGGAAGTCCTCATCCATCTCGGCCAGGACGCCGCGGATGTTCAGCCGCGCCACCGCCAGGCTGGGCAGGACGGCCGTCGCCGCCTGCATGGCCCGGGCGTGGCGCAGGCGGCCGCGCAGGCTGTGCTCCTCGGTGCGGTTGGCGAACAGCGCCGCGACGCCGCCCGGATAGGGGAAGACCCGGACGCCGTAGCAGCGGCCCGGCTGGACGGTGGAATCGGCCTCGAACTCGACCGCCTCGCCCGTGCGCAGCACCCGCCGCATCTGCTCGGCGATCACCGCCTGGGTGGGCAGGGGGAACAGGTCGCTCCAGCTGGCCCCGACCAGATGGCCGGCGCTGCGGCCGGCCAGGGCCTCGAACACCGGATTGACCTTGGTCACCCGCAGCGTCGGGTCCAGGGCGATGAAGCCTTCGGCCATCTGCTCCAGCAGGGCTTCGCGGCTGGTCTCGGCGATGTGGGCGTCCTGGACCCCGCCGGTCGCCGGCAGGTTGATCCAGCTGGCGTAGCGGTCGGCCGACAGCAGCACCACGCGCGGGCGGCCGTGATGGGTGATGATGACCGGGCCGGTCAAGGCGACGTCCTGCCACTGGCCGAAATTCCGGCTGACCTCGCCGGCGGTGGCGTGCGTGGCAGGCGAGTCGTTTGTCATGGCCACCCCAGAAAATACGGAGAATCAGTCATCTCCGTCTTGCCCGTGAAACTACCTGGCCGAGAAGAGCTTTCTTCCTTGTGAAGCTACCATCGTGGCAGTTGAGCGACAATTGACGGCGACAGCCTTCGGGCGAGACAGGCTGTCGCCGTGAAATACGCATTTCACGTATTATCTGGATAAACTTGGCCGCATCCATGCCGGGCCGATCCTGCTTGCGCAATCTTCGCGAGAAGGGGGCGAGCGATGAGGAAGACCAGCGGAACGAGCGTGGCGGTTCGGCGTCTCCGGCGCGACCAGTCCGGCGCGACGGCGGTGGAGTTCGCCTTCCTGGCCCCCGTGCTGATCCTGATCCTGATGGGGATCACCGGCTATGGCGGCTATTTCTGGATGTCGCATTCGGTCCAGCAATTGGCCAATGACGCGGCCCGGGCCGCGATCCCGGGAGCCAGCGCCGCCGAGCGGGCCAGCCTGGCCAAGGCCGCCGTCGCCGCCGGCGCCGGCGACGCCCAGTTGATCCCGGCCAAGGTCTCCACCGAGGTGATCGATCGCGACGGGCGGCTGACCGTGGCGGTGTCCTACGACGCGGCCCAGTCGTTCGCCTTCGCGGTGCGCGGGGTGACGCCCATGCCGTCGGACCAGATCCGCCGCCGGGCCTCGGTGCAGCTGGGAGGCTATTGAGTCCGATGAGGGGCTTGCGAATTCGACGTCCGGCCTCGCGCGATCGGCCGCGGGGCGGGACCGGCTTCCACCGAAACCGCCGAGGCGGGGTCGCGGTGATCACCGCCATGTCCCTGACCCTGGTGCTGGCCCTGGCCGCCTTGGCGGTCGACACGGGCTGGATCTATCTGCAGACCCGCCGGCTGCAGGGCGTCGCCGACCTGGCGGCGATCACGGCGGCCAACGACATCGGCCGCGCCCAGATCGCCGCCGAGGCGACCGTGACGGCCAACGGCGAGGGCTGGCGCACGCCGCCGCGGGCGACGGTGACCCTGGGACGCTACACCGCCGACAGCGCGATCCCGGTGAAGACGCGCTTCCAGCCGACGGCCCTGGACCCCGACGCGGTCCGGGTTTCGGTCGCCAGCGAGGCCGAGCTGTTCTTCGGCGCGGCGCTGCTGGGCCGGCCGTCGGTGCCGATCCGTCGCGAGGCGACCGCCGCCCGGGCCGACCTGGCCAGCTTCTCGATCGGCTCGCGCCTGGCCAGCCTGAAGGGCGGCCTGGCCAACGCTCTGCTCGGCGACCTGACCGGCAGCCAGGTCAATCTGTCGGTGATGGACTACGACGCCCTGGCCGACGCCGACGTCAGCCTGTTCGGCTATCTCGACGCGGTCTCCACGCGCCTGCACCTGACCGGGCCGACCTACGACCAGGTGCTGCAGGCGGACCTGACGACCGGACAGGCGCTGCAGGCCTTGGCCGACGTGCTGGCGGCCGGGGGCGACGCCAAGGCCGCCTCGGCGACGCGGACGCTGGCCCTGTCGGCCGGCGACCGGACGCCCGCCCACCTGGACGCCGTGGCGTCGCTGGGTCCGTACGGGGACCAGGACCACGTGGCCGGCGGTTCGCGGGCCGCCGTGGCGCTGAGCGCGATGGACCTGGCCCAGGCGGTCCTGCAGGCCGGCCAGGGCCACCGCCAGGTCCAGCTGGACCTCGGCGCCACCGTGCCGGGCCTGGCCGACACCGATGTCTGGCTGGCGATCGGCGAGCCAATGAACAACGCGCCCTACATGACCGTCACCCAGGACAAGACGGTGGTGGTGCGCACCAGCCAGGCGCGGCTCTATGTCGACGCCAAGCTGGCCGGATCGGGCCTGCTGGGCGGCCTGGCCCAAGTGCATCTGCCGGTGCTGGTCGAACTGGCGTCGGGCGAGGCGCGGCTCAAGGAGATCGACTGCGGGCGCAAGGCCGCCACGCTGGAGGTCAAGCCCAGCATCGGATCGTTGAAGATCGGCGACATCGACCTGGCCGCGCTGGACGACTTCAAGCGGCCGCTGACCGTGAACCGCGCGCAGCTGGTCAAGGCGCCCCTGTTCGGGGTGAGCGGCAAGTCCGACGTCGCGCTCGGCGGCATGTCCTGGCAGACGGTGGCGTTCACCGACGCCGAGGTGAAGGCCGGCGCGGTCAAGACCGTGAAGACCAACGACACCCTGGCCGCGACGACCGCCTCGCTGCTGGCCAATCTCGACCTGGACGTCGACTTCGCCGGCCTGATCCATGTCGGCCTGGGCGACGCGGCGATCCTGGCGGCGCTGAAGCCGCTGCTGGCGGCGGCGGCCACGCCTCTGGACGGGGTGATCACGTCCCTGACCGACCTTCTGGGGCTCGGTGTCGGCGAAGCCGACGTCCGGGTCAACGGCCTGAGGTGCGGCGTCGCCGCCCTGGTCGCCTGATGGATTCGACACGCATGACCGGAGTGAAGACGATGAGCGCCTTGGACTGGCCCGGCCTGGAATCGCTGGAGTTCGACGCCCCCCAGCGCGCCTTCGGCCGCAAGGGCGACGCGCCCGCCCAGCTGCCGGAGGCCTCGCTGCTGCACGCGCCGGCCCCGCCGTTGGACATCCGGGCCCGGCTGCACGCGATCTGCGCCCTCTACGCCCACGCCCGCACCCCGGCCCAGCGCCTGGCCCTGCTGGAGCAGCTGGAGGACATGGCCCTGGAGACCGCCCACCTGCTGGCCGTCGACCTGCTGCGCAACGGCTGGCGGCCGGACTGACGGCGAAAAGCGCTACCGATGTCTCGAGAGCGTTTGCCCGCTATTTGATCCCGTCATCCCGGACGAAGCGCGCAGCGCGCAGATCCGGGACCGGGGCCTGAGCGCCGCGCTTCCGGCGGTCCCGGGTCTTCGCTTCGCTACGCCCGGGATGGCAGGGATTTGCAAGCGAGCTGGAAGGGTCTCTCAGCAGTCGAGGAACTTCACGTCCGTGGCGGCGTAGCGCATGTCGCTGGGGGTGAAGAGGCTGGACAGGCCCAGCAGGGCGGGGCGGCCCGGCATGCTGAACACCGGGAGATCGGCCAGGTAGTAGCTCATCCGCCCCTTGGCCCGGTAGCGGCGGGCGAAGGCTTCCAGGTCCAGCAGATCGCCGATCGCCTCGAGCAGGGGGCTGTTGAGGAACACCCCGCCTCGGGCGGCGAACATCAGGGCCAGGTCGCCGGCGAAACCGCCCAGCAGCGCGCTGAAGATCGAGATCGCCTCGCGGGCCAGGGCGTCGCCGGCCCGGGCGCGCTCTATGATAACGTTGTCATTTTCGGGCGTGACAAGGGGATCCCCGTCGCCGACCAGGGTGCAGTGGATGTCGCTGAGGCCTTCCTTGGACAGCAGGCGCTCGGCCGAGACTTCGCCATGGCGGGCCCGGATGGCCGAGAAGATCGGGGCCTCGCGGGCCTCGACCGGGCAGAAGTCCATGTGGCCGCCCTCGCTGGGCACGGCCAGCCAGCCGTCGCCGCGCAACGGAGCCAGACCGGCCACGCCCAGGCCGATGTCGGGGCCGAGCACGGCGATGGCGCCGTTGCGGGCGGCCTTGCCGGGATGGATCACCCCAAGCTGCGCCTCCGCCACCTTGGGCGCGCCCATGGCGCAGGCGGTGAAGTCGTTGACCAGATAGACCCTGGGCGTGCGCAGCACGTGGCGCAGCCAGGTCAGGGAGACGGTCATGCCGGTGCTGGTCAGGGTGACCGCGCCGTCGATCTCCGGACCGGCGGCGCTGACCGCCGCGCCCACCAGTTCGTCCGCGCCCAGCTCGGCCAGCACCGCCTTGAGGCTGGCCTCCAGCTCCAACGAGGTGGAGCCGAGCAGCACGCGGTGCTCGCCGGGCGCGTCGCCGGGGCGGGCCAGGGCGACGATCAGCTCGCGACCTGTCACATCGGCCAACAGCACCGCGCCGTGGGTCATCAGGCAGTCCTTTTCGTTTCCTCGACCGGCTGGTCTTCGCCAGCTGCGCGGATCATTAGCGCCGAGCGGTTACCGGCTAAATAACCGTGATGCTCCAAGGTTCCCGGTGTTGCGGGGGATAAGTCGGGCCGCCGGCGTGGTCAGCGGTAAATAAACCCTGCCATTGCACCGCCGATTAACGTCGCCGCGCGTTGTTAAGGTCATGTCCAAGTTTGGTCCTGGCGGGGCTCTCGACCGGCGCGCCGGCCCCCGCATCGTGATGCAACATCCCGGGAAGGTGCTCTGCGGCGCCTTTGCGTGGGACTGCGTCGTGCGCGACCAGTCCGACACCGGCCTGCGCATCCAGATGCTGTCCGGCGCCACCCCGCCGCCCAGCGTCCAGCTGGTCGACTTGGTCAGCGGCTACGCCCACGACGTGCGGGTGATCTGGCAGAAGGACCGCGAGTTCGGCCTGAAGATCGTCCGGAGCCACGACCTGCGCGGCCTGGCCCCGGCCGCCCTGCAGACGGCCAAGCGCATCTGGCAGGCCGGCCAGGGCCGGGTCTCGGCCAGCTAGGGGCTCCAAGGCTTGTCATGGCGGCGTGGCCAAGCCTTGGAATATACCTATAATTGTATTATTAAATTTTCATCCATGAATTGACTCACCCTTCCGGGGTGAGCACCCTTCGTGTCGACCATTGCTGGTTGCGCCGACCTCGCGTTGCGCGTCGCGGTCGGTTTTCGAAGCCGCCGGGAGGACGAGACATGTCTACGCCGCAGACCGCCCAGGTTTACGTCACCAACACCACCGACGGGAACGCGTCGATCACGCTGTGGCACAACAACTCGGACTATCCGACCGAGAGCG
This sequence comes from Caulobacter sp. UNC279MFTsu5.1, assembly GCF_900114015.1. Taxonomy (GTDB): domain Bacteria; phylum Pseudomonadota; class Alphaproteobacteria; order Caulobacterales; family Caulobacteraceae; genus Caulobacter. The sequence continues at coordinate 19,558 of NZ_FORN01000037.1, read as the reverse complement.
CCGCGTGGACCGCCGCGCCTGGCCAGACGGTCGGCCCGCTGACGGTGCATTTCAAAACCGGCATCGGGTCGTTGACCGTCCAGGACTACTGGGCCCTGAAGCTGGTGGTGCAGGACGGCTCCGGTCCCGGCGTCTACCAGAGCGCGGGCTCGACGCTGTACCCGCTCTGGAAGGAGTGCCAGCTGCAGTCGGCCGACGCCGACCAGACCCTGACGTTCACCGTCGACACCAGCGCCTTCGCGATCAACCTGCCTTCGGGCGGGACCTCGACCGGGATGACCAGGACCGGTCCCTACGCCGTGGTCGACAACGTCTTCGTGCTGATGCTGGAGAACCACTCGTTTGACAACATGTTCGCCCTGTCGGGCATTCCGGGCATCACGGCGGCCATCACCGCCGACACCAATTCCTACAACGGCAAGCCTTACGCCGTCGGCTCGCCGGCCCCGGCGGCCATGCCGACGGATCCGGGCCACGAGTTCGCCGACGTGGTCGAGCAGCTGTGCGGCCAGGGCGTGACCCATACGCCCTGGCAACCGTACAACACGCCGATCGACAACAGCGGCTTCGTCGCCAACTACGCCACGACGACCAGCGAGATCACCTCGGGCAATCCCAGCCTGCCGACGGCGTCGGAATATGGCGACGTCATGCTGTGCTTCGATACGCCGACCCAGCTGCCGGTGATCTACCAGCTGGCCACCACCTTCGCCCTCTGCGACCAGTGGCATGCCTCCATCCCCGGCCCGACCTGGCCCAACCGGTTCTTCGTCCACGGCGCCTCGTCGGCGGGCTGGACCGACTCGCCCAGCGCCTCCCAGATCGGCACGTGGATCGCGCCGCTGGGCGGCGGCTTCGCCTATCCCAGCGGTTCGTCGATCTTCGACAAGGTCGTGGCGAACGGCCAGCAGTGGCGCATCTATGTCGACGAGAGCGGTCCGGTGTCCGGCGGCGTCCCCCAGGTCGCGGCGCTGAAGGGCATCGTCTGGAAGTACGACACGACCTCGTTTAGTTCGTTCGCTTCCGACGTCCAGGGGCCCTATCCCTACGCCTACACCTTCATCGAGCCCAACTATGGCGACGTGCTGAGCGGCAGCTACGAGGGCGGGTCGTCGCAGCATCCGATGGACTCGGTGGCGGGCGGCGAAGCGCTGATCAAGGCCACCTACGAGGCGATCCGCAATTCCCCGCTCTGGGACCGCAGTCTGCTGATCATCACCTATGACGAGCACGGGGGCTTCTACGATTCGGTCGCGCCCACCGCCGCCCCGCCGCCGGACGACGGCAGCCCCCAGGACCTGTCGATCAATTCCGGCGGCTTCATGTTCGACGTCTACGGCGTGCGGGTGCCCGCGGTGATCGTCTCGCCGCTGATCCCGCAGGGGGTGGTCGACAACACGACCTACGACCACGCCTCGGTCTCGGCCACCCTGCAGGCGCTGTTCGGCACGTCATGGATGACCCAGCGCGACAAGGCCGCCGCCAGCGTCCTGCCGCTGCTGTCGCTGCCTTCCCCGCGCACGGACTGTCCGACGGTGCTGAACAATCCCGCCAGTTCGGCCGCCCCGCGCGCCGCGGCCGCCGCGGCGTCGCCGGACACGCCCCTGCCGCAGACCGGCAACGCCCAGGGCTTGCTGCAGGTCCTGGCCAAGACCGACATGGCGTTGACGCGCGGCGATCTGGCCGAGAACGCTGCGATCCAGGCGCGCGTCGCCGCCATCAGGACCGCGGGCGAGGCCCAGGCCTATGCGAACGAGGTGTCGGCCAAGGCCAGCCAGGCCGCGGCCAGCCGCAACGCGCCGGCCGCTCCGTCGCCGGGCCCATCGACCTGAGAATCGGCGCTCCAAAAGCGTTCGGGCCCCGGCGAGGGATCGCCGGGGCCCGAACGGACGCGTTACTCTGGTCGCCGCGATCAGGCGGCGGCGTTCTCGGTGCGGGCGGCTTCCTCGGCCATGGCGCGGACCAGGTCGAGAACCTGGCGACGGACGCGGCCGCGGCCGATCTTCGGGAACACCTCGGCCAGCTCCAGGCCTTCCGGAGTGGTCAGGAACTCCTGCACGATGCGTTCGGCCTGTTGGCCGATCTCGTCGCCGTCCGAGCCGTCCATCGGGTCGGCCAGGCCGTCGAAGAAGAACGACACCGGCACTTGCAGGGTCTTGGCGATCTCATAGAGCTTGGACGCGCTGACGCGGTTGGCGCCGCGCTCGTACTTCTGCACCTGCTGGAAGGTCAGGCCCAGCGAGTCGGCCAGCTGCTCCTGGCTGACGCCCAGCAGTTTGCGACGCATCCGGACACGGCCGCCAACGTGCAGATCGACGGGGTTGGGGCGTCGGCCCTCGGTTTCTTCGCTCAAGTCTCGCCTCCAAAGGTTGTCCACTCACCATGCCACGTCCGGCGCGTTCATGGAACGCCGCAGCGACAGGGCGCGGCGTTAGGTCGCTGAGGTTCAGCTTATTAACCTCGAGCTAGCGCCGGCGGACGGACGTACGCGCTAAAATCGCGGCGATTTCCAGGCAAATTTGTTGCGGTAACGCTTCAAAATCCGGGTGTTGAGTCGCTCCGGGGGCGGACGAGAATCACGATGGGTCAGGATCGAGCGAATCGATCGGCGTCGCCCGTTAGGTTAATTTCAATCATTGGCTGATTTTGACCGCGACCTTGCCACGGAGGCCCGCCGGGCGGAACATCGGCCATGGCCATGCCAGACCGCACCTCCAAGGACCAGGACGGGCGCTATCGCACCTTCGCGGCGTTCTACCCGTTCTACCTGACCGAACATGTCAACCGCACCAGCCGGCGGCTGCACGTGGTCGGCACGACCCTGGTCATCGCGGCCGTGGCCTGCGGCGTCCTGCTCGACTGGCGGTTCTTCGTCGCCGCGCCCCTGGTCGGCTACGGCTTCGCCTGGGTCGGGCACTTCGCGTTCGAGAAGAACCGCCCGGCCACGTTCAAGTACCCGCTCTTCAGCCTGGCGGGCGATTTTCGACTGTGGTTCGAGGTGGCGACGGGCAAGCGGCCGTTCTGAACGCCTCTTCGCGCGCGCGATATTGCGCCGCAGCAAGAGCCGGTTCATGATCGCTGGTAAGCAAGAACGATAAACGGGAAGCGCAGGATGACCGCCAAGCCGTTCCAGCACGCGCCCGACGCGCCCTGGATCTTCCGCACCTATGCGGGGCATTCCACGGCGGCGAAGTCCAACGCGCTCTACCGGACCAACCTGGCCCGGGGCCAGACCGGCCTGTCGGTGGCCTTCGACCTGCCCACCCAGACCGGCTACGACGCCGACCACATCCTGGCGCGGGGCGAGGTCGGCAAGGTCGGCGTGCCCATCGCCCACCTGGGCGACATGCGTCAGCTGTTCGACCAGATCCCGCTGGAGCAGTCCAACACCTCCATGACCATCAACGCCCCGGCCGCCTGGCTGCTGGCGATGTACGTGGCGCTGGCCGACGAGCAGGGGGCCGACCGCAGGCTGCTGCAGGGCACCACCCAGAACGACCTGATCAAGGAATATCTGAGCCGCGGCACCTATATCTTCCCGCCGGGACCCAGCCTGCGGCTGATCGGCGACATGATCGCCTGGTGCTATCGCGAGGTTCCGAAATGGAACCCGATGAACGTCTGCAGCTATCACCTGCAGGAGGCCGGGGCGACGCCGGAGCAGGAGCTGGCCTTCGCCCTGGCCACGGCGATCAGCGTGCTCGACACGGTCAAGGCCGGCGGCCAGGTCCCGGACGAGGACTTCGAGATCGTCGCCTCGCGGATCAGCTTCTTCGTCAACGCCGGCGTGCGGTTCGTGACCGAGCTGTGCAAGATGCGCAGCTTCACCCGGCTGTGGGACCAGATCCTGCTCGAGCGCTACGGCGTCCAGGACCCGAAGGCGAGGCGCTTTCGCTACGGCGTGCAGGTCAACAGCCTGGGCCTGACCGAGCAGCAGCCCGAGAACAACGTCTATCGCATCCTGATCGAGGCCCTGGCCGTCACGCTCAGCAAGGACGCCCGCTGCCGGGCCCTGCAGCTGCCGGCCTGGAACGAGGCCCTGGGCCTGCCGCGCCCGTTCGACCAGCAGTGGTCGCTGCGCCTGCAGCAGGTGCTGGCCTACGAGACCGACCTGCTGGAATACGAGGACCTGTTCGACGGCAGCCACGTGGTCGAGGCCAAGGTCGCCGAGCTGTCGAGCGGGGCGCTGGCGCAACTGGCCCTGATCGACGGGATGGGCGGGGCTCCGAACGCCATCGACTACATGAAGACCCAGCTGGTCGCCTCCAACGCCCAGCGGGTGCGGTCGGTCGAGACCGGCGACCTGACCGTGGTCGGGGTCAACCGCTGGACCGACAGCGAGGCCTCGCCGCTGGCCGCCGGCGGCAAGGCGATCGAGACCGTCGATCCGCTGCTGGAGGCCGGCGTCGTCGAGCGGCTGAAGGCCTGGCGGGCGGCCCGTGATCCCGTCGCCGCCGAGGCCGCCCTGGCCGGGCTGAAGGCCGCCGCCGCCGATGACCGAAACATCATGGAACCCTCGATTATCGCCGCCAGGGCCGGGATCACCACCGGCGAATGGGCTGGTGCCCTGCGCGAGGTGTTCGGCGAGTATCGCGGCCCGACCGGCGTCGCCGTCGTGGTCTCGACCGGCGAGGCCGAGGACGTCGAGGCGGTGAAGGCCGAGGTCGAGCGGGTGTCGCAGGTGCTGGGCCGCACCCTGACCTACCTGGTCGGCAAGCCGGGCCTGGACGGCCACTCCAACGGCGCCGAGCAGATCGCCACCCGGGCCCGGGCCTGCGGCATGGAGGTGATCTACGACGGCATCCGCTCGACCCCGGAAGAGATCGTCCGCCGCGCCAAGGAAGGCCGCGCCCATGTGGTGGGCCTGTCGATCCTGTCGGGCTCGCACCTGGACCTTGTGCAGGAGGTCATCCGCGTCATGCGCGCCGAGGGCCTGGGCCACATCCCGGTGGTGGCCGGCGGCATCATCCCCGAGGGCGACGCCCTGGTCCTCAAGCAGATGGGCGTGGCGCGGATCTATACGCCGAAGGACTTCAAGATCACCGAGATCATGGGCGACGTGGTGCGGCTGGTGGAGGCGACGGCGCTGGCGGAAGCTTGAGCGGGGGCGGCTTCATGCTACCTTGGCGCGCATGAACCCTCTGGCCAAGGTGACCGACGGCGAAGACGCGTCCGCGCTCATGCGGGCGGGCGCATTCAATTTCTTCCTGGCCGCGCCGTGGATCGCCCTGTGGTTCGGGGTGCACGTGACGGGCGGCGGCTGGTTCGCGGTGTTCCTGGCTGGAACGCTTATGGCCGGCGGCATCTATCTGTTCTCCCGGATTCCGGAACGCGAGGAGACGCCGTCGCCGGGCGTCTGGCTGACCACCCGCAAGGGGCGATGGCGCCGCCAGGCGGTAGCTAGGGCGCCCCTGCTCGGGATGCTGGTCATGCTGATCATGGCCGTCGTGGCAGCTGTGAGAGGAAGGAGCCCGCCTGGGAAACCGTCTATGCGCTTTGCGTGGCGGCGACGTTCGGCGTTCAGGCTTTCCTGGCCGCGCTGAAGGCGCGGCCGGTCGACGACGTCGAACTGCGGATCGACGCGGCGGGACTTTACAGCCGCGATCTTGGCGGGACTCTGGCCTGGGACCAGATCCTGGAAATCGGCCCGCGCCTGCGCGGCGACGAGGCGATCCTGCGCTTGGCCGTCGGGCCGAACGCGGCGCCGGGGCTGTCGGCGAGCCTGCGCGAACAAGGCGGCAAGGTCATCGTGAACCTGCGCGACGCAGGCGCGCATCGCGACGTCGTGATCGGGGCCTTGACGGCCCATCGTCCGTCTCTCGATCCGACGGTGCGCGCGGAGAAGACGGCCGACGCCGTGTTCGTGCTTCCCATCGAGGGGATTTATGTGGAGCCGCCGGTCGACGGGGACGGGGCGGCCCTGGCCCCCGTCCTCGTCGGCATCGCGATCGGGGCGGCCATATCGAGCTGAGCGCCCGGGGGCGGAGCGGAATCTACTCCCGCCCCAGCCGCCAAGCCGCCGCCAGGCCCACCACCGCCAGCGGCACGAACGCCGCGAACAGCCACAGACCATGCGCCAGCCCGTCCTCCGGCGTCACCCCATGCGCGAAGCCCAGGGCGTTGGCCAGCGCGCCCGCCGCCGCCGCGCCCGTGGCGCCGCCGATCAGCTGGGTGGTGGGCACGGCGGCCGAGGCCAGGGGCTGTTCCTCGATCGGCGCGCCGCCGATCACCCGTTTGGCCAGGAACGCCCAGCAGATCCCGAACCCGCCGCCCAGCAGCACCATCGACAGGGTGATCCCGACCAGGCCGCCATAGACCATCTCGTAGGCGCCCCAGGCCACGCCGGCCGCGATCACCACCGCGCCGAGGCGGATGGCGCGGCCTTCGTGGTTCGGCTTCAGTCCGGCGACCCCGAACGACAAGGCCGTCCAGCCCGCCGCGATGCCGCCGATCACATAGCCGCTCAGCAGCGGCTGGGCGCCGTGCAGCACCTGGATGAAGGTCGGGCCATAGACCGAGAAGCCGACCGTCGCGGCCTCGCAGAAGAAGATCACCATCAGGCCAAGGCCCGTGGCCGTGGCCAGGTCGCTGGCCGAGCGCGGCAGCAGGCGGTCGCGCGTGCGGGCGTTGACCGCCAGCATGGCGGCCATGGCCAGGGTTCCGAACGCCGCGCACAGGGCCGCCGCCAGCCCGCCCGGCACGACGCCGGCGGCGGCGATCAGGGTCACGCCCACGGTCAGCAGGGCCAGTTGCCGCCCGGGGATGCGTCCGCCCTCTGGCGCTTTGGGCGTGCTCGGGACCATGACCAGCACCGCGACCACGAAGATCACCGCCTGGACCACGAAGAACCAGAACGCCCCGCGCCAGAAGCCGGCCTCGGCGAACAGGCCGCCGCACAGCGGGCCCAGCAGGGTGGCCGCGCCCCAGACCCCGGCGATCGCGCCATAGACCCGCGGCCACAGGCTTTCGGGGAACATGGCGCTGATCGCCACGTAGCACAGCGAGACGATCGCCCCGGCGCCCAGGCCCTGGACCAGGCGGCCGGTGACGAAGACCAGGAAATCCGGCGCGGCCGCCCCCATGGCGCAGCCGACGGCGTAGACCACGCCCGCCAGGGCGGTGGCGCGCCTCAGGCCGAAGCGGATCGACAGCTTGCCCGCGCAGGCCCCGGCCAGGATCGAGCCCAGCAGGAAGGCGGCGATCGACCAGCCGAAATACTGCCAGCCGCCGATCTCCTTGGCCACGCTAGGCATGATCGTCACCGTCACCAGGGTGTCGGCGGCGTTCAGCCAGATGCCCAGGCACAGCAGGGCGAAGCGCGGAGCCAGTTCGGCGTTCAGCAGGCCGCGCCAGCTGTTCGAGGGGGTCATGGGCGTCTCCAGGGACGCGGTAGATGCCTGTTGATGAAGCCCTGAACAACCCTTCCTCCCGTCTGGGCGACGAGGCGAGGGAGGGTTGTCGGGGGGCAGGTCCTAAGGCAAGGCTTGGCCGTCAACCCTTTCCAGGCGCGCCCTCCGCCCATGGCCTATCGCGTCCCGCGCCATCCGCGCGTCGAGCACCGCGCGCGCCGCCAGAACCGCCTGGCGGGGCTGACGGCGCTGGTCTTGCTGTGGGCGCTGGTGCTGGTCATGGCGCTGGTGGCCGAGCGCGGCGTCGCCCGCCAGCACCTGCCGTGGAAGCCGCTGAGCATCGTCGATCCGGTCGGGATGGCCACGCGGATCAAGGCGGCCCGGGCCGGCCGGGACCCGGTCGTCTGCCGGGCGATCCTGCGCAAGGCGGGCCTGTCCTACGAGGAGGTTCCCGAAACGACCGACGGCGGCTTCTGCACGGTCCGCGACGCCCTGAGGATCGACGGCGGCATGGCCGGCCTGACGCCCGCCGACGCCCCGATGGTCTGCAAGGAGGCCCTGGCCCTGTCGATCTGGGAGCGCCAGGTGGTGCAGCCGGCCGCCGACGAGGTGCTGGGCCAGGGCGTGGTCGGCTTGGAGCACTACGGCACCTATTCGTGCCGACGGATGTACGGCCGGACGGCCGGCCCGGTCAGCGAGCACGCCAGCGCCGACGCCATCGACCTGGCCGGCTTCAAGCTGGCCGATGGCCAGACGGTGTACGTCGCCCGCGACTGGAACGACCCGGGCCCCAAGGGGCGGTTCCTGCGCCGGGTGCGCGACGGGGCCTGCCGGGTGTTCGTCACCACGCTGAGCCCCGACTTCAACGCCGAGCACCACGACCACTTCCACCTGGACATGCACGGCTGGAACAAGTGCGCGTGAGGCGGGATGCAGTTGGGGACAGGCGCATGCGCCTGTTCCCAAAATTAGCTCAGAACGTCCTGGCCACCTCGGCCAGCTGGTCGGCGACGACGCCCCAGCCTTCGTGGAAGCCCATCTGCTCGTGGGCCTGGCGGTCCTCGATCGTCCAGTGGCGGGCGGTGGCGGTGTAGCGGGTCGTGCCGTCGCCCAGGTCCTCGAACTCGACGATCGCGACCATGAACGGCTTTTCAGACGGGACCCAGGCCGAGGTGAAGGCGTCGGTGAAGACCAGGCGCTTGTTCGGAACGACCTCGAGATAGACGCCCGGGTTGGGGACCTCCTCGCCGTTCGGGCCCTTCATGACGACCAGGCTGGAGCCGCCGGCCCGAATGTCCATCTCGGCGTGGGAGACGGTCCAGGGCTTGGGGCAGAACCACTCGTGCATGCGCTCGGGCGTCGTCCAGCACTTGAACAGCTTGTCGGCGGGCACGTCGATGATGCGGGTCAGGACGAGTTCGCGATCGGCGATGGAAGAGGGGGTGGTCATGGCGTTTGTCTCCAGGGTTTCGGTTGGTTGCCCCGAGGACGGCCTCATGGGCGTCGATCCGACATCGCCGGAGAAATTTTGTCGGCGCGGACGTCGCGTCGGCGAAAGCCTCGCCGCCAGGGATCAGGCCTGGCCCGTCCCTCGCCGATGGGAGCAGGATTCCGCCGCCGGCTCGCACTTGGCGCGTCGGAGGGCGGCGTCGACATGGTGGACGAGGACGCCGGGACGCAGCTCGGTGTTCGCGCTGGTCGCCACGCCGACCGCCGCCCCGCCGATCCTGAGCGCCAGGTCATCGATCTCGAACGGCGCTTCCAGGGCGCGGACCAGCCGCTGGGCGGGATATCTGGCGGCCTGGGCGCAATCGAGGCGGGGCAGCACCACGGCGAACTCGTCGCCGCCCAGGCGCGCGACCATCTCGTCCTCCCGCGCGACCGATCGCAGGCGTTCGGCGACCATGCACAGCAGCCGATCCCCGACCGCGCGGCCATGGGTCTCGTTGATCGGCGTGAACCGCTTCAGGTCGATCAGCAGCAGGCCGGTGACCTCGTCGCCGGTCTTGCGCGTCTGCAGGGAGTGGCCCAGGAATTCGAGCATCCGATCGCGGTTGGCCAGGCCGGTCAGCGGGTCTCGCGTCTCCAGCTGGGCGAGGCGCTGCTCGGCCGCTTGCCGCCGAGCCGACTCGGCGCGCAGTTCGAAGGCCTTGAGGATCGCGAGCCCGGCCAGGACGACGACCGCCAGCAGCGAGACCGCGGCGTCAATTCGCCAGCCCGCGAGATCGCGGCCGAAGGCTCTCTCGACCACCCCGAACTCGATGCAGACCTCGAGGGTTAGAAAGCTGGCGCAGATCAGGACGACCGCGGCCTGAAGGCGATTAAAGAAATCGTTCTTATCTAAAGTCCTTGTCATGGCGATCATTTACCATTGTCGCGAGGGCGTGATGATGTGGATAATGAATATCCGCCTGTATTCAACATTACATGGCGTGTCGGCAGCGACTAGTATGGTGCAGCAATAGGTCGCGGAGCGCGTTTCGCGCCTTGTCGACGAGCAGGGGCCGGCTTGACGCGCGCTTGCGGCGACAGCACTGTGTCGAAAATTCAAACAAATGTTTTAGGAAGCGCGCATGACCCCCCTCTTCGACCTCACCGGCAAGGTGGCGATCATCACCGGCAGCTCGCGCGGCATCGGCAAGGCCATCGCCCAGCGCATGGCCGAGCACGGCGCCAAGGTGGTGATCTCCTCGCGCAAGACCGGCCCCTGCGACGAGGTCGCCGCCGAGATCAACGCCCGTCACGGCGCGGGAACGGCCATCGCGGCGCCGGCCAACATCGCCTCCAAGGAGGACCTGCAGCGCCTGGTCGACGAGACCCGCGCGGCGTTCGGCAAGGTCGACATCTGCGTCTGCAACGCCGCCTCCAACCCCTATTACGGCCCGCTGGCCGGCATCGCCGACGACCAGTTCCGCAAGATCCTGGACAACAACATCATCAGCAACCACTGGCTGATCGGCATGGTCGCGCCGGAGATGCGCGCGCGGAAGGACGGGGCGATCATCATCGTCAGCTCGATCGGCGGCCTGCGCGGCAACGCCGTGATCGGGGCCTACAACATCTCCAAGGCCGCCGACTTCCAGCTGGCCCGCAACCTGGCCCACGAGTTCGGCCCCGACAACGTGCGGGTCAACTGCATCGCGCCGGGCCTGATCAAGACCGACTTCGCCAAGGCCCTGTGGGACGATCCCGAGACCCTGGAGCGCTCGACCAAGGGCGTGCCGCTGCGCCGGATCGGCGAGCCCGACGAACTGGCCGGGGCGGCGATCTATCTGGCCTCGCGGGCGGGCCGCTTCATGACCGGACAAGCCCTGGTGGTGGATGGCGGCGCCACCATCTAGGCGGTGGCGATAAGTCGGGCATACGACGCAAAAACGGACGTTTTCTCCCAGTTTCAGCTGTTTCGCGGCAGAATGTCGCGCGAGCGCCGATTTTAACTTTGAGTACAGGCCCTTTCCGTACCGTACCGATGTTCACCGGGAAACCATGGCTTGCGGCGCTACGTCCTGTTCCTTGCGGCGATCGCAATCCTGTCGGCCGGGCCCGGCGGCGCGGCCTTCGCGCGGTCGCCGCAGTCGGCCAAGCTGGACGCCCTCTATCTCGAGATCCGGCGCGACGAGATCCAGCCGCCCGCGCGCGAGAACGACGACATCGAGCGCGCCGGACGCCGGGCGCTGAAGCAGCAGGGCGACAAGCGCCTCTACGGCCTGTGGTCGGTGCTCTACGCCTACAAGAGCAACCAGGTCCAGCCGCAGTTCGACGACTGGGCCCGCCGCGTGCGCCGCCTGGCCCAGGACGAGGACGACGTCGAACTGGCGACCCTGGTGGACCTGCTGCAGATGGCCTACCGCCACGAGACGGGCGGGTTTCGCACCTTCACCGACGCCGACTGGACTCGGTTCCTCGATCGCTCGGGACCCAACATCCGGATGATGGCCGCGATCGAACGGATCCGCAGTCTGGGCCGTTCGGGGCAGTGGGCGGACGCCTCGCGGCTGGCCGCCGAGACCATGGGCCAGATGGAGCGCCGGGGCGCCATCGCCCGGCCGATGTTGGCCGAGACCCATCAGGTGCACTCCTACACCCTGTCCTACATCGGCGATAAGGAAGGCGCGCTGGACCACATGAGCCAGGCCGCCCGCCTGGACGAGGGCGAGGCCTTCTACATGCGCAAGGTCGAGCGCATCTATGACATCGCCTACACCGCCGCCGAGATCGGCGAGCTGGACGCCGCCGAGCACTTCGCCGGCGTGCACCACAACATGACCCAGGCGGCCGGCGATCCGGACCTCAAGACCTGGGACCGCTATCTGTGCGCCCGCATCGCCAGCGCCCGGCAGGCTCCGCGTCGGGTTCTGCGGTGCCTGGCCGACGCCGACTTCGAGATCGCCCGCCCGACCAACCGCCTGACCGGCCTCAGCCTGCGCCTGCGCGCCCAGGCCCGGGCCGAGCTGGGCGACGCCGCCGCCGCCAAGGCTGACCTGGAGACCCTGCGCGCCGTCCCGGTCGACACGCTGGAGCGCGATCCTCAGGCCGAGCTGTTGCTGAGCGCCTACATCGCCCTGGCCGAGCATCGCGGCGAGGAGGCCTTCCGCCAGCTCGACCAGTGGCGCCGGCAGGACCACGAGAAGACCCAGGCGGCCCTGTCGCGCAACGGCGCCCAGATGGCGTCGGCGCTGGAGACCGAGCTGAAGTCCAAGCGCGACGAAAGCCGCCGCCTGACCGCCGAGGTCGAGCTGAACCGCCGGCTGGCCCACGCCTCGATCGTCATCGCCATGCTGCTGGGCGTGCTGGTGCTGGGCGGGGTGGCCTGGGGCGTCTATCTGCGCCGGACCTCCGAGCGGCTGAAGGAGGCCCGCGGCCGGGCCGAGACGGCCAACGAGGCCAAGTCCGCCTTCCTGGCCGTGATGAGCCACGAGCTGCGCACGCCGCTGAACGGCATGCTGGGCATGGCCCAGGCCCTGCGGACCGAGAGCCTGGACCCGCGTCAGCGCGAGCAGGTCGAGCTGATGATCGACAGCGGCGACACCCTGCTGGTGCTGCTCAACGACATCCTGGACCTGTCGAAGATCGAGGCTGGCAAGCTGGAGATCGCCCCCACGGCCGCCGACATCGTCGGTGTCTGCGCCCGACTGGTGGGCGGCTACCAGCCCACGGCCCGCGAAAAGGGGGTGGAGTTGACGTTCGCGGTGGCCGGCGATCCGCCGCCGATGCTGCTGTTCGACGCCGTGCGCGTGCGCCAGTGCCTGGCCAACCTGCTGTCCAACGCTTTGAAGTTCACGGTGGTCGGCCGGGTCGACGTGACCCTGGCCTGGGCGCCCGATCCACAGACCGGACGCACGGCGGTCAGCCTGACGGTGACCGACACCGGCATCGGCATGAGCCCGGCCACCCTGTCCAAGCTGTTCGGCGCCTTCACCCAGGCCGACGCCTCGACCACCCGCACCTTCGGCGGCACCGGGCTGGGCCTGAACATTACCCGCCGCCTGGCCGAGCTGATGGACGGCGAGATCCTGGTCGACAGTCGCGAAGGCGCCGGCTCGACCTTCACGCTCGGCTTCCAGGTCGACGTCGCCGCGGCCTCGGCCCTGGACGGCGCGGTCCCGGCCTTCGGCGCCGCCAACGAGGACGAGCCGACGCTCTCGCCGCTGCAGGGCCGCCGCGTGCTGGTGGTCGACGACCACCCGGTCAACCGGCGGGTCATCAAGCTGTTCCTGGCCCCGTTCGACTGCGACCTGGTCGAGGTCGAGAACGGCCGCCAGGCCCTGGACGCGCTGGAGGCCGAGGCCTTCGACCTGGTGCTGATGGACGTCAACATGCCGGTGATGGACGGGCTGGAGGCCACGCGACGCCTGCGCCGCGATCCGCGCTGGGCCGGCCTGCCGGTCATCGCCCTGACCGCCGACGTCATGCGCACCCAGATCGACACCTGCCTGGAGGCGGGCATGGACGCCCACATCGCCAAGCCGATCGACCTGCGCGACCTGCTGTCGGTGCTGGTCCAGGTGCTGGACAAGCGCGGGGCGGTCCCGGTGACTGGCGAGACCGTGCCCGCCTAGTCGGGCCGACTCGATTGCAACACCTCCACGGTTGTCATCCCGGAAGCCTCGCAGAGGCCGTCCGGGATCCGAGGGGCTGGGCAAAAGCGGTGCGGCTCGCCTGGGTCCCGGCCTTCCGTTTCGCTACAGCCGGGATGACAAGGTTGAGCCGGCGTGCCGGCGGATCGCATCCACTACGAGGTGTTCGGCCCGACGGCGGAGGCGATCGCGGCTTAGGCGTCGCGGGACGCCCCCTCCGTCACGCTGCGTATTCGCAGCGCGCCACCTCCCCCGCCTTGCGGGTGAGGAGGATGCGGCTCCTTTCTCCTCCCCCGTGAAACGAGGGAGGTGGCGGGCGAAGCCCGACGGAGGGGGCGTCTCCTGAGTCTATCCCCCCGCCCTCGCCAGCCGTCCCACCGCCTCGTCCAGCGTGTCGTCCGCCTTGGCGAAGCACAGGCGCAGGACGTGGCGCACCGGATCTTCCGCATAGAAGGCCGAGACCGGGATGCTGGCCACGCCGTGGTCGCGGACGGCCCGCAGGGCGAAGGCGCGGTCGTCCTCGTCGATCCCCGAGGCCCGCAGGTCGACATTGAGGAAATAGGTTCCGCCGCTGTCGAGCACCGCGAAGCCCGCCTGGCGCAGCCCCGCCGCCAGCCGGTCGCGCGAGCGCTGCAGGCCGGCGGGCATGGCCTCGAACCAGTCGCCCGGCTCGCTCAGACCGAACGCCACCGCCTCCTGCAGGTTGGGCGGGGTGGTGAAGGTCAGGAACTGGTGGGCCCCGGCCAGGGCCCTGGTCAGGGCTGGGGCGGCGCACAGGAAGCCGACCTTCCACCCGGTCATGCCGAACATCTTGCCGGCCGATCCGATCTTCACCGTGCGCCCGCGCATGCCCGGATAGCCGATCAACGGCCGGTGCCGCCGGCCGTCGAACACCACGGCCTCCCAGACCTCGTCGCAGACGGCGATCGCGTCGTGCCGGACGCAGAACTCGGCCAGCAGGGCCAGGTCCTCGTCGGGGGTGACCACGCCGGCCGGGTTGAGCGGGGTGTTCAGCACCACCATCCGCGTCCGCGCGCTGAACGCCGCCTCCAGCATCGCCCGGTCGAACCGCCAGTGCGGCGGCGCCAGGCGCACCAGCTTGGGGACCCCGCCGGCCCGCTTCACCATCGGCAGGTAGGCGTCGTAGAGCGGCTGGAACAGCACCACCTCGTCGCCGGGCGAGATCAGGCTGAGAAAGGCCGCCGCCAGGGCCTCGGTCGCGCCGGAGGTGACGACGATCTCGCTCCCCCAGTCCAGGTCCAGCCCCTGGGTCCGGCCGTAGTGCGCCGCCACGGCCTGGCGCAGGGCGGGCAGGCCGCGCATCGGCGGATACTGGTTCGTGCCGGTGATCAGCGCCTCGCCGGCCTTCCGGCGCAGGGTTATCGGACCCGCGTCGTCCGGAAAGCCCTGGCCCAGATTGATCGCCCCGGTCTGGCGCGCCAGGCCGCTCATTTCCTCGAAGATGGTGGTGGGCAGGTCGGCATAGACGGGGTGAACCATGGCGCGGGGACTCCTCGGGAGCCTGCCTAGCACAGGTCGCGCGGGAAGCCCCCGCCCAGGCGCATCCCGCAGGGCGACGGCCCGGGCCGGCGCTTCGAATTGTGTCGCAACCAACCGCGCGTTCGGGCATTTTCCACAACAACCTTGGCTGTCAGGAACCAACGACATGAATGGTGTGGGCTTCATCGGCGCGATCATCATCGGCATCTTCGCCGGCTGGATCGCCGAGCAGATCATGGGCCGCAATCACGGCCTGATCACCAACCTGATCGTCGGCCTGGTCGGCGCCCTGGTCGGCGCGTTCCTGGCCAGCATGCTGGGCATCCACTTCTTCGGCTGGGTCGGCAGCCTGATCATCTCGACGATCGGCGCGATCGTGCTGCTGTTCATTCTCGGGCTGTTCAAGCGCCGGGCCTGACGCCTGGCTGCAAACGAAAAAGGCCGCCGTCCCGAAGGGCGGCGGCCTTTTCTGTAGGCGTGGCGCGGAGGCCTATTCTTCCTTGACGCGACGCTTGCGGAACGACGGGTTCAGGATCTGCTTGCGCAGGCGGATGTTCTTGGGCGTGACTTCCACCAGCTCGTCTTCCTCGATGTAGGCGATGGCCTGTTCGAGGGTCATGCGGCGCGGCGGGGTCAGGCGGATCGACTCGTCCTTGCCCGAGGCGCGGACGTTGGTCAGCTGCTTGGCCTTCATCGGGTTGACGTCGAGGTCGTCCTGGCGGGCGTTCTCGCCGATGATCATGCCCAGATAGGTCTTCTCGCCGGCCCCGACGAACATCGTGCCGCGCTCTTCCAGGTTCCACAGCGCGTAGGCCGCGGTTTCGCCGTCCGAGTTGCTGATCAGCACGCCCTTGCGCTGCTGGTCGATGGCGCCCTTGTAGGGCTCGTAGTGGCTGAACACGCGGTTCAGCACGCCCGAGCCGCGGGTGTCGGTCAGGAACTCGCCCTGATAGCCGATCAGCGAGCGCGACGGCGCGGTCAGCTGGATGCGGGTCTTGCCGGCGCCCGACGGACCCATGTCCTTCAGCTCGGCCTTACGCAGCGACAGCTTCTCGATGACGATGCCCGAGAACTCGTCGTCGACGTCGATCATGACGTCTTCCATCGGCTCCAGGCGCTTGCCGGTTTCCGGGTCGGTCTGGAACACCACGCGCGGACGGCTGATCGACACCTCGAAGCCTTCGCGGCGCATGTTCTCGATCAGCACGCCCAGCTGCAGTTCGCCGCGGCCGGCCACCTCATAGGCGTCGCCCTCGCTGGTCTCGGTGACCTTGATGGCCACGTTCGATTCGGCTTCCTTCAGCAGGCGGTCGCGGATCACGCGGCTCTGGACCTTGTCGCCTTCGCGGCCGGCCAGCGGGCTGTCGTTGACCGAGACGGTCATCGAGATGGTCGGCGGATCGATCGGCTGGGCCGGCAGGGCCTCGGTCACTTCCAGGGCGCACAGGGTGTCGGCGACGGTGGCCTTGGACATGCCGGCGATGGCGACGATGTCGCCGGCCTCGGCGCCCTCGTCGATCGGCTGGCGCTTCAGGCCGCGGAAGGCCAGCACCTTGGTGATGCGGCCGCGCTCGATTTCCTTGCCGTCGCGGTCCAGGGCGTGGATGGCCATGCCGGGAACGGCCTTGCCGCTCTCGATGCGGCCCGTCAGCAGGCGGCCCAGGAACGGGTCGGATTCGATCAGCACGTTCAGGATCTGGAACGGCTTGTCCTTGTTCTCGGCGACCTTGGGCGGCGGCACGTGGCGCACGATCAGGTCGAACAGCGGGGCCAGGTTGTCGTTGGGGACGTTCATGTCCAGCGTCGCCCAGCCGGCGCGGCCCGAGGCGTAGATGTGCGGGAAGTCCAGCTGCTCGTCCGTGGCGCCGATGGCGGCGAACAGGTCGAAGGCGGCGTTGTGCACGCGGTCCGGATCGGCGTGGGCGCGGTCGACCTTGTTGATGCAGAGGATCGGGCGCAGGCCCATCTTCAGCGCCTTGGTCAGCACGAACTTGGTCTGCGGCATGACGCCTTCCTCGGCGTCGACCAGCAGGACGCAGCCGTCCACCATGCCCAGGATGCGCTCGACCTCGCCGCCGAAGTCGGCGTGGCCGGGGGTGTCGATGATGTTGATGCGGGTTTCGCCCGCCTCACCGTTCCACAGGACGCTGGTGCACTTGGCCAGGATCGTGATGCCGCGCTCGCGCTCCTGGTCGTTGGAGTCCATGGCGCGCTCGGTGGTCGCCTCGTTGGCGCGGAACACGCCCGACTGGGCCAGAAGCTGATCGACGAGGGTGGTCTTGCCATGATCGACGTGCGCGATGATGGCGATGTTTCGCATGGACATGGAGAAGGCGAACTTTCGGGAGGAACAGATGGGGTTTGACGCTGCGCGCGTCAGGCGCGCGGCTTTTACGCGACTGCGCGACGTTTATCCACCCCACCCCTGCGCGAGAGATTATCCGGGAAACCGGTGTCAGATCAAAACCCCTTAAATTTATTGGGTTTGCGAAAGTTGCGGATGGATGTCGTTTCTTGGGCAACTAATTGTGCGGTGCAGCATTGGGCGAAAAAGCGGCCAAGCTTGAATAGCGGCGTTCTTTGGGCCTTGTGTTACAAAGGATTTCAGTTCGCGGGGGCAATAAAAAAGACAACGGTGTCTGTCGATTTTGCTTGATGCGTTTCGCACCGCACCCTATAAACGACCCGTGAGGCGGCGCTGCCGCCTCTGCCCTTCCTGGGCGTTTCCTCCCTAATGAACTGCCCGGCTTTCGAGCCGGGCTTTTTTTTGGTCTGGGCCCGGGAGGTCCGCTTCCCTACGTCCGTCATCCCCGGACTTGTTCCGAGGACCCCTGTTTCAGTCGCGAAGAAGGCTGATCCGTGGCGCGGAGAGATCGCGGCCCAATCCCCAACCGGCGACGCGGCCGACATAGGGGTCCTCGGAACAAGTCCGGGAATGACGGATATGCGCTAAAGCAGCTCGGCCCAGTCGGTCTGGACCAGGCGCGCCGTCACCGACTCGATGTCCGCCTTCAGCCGCGCCAGGCCCTCGGTCGGCTCGCGGGTCGTCTCGTTCATGTAGAGCGCGCGGTTGATCTCGACCTGGATGGCGTGGGTGCGCTTCGTCGGGCGGCCGTAGTGCTCGGTGGTGTAGCCGCCGGCGTACGGCGCGTTGCGGGCCACGCGATAGCCCAGTCCCTCCAGGGTCTTTTCCATCAGCGCGGTCAGCCTGGGCCCGCAGGCCGCGCCGAAGCGGTCGCCCAGCACGATGTCGCACGGACCGCCGCCGCGGGCCCGATGACCGCGCGCCGCCGCGGCCGGCATCGAATGCCAGTCGACCAGGATGGCCAGGCCGTGGGCGTGGCGGGCCTGGGCCAGCAGGCGGTCCAGCGCGTCGTGATAGGGCTGGTGGGCGCCTTCGATGCGGACCTTGGCCTCGGCGAAGGTCAGCTTGCGGGCGTAGATCGGTCGGCCCTCGCCGGCCAGCCGGGCGATGGCGCCCAGCCCCGCCGCCACCCGCGCCGTGCGGGCCTGGGCGAAGTCGGGCAGGGCGTCCTCGAACATCGCCGGGTCCAGCTCCCAGGCGTCGCGGTTGAGGTCGATATAGGCCCGGGCCAGCCGGGCGCGGATCACGCAGACCCCCAGGGCGGGGGCGCCGGCGACCAGATCGTC
Source organism: Caulobacter sp. UNC279MFTsu5.1 (assembly GCF_900114015.1). Classification (GTDB taxonomy): domain Bacteria; phylum Pseudomonadota; class Alphaproteobacteria; order Caulobacterales; family Caulobacteraceae; genus Caulobacter. Next base: position 981 of record NZ_FORN01000037.1, on the reverse strand, counting down.
GACGAAGGCGTCCTCCGAGCCGCGCAGGTCCTGGGCGGTCAGCCGGGCGGCGACCATCATGTCGGGCGGATAGAGGCGTCCGGAATGGGGCGAGGCGAAAACCAGCGGCGTGGGCGGCGGCTCGCCGTCGGCCTGGGCGCGCGCGACCTCGAAGGCCGGTGAGAAGCCGGGTTCCACCGTCGCCGGCGTTGTCGAAGCGATCGGCTCCCAGGCGGTCATGGGCTTATTGTCGCGGCCTCGAGGTTCCGGGTCAAACGCTGACGGTCCAGGTTATAATGAGACCAAGCCAACGCCGGGCTTTAGCTGTGGACAGCGCGGGTCCGGTTCATACCCGATTTACCGTCCTTCACTAGATTCTCACTTTCCAATTCCGCCCGTCGCCTGGAAACTGACCGAATGGCCCGCATCCTCCTCGCCGAAGACGACGACTCCCTCCGCGGGTTCCTGGCGCGGGCGCTCGAGCGCGCCGGTTTCGAGGTCACGGCCTGCGCCGACGGCGAAGAGGCGGTCCAGCACCTGGACACCGCCTGGGACCTGCTGCTGACCGACATCGTCATGCCGGGCATGGACGGCATCGAGGTGGCCCGCCAGGCCGCCGCCCGCGACCCGTCCCTGCGCATCATGTTCATCACCGGCTTCGCCGCCGTGGCCCTGTCGGCCCAGGACCGCGCGCCGGCCGGCGCCAAGGTGCTGTCCAAGCCCGTGCACCTGCGCGACCTCGTCTCCGAGGTCGAGAAGATGATGGCCGCCTAATTTTTTCGAAGGCCGCCGAAAGGCGGGTTGCGCGACGGCCAAGCCGCCGCTATACCCCCACACCTTCCCGCCCGGGACGCTTTTCAAAAGCGCTTCCAGGCCGCTTTGGCGGACGCGTAGCTCAGCGGGAGAGCACTACGTTGACATCGTAGGGGTCACAGGTTCAATCCCTGTCGCGTCCACCATTCCTTTTCTTCCATAAAAATCAATACCTTACGCCGGTTTAGC
>NZ_FORN01000100.1 GCF_900114015.1 Caulobacter sp. UNC279MFTsu5.1 | reverse complement strand
CAAGACCTGAAGAGTAGCTCCAGAAGCTCTTGCGAACCCCCCTCCCTACTCCCGGGAACGCGGCTTCTATTGAAACCACACCACCCTGTCAACCGCGAATTCCGCTGAATTCCAGCGAGCCTTCGGAGTTGAATACTTCACTGAACTTCAGAATTCTTGCCGAACTCTTCACTTCAGTGAGGAGCAGCGCTTCTAGTGAAGCACCACCCCAGTGTCAACCGTTTCGTTTTTCCATCCTTTCAAGGGGCGCGTAGCCGCCACGAAGAGACAAAAAGGGATCCGTGGGCCGCCGAGGCTGCCCGCCTGGATCCATAACCGAGTCGATTGAGGCGCGGAATTTAGCGAAATCGACTGAAAAAAGCAAGAGCCTTACGGTTCTTGCCCTGCCATCGCAGTCGCGTTTCCGGGCGAGGGGTCGATATAGCTGCATGACGGCGCGGTGACAACCCCTCTCCGGCCACATCCCGATCCATGCGGTGGTCGTGACGGCGGAGGCGCCCCGCCAGCCCCGCCTGCCCCGCCTGCCCCGGGGCTCGTTGAAATCGGTCCGGACAACCACAGCCGTCGCGAACCCGCATGTGGAGAATCAGTCGACGGCGGCCAGATCAGCCGGTCCACGCCCCACGCGTGGCGGAAGGTGGATTCTGCTCGGCGCGCCGACCAGGCCCTTCCGTGGAAACGCCGGTTGGTTCTCGCCATCCCCCTGGCGCGGCGGCTCGGAGAACTCGAGAATCGCTTTAGGGGCCCGTCGGTTTCAAATCTCGGCGAGCCCTGGACACCCGGCCCCGGCCGTGAAGACCCTTCGACCTGATGAGAGAACCCGCCTGATCCGGCGAATGGACGTGCGAGATCACAGCGCCTTCCGGCCGATTGTGATCGGATCGGCGGGTAGGCCTTTGGAGACTTGAAGCCCGACTGATAGGCGACCCGGCATGAGACCGATGATTCCCTTCGCGAGAAGACCGACCGCACTGGTTGGAAGAAACCTCTTCACCGAAGAAGGGGCGTCGATTCGACGCCTGAAGCGCCGAGGCGGATGAGCGCATCCGCTCCTGCCCGGCTCCTGGAAGGTGGATCGCCTCGGACGGCCGGAACCCTGGGCCGGCGCCAAGATTCTGAAGTATGTCGCCGGCGGCCCGATCTCGCATCGCCGCGCCCCGAATTCCCGCGGCTTCACGTTCGTAAAGGCCGCGCTTCGGCGCCGAATCTCGTGCGAGCGCCGGCGACACACTTTGGCGCGCCCACAGTCCGGGCGGCGGGCGAAGTGGTTCAACAGCACCAAGGGTTTGGCTTCATCCAGCCGGACAGCAGCGGCGGCGATATCTTCGTGCACATCTCGGCCGTCGAGCGCGCCGGCCTGCGCGGCCTGGCGAAAAGGCAAGCGCCCAAACGAAAATGGCCTCCCGAAGGAGGCCATTCTAGATCTTGGGTGCGGGGACAGGATTTGAACCTGTGACCTTCAGGTTATGAGCCTGACGAGCTACCGGGCTGCTCCACCCCGCGGCGAAGTGGGT
>NZ_FORN01000085.1 GCF_900114015.1 Caulobacter sp. UNC279MFTsu5.1 | reverse complement strand
TCGACCTTCGCCAACGCCGCGGCCGCCAAGACGATGATCACCACGATCAGCAACGCCCTGGGCACGGCGACCAACAAGCTGGCCTCGCTGGGCACCAGCTCGACCGGTCTGGACACCCACCTGACCTTCGTCGGCAAGCTGCAGGACAGCCTGGACGCCGGCGTGGGCAACCTGGTCGACGCCGACCTGGCCAAGGAAAGCGCCCGGCTGCAGTCGCTGCAGACCAAGCAGCAGCTGGGCATCCAGGCGCTGTCGATCGCCAACCAGTCGTCCGTGTCGATCCTCAGCCTGTTTCGCACGAGCTGACGGCGTCGACGATCGTCACGCCTCGGAGAAAGAGCGGTTCCAGGCGTAAGGGGGGCGGGTCCTCGGACCCGCCTCTGGTATTCGCGGTCAGCTTCAGGCCGGTCCGCTGGCGACCCGCTCGTAGTCCTCCAGGCTGGAGATCCCGACGTTCAGGTCGGTGACCAGGCCGTTGCCCAGCGAATAGACCCAGCCGTGCACCGACAGTTGCTGGCCCCGCGCCCAGGCGTCCTGCACGAACACGTCGGACGCCACGTTGCGCACCTGGCGGATGACGTTCAGCTCGCACAGGCGGTTGAGGCGAGCCTTCTCGTCAGGCAGGGCGTCCAGCTCGTGCCGGTGCTCGGCATGGACCTCGCGGATCGGGTGCAGCCAGTGGTCGACCAGGCCGCGCCGCTTGCCGTCGATGGCCGCCGCCACGCCGCCGCAGCCATAGTGGCCCACGACCATCACGTGCTTGACCTTGATCACGTCGACCGCGAACTGCAGCACGCTGAGATAGTTGGCGTCCTGCGGCGGGGCCAGGTTGGCGACATTGCGGTGGACGAACAGCTCGCCCGGATCCAGGCCGACGATCTCGTTGGCCGGCACCCGGCTGTCGCTGCAGCCGATCCACAGGTATTCCGGGCTCTGCTGGCCCTCCAGGCGCTTGAAGAACTGAGGATCGGCCTCGGTCTTGCGCAGCGACCAGGCCAGGTTGTTGCTCTTGAGGTCTTCAAGCATGGAGGGCGTCCGGCTGGTTGTCGGGATGGGCGGCGGCGAAGGCCGGGTGTCCGGCGCACCGCGCGGCGACCGCGCGGATGGCCGGGAACGGGGTCAGGTCGGTCTTGAAGCGCTCGGCGTTGTAGACCTGCGGGACCAGGCAGCAATCGGCCAGGGTCGGGGCGTCGCCGAAGGCGTAGCCCGCGCCGCGCCGGGCGATCATCGTCTCCAGGGCCGTGAAGCCGTCGCCGATCCAGCGTCCGATCCAGGCCTCGCGGCCGGGTTCGTCGACGCCGAGGTCGGTCAGGGCCCGCAGGATCCGCAGGTTGTTCACCGGGTGGATGTCGCAGGCGACGATCTGGGCCATGGCCCGCACCTGGGCGCGGTCGAACGGATCGGCCGGCAACAGGGGCGGGACGGGGACGGTCTCGTCCAGCCAGTCCAGGATCGCCAGGCTCTGGGTCAGGACCTGGCCGTCGACCTCGAGGACCGGCGCCAGGCGCTGGGGGTTCAGGGCGGCGAAGGCCGGCGTCTGGTGCTGGTGGGCGACCAGGTTCACCGGCGCGATGTCATAGGCCAGCCCCTTGAGGTTCAGGCCGATCCGCACCCGGTAGGCCGCGCTGGACCGCCAGGCGCTATGGAGGGTGAGCTGCATGGGCCGGGGCCTCAGACGACGGTGAAGGCGAGCTTGCCGACGCCCTCGACCGCGCCCTCCACCCGGTCGCCCCGGCCGAGCGCGCCGACGCCCTCGGGGGTGCCGGTGAAGATCAGGTCGCCGGCCGCCAGGGTCCACAGCTTGGAGGCCTCGGCGATGATCTCCGGGATCGTCCAGATCATGGCGGCGACCTGGCCGTGCTGGCGCGGCTGGCCGTTGACCGAGAGGGTGATGGCGCCGTCGGGATGGGCCCGGCCGGCCGGGACGATGGCGCTGATCGGGGCGCTGGCGTCGAAGCCCTTGCCCGCGTCCCAGGGATGGCCCTTGGCCTTGGCGGCGGCCTGCAGGTCGCGGCGGGTCAGGTCGACCCCGACCGCATAGCCGAACACGTGATCCATCGCCTCTTCCACGGCGATATTGGCCCCGCCCGACTTCAGGGCGACCACCAGCTCGATCTCGTGGTGCAGCTCATGGGTGGCGACGGGGTAGGGGACCTTGTCGCCCACCACCACGGCGTCGGCCGGCTTGGCGAAGAAGAACGGCGGATCCCGCTGGTCGGCGCCCATCTCGCGGGCGTGGGCGGCGTAGTTGCGGCCGACGCAGAGGATGCGGCGCACCGGAAAGACGGAATCGCCGCCTTCAACCGGAACCGTGGATTGGGCGGGCGGGGGGAAGGCGAAGGGCGTCATGGCGCCTGATTAGACCCAAACCCGCTCCGCCAAAAGTCACCTTCGTGAGGACATGATCCTGCAACACGCCGGCCATCACGCCCGTCTAAACGTTCTTTCACTTGCCCCGACCTGCGGCGACAAGGCATGACGGTCAGGCAATTGTGGCGAAAACCCGCCAAGCCGACGTCGAAGGGGCTCTGGACCGACGATGCTGATCATCGAGAACCTGACTCACGTCTACGCCAACGGCGTGAAGGCCCTCGACGAGGTCAGTCTGACGATCCCCCGCGGCATGTACGGCCTGCTGGGCCCGAACGGCGCGGGCAAGTCGACCCTGATGCGCACCGTCGCCACCCTGCAGTCCCCGACCTCGGGCCATATCCGCTTCGGCGATATCGACGTGCTCAAGTCGCCCGACCAACTGCGGCGGATCCTGGGCTACCTGCCGCAGGACTTCGGCGTCTATCCGCGCGTCTCGGCCTACGACATGCTGGACCACATGGCGGTGCTGAAGGGGATCGCCGGGGCCAGGGAACGCAAGGACGTCGTCGAGAGCCTGCTCAACCAGGTCAATCTGTGGAACGTCCGCAAGAAGGCCATCGCAGGCTTCTCGGGCGGCATGCGCCAGAGGTTCGGCATCGCCCAGGCCCTGATCGGCGACCCGCGGCTGATCATCGTCGACGAGCCCACCGCGGGCCTCGACCCCGAGGAACGCAACCGCTTCCTCAACCTGCTGGCCGAGATCGGCGAGAACGTGGTGGTGATCCTGTCGACCCACATCGTCGAGGACGTCTCCGACCTCTGCCCGGCCATGGCGATCATCTGCGACGGCCGCATCGTCAAGGAAGGCGCGCCCGCCGACCTGGTCCGCCAGCTGTCGGGCCGCATCTGGAAGAAGGTCATCGACAAGGCCGAGCTCGAGGCGGCCAAGGCCCGCCACCAGGTGATCTCGACCCGCCTGCTGGCTGGCCGCACGGTGATCCACGTCCTGGCCGACCAGGATCCCGGCGACGGCTTCGGCCAGGTCGAGGGCGGACTGGAGGACGTCTATTTCTCCACCCTGTCCGACACCCGGTGCGCGGCCTGAAGCGCGCGGGAATGGGGTCCGGAAGGATGTTCGGAAAAGTCGCCGCCTTCGAATTTCGCTACCAGGCGCGCCAGCCCGTCTTCTGGGTCGGGGTGATCATCTTCTTCCTGCTGTCGTTCGCTTCGGTCGCCGCGCCGCAGTTCGTGCAGTTTGGATCGACGGCCAATGTCCACAAGAACGCCGCCTCGGTGATCGCCAGCGGCAACCTGAACCTGGCCCTGATCTACATGTTCATCACGGCCGCCTTCGTGGCCAACATCATCGTGCGCGACGAGGACACCGGCTTCGACGGCATCCTGCGCTCCACGCCGCTGACCAAGTTCGACCATCTGTACGGCCGGTTCGCCGGCGCCTTCGCGGCGGCCGCCCTGTCGTTCCTGGCCGTGCCGGCCGGCATGGCCCTGGGCGCGGTCATGTGGTGGGTCGACCCCGACAGCGTCGGGCCGTTCGTGCTGAACCACTACCTGTTCGCCTATTTCGTGCTGGCCCTGCCGTCGCTGCTGCTGACCTCGTCGGTGTTCTTCGCGGCGACCACCGTGACGCGGTCGATGATGTGGACCTATGTCGGCGTCATCGCCTTCATGGTGGCCACCTTCATCAGCTCGACAATGCTGCGCCAGCCGGGCCTGGAGAAGGTGGCCGCCCTCTGGGAGCCCTTCGGCGGCGGCGCCTACGGTCTGGCGGTGCGCTACTGGACGGCGGCCGAGCGCAACACCCAGGTCCCGCCCCTGGCCGGCTACCTGCTGGCCAACCGCCTGATCTGGATCGGCGTCTCCCTGGCGATCGTCGTCGCGGCTTACTGGCTGTTCGACCTGCGCAGGGGCGACGGCGCGACCCGGGTCAAGCGCGAGAAGCCCGGCACCGACGCCGCCCCGCGCCCGACCGCGGTCGCGCACGGCGTACCCAGCTTCGCCGCGCCGTCCCGCTGGGCCCAGCTGTGGGCCCGCACCCGGCTCGACGCCCGCCAGGTGTTCGTCAGCCCGGCCTATCTGGTGCTGGTCGGCCTGGCCGCGGCCCTGTCGATCTTCAATCTGTGGCGCGTGGCCGACGACAGCCTCTATGGCGGGGCGATCTATCCGGTGACCCGGATGATGACCCAGGCCCTGAACGGCGTCTTCCCGTTCATCTCGCTGATCATCGCGGCGTTCTACGCCGGCGAGCTGGTCTGGCGCGAGCAGGACCGGCGCACCCACGAGCTGATCGACGTCACCCCGATCCCCGACTGGGCGTTCGTCGTGCCCAAGACCCTGGCCATCAGCCTGGTGCTGCTGTCGACCTTCCTGGCCGGAGCGATCGTGGCCGTGATCATCCAGCTGATCAAGGGCTACACCCACCTGGAGCTGGTCAACTACCTGGTCTGGTGGGTGCTGCCCCAGGCCGCCGACTGTGTCCTGCTGGCGGTGCTGGCGGTGTTCCTCCAGGTGCTGTCGCCGCACAAGTTCGTCGGCTGGGGCCTGATGGTGCTCTACATCATCGGCACCCTCGTCGCCTCCAGCTGGGGGCTGGAGCACAACCTCTATCTCTACGACGGCGCGCCGGTCGTCCCGCTCTCCGACTTCAACGGCCAGAGCCGGTTCTGGGTCGGGGCCTGGTGGTTCCGCCTCTACTGGGCGGCGTTCGCGGTGCTGCTGCTGGTGCTGTGCCACGTGCTGTGGCGGCGCGGGACCGAGAGCCGGCTGTGGCCGCGCCTGGCCGCCCTGCCGCGCCGGCTGGCGGGCCCGCCGGGCCTGATCGCCGGCGGCGCCCTGCTGACCTTCGTCGGCGTCGGCGCCTTCATCTACATGAACACCAACGTCTGGAACGAGTACCGCACCACGGTCGGCAACGAGCGCTGGACGGCCGACTACGAGAAGGCCCTGCTGCCGTTCGAGAACACGCCCCAGCCCAAGGTCGTGGAGGTCAGGCTGGACGTCGACATCCACCCGCGCGCCCCGCGCATCGACACCAGGGGCGTCTACGAGATCGAGAACCGCACCGACAAGCCGCTGCGCGAGATCCACGTCCGCTTCGACCGCGACCTGAAGGTGCTGGCCCTGTCGATCGAGGGGGCCCGGCCCAAGCGGACCTTCGAGCGCTTCAACTACCGGATCTTCGCCTTCGACACCCCGATGCAGCCGGGCGAGCGGCGCTCGATGTCGTTCACCACGGCCCGCGTGGCGATAGGCTTTCCCAACAGCCGCCCCGACACCCACATGGTCGACAACGGGACCTTCATCAACGACCGGCAGCTGGCCCCGTCCCTGGGCATGGACCGAGACGGTCTGCTGACCGACCGCACCAAGCGCCGCAAGTACGGACTGAAGCCCGAGCTGCGGCCGGCCAAGCTGGGCGACATCCCCTCGCGGCAGTTCAACGGCCTGCGCCGGGACAGCGACTGGGTGACGTCCGACATCAAGGTCACCACCGACGCCGACCAGACGCCGATGGCTCCCGGCTACAAGGTGTCCGAGCGCACCTGGCGCGAGTCGGCCGACATGAGCGGCCCGATCGGCAAGGCCGGCGACCGGCGCACGGCGCGGTTCGTGACCGAGGCCCCGATCCTGCACTTCTTCTCGATCCAGTCGGCCCGCTACGCGGTCAGGACCACGCCCTACAAGGGCGTCCAGCTGTCGGTCTACTACAACCCGGCCCACGCCTGGAACGTCGACCGGATGCTCGAGTCGATGAAGCGGTCGCTGGACTACGACCAGGCCCATTTCAGCCCCTACCAGTTCCGCCAGGTGCGCTACCTGGAGTTCCCGGCCTATGGCGACTTCGCCCAGTCGTTCGCCAACACCATCCCGTGGTCGGAGAACCTGGGCTTCGTGTCCAAGTACGACGACCCGACCAAGATCGACATGGTCACCTATGTCGGGGCCCACGAGATCGCCCACCAGTGGTGGGCCCACCAACTGATCGGCGCCGACCAGCAGGGCGGCGCGGCCCTGTCGGAGACCCTGGCCCAGTACTCGGCCCTGATGGTGATGAAGAAGACCTACGGCGAGCCGATGATCCGCAAGTTCCTCAAGTACGAGCTGGACCGCTACCTGCGGGCCCGGGGCGGCGAGGTGATCGAGGAGCTGCCGCTGCGCCAGGTCGAGAACCAGCCCTACATCTACTACAACAAGGGCTCGCTGGTGATGTACCGACTGGCCGACGAGATCGGCGAGGACAACGTCAACGCCGCCCTGCGCGAGATGCTGGCGGCCTACGCCTTCAAGGGTCCGCCCTATCCGACCACCCTGGAGCTGGTCGCCGCCCTGCGCCGCCACGCCCCGGCCGACAAGCAGGCGCTGATCACCGACCTATTCGAGAAGATCACCCTCTACGACCTGAAGGCCACCATGGCCACGGCTCGCAAGCGGCCCGACGGCCGCTACGACGTGACGCTGACGGTGCAGGCCCGCAAGCTCTACGCCCAGGGCCGCGGCCAGGAAACCGAGGCGGCGATGAGCGAGCCGATGGACGTCGGCCTGTTCACCCTGGAGCCGGGCAAGAAGGGCTTCGGCGCCGACAAGGTCGTGGCCTTCGAGCGCCGGACGATCCGCTCGGGGACCCAGACCCTGACCTTCGTCACCCGGACCTTGCCCAGGGCGGCGGGGGTGGATCCCTACAACATGGTCATCGACCGCAACGGCGACGACAACACCACCAGGGTCGAGCTGAGGTGAACGATCCGGCGTCGAAGCCGGGCGCGCCGTTCAAGCTGATCGAGCCGGGCTCGCGCGAGCGAGCCGCCGCCGAAGCGACGGCCGCCCACGTGATTCCGTAGCCAGGGCTACTTCTTGGCCTTTTCCTCGGCGACCTTCGCCTTGGCGTCGGCGACCTTCTCCTCGGCCTTGGCCACGTCCTTGCCGGTGTCGAAGCCGTTCTTCAGGCCCTCGGCCATGTTCAGATGCTCCTGCACGGCGGGGGCCGTGGCGGCGGCGAAGGCCTTGATGGCCGGGGTGTCGCCGTCCTGGGCGTAGCGCTGCAGCAGGTTCAGGGCCGCCTGGTGGGCGTCCACCTGGCCGTCGGCGTACTTCTTGTCGAAGTCCTTGGCGTCGGCCTTGGTCAGGTCGTCCAGCTTGCCCTGCAGGTCTTCGGGCAGGGCGGTCGGCGGGGTCAGGGCCGCGCCGGAGGCGGCGATCGCGGCCTTCAAGTCCTCGGTGGTCTTGGCGTGGGCCTTTTCCATCTTGGCGGCGAAGGCCTTCACGTCGGGGTTGGTCGAGCGCTTGACGGCCAGCTTGGCGGCCTCGATCTCGAACATGTCGCTGGCGGCGGCCTTGTCGACGAAGGTGGCGGCCTTGGTTTCGTCCGACGGGGTCGGGATGGTGGCGGCGGGGTTGGCGTCCGGGGTGGCGGCCTGTTCGGCCGGGGTGGCGGCGCCCTTGGTCTCGTCGGTCTTCTGGCCGCAGGCGGCGACGCTGAGGGCGGCGATGGCGGCGCCGACGATGAGAAGCTTACGGGTCATGGCTTTCTTTCCCTGCGCGTTTTTCTAGAACGTTTGACGGTTCGGGGCGCCGCGCTTGCGCCTCGGAGGTCTAAACAACTTCACGCGGCCGTGATGGTTCCGTGATCGCCAGGGAGATGTTCATGGCCGACGCGCCGCTGACGGGCCTGCGGGTCATCGAGATGGGGTCGTTGATCGCCGGGCCGTTCTGCGGCCAGGTGCTGGGCGATTTCGGCGCCGAGGTGATCAAGCTGGAGGATCCCAGGGCCGGCGACCCGATGCGCCAGTGGGGCCGCACCAAGCCCAAGGGCCACTCGCCCTGGTGGCCGGTGATCGGCCGCAACAAGACCTCGGTGACCCTGGACCTGCGCGCGCCCGAGGGCCGCGACGTCGCCCGCGCCCTGATCGACACGGCCGACGTGGTGGTCGAGAACTTCCGGCCCGGCACGCTGGAGAAATGGGGCATGGGCTATGACGACCTGGCCCGCACCAATCCCGGCCTGGTGATGGCCCGGGTCTCGGGCTTCGGCCAGACCGGGCCGTATTCGCACCGCGCCGGCTACGCCCTGATCGGCGAGGCCATGGGCGGCCTGCGCCACATCACCGGCGAGGCCGACCGGCCGCCGGCCCGGGCCGGGATCTCGATCGGCGACAGCCTGGCCGGCCTCAACGCCGCCCTGGGGGTGATGATGGCCCTGCACGCCCGCCAGCGCACCGGCCGGGGCCAGGTGGTCGACGCGGCGATCTACGAAAGCGTGCTGACGGTGATGGAGAACCTGATCACCGAATACGACCTGTCGGGCTACATCCGCGAACGCTCCGGCGCGATCCTGCCCGGCATCGCCCCATCCAACGTCTATCCCACCCGCGGCGGCGAGCTGATCCTGATCGGCGCCAACCAGGACACCCTGTTCAAGCGATTGTGCGAGGCCATGGGCCGGCCGGAGCTGGCGACCGACGAGCGCTATCGCGACCACGCCGCGCGCGGCGTCAACCAGCTGCAGCTCGACGCCACCATCGCCGGCTGGACGGTCGAGCACGACATCGAGACCCTGCTGCCGCTGCTGGAGGACGCCGGCCTGGCGGTCGGCCGGGTCTATCGCGCGCCCGACATGCTGAAGGACCCGCAGTTCGCCGCCCGCCAGTCGATCGTCGAGGTGGCCCATCCGGTGTTCGGGACGGTGAAAATGCAGAACGCCTTTCCCCGGCTGTCCGAGACGCCTGGCGGCGTCCGCTGGCCGGGGCCGGCCCTGGGCGAGCACACCGACGCCGTACTCGGCGCCGTGGCCGGGTTGTCGGCCGAAACGATCGCCGGCCTGCGGGCCAAGGGAGTGGTGTGATGGACGACGTGCTCTACACCGGCGGCTGCCTGTGCGGCGCCCTGCGCTACGCGGCGCGGGGCCGGCCGCTGTTCATGGGCCATTGCTACTGCGCCGACTGCCGCAAGGCCTCGGGCTCGGGCTTCATCCCGTTCATGGCCTTCGCCGCCAGGGACCTGACCTTCAGCGCCCCGACCCGGACCTTCACCTGCATTTCGGCGCGGGGCTCCAACGCGGTCCGCAACAGCTGCCCGACCTGCGCCAGCCTGGTGTTCGGCGGACCGGTGGGCGAGACCGACTCCCACACGATCTACGCCGGTTCGCTGGACGACCCGACGGCCTTCCACCCGACCGTGGCGATCTTCGCCAAGGACCGGCCGGACTGGGCGGTGATCCCGGAGGGGCTGAAGGTGTTCGAGGGGTTGCCGGACTAGGGAGACACTCATTGTCACCCTCCCGCTAGGAGAGGGGGCATGGGCCTTATCCTCGGCGTTCAGCCAACAAACCCCCGCGATTTCAACGCCCTGAACTTTCTCGACCCGATTTGGTCCCCACCCTTCCAGATCGCCGTATCCTG
>NZ_FORN01000095.1 GCF_900114015.1 Caulobacter sp. UNC279MFTsu5.1 | reverse complement strand
CACGTTCATCCGGGGAGACCTCCGGCCAAGGTTGGTGCTTCGCAACCCCAGCTTCTCAGCCGCTCCCCGGGTGAACAACCTTCATAGCTTCGACATCTAGGCCAGCCCGCCTACACGCGATGACGCCGGACAACCGTCCGTCGCGGTCCGGGCGCTAGACGAGCGCGTCCGCCCTACAGCGCCCAGCCCTGGTGCATCGCCGCGACGCCGCCGGTGAAGTTGGTGATCGTCACCCGCTTGAAGCCGGCGTCCTCCATCATCCCCGCGAAGGTCCGCTGGTCGGGGAAGCGGCGGATGCTCTCGACCAGGTACTGGTAGGCGTCGCGGTCCTTGGCCAGCCACTCGCCGAACTGCGGGATCAGCTTGAACGAATAGGCGTCGTAGGCCTTGGACAGGGCCTCGGTCACCGGCTTGGAGAATTCCAGGCACAGGAACCGGCCGCCCGGCTTCAGCACCCGCCGCGCCTCGCGCAGGGCCGCGTCGATGTCGGTGACGTTGCGGATGCCGAACGAGATCACATAGGCGTCGGCATAGGCGTCGGGCAGCGGCAGCCGCTGGGCGTCGCCGACCGTCCAGGTGATCTCGGGCGCGCCGCCCTTCTCGATGCCCGCGCCGATCATCTCGGCGTTGTAGTCGATGATGTTGATCAGGGCGTCGGGACCGCCGCGCCGCTGCTGGGCCGCCCGGGCCATTTTCGCAAAGCGCCGGGCCATGTCGCCGGTGCCGCCGGCGCAGTCGATGATCACCTCGCCGGGCTGCGGGTTGAGGCGCGCGGCCACCGCGTCCTTCCACAACCGGTGCACCCCGCCGCTCATCACGTCGTTCATCAGGTCGTAGTTCTTGGCGACCCGGTCGAACACCCCGCGCACCAGGCCGGCCTTGGCCGAGGCGTCGACGTCCTTGAATCCGAAGGTGGCGGAGGCCTTGGTCATGCGGTCGCTCGAAATTCGCTGGGGCGCGGCCCCGTGTCGTTCGGCTCTTATAACCGTCAGCGTCCGTCCGTCACCGGTTTTGCGTGGCCGGCCCCCGAGGAGGCCTAGGAACGGCGCGCGGGATGGCCGATATCTGGCGGCCCACAGCGATCCGCTCCGAGGTCTCTCTTGCCCGAACTGCCCGAAGTCGAGACCGTGCGCCGCGGCCTGGAGCCGGTGCTGGGCGGCGCGCGCCTGGCCCGCGTGCGCGCCAACCGTCCCGACCTGCGCTTCCCCCTGCCCGACGGTTTCGTCCAGCGCCTGACCGGGGCGAAGATCCTGCGGCTGGACCGCCGGGCCAAGTACCTGCTGGCCCCGCTGGACCGCGGCGACACCCTGGTCATGCACCTGGGCATGACCGGGCGTTTCGAGATTGCTTCGCCGGTGGGCTCGATCAGGCCCGGCGACTTCGCCCGCCCGGTCACGCCCGACGACAAGCACGCCCACGTGGTGTTCGAGACCGAGGCCGGCGCGACCGTCACCTATTACGACCCCCGCCGGTTCGGCTTCATGGACCTGGTCGCCACCGACCGGCTGGACCGCCATCCGTGGTTCGCCACCATGGGCCCCGAGCCCCTGGGCGAGGCCTTCGACGCCAGGACCCTGGTCGCGGCGTTCAACGGCCGCAAGCAGGGCCCCAAGACCCTGCTGCTGGACCAGAAGACCGTCGCCGGCCTGGGCAACATCTATGTCTGCGAGGCCCTGCACCGGGCCCGCATCTCGCCGTTCAAGCCGGCGGGGATGATCGCCGGCAAGCGGTTGGGCCCGCTGACCGCGGCGATCAAGGACGTGCTGGCCGAGGCCGTCGAGGTCGGCGGCTCGTCGCTGAAGGACTTCGCGGCGGCCGACGGGGCCCTGGGCTATTTCCAGCACCGCTTCCGGGTCTATGACCGCGAGGGCCAGCCCTGCCCCACGCCGGGCTGCAAGGGCGTGATCGCCCGCGAGGTCCAGGCGGGGCGATCGACGTTCTTCTGCCCGGTCTGCCAGGTCTGACGGCATGGGGTCTTGGGTCTCCCGGATCGCGGGCGGCGGGCGCGGCTTCGCGGCTCACGCGGAAACCGCTGAGGGGATGAGGAGGCGCGGAGCGGCCGGGCCAGGCCCGGAGACCGTGAGTCGTGTT
>NZ_FORN01000070.1 GCF_900114015.1 Caulobacter sp. UNC279MFTsu5.1 | reverse complement strand
GTCCCCACCCTTTCAGATCGCCGTATCCTGATCTCACCTCGACGCGGGGAAAGGGCGCATGGCCAGCGACCGATGCGGCGGCGGGGGGCGATCGAGCGGGACTGGGCTGGAGGGGGTTACTCCAGCGTGTCCGGGGCCTTCCATCGTTGGGGAGCCCGCCCGCCGTCGGCGTCGACCGGGGACAAAGCGCGTGAATTGCCCATAGGCCCGCGCCCCCGGCGTCCGGTTTCTCCCGAAAGGGATCGAGACCGGGTCCGGCTAAGCCTCAACAGGGCTGCCCACCGGACGCTGGCGTAAAACGACCGCGCGGAGCGGTGGCTTCGTCGAAACGGTAATACTCAAAGAACTCCGGACGTCGTCCGGCGCTCCGCGACCCTTTCCATACGCTCAGCGGGTTTCCGCGTGAGAGCGAGAGATCGTGCCCGCTAACACTTGCCCCCACCTGACCGCTTCGCGGTCTGTCCGCCCCCAGAGGGGGCGGAGGACGCGCACCCTAAGGCAGCGGCCGGGACTTGCGGTTCTCGTCGATGGCCACGAAGGTGAACACGCCCTGGGTCACCTTGTGGGCCTGTTCGCCGTCGCGGCGGCGGCGCCAGGCCTCGACCTCGACCTTCAGCGAGGTGCGGCCCACATGGACCACCTTGGCGAACAGGCTGACCTCGTCGCCGACGAACACCGGGCTGAGGAAGGTCATGCCGTCGACGGCGATGGTGGCGCAGCGGCCGGCCGCGCGGTGGAAGGCGATCGAGGCCGCCGCCAGGTCCATCTGCGACAGCAGCCAGCCGCCGAAGATGTCGCCCTCGGGATTGGTGTCGGACGGCATGGCGATGGCCCGCAGCACCGGGGCCTCGCGCGGCCATTCGGCGGCCTCCCAGGCCTTGGCCAGAGATTCGGCGCGCTGGAGGGTGTCGCTCATCGCAATGACGACCTAGTGACCGCCGGAGCCTTCGTAGACCCCCGGGGCCAGCTGCTCGTCCTCGTCGTGGCCGGCGGCGGTGGAGGCCACGAAGCGGCGGTCGCAATAGGGGCAGTCAACGAAGCCGGCCGCGCCCATCTCCAGCCAGACGCGCGGATGGCCCAGGGCGCCGCCGACGCCGTCGCAGGCGATGCGGTGCGAGCGGACCATCACGGTTTCCGGCGCGGGGCCGGCGCCGATCTCGACGACCGAAGTCTCCATGGCGGTGGGAGCGGTGGACTTGGCCTTGCGCGCCATGTTCGTGAAACCCTTGAAAATCAGACGCGGCCTTGGCGTGGCGGCGATGCAGGCATACCTATGCGACCAGTCGCGGCGCCGTCAATTCGCGCCGCGTGTTCCTTTCCCGATCTGGACGCTCCATGGACCTGCCCGCCTACGCGATCGAAGCCGAAGGCCTGTTCAAGACCTATCCCGCCACCAAGACCGCGCCCGAGAAGCGGGCGCTCAACGGCATCGACCTGAAGGTGCCGCGCGGCTCGATCTTCGGCCTGCTGGGTCCGAACGGGGCGGGCAAGTCGACCTTCATCAACATCCTGGCCGGCCTGACCCGCAAGAGCGCGGGCAAGGTGCGGATCTGGGGCCGCGACATCGACGAGCGGCCGCGCGACGCCCGCGCCGCCATCGGCGTGGTGCCCCAGGAACTGGCCGCCGACGTCTTCTTCACCCCGCGCGAGTCGCTGGAGGTGCAGGCTGGCTTCTACGGCGTGCCCAAGAACGAGCGCCGCACCGACGAGCTGCTCAACGCCCTGGGCCTGGGCGACAAGGCCAACGCCTATGTCCGCCAGCTGTCGGGCGGCATGAAGCGGCGGCTGATGGTGGCCAAGGCCATGGTCCACCAGCCGCCGGTGCTGATCCTGGACGAGCCGACCGCCGGGGTCGACGTCGAGCTGCGCCGCCAGCTCTGGCAATATGTGACGGGCCTGAACCAGCTGGGCGTGACCATCGTGCTCACCACCCACTACCTGGAGGAGGCCCAGGAGCTGTGCGACCAGATCGCCATCGTCAACCGCGGCGAGGTGGTGGTCTGCGAGCCGACCCCGACCCTGCTGCGCCGGATGGACATCCGCAACGTGGTGGTCACACCGGAAGAGCCGGTGACCGCCGCACCGCTGCTGCCCGGCTTCGAGACCCGGCTGCGCGGGGCCGGAGCCTTCTCGGTCAGCTACCGCACCGGCCAGTCCAGCGTCGAGCAGGTGCTGGCGGCGGTCCGCGCCGAGGGCCTGAAGATCAAGGACATCGCCACCGAGGATCCGGACCTGGAGGACGTGTTCGTGTCGCTGACCTATGGCGACCCGAACGCCAAGGATCCGTTGAAGACGTAGGGCGCCTAAGGCAGAGCCTTCACGAACGCCCGCACCACCGTCGCCGAATTCTCCGCCGCGAACTTCAGGAACACCGGGAACTGGTTGCCGGCCGGGTCGCCGCCGGCCAGGTCCGACAGGCTGCGGAAGGCGATGAACGGCGTGCGGTTGACATAGGCCACCTGGGCGACGGCGGCGCTTTCCATGTCCAGCACCCGGGCCCCGAACACGTCGTGGGCGTATCGCCGGAAGGCGGCGTTGTCGACGAACACCGGGCCCGAGCCGCCCACCCCGCCGACCACCACCTTGGGCGGCTTGGCCAGGCACTGGTCGGCGGCGCAGCGCTTGAGGGTCAGGCCCTCGACGCTGCGGCGGGCCAGGTCCAGCAGGGCCGGGTCGACGGGAAAGTCCTTCAGGTCCTCGGGCTTGTCCGGCTCGCGGGTCACGGTCACGGCGCGCGGATACATCATGCCGAAGTTCGTCCGGCCGTCGGTCAGGCCCGGGGTCGGAGCGAAGCCGCCGGGAACCTCGCGGGCATAGGCCATCTCGGACGACTGCACCCAGCGTTCCGGAGCCACCACGTCGCCGACCTCCAGGGCCGGATCGGCCCCGCCGGCCACGCCCGAAAACACGATCCGCTCGATCCGGAACCGGTCCAGGGCGCTCTGGGTGGTCATGGCGGCGTTGACCATGCTGATCCCGCTGAGGAACAGCACCACCGGCTTGCCCTCCAGCGCGCCGGTGACGAACCGGGCGCCGCCGGCGGCGTAGGCGTGCTTGTCGCGGGTCGCCGCCTCCAGCGCCGCCAGCTCCGGCGGGAAGGCGCTGATCACCGCCGTGCGCGGGACGGGGTCCAAGAGCTCGGCGGCCTGGGCGGAGAGGGGGGCGGAAAGCGGAACGCTGGCCAGCAGCAGGACGGTCAGGAGGAGGCGCATGGGCGGCTTTCGAGGCGGCGG
This sequence comes from Caulobacter sp. UNC279MFTsu5.1, assembly GCF_900114015.1. Classification (GTDB taxonomy): domain Bacteria; phylum Pseudomonadota; class Alphaproteobacteria; order Caulobacterales; family Caulobacteraceae; genus Caulobacter. Next base: position 18,334 of record NZ_FORN01000070.1, on the reverse strand, counting down.
TGATTCGCCGGGCACCCTAGCCGCCGTCCCGGCCGCGAGGCGAGGCCCCCGTCGCCGCCCCGCCCAGGATCGGGCGCCGACGCCTCGGCGATGCGCAGCGCAAGGCGGGCCCGGCGCGCCCGGCGATCTCCGATTGCGTCGCGGGCCGCATCGGTGGAGGTTCACCGCCGGATTTTCAGTGGGGCTTGGCATGCGCGCATTGTGGTTTCGGATCGTCCTGGCGCTGAGCATCGCCCTGGGCCTCGGCCTGGCCGGCGCCCAGGCGGCGGCGCGCCTGCCGATCAAGGTGGTGGTGGTCACCACCTTCGAGATCGGGGCCGACACCGGCGACATGGCCGGCGAGTTCCAGCCCTGGGTCGAGGGCTGGCCGCTGAAGCACGAGATCCGCATTCCCGGCGTCCGCCACATGGCCCGCTATTCCGACGACGGGGTGCTGGCCATCGTCAGCGACATGCGCGGCAGGACCCGGGAAAGCGTGGCGGCCCTGATCCTGTCGGACCAGTTCGACCTGACCAAGGCCTATTGGATCGTCAGCGGCATCGCCGGGGTCGATCCCGCCGTCGCCTCGGTCGGCAGCGCCGCCTGGGTCCGCCACGTGGTCGACGCCGACCCGATCTACGAGCTGGACGAGCGCGACACCCCCGCCGACTGGCCCTACGGCCTTTATTCGAACGACGCCGAGCGCCCGAACGTCAAGGGCAAGGCCGAGGGCTCCAGCGCCATGGCCTGGACGCTGGACAAGGACCTGGTCGACTGGGCCTACGGCCTGACCCGCGACGTCAAGCTGCCCGACTCCCCCGGCCTGCAGGCTCTGCGCGCGCCGTACCAGGGCGACCCCGAAGGTCAACGGCCGCCGTTCGTGCTGCAGGGCGACGCGCTGGGCACGGTGCGCTTCTGGCACGGCGCGCACCGCACGCGTTGGGCGCAGGACTGGGTCAAGCTCTGGACCGGCGGGGCCGGGACCTTCACCATGACCGACTGCGAAGACCAGGGGATCCTCGACGTGCTCGACGCCCATGCCGCGTCCGGACGGCTCGACCGCCGCCGGGTGCTGGTGCTGCGCACCGCCAGCAACTACTCGCGCGGCCCGCTAGGCCAGACCAGCCTGCCGCACGTCTTCCACGGGGAAGGCCTCAAGGCCGGGTTCGACGCCACGTTCCGGGTCGGCGGCGTGGTCGTCCGCGACCTCGTCGCCCACTGGGACCGCTACGCCGCCGCCCTTCCCACCGCTACCCCGACCGGCCGGAGCCGCTAAGCCATGCTCGAACGACTCTTCGGCCTCAAGGCCCAGGGAACCGATGTCCGCACCGAGGTGCTGGCCGGCGTCACAACCTTCATGACCATGGCCTATATCGTGGTGGTCAATCCGGCGATCCTGGGCCAGGCCGGCATGCCGGTGGCCGCCGTGGCCGCCGCCACCTGCCTGGCGGCCGGCTTCGGCTCGATCCTGATGGGGCTGATCGCCAACTATCCGCTGGCCCTGGCCCCCGGCATGGGGCTGAACGCCTATTTCACCTACACCGTGGTCAAGGGCATGGGCGTGCCGTGGGAGACGGCCCTGGGCTGCGTCTTCCTGTCGGGCGTGGCCTTCCTGGTCCTGACCCTGGTGGGCGTGCGCCAAATGATCGTCGCGGCCATCCCCAAGCCGCTGTTCTCGGCCGTGGCCGCCGGGGTGGGGCTGTTCATCGCCTTCATCGGCCTCAAGGAAGCGGGGATCATCGTCGCCAGCCCGGCCACCACCGTGGCCCTGGGCGACCTGACCACCCCGACCGCCGCCGTGGCGATCCTGGGCCTGGTGCTGATCGCCGTGCTGCAGGCCTGGCGGGTCAAGGGCGCGATCCTGATCGGCATCCTGCTGGCCACCGCCGCCGGCTGGGCCCTGGGCCTGGCCAAGATCGCGCCGGGGACCTCCAGCCTGGCCGACCTGACCGCCACGGCGTTCAAGATGGACGTGGCCGGCGCCTTCCGCCTGAAGGGCGGCATGGCCCTGGCCATGCTCGAGATCGTCTTCGTCTTCCTGTTCGTCGACCTGTTCGACAATGTCGGCACCCTGGTGGCGGTGACCAAGAAGGCCGGCCTGCAGGCGCCCGACGGCTCGATCCCACGCCTGAACCGCATCCTGCTGGCCGACTCGGCGGCGACCATGGTCGGGGCCGCGGCCGGCACCTCGACGGTGGTCAGCTATATCGAGAGCGCCTCGGGGGTCACCGCCGGCGGCCGCACCGGCCTGACCGCGGTGGTGGTGGGCCTGCTGTTCCTGGTCACCCTGTTCTTCGCCCCGCTGGTCCAGGCGATCCCGGCCGCCGCCACGGCCCCGGCCCTGATCCTGGTGGGCGCGCTGATGGTCGGCAGTCTCGTCGACGTCGACTGGGCCGACCCGACCGTGGCGATCCCGGCCTTCCTGACCCTGATCACCATCCCCCTGACCTTCTCGATCGCCAACGGCCTGGCGTTCGGCATCACCAGCTACGCGGTGCTGCGCCTGCTGACCGGCAAGATCGGCAAGGGGGACTGGCTGCTGCTGATCCTGGCGGCGCTGTTCGTGGTCCGCTTCGTCTATCTGGCGAAAGGCTGACCCAGAAAGCGGCAAAGACCCGTTTGCGCCGGCGCGGCCTTTCGGCTAAGACCGCGCTTCCGCAAGGCGGAAGCACCCGTAGCTCAGCTGGATAGAGCGTTGCCCTCCGAAGGCAAAGGTCACACGTTCGAATCGTGTCGGGTGCGCCACTTCGGTTTAAGGATGCGAACGCCGAGAACCGCCGATTGTTCGCCTGCCGAGGCGGCCAAGGTTCTCAGCAAATCGGTCCTATTTCCCATGATCCGCATCTCGTTTGGCGAGATGACTTCCACGCGCTGAGCTACCGCGCGAACATGCTCGCGACGGTATTTGCCGTCTTCGTCGCGTAGCCGCTCCTTCGTCGCCTCGGCGACCCGTCGTACGGAAACACACGTCATTGCGTCCCGCCCAGCGTCCACGCTCGGCTCAGGTCGCCGCCGCTGCGGTTCGGCCTGGGAGATGAGCGATCGGCGGTCAGACGCCCGAAGGTAAAAGTCCTCGGTCAAGCTGCGATCCTCAAACGAATTGAGAGCGCGTGCGAGACAACGAGAGCGGGTATCTGTTAGAAGCTTGAGCATCGGACTCGGTGGGGATTTTGATGCGATTGGTGTTGAGCGCGGTGGCCGGCGCGACGTTGGTCGCCGTGCCGATCGGAGCGTTGGCGGCCGGCCAGGCGGGGCCGGCCCAGCCGGGTATGAGGGCGGGCGCAGCAATCAATCGGCCAACGAAGCTGGCGCGCCGCTGCGTGGCGGCGTTTTCTGGCCGCCGGGTGCTGGGCGAGGGCGGCGCGCTCACTCAAGCCGGCACGGCGTCCTCGGCGATCACCGTGGTCGTCGAGACCGAGTACTACGATTAAGGGCGGGGGCTCCACCATGAAGATTTCAATGTTCTCGTCGCGCGTTCGCGCGTGCCTTGCCGCCTCCGCCATCTCGCTGTGCGCAGCCTCGATCCTGTCGGTTCGCGCCGTCCAGGCACAGGAGACCGCGCCTCCGGTGGTCGAGGCTCCGCCAGCCGACAGCCAGGCGGCGCAGAAGGGCGACGGCGACGCCGCCCGGGCGACCTCGGCCAAGGCCAATATCGCCGCACCAGTGACCAATGTGCAGGTCGAACCCGATCCGACCGACGGCGTGGGTCACCCGGCGGAGCTTCGGCCGCCGGTCTATTCGGCCACCGATTCGGTCGGGGTGAACCTGATCACCGGCGGCTATTCGGTGAGCGAGACGGTCAACAGCATCGGCGGCGCGGGGGCCCGCGGCCTGGCCAGCACCAACAACTATTTCGACACGACGACGCGATCGTCGCCGACCTCCTATCTCCAGCTTTCCGACGATGGTCACTACGTTTTCACCAACATCGTCCTGGAAGGCGAGAGCCTGACCTTTCGGAACGGTTCCATTCGAGTGGGCGAAACCACTGGCACCCTCAATTCCTCGGGTTCGGAGATCGTCTACACCGGGGCCGACGGCCGGGTGGCGACCTTCGAAAAGCGCGTCTGGAGCAGCAACAACCCCACGCCGATCGGCCTGATCACCAGCCTGACCTATCCGACTGGTGAAAAGCTGACCTTCAGCCGCACGACCGGATTCGACCCGCACATGAAGGTCGAGAGCAGCCTGGGCTACGCCATGGTCGGGTCCAGCGGGGGCGCGTTCTCGCCCTATGTGGCGCCGGTTACGGCCAACCTAAAGAACGGCGGCTGCGACGCGACTCAATGCTCGGGCCCGACCTATGCCGACGAGATCACTCGGGGGCGCGGCCTGACGGGCTCCGTCAGCGCGCCGGTCGGCGCGCCGTTCACCATCACCTTCCGCAACGCGACGGGAGACAACCAGCGCACCTACGTCGTCGACACCACGACCGACGACGGCAAGATGCGGGTGACCTCGTTCACCGACGGCGTTTCGACCTGGACCTACAGCTACAACTACGTTGTCGACACCTGGTCGTCGGTCGGGACCCAATATCTCCCCACCGACGGTCTCTTGACGACCACGGCAACCGATCCCTTGGGCAAGAAGCGGATCGTCGTGTCGCGCACCTCCAACGGCCACGTGATCAGCGACACCGACAGCGAAGGGCGAGTAACGACCTACCAATATATCGGCGACGATCAGGGCAAGCCGGGCGCGGGCAAGATCCAGCAAGTCACCCTGCCGGAGGGTGACCGTTTCTGGTACGTGATGGACGGCAACCTGAACGTCACAGCTAAATGGCATATCCCCAAGGGGACTCCGGCGGGCGTGAACCCGGAGGCGACGACGATTGCCGGGGCGGTCGTCGAGCGGGCCGGCTACAGCTGCCGGCCCACCTTCGCCGGCGGCCAGAACTGCAAGTCGCCCGATTGGACGCGGGACGCGCGCGGCAATCAGACCGACTACGGCTACGACTCCGTCACGGGCGAGCTCTCCAGCGTCACCCAGCCGACGGCGCCCAACACCAAGCGGCCGCAGATCCGCTTTGAGTACGGCACGTTCACCGCGCGCTACATCGTCAATGGCGCCTGGGTGACGGGCGCGCCGGTCAGGCGCGTTACCAAGATGTCCGCCTGTGCGACGGGCGAGGCTCCCGCCTGCGTGGGCACGGCCGACGAGACGGTCACCCAATACGCCTACGAGGACGGCAGCCAACCCAACAACGTGCGGCTGGTCTCCAAGACCGTCCGGGCGGGCGACAACTCGCTGTCGGCCACCACCACCTACGCCTACAACGACCGCGGCGACGTGACCGTGGTCGACGGGCCGCTGGCGGGGACGAGCGACGTCGTCCAGTCCTACTATGACGACTCCCGCTGGGAGATCGGCCAGGTCACGCCCGATCCGGACGGTTCAGGCCCGCTGCTCTATCGCGCCAGCAAGACCGACTATCGCGCCGACGGCCAGGTCTCGACGGCCTATGTGGGCACGGTGACCAGCCCCAGCCTGTTCCCCTCGGGCTTCCAGAACCTGACGCGGACGGTCAACGACTTCGACGCCCAGGCGCGAGTCGTCCTCAAGACCACCTACGGCACGGACGGTTCGGCGGTGGCGCAAAGCGCCTACGGTTTCGACATCCTGGGCCGTCTGACCTGCTCGACCGTGCGGATGAACCCGGCCGCCTTCGGCTCGACGCCGGACGCCTGCATCTTGGGGGCCCAGGGCGCGGACGGCCCCGACCGGATCACCTACAGCGAATACGACACCATCGGTCGCCTGACCAAGGTGACCTCGGGCTACGGCGTTGATCCCCGCGTCGAGAAGGCCGTGACCTACACGGCCAACAGCCAGGAACAGACGGTCGCCGACGGCAAGGGCAACCTGACGACCTACGAGTACGACGGCTTGGACCGGCTGGCCAAGGTTCGCTATCCCAACGCCTCGGGCGGCGGATCCTCGACCACCGACTATGACGGCTACTGCTACGATGAGGCCGGCAATCGCAAGACCTGGCGGCGCCGCGACTCCACCGCCGCTCTCGACTGCTCGGTCGTCACCTTCACCTATGACGCCCTGAACCGGGTCCAGAACGGGCTGCGCGGCGAGGCCTACGGCTACGACAATCTGGGCCGGCGGACCTCGGCGACCTATGGCGGCGGCGCGACCACGGCGACCTATGACGCCCTGGGCCGGATGACCGGCGAGACCACCAACGGCCTGACCATGTCGTATGAGTACGACCCGGCTGGCCGCCGCACCAAGATCACCTGGCCGGACAGCGCTCCGGCCTTTTACGTCACCTACGGCTACGATGCGTCGGGGGCGATGACCGGGATCTACGAACAGGGCGTCACCCGGATCGCGGCCTACGCCTATGACGATCTGGGTCGCCGCGACTACGCCTGGCAAGGCGTCGGCGCTCAGGCCGTCTCCGAAGACTACGGCTATGACGCCGCGTCCCGGCTTTCGAGCCTGGTGCTCGACCAGGCCGGAACGGCCCAGGACCAGACCTGGACCTTCGCCTACAACGCCGCCGGCCAGATCAAGACCCGCACCGCCACGAACAGCCTCTACGAGTGGAGCGGGAGCCAGTCCAGCAAGGCCTACACCGTCAACGGCCTGAACCAGTACGCCACGGCGGCGGGGACGGCGATGGCCTACGACGCGCGCGGCAACCTGTCGGGCGACGGGACCACGACCTACTGCTACGACCTGCTCAACAACCTGACCTCGGCCGGAACGGCCGGCCTGGTCTACGAGCCTATGGGCCGCCTGTGGTCGGTGGCCAGCGGCGGGGCCGCGACGCGGTTCCTCTATTCGGGTTCGGACCTAGTGGCCGAGTACAACGGCGCGACCCTGCTGCGCCGCTACGTGCCCGGCCCCGGGACCGATGCGCCGGTCGCCTGGTACGAGGGCGCCGGCGTCGCCGACCGCCGCTGGCTGCTGGCCGATCCGCAAGGCTCGATCGTGGCGGTGGCCAACGCCGCGGGCGTCGCCGCCTGGACCAACACCTATGACGAATACGGCGTCCCCGCCGCCGGCAATGTCGGCCGTTTCCAATACACCGGCCAGATCTGGCTGCCGGAGGCGGGGCTGTACCACTACAAGGCCCGGGCCTATTCTCCCACCCTGGGGCGGTTTCTACAAACCGACCCCTCGGGCTACAATGCAGGTCTCAACTGGTACGCCTACGTTGGCAATGACCCGCTGAATCGGACCGATCCCACCGGGCTGCGCCCCTACACGAAGGGCGAACTCAGTCTCCTGAGATCGATATTCGGTTCGAATGTGCCATATAGTAAGGTCGATATTAAATCTGGTTCTGGTCTTAATTTGATAGCGAAGGCTGCCTTTGCTGGTGGCACACCGGCTATTACTCTTGGTCATACAATTTATGTCAGGCCAAATTATTACAGTGCAGATATGTCGGTTGATAATGGAAGCTTGCCGATGAATCCGCGAGAATTAATTTCTCATGAAACCACACATATTTGGCAGTATAAGAACGTTATTGGCTTCCTGCTTGGCCCCACGAAGATTGCGGAAGACTCCTTGGGTATGCAGTCAAAAGGGTTAGACCCATACGATATACAGAGTGTGACCGGGGAAACGGATTTCGGCTCGCTGCATTATGAGCAGCAAGCTCAAGTCGTGGGGGACTCTGTGGCGAAAAGGGACTCTGGGGATGCTCCGAGGGCGACAGAACTAGAACATGTGCGCAGTTGTCTGCGCGCTGAGGACCAGGGGGGGTGTTCAGCGAAATGATCTTACGGTCGATGAGGGCAAACGTTTTGAAATCAATGTGCGGTGTTGTGAGTTGGTCGTTGCTTGCGATGACCTTCTTGGCGTTGTCTGGGTGCGAGCGCGGTGTTGACGTGAAAATATCTGGACATTCCGGACGCCCGATATTTTCCTTCGAAAATAACCAATTGTTTTCAAGTAAACTGCCATGCTTTACCTCGATAAGTGTAAGGCGAGCATTCGTTGATCGGGCCGAGGTTGTTTGGTCTATTTCTTCGGCCCCAAAGTGCATAACTCTATCGAGTTTAGAATATGGAAGGCTTCCGAATGGTTTCCGTGTTTTGATTCCGGCGAATAATCTCGATGAAAATCAAGACTATTTGGTTCGCGCATCTGGTGATGGTTGGGCTGGTGGGGGTGTCTTTAGATATAGAGATGGAAGTTATACGTTTGTGAGCAAGTGATTTTTGCGATATGCGAAAGAACATCCTCTGAACTCAACCCGTTGGAGATGGGTGAGGCCGCTGCCGAAATGGGCAACTGATCGAAGCGCGCTGTTTGTCACGATCGACCCCAATCTCAATCCGTTGGTCGACGTGCTGAATGGTGCCTGTAATTTTCTGCTCCGATTGCTCGCTACGGCGCCCCGTGGTGGCGCGCTCCGCGAGCGGCTCTGTTAGCGCCGTGGCTTTGTCGATAATCAGTCGATGAAGTGTAATTATCTGTACAGATGTTATCGATAATCCGTAATTTTATGTAATTATCTGTCATGTCGCTGGCGTTTCCGCTCGCGTGCCGCGATCGGTTGGTTATGGACCCCCTTAAGAGGGTTTTTTGGCGGTCAAATCAGCGCCAAAATCCCCTTAAATCGGCACTACACCATACGCACCTCTCGGTGCTCGTAACGCTTTGACTTCTCTATACTAATCGGAACGCCGATTTTTAAGGGCGCTACTCGGCAGGTGTTGTCAGCCTAACCGCGCCATCGTGTGTCCCGGGCTAGACGCAGCCTGACGAGGCGGGCAGGGAGCGCGCCATGCGCGCCTTGTCCTTCAAACGTCATCGGTTCCCAGCGGAGGTCATCCGCCACGCGGTGTGGCTCTACTTTCGCTTCACCCTGAGCTTCCGCGACGTCGAGGAACTGCTGGCCCAACGTGGGATCGAGGTCAGCTACGAGACCATTCGTTGCTGGACGATCAAGTTTGGCCCGCGGATCGCCAGGAACTTGAAACGACAGCGGCCCAAGCCCTCGCCACGATGGCATCTGGACGAGATGGTCTGTTCGGTCGGCGGACGCCGTACGTACCTGTGGCGCGCCGTTGACGACGAGGGCGAGGTTCTTGATCTCGTGATGCAGCGTCGGCGTGATACGAACGCCGCCCTGAAACTGCTCAAGCGTCTGCTGCGAAATCAGCCCATTGGGCCCGAATCCATCACGACAGACGGCCTTGGCTCCTATGCCGCCGCTCTGAAGGAGCTGGAGTTGACCGACCTCCACCGTCCCGGTCGATTACGCGAGAACAATCGGGCGGAAAACTCACACCTGCCGATCCGCCGCCGAGAACGGAAGATGCAAGGGTTCAAGTCCCAGGCCTCCGCCCAGCGTTTCCTCACTACCCACGCGGCGGTCTACAATACTTTCTACACCCAACTTCACTTGATCCGCCGCCAAACCCTTCGCCAATTCCGCGGCGAAGCCATGCGCATCTGGGACGCAGCAGCCGCGGTCTGAGACAGAGTCGTCAGACGATGATCGCTGACCGTGGCTCTAACCTGACAACGCCTTCTCGACTTGGGTGTATATAGCGACCGTCCATGGCGCGCCGTCGATGACGAGGGAGGTCCTCGTCGCAGCAATTCGGCCGGCGATGTAACAGCCCACGCCCGGTAGCCACATGGATCGAACACGTTACACGATCTTGCCCCGTTGGCTTGGATGGCTAGAATTCAGCATGCTTGATCTTGACGGCAACGATGAAACGCTTCTCGCGATCGGAGGCGAGACCGAAAGCCAAGGCTTCCTGAACGCCGACCAACGCCAAGGCGCGACGGTGAATGGCAAGCCCAGCCTGACCATCGCTCAGGCGGGCCTGCACTTGGTTGGCGGCGAGCCCGGCTGGTCCAGCGCCTTGGGCGTCGCGTTCACCGTCACCTACGCCTTTCGCTCGACCGCGCCGGCGCCGATGCCCGAGGACACCGGCGGCTTCACACGCTTCAACGCCGTCCAGATCGCACAGGCCGAATACGCCCTGCAGGCCTGGAGCGACGTGGCCAACATCACGTTCACGCGGGTGGGCAGCGGCGCCAGCGGCGATCAGGCCTATTCGAACAACGCCGCGATCCTGTTCGCCAACTACGCCACCGGCCAGGACGGCGCGGCCGCGTTCGCCAACTATCCGGGCGACACCGCCGCCTCCTCGGCGTCTGGCGACGTCTGGGTGAACAGCACCTTGAACTACAACGCCAATCCAACCGTCGGAAAGTACGGCGCCCTGGTCCTGGTCCACGAGATCGGCCATGCGATAGGCCTGACTCATCCGGGCGACTACAACGCCGACGGCGGCGCCACGATCACCTACGCCAATGACGCCGAGTACTACGAGGACTCCACCCAGTACACGGTGATGAGTTATTTCGACGAGGACGTGACCGGGGCCAATTTCGGCGGCGCCTACGGCTCGGTTCCGATGCTGGACGATATTTCGGCGGCCCAGCAGGAGTACGGCGTCAATCTGTCGACCCGCACGGGCGACACCGTCTATGGATTCAACTCCACCGCCGGCCGGTCCTGGTTCTCGGCCACCAGCGCCTCATCGATGCTGATCTTCGCGGTATGGGATGCCGGCGGCGTCGATACGTTCGATTTTTCCGGATATGCCAACGTCCAGACGATCGACCTGAGGGCCGGCAACTTCTCCAGCGTTGGCGGACTGGTCGGCAACGTGGCGATCGCCGAGCATGCCGCCATCGAAAACGCGATCGGCGGCTCGAACGCCGACATCATCTTCGGCAACGCCCTGGACAACGTCATCCGCGGCGGGGCCGGCGCGGATCAGCTGTCCGGCGGCGGCGGCGAGGACGTGTTCCGCGGGACCTCCGCGGAGCTGGCGGGCGATACGATCCTCGACTTCGGGTTCGGCGACGTGATCGACATTCTCGACGTCAGCGAGACCGGTTTCACCTTTTCGCAGAACGGCGGCGTGGTCGCCTGGGGCGGCGGCGCGAGCCTGACCCTGGCGGGAAGCTCGACTGGCCAGTTGAGGGCGACGGCTGACGGCCAGGGCGGCGTGAGTTTGACGTTCCTGGCGCCCGTGATCCATGCGGCGAACCATTTCGACGTCGATTTCAACGGCGACGGATTCAGCGACCTGGCGTGGCGGCATGCCGACGGCGCGTTTTCGACCTGGACTCTTGGCTACCCCACGCCCGGCGCCCGTCTGGCGACCACGTCCAATGTCTTCGTGACCGGCGCTGTCGACAAGGGCTGGCGGCTCGAAGCAACGGAAGACTTCAACGGCGACCACGCCACCGACCTCCTGTGGCGCAACGCCAGCGGGACGTTCACGATCTGGAGCTCGACCGGCCAGGGGTTCGCACCCAACACCTTGGTGGATTCCTCGGTCTCCAGCGCCTGGACCCTGGCCGCCACCGGCGACTTCGACAACGACGGCAGGGCCGACCTGATATGGCAAGCCGGCGGGACCATCACCGAATGGCGCTCGACCGGGACGGGCTTCGAGCGGAACGTCGCGGTTCGTAATGGGGTCGATTCCGACCTGAAGCTGGTCGGCGCCGGAAACTTCGACCAGACCGCCGGAGACGAGTTGATCTGGCGCGACGCCGACGGCGCGTTCGCCATCTGGTCGGCGGCCACCGGCGCGCTGTCGCCAGCCAGTACGAACGCGTCGGTTTCCAGCGACTGGTCGTTAGCGGCCTTAGGCGACTTCAATGGCGATGGTCGGGACGACATCATTTGGCGCCATTCCAGCGGCGTCTTCACGGAGTGGCAGGCCGGAACCACCGTCGGTGACTTCACGCAGAACGTCTATGTCGATGGGGGGGTGGATCCGAGATGGACGATCGAAGGTGCGGGCGACTTCAACCATGACGGCTTGGACGACCTTCTATGGCGCAACCAAGACGGCGTGTTCACAATCTGGCAGTCGACGGGATCGAGCTTCACGCCGAACGTGCTCATCGATGGTTCGGTGGACACAAGTTGGTCGTTGGTCGGTTCGCACGGTGACTTCATTTGATCTGACGGGCGTCGTGGAGACACGATGCGCGGTTGCAGGGGTCGTGCTCGGGAGGCTGGCGCTCAATGTCCTCCACGAAGGTCGCTAGGTTCGTCATCTACGAAGCGCCGGCTTAAGTCCGCCATCCTCCCAGGCCGTCCGGTCCGTCTAGATCGCCAGCAGCCATTCATAGTTTTCCGCAGCATCCGTATCTGCGCGCCAAAAAACCCCCTTATAAAGCAATGTCTTGATGCCATATGTCGCCGGCCGCGACGAGGCGCGGAAAGGGAACAAATCGGGTCGTTCGGGACTCGAAGTCCCGGAATAGTCCCGGATAATATTCGGCCTTCGTTCTTGTCGAAGGAGGATTCGTAGTTCGACGGACTTACACAACCACATGCATAATGCGGAGGTGTTCTTCGAAAGCCTCCGGCCGGCCCACGCCGCGATCGAGCCCCAGCAGCATCCGTTTCGCCCGTTCAGGGTGGTGATCGTCCTGCGGGGCGGGGCTGATCGGCCTGATGACGGCGAGCCTGCTATCAGGCGTGACCGAACTAAAGCAGGCTGCACGAAACTGAACACTATCGCATAAATTTCAACTCGCCCTGGTTGCGCCGCTCCGAAGGCCACCATACGGTCAAGGTCCGTTGGGAATTCGAGTGGGGGCGTTTCAGTGGCTTTTGTGGTGCGGTCGCGCTTGGCGATCGCTTGGGCCTGGCTCGCCGCCGCGAGCCTGGCGTCCTCGTCGTCGGCCCAGGTCACGACGACCTACACCTACGACGACCAGGGTCAGGTCAAGACCGTCGTCCGGTCCGGCAACACCGTAGCCTACACCTATGACGCGGCGGGAAACCGCACCGCGGTGGGCGTCAGCTATCCGCCGCCGGGGGCGGCGGCCGGCTCGCTCAGCGTGCCGTTCGGCGGCTCGGCCAGCCTGGCCCTGCCGGTCTCGGGGCAGTTCACCGGCGCGGCCGTCGACACGGCGCCGACCAAGGGCTCGGTGTCGATCAGCGGCACGACCGCGACCTACACCGCCTCGGGATCCAACTATGGGACCGACAGCTTCACCTATCACGCGGTCGGACCGGGCGGGAACTCGGCGGTCCAGACCATCGGCGTCACCATCGCCAATCCGCCGGCGCCGGGCGCCAACAACGGAACGCTGAACGTCGCCTACAACAGCGCCGCCAGCCTGGCCGCCCCGGTCACGGGCGTGGCCACCGGCCTGGTCATCGACAGCAATCCGGCCAAGGGCTCGGTGTCGACCTCGGGAACGACCTTCACCTATACGGCGACCTGGCCCAACTACGGGGCCGACAGCTTCACCTATCACGCGACCGGGCCCGGCGGCGCCTCGCCGACCCGCACCATGAGCATCAACATCGCCAATGGCGCCGCGCCGGCCGCCAGCAACGGCTCGGCCTCAAGCGCCTACAACATGCCGGTGACCATCACCTATCCGGTCGGCGGCGACTACGCCGTCGCCGCCCTCGACAGCCAGCCGGCCCATGGCAGCGTCTCGGCGCCGACCTATGTCAATGGCGTTGGGAGCCAGTCGACCTACACGCCTCAGGCGGGCTGGATCGGGGCCGACAGTTGGACCTTCCACGGGACCAGCCCGTTCGGCAATTCGCCGTCGCGCACCTTCACCGTGACCACCGGCGCGCCGGCCGCGCCGACGGTCGCCAACACCGCGCTGAGCGCCGCCTACAACGGCAGCGGATCGGTCGCTCTGTCGCCCAGCGGCGTCTACAGCTCGCTGGCGGTGGCCAGCGGTCCGTCGCACGGTTCGGCCTCGATCTCGGGCACGACGGCGACCTATACGCCGACCAGCGGCTATTACGGCGCCGACAGCTTCACCTACACCGCCACCGGTCCCGGCGGGACCAGCGCGGCGGCGACCGTCAGCGTCAACGTGCCCCGGCCGCCGCCGCCCACGGCGCCGAATGTCTCGGTCAGCACGCCGTGGGGCACGCCCGCGACGATCACGCCGGCCGTCAGCGGCTACTACAACAGCCTGGCGATCAACAGCCAAGGGACCAAGGGCTCCGCGACCGTCAGCGGTTCGACCATCAGCTACATGCACCAGCCCGGCTATACCGGTCTGGACACCTTCACCTACACCGCCTCGGGTCCCGGGGGGACGAGCGCGCCCGGCACGATCACCGTCGACATCGTGGCGCCGCCGCCGCCGACGGCCGCGAACGTGTCGGCCAATGTCGCCTACAACACGGCTACGGATATCGCCTACGCCACCACCGGCGTCGTCAACAATGCGTCGATCTACGCCAACCCGGCCCATGGCACGGCGACCAATCACGGCTCGTACGCGACCTATCTGCCGAGCGCCGGTTATTCAGGCCCCGACAGCTTCCAGTACATCGTCAGCAATGCGGGCGGTTACAGCGGGGTCGCGACCGTGTCGGTCAACGTCGCCGCGCCGCCCGCGGCGCCGTCGCCAACGCCGCAGCCAGACGTAGAGGGGGTCTATTCACGCAACACCGTAGTGATTTCGCCGCTCGTCAACGACAGCGATCCCAGCGGCTACCCGCTGACGATCACCGGCGTCAGCTCCAACGGCGGGGGCTCGTGGTCGGTCATCAATGGCGGAACGCAGATCAGCTACAAGGCGCCCACGGTCGCCACCCGCTTCAACAAGATCGTCACCCTGACCTACACCGTCTCCAACGGACACGGAGGCAGCGCATCCTCGACGATCGAAGTCACCGTCGAAACCGAGTATTGGGGTGTTCAGCCATGATCCGCGCGTGTCTCCTCCGTCCGTTGCGCGGCCTGCTGCTGGCGAGCTTCTCGATCGTGGTCGGCCTTTGCGCCGGCCATGAAGCCCGCGCCCAGGCGGGACCGATCAAGCCGCCCGAGACCTACAACCCGATCGACGGCAACGGGGTGAACCTGCTGAGCGGCTCGATGACGGCGACGACGCCGACCGTCTCGATCGGCCCCAAGGGCGGGCTCAGCTATTCGCAGAGCTACGACTCAGGGTCGATCACGGCGTGGAGCGAAAGCACCAACGGCATGGTGGCCACTTCCACCTTGACCGGCGATCCCTGGTACACCGTCACCATGATGGGGCAGGCTTTCCCCTTCAAGCGAACCGGCGACACCTTCGCCGCCGTCGAGGGCAACACCGCCACCCTGGTCATGGGCGGCGGAACGTTCACGCTGACGCTGCTTGACGGCACGGTGGCGACCTACTCGACCGCCTACCCGACCTATGCCTTGGGCGTGGTCAACAACCTCGGTTCGATCGTCAAGATCGTGTCGCCCAACGGGCGCACGATCGACTTCACCTACGCCTTCATTCCGGACATCGACGTGGCGTATGGCGGGATCCGACTGCAATCCGTCAACAGCAGCGACGGCTATCAGCTTCACTACGACTACGCGGCGGATCTCGCCACCGGCCCATGGCGCAATGTGACCAAGGTCACGGCGCTCAACAACGCCATCGACGCCTGCGCGCCGACGGCGCTGGCCTGCACCTATTCGCGCACCTGGCCCAGCCTGACGTTCGCAAGCAGCGGCGCCACCAAAACCGTGACCGACGCGCTGGGTCGCGTGACGACGTACATCTTCACCAACGGCATTCTCACCGGCATCCGCCGGCCGGGCCGGGCCAGCGGCCAGGACGTGCTGGTCTACTACAACGGCGAAAGCCAGATGGTGGAGCAGGTCACCACCGACGCGGGGATCTACACCTACGCCATTCCCGACGCCTACAAGAACGGCTTCCCGGCCGCGCCGAACCAGACGATCACCAACAGCGCCACCACGGTCACCGACCCGCTGGGCCACACGCGCACCGTGACCAGCCGCTCGACCCTGGTCGATCTGGCGACCCATCACCGGGTTAGCCGGCTGCACACCGTCTCCAATGGCGTCGAGAACGCCACGCAATACGGCTATACCAATTTCCGCCTGTCCTCGATCTCGCGGCTGACGGACTACAACAGCACCAGCTACGGCTTCGACGCCCGCGGCAACATCACCACCGTTACGCAGGGCCCGAAGGTGAACTCGGGCGCGTCGCCGATCGTCGTCATGACCGCGACCTATCCGGCGACCTGCGACGCCAGCAATTTCCGGATCTGCAACCAGCCGACCACCGTCACCGACGCGCGCGGCGGCGTCACAGCCTACACCTACGACCCCGCGCACGGCGGCGTCCTGACCGCGACGTCGCCGTCGCCGACGGCCGGCGCGGTCCAGCCCCAGGTCCGCACGACCTACGCACCGTTCTACGCCTGGTACAAGAACGGGGCCGGCGCCCTCGTCCAGGACGCGCGGCCGATCTATCTGCCGACCGGAACCTCGCAATGCGCCACCCAGGGACCGGCCAACGGGGCGACGCCCGCGCCCTGCGTCGGCGCGGCCGACGAGATCAAGTCGACGATCGCCTACCAGGCCGGCGCCGCCTCGACGGCGAGCAACCTGCTGCCCGTGGCGATGTCGAGCGGCTCCGGCGATGGGGCGCTCACCGCCACGACCACGATGACCTATGGCCCCAACGGCGACGTCGAGACCGTGGACGGGCCGCTGGCGGGGGCGGCCGACGTCACGCGCAACTACTACAACGCCGATCGGGAGGTCATCGGGACGATCAACCCCGATCCGGACGGGGCCGGGGCCTTGCTCTACCGGGCCACCCGGACGACCTACGCCGACGACGGCCAGGTGACTTCGGTCGAGACCGGCACGGCCACCAACCAGTCCGACACCGGCATGTCGTCCTTTAACCCGCTGCAGACGGTGAACACCGGCTATGACGTTCAGCGGCGCAAGATCAGCGACAGCCTGGTGGTGGGCGGCGTCACCCAGACCCTGACCCAGTACGCCTACGACGCGGCCAACCGCCTGATCTGCAGCACGGTCCGGATGAATCCGACGGCGACCCAGCCGGCTTCGGCCTGCACCCCGATCCTGGGCGGGGCCGACGGCAACGACCGCGTGACCTATACCGAGTACGACGCCGCCGATCGTGTGACCAAGATCACCAGCGGCTATGGCACGGATCCCGAACTGGGCGGAATTCGCGTCGAGAAGGTCGTCACCTACACCGGCAACGGCAAGGAACAGACGGTCGCCGACGGCAAGGGCAACCTGACCACCTACGAATACGACGCCTTCGACCGGCTGGTGAAGGAACGCTTCCCCGATCCGGCCTCGGCCGGGGTCAGCTCGACCGCCGACTACAACCAGTACGGCTACGACGCCGCCGGCAACCGCACCAGCTGGCGTCAGCGCGACAACGCGACCTACAGCTTCACCTACGACGCCCTGAACCGGGTCCAGAACGGGCTGCGCGGCGAGGCCTACGCCTATGACAACCTGGGTCGGCGGACCTCGGCGACCTATGGCGGCGGCGCGACCACGGCGACCTACGACGCCCTGGGCCGGATGACCGGCGAAGACACCTATGGCCACCCGCTGACCTACCAGTACGACCTGGCCGGCCGCCGAACGCGGATGACCTGGTGGGACGGGTTCTATGTTACCTACGACTATTACGCTTCGGGCGAGATCGCGAACATCTACGAGAACGGCGCGACCCGGATCTCGGCCTATGCCTATGATGATCTGGGGCGCCGGACCTATGGCTGGTCCGGCCTGGGCGCGCCGGCGGTCGCTCGCAGCTACGGCTATGACGCCGCCTCCCGGCTCGGAGCCATGTCCTTTGACCTGTCCGGCACGGCTCAGGACCAGACCTGGACCTTCGCCTATAACGCCGCCAACCAGGTCAAGACCCGTACGGCCGGCAACAGCCTCTACGAGTGGGGCGGGGCTCAAGCCAGCAAGGCCTACGGCGTCAACGGCCTGAACCAGCTGACCTCGGTGGCGGGAACGGCGATCAGCTATGGTCTGCGCGGCAATCTGGCCAGCGATGGCGGCCACGGCTACGCCTATGATGCGATGAGCAACCTGATCGGGGAAACCACCGCCGGCGTGACCCTGGCCTACGAGCCGACGGGACGGCTGTGGCGGGTTTCGACGAGCGCCGGGGCGACGGCCTTCATCTATTCCGGATCCGATCTGGTCGCCGAGCTGGACGGCGCGACGGGCGCGATCCAGCGCCGCTACGTGCCTGGTCCGGGAACCGACGCGCCGATCGCCTGGTACGAGGGCTCCGGCGTCGCCGATCGCCGCTGGCTGCTGGCCGACCCGCAGGGCTCCATCGTCGCGGTGACCAGCGCGGCGGGCGCGTCGATCGCCACCAACACCTATGACGAGTACGGCGTTCCCGCCGCCAGCAATGTCGGCCGCTTCCAATACACCGGCCAGATCTGGCTGCCGGAGGTGGGGCTGTACCACTACAAGGCCCGGGCCTATTCTCCGACCCTGGGGCGGTTTCTCCAAACCGACCCCATCGGGTA
>NZ_FORN01000071.1 GCF_900114015.1 Caulobacter sp. UNC279MFTsu5.1 | reverse complement strand
ACACGACGGACAAGCCTTCCCGCTCGTCCACCCCCGAAGGCCGCATCGGTCGCCGTACGTGCGCCCTCCCCATGCCTTCAGGTGCAAGCAGTATGCGGCCGGTCTGAGAGGGTGAGGACAGATTGGGGTCGAGAAAGTTCAAGCTGCTGAAATTGCAGAACTCTGCTCGCTATCCGCCGAGGACAGACGCCTTTCGAACCCTCTCCCGGCGGGAGAGGGAGGGGCCCAAGCGAAGCTTGGGAGGGTGAGGGACTAAACCGTCTGACGGCGCGCCGGCAGGGCGTCGGCGAGAAATCGGACAGGGCGTAACTCCTCTCCCTCCCACGACTTCGTCGCGGGTCCCTCCCTCTCCCTCCGGGAGAGGGTTCAAGAAAAGCCCGCCCTCACGTCCTCCGCCAGCGGCGAGGCCGCGCCTTGACTCGGCCAGACGCCAGAGCTCCGATCCACCAAGGCTTTAAGGCGTGGCCGCATCCAGGGCGGATGGGCGTTTGCGAAGCGGCTATTCGGAACGTCAGCTCAGGGCGGTTGTCAGACGTCAGCCCCGCGTCTCAGCCACCTGGATCAGGAGGCCACTAGGTTCGTCGTGGAGGGCGGCCCGCCAAGACTGCTTCACACCGTCAACTGTTTCGAGCCGGAGGCGCATGACATCTCCGCCCCGTCGCGTCGCGACCTCTGGAAAGGTCGCTCTTACGGCATCTAACAGCCAGCCCTGCGGGTTGCTCTTCCGAAGCTCGACCGTCTTCGTCTCGCTACCGTGCGTGATGTGATAGCGGAAAAGCGGCATATCGAACTCCGGCTGAGCCTTGCCGGATATCAGCAGACATTGTGAAGGTCACCAACGGGTGGAAGTCGGCCTTCAAAGGCAATAGGCTCGGCCAAATGCCTGAGCCCAAGATAATCTTGCAACTCCCCATTGAGGATAGATCGAGCCTGTCCGCGTTCGTCGAAAAATGCCTCCTTGAGAAGGCGTCGCTCATCGCCATCGTGGGCAATGGTTGTGCGGAAACCGAAGATGAGATCGACGGATTGATTGTCGGCGACGGAGCAGACGACAGCCGTTTCATTACGACCACCAGCCATCCGGACGAGACACTTGAAGAAGTAATCGAGTTCGCCAGTTGGTGGGGCGACGCGGACGCTCCAACACGGGTCATTAGACTCTGAATGTCCGCTTGGGGTCGAAGCGTACCATCGCCTCAGCGCCTCAAAACAGACCTCGCGCCCCCTACCGCGCCACGCTGGCCCGCGCCCGCTTCAGCCCTGGCCGGGTGTTCGGCGCCCCGGCCTCGTTCTGCTCCAGGGCCGCCAGCAGGTCGGCCTTCAGGGCCGCGACCTTCCTGGCGTCGGCCACCTTCCCGCCCTCCGCGGTCTGCACGTAGAAGGCGTCGACCGCCCGCTCGCCGTAGCCGTCGATGTGGGCCGACTGGATGGACAGGCCGTTGTCGGCCAGGGTGCGGGCCAGGGCCTGCAGCAGGCCGGGGCGGTCGCGGCCCGAGGCCTCGACCACCGTGGCCTCGTTGGAGGCCTCGTTGTCGACCACCACCGTCGGGGCGATCGAGAAGGCGGCGGTGCGCGACAGCTCGCCGCCGCGCCGGGGCTCGACGACGATCGGCTCGCCGCGGCCGGCCGCCTCCAGGGCGTCGGCCAGACGGCGCAGGGCGCGCGGGTTCTCGCAGCCCAGGGGCGCGCCGGTCACGTCCTGCACATGGAAGACGTCCAGGGCCTGGCCCTGGCGCGAGGTGAAGACCCGGGCCCCGACGACGTTGCCGCCCAGCGACGAGATGGCCAGGGCCAGGTCGGCGAACAGGCCGCGGCGGTCCCTGGCGGCCACCACGATCTCGGCGGCGTTGGCGCCTGAGGGCACCCGGCCCTCGGCGGCGGCCCCGCCCTGGATCGCCGCGCGGCGGGCCAGCTCGGCGTGGGCCTTCAGGTCGTCCAGGGCGAAGGCCCCGAAATAGGCCGCCTCCATGGCCTGGGCCCAGCCCTTGGCGGCCGGGTCGGCCTGGACCAGGGCCCCGCGCGCGGCCTCGGCGGCGGCTTCCTGGTGGCGCTGGACGCTGGCGGCGGCGTCGCTGCCGCGACCGCCGCGGAACACCGCCTCGGTGGCGTTGTAGAGCTCGCGCAGCAGCTGGCCCTTCCAGCCGTTCCAGACGCCCGGACCGACGGCCCGGATGTCGGCGACGGTGATCACCAGTAGCAGGCGCAGGCGCTCGGGGTTCTCGACGATGCGGGCGAAGGCGGCGACCGTGCCGGGATCGGCCACGTCGCGCTTCTGGGCGAAGTCGCTCATCACCAGGTGGTTCTCGACCAGCCAGGCGACCAGCTCGACCTTGGCGCGGTCGACGCCCAGGCGCTCGCAGGCGCTGCGGGCGCTGCGGGCCCCGGCCTTCTCCTGGCCGCCCACCCCGCCCTTGCCGGTGTCGTGCAGCAGCATGGCCAGGAACAGGGCCTCGCGGTCCTCGATCAGCGGCATGATCGACACGGCCAGCGGGTGGTCGTCGACCAGGCGGCCGGCGGCCATGTCGCCGATCAGCCCCACCGCCCGCAGGGTGTGCTCGTCCACCGTGTAGGAGTGGTACATGTTGAACTGCATCTGGGCGACGACGCGGCCGAACTCCGGGAGGAACCGGCCCAGCACCCCGGCGTCGTTCATCAGGGTCAGGGTGCGGTAGGACCGCTTGCCGTAGGCCAGCAGCTGCAGGAAGGCCTTGGTCGCCTGCGGGTCGCGGCGGACCTTGGAGGTGATCAGGTTCAGGTTGCGCGTCACCGCCGTGAAGGCGTCGGGATGCAGGTCCAGGTCGCGGTCGTCGGCGGTCTTGAACAGGCGGATCAGGTTGACCGGGTCGGCCTCGAACACCTGCGGACCGTCGATGTTCAGCCGGCCGCCGTCCTCGTAGAAGCCGGCCACGTCCAGGGCCTTGCGCTTGGGCCGGCCGCCGCCGGGCAGGAAGCGCGAGATGCCCTTGGGCTCGTGCTTGAAATGCTCGGCCTCCAGCTTGGCCGAGAAGGCGCGGGTCAGGGCCCCGACCTCCTTGGCCACCAGGAAGTAGCGGCGCATGAAGCGCTCGACGGCCGGGGCGTCGCCGCGGTCGCCATAGCCCATGCGGCGGGCGATCTCGGGCTGCAGGTCGAAGGTCAGGCGCTCTTCGGGCCGGCCGGTGGCGAAGTGCAGGTGGGCGCGCACGGCGTGCAGGAAGTCGAAGGCGCGGATGAAGCCCTTGGCCTCGCGGCGGTCGAACACCTCCAGCAGGAACACGTCCTCGGGCCGGTCGACCGGGTGCAGGTATTCGGCGATCCACATCAGGGTGTGCAGGTCGCGCAGCCCGCCCTTGCCCTCCTTGACGTTGGGCTCGACCATGTAGCGGCTGGCGCCGGCCCGGGCCTGGCGGTCGTCGCGCTCCTTCAGCTTGGCCGAGACGAAGGCCGCGCCGGTGCCCTTCATGACGTCGTCGCGGAAGCGCTTCTTCAGCTCCTCGGCCAGGCGCTCGTCGCCGGTCAGGCGGCGGGCCTCCAGGATCGAGGTGCGGATCGTGTAGTCTTCCTTGGAGAGCTTGACGCACTCCTCGATGGTCCGCGAGGCGTGGCCGACCTTGAAGCCCAGGTCCCACAGCGCATACAGCATGAACTCGATCACGCTCTCGGCGTGCGGCGTCTGCTTGTAGGGCCGCAGGAACAGCAGGTCGATGTCGCTGAACGGCGCCAGGGTGCGGCGGCCGTAGCCGCCCACGGCCAGCAGGCACAGGCGCTCGCCCTCGGTCGGGTTGCGGGCCCGGAACACGTGGACGGTGGTGAAGTCGTAGAGGGCGGTGATCACCTCGTCGGTGACGCCGCTGAGCAGGCGGGCCGTCTCCAGGCCGCCGGCCCCGTTCTCCAGGCGCTCCTTGGCGATCATCCGGCCGCGAAACAGCGCCTGTTTCAGGATCTCGATGGCGCGGGCCCGCTGGCCCGCCTCGTCGCCGATCAGGTCGAGGGCGGCGGCCGACAGCCGGGCGCGCAGGGCGTGGCCGTCGACGACATGTTCCAGCGGGGTGGGGCGAAGGCGGCGGGGCATGGGACCAATATAGGCTTGCGTGACGTGATCGCCGAACCCAGCCAAGAACCCGGTGAGGCGACCCGCGCCCTACCTATACGATGTCAGGTCTTGAGCAGAGCCTTAAGACGGTAAAGCGCGTCGAGCGCCTCGCGGGGGCTCATGCCGTCGACGTCCAGGTCGGCCAGCGCCGCGTCGGTGCGGCTGGGCGCCGCCATAACGGGCACCGAGATGGGCGCGCTGGCCGCGAACAGCGGCAGCTCGTCCAGCCTGGCCGGCGATTCGGTCTTGCTCTCCAGGCGGTCCAGCACCTCCTTGGCGCGGGCCACGACCTGGGGCGGCACGCCGGCCAGCTTGGCCACCTGGACGCCATAGGAGCGGTCGGCGGGACCGTCGGCGGCCTCGTGCAGGAACACCAGGTCGCCGTTCCACTCCTTGGCCCGCAGGCTGAGGTTGGAGACATGGGCCATCCGCGTCTCCAGCGTGGCCAGCTCGTGATAGTGGGTGGCGAACAGCGCCCGGCAGCGATTGACGTCGTGCAGGGCCTCGGCGCAGGCCCAGGCGATGGCCAGGCCGTCATAGGTGGCCGTGCCGCGGCCGATCTCGTCCAGGATCACCAGGCTGCGCGGGCTGGCCTGGGTGAGGATGGCGGCGGTCTCGACCATCTCCATCATGAAGGTCGAGCGGCCCCGGGCAAGGTCGTCGCCGGCCCCGACGCGGCTGAACAGGCGGTCGACGACACCGAGACGAAGCGACTTGGCCGGCACGTAGCAGCCGGACTGGGCCAGGATGGCCAGCAGGGCGTTCTGGCGCAGGAAGGTCGACTTGCCGGCCATATTCGGGCCGGTGACGATCGACAGCCGCGCGCCCGCCTCGCCAGCCGCGTCCAGGCGGCAATCGTTGGGGGTGTAGGGGTCGCCGGCCCGCTTGACCGCCGCCTCGACCACCGGGTGGCGGGCGGCGCGGGCCTCGAAGGCCAGGGACCTGTCGACGGTCGGGCGCACCGCGCCGGCGTCTTCCGCCCATTCGGCCAGGGCGGCGGCGACGTCCAGCCGGGCCAGGGCCTCGGCGGCCAGCTGGATCGGCTCGGCCAGGACCACGGCCTCGGCGCGCCAGTCCTCGAAGGCCGCCACCTCCATGGCCAGGGCCCGCTCGGCCGCCTGGGCGATGCGGGCGTCCAGGTCGGCCAGCTCGACGGTGGTGAACCGCACCTGGTTGGCCAGGGTCTGGCGGTGGATGAAGGTCGCGTTCAGCGGGGGCTGGAACAGCGGGTCGGCCTTGCCGGCCGTGGCCTCGACGAAGTAGCCGAGCACGCCATTGTGGCGGATCTTCAGCGGCACGCCGCTTTCCTGGATCAGGCGGGCCTCGAGGGCGGCCACCACCCGGCGGCTGTCGTCGCGCAGGGCGCGGGCCTGGTCGAGCTCGGGCCGCACGCCGGGGGCCACGAAGCCGCCGTCGCGGGCCAGGGCCGGCAGGTCGGGGCCCAGGCCGACCTCCAGGGCGTCCAGCAGGCGCGACAGGCCGACCTGCAGCGACGGGGTCAGGGCCTTCAGCGCCGCTTCCAGCTCGGCCGGCGGCGGCGACAGCGGGTCGCTGGTCCCGCCGACCATGCCGGCCAGCTTCTCGCCGGTCTTCAGGCCATCCTTCAGGCAGCCCAGGTCGCGCGGGCCGCCGCGGCCCAGGGCTAGGCGCGACAGGGCGCGGGCCATGTCGCCGGCTCCCTTCAGCACCTCGCGCAGGCGCTCGCGCAGCGTCCGGTGGTCGACGAACCACTCCACCGCGTCCAGGCGGGCGTCGATCGCGGCCGGGTCGAGCAGAGGTCGGGCCAGGCGCGAGGCCAGCAGGCGGGCGCCGCCGGCGGTCACCGTGCGGTCGATGGCGGCCAGCAGCGAGCCGTTACGGTCGCCGCCCTGGGTGCGGTCGATCTCCAGGCTGGAGCGGGTGGCCGGGTCGATGGCCATCACGTCGGCCTCGGCCGCGCGGCGCGGGGCGCGCAGGGCCGGCAGCTTGCCGGCCTGGGTCATCTCCAGGTGGGCGGCGATCAGGCCCAGGGCGCCGATCTCGGCGCTGGACAGGCCGCCGAAGCCGTCCAGGGTGTCGACGCCGTACAGTCGCTTGACCCGGGTCTCCGAGGCCTGGGGCTCGGACAGGGCCGAGGGCATGGGCTGGATCAGGCCGCCGCAGATCTTCAGGGTCTGGGCCAGATAGTCGTCCGACAGCAGCCGGTCGGCGACCAGGGTCTCGGACGGGGCCAGGGCGGCCAGGATCGCGGCCACGGCGTCCTTGGCCACCAGGAAGCACTCGACCTCGCCGGTCGACAGCTCGACGGCCGCCACCGCCGCCTGGCCGGCCCGCACCGCGACGGCCGCCAGGCGGTTGGCGCCGCGCGCGTCCAGCAGGCCGTCCTCGGTCAGGGTGCCGGGGGTGACCACCCGGACGATGTCGCGGCGGACCACCGACTTGGAGCCGCGCTTCTTGGCCTCGGCCGGGTCCTCCATCTGCTCGCAGACGGCGACCTTGAAGCCCATGCGGATCAGCTTGGACAGATAGGCCTCGGCCGCGTGCTGCGGCACGCCGGCCATCGGGATCGGCTGGCCGTTATGGGTGCCCCGGAAGGTCTGGCTGATGCCCAGGGCGGCGGCGGCCTTGTAGGCGTCGTCGAAGAACAGCTCGTAGAAGTCGCCCATCCGGAAGAAGATCAGGGCGTCGGGCTGGCGCGCCTTCATCTCGAAGAACTGCTGCATCACCGGGGTCGCGCCGGTGGCGTCATAGGTCTGGACGGCGGGGGAGGCGGGGGCGTTCATCCCGCCGGAAGGTACAGAGCGTCGCGCCGAACGTTAAGGCTTTGGCCAGGGATATCCACAAGCCCTGGGGACTAATCCCGCGAAAACCCACCAAATCCGGGCTGACGGCGGCCGATCAACTTGCAGAAACCGCAAACCGCTTCGGCCAGATAGCCAACCTTAGCCTTGTCATCCGGGCGCAGCGAAGCGAAGACCCGGGACCGACGCCTGAGCGCCGCGCTTCCGGCGATCCCGGATCGGCGCGCTGCGCGCTTGTCCGGGACGACAGCCGTGGGCGGGCGACAGCGGAATGATGAAGGGCCCGGAACACGTTCCGGGCCCTTCTCGAATATTGTTGAGCGAAAGCCGCTTAACTGCCCGTCACTTCTTCCCAGAACCGCTTGGCCTTGCCGACGAAGTTGGCGGACTTGGGGTTCTGTTTCTCGCCGCACAGGCCGGCCAGCTCCTGCAGGAGCTCCTTCTGCCGGGCGGAGAGGTGGGTCGGGGTCTCGACGAACAGTTCGACCACCAGGTCGCCGCGCTGGCGGCTGCGCAGGGACGGCATGCCCTTGCCCTTGAGGCGGACGGTCTTGCCGGTCTGAGCGCCCTCGGGGACGCTGACCGTGACGCGGCAATGGCCGTCGCAGGCCTCGCCGCCCTTCAGACAGGGGGCCTCGATCTCGCCGCCCAGGGCCGCGACCGTCATCGGCACCGGCACGGTGCACAACAGGTCCAGGCCGTCGCGCTCGAACAGCTCGTGCGGGATCACCGACAGGAACAGGTAGAGGTCGCCGCGCGGGCCGCCGCGGGCCCCCGCGTCGCCTTCGCCGGCCAGGCGGATCCGGGCGCCGTCGTCGACGCCGGCCGGGATGCGCACCGACAGCACGCGCTCGCGGCGCACCTGGCCGTGGCCGTGGCAGTTCTGGCAGGGGTCCAGCACCAGCCGGCCCGAGCCGCCGCAGCGGGGGCAGGCGCGCTCGACCGCGAAGAAGCCTTGGGTGGCCCGCACCCGACCGGCGCCGCCGCACGAGCCGCAGACCGTCGGGCTGGTGCCGGGCTTGGCGCCGGAGCCGTCGCAGACCTCGCAGGTGATGGCGGCGGGAACCTTGATCTCGACCTCGGCGCCGGCATAAGCCTGCTCGAGGGTGATCTCCAGGTCGTAGCGCAGGTCCTGGCCGCGCTGGGGACCGTTCGACTGGCGACGGCCGCCGCCGAACATCTCGCCGAACACGTCGCCGAACACGTCGTTGAAGATGTCGCTGGCGTCGGCGCCGCCGAAGCCGCCGGGCCCGCCCTGCGGACCGTTCACCCCGGCATGGCCGAAGCGATCGTAGGCGGCGCGCTTCTGGGCGTCCGACAGCACCGAATAGGCTTCGTTGATTTCCTTGAACCGCGAGGAGGCGTTCTCGCAACCGCCATTGCGGTCGGGATGGTGCTCCATCGCCATCTTGCGGAAGGCGGCCTTGAGGGCGGCGTCATCGCAGCCACGGGCCACGCCCAGGACTTCGTAATAGTCGCGCATCGTCAGGGTCGATCACTAGCCATGTTGGAATAGGAGGTGGGAGCGCCCCCGCCCGGCCGCAAGCGGCGGGCAGGAGCCTTGTTCCCCAAAGATGTCGCGGGGGAAACCGTGCTCAGGTGTTCAGCCCCGCGACCCATGGTCACGCCGACGGCTTGGAGTCGTCGACTTCTTCGAATTCGGCGTCGACGACGCCGTCATCGGCGGCGGCTTCCTCGCCGCCTTCAGCGCCCTGCTGGGCGCTGTACATCGCCTCGCCCAGCTTCATCGACGCCTGGATCAGGGCCTGGGTCTTGGCCTGGATGGCCTCGACGTCCTCGCCTTCCAGCGCCGACTTCAGCTCGGTGATGCCGGTCTCGATCGCGGTCTTCTCCGGCGCGCCGACCTTGTCGCCGTGCTCGGCCAGGGCCTTCTCGGTCGAGTGCACGATGGCCTCGCCCTGGTTCTTGGCCTCGACCAGCGCCTTCTTCTTCTCGTCCGAGGCCTTGTTGGCCTCGGCTTCCTTGACCATGCGCTCGATGTCGGCGTCCGACAGGCCGCCATTGGCCTGGATGCGGATCGAGTGCTCCTTGTTGGTCGCCTTGTCCTTGGCGTGGACATTGACGATGCCGTTGGCGTCGATGTCGAAGGTGACCTCGATCTGCGGCACGCCGCGCGGCGCCGGCGGGATGCCCTGCAGGTCGAACTGACCCAGGAACTTGTTGTCGACGGCCATCGGGCGCTCGCCCTGGAAGGCGCGGATCGTCACGGCCGACTGGTTGTCGTCGGCGGTCGAGAAGGTCTGCGAGCGCTTGGTCGGGATGGTGGTGTTGCGCTCGATCAGCGGGGTGAACACGCCGCCCAGGGTCTCGATGCCCAGCGTCAGCGGGGTCACGTCGAGCAGCAGCACGTCCTTGACGTCGCCTTGCAGCACGCCGGCCTGGACGGCCGCGCCCAGGGCCACGACCTCATCGGGGTTGACGCCTTTGTGGGGCTCGCGGCCGAAGAAGTCCTGCACCGCCTGCTGGACCTTGGGCATGCGGCTCATGCCGCCGACCAGGATCACCTCGTCGATGTCGCTCTTCTTCAGGCCGGCGTCCTTCAGGGCCTGTTCGCACGGACCGATGGTGCGGGCGATCAGGTCTTCCACCAGGGCTTCGAGCTTGGAGCGCGACAGCTTGATGTTCAGGTGCAGCGGGCCCGACGCGTTCATCGAGATGAAGGGCAGGTTCACTTCGTACTGAGCCGTCGAGGACAGCTCCTTCTTGGCCTTTTCGGCCTCTTCGCGCAGGCGCTGCAAGGCCAGCTTGTCCTTGCGCAGGTCGACGCCCTGTTCCTTCTTGAACTCGTCGGCCAGGTAGTCGACGACGCGCAGGTCGAAGTCCTCGCCGCCCAGGAAGGTGTCGCCGTTGGTCGACTTCACCTCGAAGACGCCGTCGCCGATCTCCAGGATCGAGACGTCGAAGGTGCCGCCGCCCAGGTCGTAGACGGCGATCTTCTTGCCGTCGTTCTTTTCCAGGCCGTAGGCCAGGGCCGCGGCGGTCGGCTCGTTGATGATCCGCAGGACTTCAAGGCCGGCGATCTTGCCGGCGTCCTTGGTGGCCTGGCGCTGGGCGTCGTTGAAATAGGCCGGAACCGTGATGACCGCCTTGGTCACCGGCTCGCCCAGGTGGGTTTCGGCGGCTTCCTTCATCTTCTGCAGGATGAAGGCCGAGACTTCCTGCGGGCTGTAGTCCTTGCCGTGGGCCTTGACCCAGGCGTCGCCGGTCGGGCCCTTGACGATCTCGTAGGGCACCATGCCCTTGTCCTTCTCGACCACCGGGTCGGCGGCGTTGCGGCCGATCAGGCGCTTGATCGCGAAAAGGGTGTTGGTCGGGTTGGTGACGGCCTGGCGCTTGGCGGGCTGGCCGACGAGGCGCTCGCCGTCCTCGAGGAAAGCGACGACCGAAGGGGTGGTGCGAGCGCCCTCGGCGTTCTCGATCACCTTCGGGGTCTTGCCGTCCATGATGGCCACGCACGAGTTCGTGGTGCCAAGGTCGATACCGATAATCTTGCTCATGTTGAGACCTGCAGCTCCTGATTGGCGGACGGCGGTGACAAGGGCCTTAAGGCAAGCGCCCCGGTTTTTCTCGAGCCGTCCCCGTCTGGTCGCGTTCTAACGGTTGATCCAAATCCTCGCCCTCCAGACGATGTCCAGAGGGAAAGCGTTCGTTCAATCGAAGTTGACGAGCCCGTCAACCCCGCTTCGATGCCCGATATGGGGGATAGGCGCCAGCCTGCAAGGCCAATCCCGCAAGGAATGAAGGGGAATCGTGACCTGCGACGAAATAGGCCGCGCTCGAAAAAGCGCGGCCCTTCCGTCAGATAGCCGGCGAGAGCGGCCCGAAAGCCTCACCTCGCGTTCGCTGAATCCGCTCTTCGAGCAGGCCCCGGACCGTCAGCCGCCCTTCTTGGCGGCCCAGGCGGTGATCTGCGGCAGCGCGGCCTTGCGGGTCTTGATGCGGTCGGTGATCGACGCCACCGACTTGTCGGCCTCGCCGCGCGAGCCGGCCGGCAGGTTGGCGGCGGCGTAGGCCGTGACCTTGCCGATCATCGCCGGATCGGCCGAACCCTTGGCCAGGCCGGGGATGAACTTGGTGCGGGAGGCCGCGTCGACCTTGGCGTTCACCGCGTCCTTGTGGGCGACGGCGAAGTCGAAGGCCATGTCGGGGTGCAGCTTGGCGACGGTCGAGATCATGTTGGCCGACAGGGTCTCGCCCGGCTCGTCGGTCAGGGCCAGGTCCAGGGCCTTGGCTGCCAGGGCCGGATCCCGGGCCGCGGCCAGCTGGCTGTAGAGCTCGTCGCGGATCAGCGGGGTCTTCTCGGGCTGGGCCTGGGCGCGCAGGGCGTCCCAGGCGGCCGCGTCGGCGTTGCGGCCGACCGAGGCCAGGATCGCCTTGCGCAGCGGGCCGGGCACGGCGGTCGGGTCGGTCTTGTCGGCGGCGTAACGGCGCTTGGCCTCGGCGATCACGGCGGGGTCGCCCAGGGTGCTGAGCGCGCCGAGCAGGGTGGCGCGCAGGTTGGCGACCGGCGCCGGCTCCCCGGCCTTGGCGGTCCAGCCCACCTGCTGGAACACCGGCGACAGGCGGGCGATCGCCAGCTTGCGGAAGGCGGCCCGGTCGGCCGGCGCGCTGTCGTACATGGCGTCGACATTGGTCAGGATCCCGGCGATCTTGCCCCAGACCTGGGGATCGGCGTCGGCCGGGGCGGCCACGGCCAGGTCCAGGGCGTCGGTGACCGCCTGCTGGCCGTTCAGGCCCAGGGCCCAGGCGTCGGAAATCACGCCCAGCTGGTCGATGGCCGGCAGCTTGGCGAAGCTGGCCGTGACGCCAGCGAAGGCCTTGGGCGCGTAGAGGGTGCGGAAATAGCCGGCTTGGCCGGCGTTGACGATCACCGGGCCGCAACCGTCGACGCTCAAGCTTCCCTTGCCGCCCTCGACCAGGGTCTTGGACACGCTGCTGGAGCCGGCGACCTGGGCCGAGACCGGCACCCGCCAGGCCAGGGGGGTCTTGCCCGGCTTGTCGCGACTGAACTCGCCCTGGGTCAGGGCGACCGGCGTCTTGCCGGCCGCGCAGGCCCCGGCCTCGACGGTGATCAGCGGAATGCCCGGCTGCAGGGTGAAGTCGTGGGCGATGGCGGTGATCGGCGTGCCGGCGGCGGCCTCGACCTCGCGCCACAGGTCGTCGGTCTGGGTGCTGCCGTGGGCGTTGGCCTTGATGTAGCGGCGCACGCCGTCGCGCCAGGCCTCGTGGCCGACATAGGCCTCGAGCATGCGGATGACCGCCTCGCCCTTCTGGTAGGTGATGCCGTCGAAGGCCTGGCTGGCCTGGTCGACCGTCTCGACATGCTGGACCACCGGGTGGGTGGTCGACAGCGAGTCCAGCCCCATGGCGTATTCGCGGCCGCCGACCGCGCTCAGTTGGCTGTTCCATTCGGGGTGGAACCGCTCGGCGGCGCGGCCCTCCATCCACGAAGCGAAGCCTTCGTTCAGCCACAGATCGTCCCACCACGACATGGTGACCAGGTCGCCGAACCACTGGTGGGCCATTTCGTGGGCCACGGTGGTGTAGATGTTCTGGCGGTCGGCCTGGGTGGAGATCGCCGGATCCTCCAGCAGCGCGTATTCGAAGTAGAAGATCGCGCCCCAGTTCTCCATGGCGCTGAAGAACTGGCTCTGGCCTGGGGCGGCGATGTGATCCAGCTTCGGCAGCGGGTAGGGGACGCCGAAATAGTCGTTGTACCACTGCAGGATCGGGCCCGACGACTTCAGGGCGAAGTCGGCCTTGGCCAGGTCGCCCTTCTTGGTGATCACGCCCATCTCGACGTCGCCAACCTTGGCGGTGGCGCGGTCGAAGTCGCCCAGGCCGAAGAACAGCAGGTAGGTCGACATCTTCGGCGAGGTGGCGAAGGTGACCTTGGACTTGCCGCCGCCGAGGTCCTGCGTCTTGCTGATCGGCATGTTGCCGATGGCCATCTGGCCGGTCGGGACGGTGACCTGGACGTCGTAGGTGGCCTTGAAGAACGGCTCGTCCCACGAGGGGATGAAGCGGCGGGCGTCGGAGTTCTCGAACTGGGTGTAGAGCGCGCGCTTCTTGCCCTGGTCGGTGTCGTAGTCCAGGGCGAACAGGCCGGCGGCCTGCTTGTAGATCTTGCCGCTGTAGTCGATGGCCAGGACGTGGGCGCCCTTGGCGACCGGCTTGTCGAAGGTGAAGGTGGCGGTCTGGGCCTCGGCGTCGACGCTGACCTTGGCGACACCTCCCTTGGCGCCGCCTGGGCCGGCGATCTCGGCCTTGGCGAAGGTCAGGTCGGCGGCCTGCAGGGTGATGGTCCTGGTCGGGGCGGCGACGTCGATGTCGATCCTCACCGAGGCGGTGAAGGTCAGCGCGTCGGCGTCGGGCGTGAAGGCCAGGTCATAGTGGGTCGGGACCACGCCGCGCGGCAGCTGGGTCGTGACGGTGGCGGCGGTGATCGCCGACTTCGTCGGCGCCGGGGCCGGAGCGGCGGTCGCGGCCAGGGCCGATCCGGCAGCAAGGACGAGCACGGCGGCAGCCGCGGAAGAGAGAAGTCGACGCATGAACGGCCCTGGATTGCAAAATTTGTTCGGCAGACGTGCCCCCGGGGCGCGAAACAACACTGTCCGAACGCGTCTGGCGCATTAAATCTCCGTAATGATTAGATCGATCAGCGTCATGCCGGGTTTCGACCTCTGGCCGGGGTTGCTGGACTCCGAGGCCCAGGGCGATCTGGCGCGCCTGGCGCTGGCGGCGTTCGCGATCGCGCCGCCCGCCCGCTACGAGACCGCCCATGGCAAGGCGATGAGCGTGGCCATGAGCAGTTTCGGCCCGCTGGGCTGGACCAGTGACCGGGCCGGCTATCGCTACGCCGACCGCCATCCGGCCACCGGCCGGCCCTGGCCAGCCATGCCCCAGGCCCTGCTCGACCTCTGGACGGCGCTGGGCGATCCGCAGACCCCGCCGGACTCCGCCCTGATCAACCTCTATCGCGGCGACGCCCGCATGGGCCTGCACCAGGACCGCGACGAGGCCGATCCGCGCTTTCCGGTGCTGTCGATCTCGCTGGGCGACACCGCGGTGTTCCGGATCGGCGGGACCGCGCGCAGGGACCCGACCCGGTCGCTGAAGCTGTCGTCCGGCGACGTCTGCCGCCTGTCGGGCCCGTCGCGGCTGGCCTTCCACGGGGTGGACCGCATCCTGCCGGGCTCGTCGGGGCTGATCCCGGGGGGAGGGCGGATCAACATCACGCTGAGGCGGGCGGCGGGGGTGTAAGCCGCTTGCCCCCACCTGACGGCTTCGCCGTCTGTCCGCCCCCATAGGGGGCGGAGCCTTCAGGCTTAGGCTCTTCCCCCTATGGGGGAAGACGGCCGAAGGCCAGTAGGGGGCAAGTGCTTACCGCACGAAAAAGGGGCGGCCCCATCGGGACGGCCCCTTTTTGTCACCCGCGAAGACTGAACCTCAGCCGCGCAGCTTCCGCGTGATGGTCTCCAGGTCCTGGCTCAGGGCCGGGTCCTCGGCGCGCAGGGCCTCGATGCGGCGCACGGCGTGCAGGACGGTGGTGTGGTCGCGGCCGCCGAACCGCCGGCCGATGTCGGGCAGCGAGCGGGTGGTCAGCTGCTTGGCCAGCCACATGGCCGCCTGGCGCGGGCGGGCGATGGCGCGGTTGCGGCGCTCGCTGAGCAGGTCGGCCTGCTTCATGCCGTAGTGCTCGGACGTGGCCTTCTGGATGTCGTCGATGGTGATGCGCTTCTCGCCGGCCCGCAGGTGCGGCCGCAGGATCGCCTGAACCTCGTCCAGGGTCAGGCGCGAGACGCCTTCGCCGGCCCGGGCCGACAGGGTGTTCAGCGCGCCTTCCAGCTCGCGGACGCTGTCGGTGAAGCGGTCGGCCAGGAAGTTCAGCACCTCGGCGCGCATCGTCGGCTCGAAGCCGTGCTGGCGCGACAGGGCCTGCAGCTTGCGGTCCAGGATGCCCAGGCGCAGGGCGCGGTCGGCCGGCTCCAGGCCGCAGACCAGGCCCGCCGACAGGTGCGAGCGCAGGCGGGCGTCCATCTCGGTCATCGCCGCCGGGGCGCGGTCCGAGGAGAACACCACCCGGCGGCCGTCCTCGACCAGGGCGGTCAGGGTGTGGAACAGCTCTTCCTGGCTCGACTGCTTGCCGGCGATGAAGTGCACGTCGTCGATGATCAGCAGGTCGGCGCCGCGCAGCTCTTCCTTGAAGGCCGCGGTCTGGCGATCCATCACCGCCCGCACGAAGGTCGACAGAAAGCGCTCGGCGGTCAGATAGACCACGCGCTTGGTCGGGGCCTGGCGCATGGCCTCCCAGGCCAGGGCGTTGAGCAGGTGGGTCTTGCCGAAGCCGTAGGGGCCGTGGAACAGCACAGGATTGAAGTGGCCGTCGGCCCAGCTGGCCACCCGGCGCGCCACGGCGTGGGCGAACTCGTTGGCCGGACCTGGCACGAAGGTGTCGAAGGTGAAGCGTTCCTGCAGGCCCTGGACCGGCGACGGCTTGGCGCCGTGGGCCGAGGCCGCGGGGGCCAGGCCGGGCACGTCGCTGGACACCGGCAGCACGATCTCGATCGGCTCGGCCTTGGCTTCGAAGCCGGCGGCGGTCGCGCCGCCGGCGGCCTCGAACTCCAGGCGCGACTTCAGGTCCAGCCGGCGCGCGGTGGGGTCGTTGGCGGCCCACAGCTCGCTGACGCGACGCCAGGCGCTGCGGCGAATCCAGTCGCGCGCGATCCCGGTCGGAGTCACCACCACCACGTCGCCGGCCTGGCCTTCACGCAGCGCAGCCGGCGCGATCCACGAGCCGAAAGCCGCGTCGCCCAGCTCGCGCTTCAGCACCACGCACACCTTGTTCCAGACGACGCCCGCAGGCTCGCAGGCAACCGTCGAGAACGCAGCCGAGAACTCTTGGGTCACTACCCCGCCTTTGGTCGTCATCGGTCACCGCCTCGTATGTCGTGTCATCCCCGATCGCCGCCCCCCATGGCGCACGACCGTGCCGCAAAACCCTTCGCTACCCAGCAGACACAGGGGCTTGATCGGCGAACGCAAGGGTTCCGCCGCCGCCAGTGATCTCCATGGACTGGAAGAGCGTTGAGACGCTTAAACTAGCCAGCGGCCCCCGCCGGTCAAACGGAAAACTTGCGTCCGTCGGCGGATATTTCTGTTGACTCGACAGACGTCCTCGCCCGCCAAGGGAATGCTATTTCCGGGCCCGATGTTCACCCCATGGATTGTCCTGGGGACAATCCTGACTTTGAAAAAAGGCAATAGAAAAAGCCGACCGAGTTTCCTCGATCGGCTTCTCTAAGTCTTTGATTTCGCTCGCCGAACGGCGTTCGGCGAGAAACTGGATTAGGCCGCGGCCTGATCAAGCTTCTTCAGGCGGGCCGCCAGGCGCGAAACCTTGCGCGAGCCGGTGTTGGGGTGGACGACGCCCTTGGAGACGGCGCGCATCAGTTCCGATTGCGCTTCGATGAACGCGGCCTTGGCGACGGCCTTGTCGCCGGCGGCCAGGGCGTCTTCGAACTTGCGCAGGAA
The DNA here is from genome assembly GCF_900114015.1 of Caulobacter sp. UNC279MFTsu5.1. GTDB lineage: Bacteria > Pseudomonadota > Alphaproteobacteria > Caulobacterales > Caulobacteraceae > Caulobacter. Next base: position 3,835 of record NZ_FORN01000071.1, on the reverse strand, counting down.
GGTGCGCACGCGCGAGCGGCGAGCGGTGTTCACTTCGGTGCGACGGGCGATCTTACGGATCGCTTTCTTGGCGCCGGGATTATTGGCCATGAGTTGGACCTTCAAACGGACAGCCGCGCGGGCAGCCGCGAAGCAGGAGAAATCAAGAGCGCGCGGATATACGGGAACGGCCGCCGTGGGTCAATCCACAGATGGCCCAGAATCTCGCGCGGGCGGTCGAACAGCCGTTCACGACCCCTTGAACGCCGGTTTGCGCTTCTCGACGAAGGCGGCCATGCCTTCCTTTTGGTCGTCGAAGGCGAACAGCGAGTGGAACAGCCGCCGTTCCAGCTGAACGCCGGTGCTGAGCGTGGTCTCGTAGGCGGCGTTGACCAGCTCTTTGTTCATCGCCGCGGCCAGCGGCGACTGGGCGGCGATCTTGGCGGCCACGGCCAGGGCCTCGTCGACCAGGGTGTCGGCCGGGAAGATCCGCGACGCCAGGCCGGCGCGCTCGGCCTCCTCGGCCCCCATCATCCGGCCGGTCAGGATCATGTCCATGGCCTTGGACTTGCCGACCAGCCGCGTCAGGCGCTGGGTGCCGCCGATGCCGGGGGCGACGCCGAGATTGATCTCCGGCTGGCCGAACTTGGCCGTGTCGGCGGCCAGGATGAAGTCGCACATCATCGCCAGCTCGCAGCCGCCGCCCAGGGCGTAGCCGGCCACCGCGGCGATGATCGGCTTGCGGGTCCCCTCGATGGCCCGGGCCCCGGCGGCGAAGAAGTCGTCCTTGAACATCTGGGCGTACGACTTGTCGGACATCTCCTTGATGTCGGCCCCGGCCGCGAAGGCCTTGGCCGAGCCGGTGATCACGATGCAGCCGATCGCCTCGTCGGCCTGGGCCGCCGCCAGGGCCTGGCCCAGCTCGGCCAGCAGGACGGTGTTGAGGGCGTTCAGCGCCTCGGGCCTGTTCAGCCGGATCAGGGTCACGCCGGGCGCGGCCTCGGGGGTCTCGACGATCAGGGTCTGGAACGCGGCCATCGACGGGTCTCCTGTTGAGCGCCGCTGTTATAGAGGGGCGGGCGGCGTTGGGGAGTCCCTGGGGGTGGCGCGGGCGAACCTTCGCCGCTCCAGAGTCCCGCTCGCTCGAAAATGCTCTAGGCGCCGGTCTTCTCGTGCGCCGCGCGGGCGGCCAGGGCATGGTCGATCACCGCCCGCACCTTGGGCGACAGCTGCCGGGCGGCCGGATAGAGGGCGTAGAGCTCGCGATCGGCGACCCGCCAATCGCCGAACGTCAGCTCGATCAACTCAGGAAAGCGGCCGGCCAACCCCCTGGGCAGATAGCTGACGCCCAGGCCGCTCCGCGCGGCGAGGGCGCCGAGGGACAGATCGTCGACCGAAGCGCCCAGCGCGCGGGGCATGAAGGTGAAGGTCTCGCCGCCCGCGTGGACGAACCGCCAACCGTGGATCGGCGGCGTGACGACGGCGGGCAGGCGGACCAGACGACGGGGATGATCCAGGCGGGCGACCTCCGGCCAGCGCTCCAAGAACGCGCGGCTCGCGAACACGCCATAGGGCGCGGCCCACAGCTTGCGGGCCACATGACGACCGTCCGGCAGCGGAGCCAGTTGGAAGGCGACATCGACGCCCTCCTCGATAAGGTCCGGAACCCCATTGGTCAGGCGCAGGTCCATGACCAGGTCGGGGTGGGCCGCGGCGAAGTCCAGCAGTTGGGGCGCGAACTCTTCGTTGCACACGTGATATGGGGCGGTGACCGTCAGCCGTCCCGAGAGACGGGAGCCGCACAGATCCAGGCCGCGCGTGGCGGCCTCGATCTCGTCCATGGCCGCCGCGCAGCGCTCGGCGAAGGCGCGGCCGTCGTCGGTAAGGCCAACGGCGCGGGTGGTGCGGCGCAGCAGCTGGGTCTTGAGCCGCTCTTCCAGGGCCGCCACCCGGCGGCTGACCGAGCTGGTCGGCAGGCCCAGGCTTCTGGCGGCCGCCACGAAACTGCCCTCGCGCGCCACCCGCAGAAAGATCGCCACGTCGTCATAGCCCAGCATGCGATCGCTCCTCGCCCGCGCTTTGAAGAGTCAGATCGAGGCCCGCGCCACCGACCGCAAGGCGGGAATTATCCCAACCATGGAAAACAGAGCTCCATGAGCATGGATTGTCCCGCCAGCCCACGGACGGCATCTCCTCTGCGCCTCGCAGCCATCGCGAGGCATTGAGGAGTTGAACCCATGAAAGCGCTTGTCCAGGATCAGATCGGCTCTCCCCTCGACGTCGTGGAGCTGCGGGAGGTTCCAAAGCCGCGCGTCGGACCCGGTCAGACGATGGTGCGGATGGTCGCCGCCGGGGTCCACCCGGGCGACTTCTTTTTCACCCAGGGCCTCTATCCCGAAGCCAAGCGGCCTCAGTTGCCAGGCCAGGTCGTCGGTAACCACGGCGTGGGGCGCGTGGTCTCCGGCGGCGACCGCGCCGACCTGGCGCCGGGGACCCTGGTCGCCTTCAGCGCCGGCCGCGTATGGGCCGAGTACGCGGCGATCGACACGGCGGCGCTGATCCCGCTGCCGGACGGCTATCCGGTCGAACGCGCCACCCAGCTGATGCCGGCGATCACCGCTCGCGACGTGCTGACCGCCAGCGAAGTCCAGGCCGGCCAGTGGCTGGCGGTGACGGCGGGCCACTCGCTGGTCTCCAGCCTCCTGATCCAGATGGCGCGCCGACGCGGCGTGCGGGTGTTGGCGGTCGTCCGCCGACGGATCGGCGGCCGCGACCTGGAGGCGCTGGGCGCCGAAGCGGTGATTGCGCTTTCCGACCTCCAGGGTTCGCTGGCCGAGGCCGTGCACGCCGTCACGGGCGGGGCGGGACTCAACGGCGTCGTCGACGCCGTCGGCGGCGAGGCTCTAACCCAGCTGCTGGAGGTCCTGGCCTTCCGCGGTCGGGCGGTGATCGTCGGCGCTTATGATCTCCGGCCCTTCAAGGCCTCGGCGCTGAAGGTGCTGATGGACCTGCAGGAGATCCGTTCCTACGTCTATCGCTACTTCTTCGAACCGCCGGCCGCCGGGGACGCCGACTATCTGAAGGGCGTCCTCGACGAATTGGCCGATCCCGCCACGGTCGTGCCCATCGCGGGCCGGCACCGCCTGGAAAACTTCCGCGAAGCCCTGGAGGAGACCGCCGCACGCCCAGAAGCTGGCAAGCGCGTTCTGGTGTTCGATTAACCCGCTTGGGAGAAGAACGCCCGGAAATTGGAACGAACCCCAGGCCCGTTCCAGGCGCCCGCCCCGACCCGGGCCAGCCTCGCACCGGGCACGCCGCGGCTTCGCCGTTGCGGTCCGCGCGAAGCCGGGGACGCGCACTCACGACGGAACGTCGGCCAGATCGCGGAGCGGTCGAGGTGAGTGCGTGTCCCCCGAGCCGTCCAGGGGTTTGCCGGAGGGGCTCGGAGGCGACAGCGGGGATCCAGCCGCGTCTATCCCCGTCGTCCGCGCGCAAAACCCCAAGCCTTTCAACGTCCTGAGAAATAATCAGCGTCACCGATCCGCCAGCGGTCAGACCGCGTGCACAATCATAGCCGTCTCCGTCGCGGGGGAGGGCGCTTGGTACCGACCCGAAGCGGCGATGGAGATGGAACCGAGCGGGGCCGCCTGGGCCTGGCGATCGGCTCCTGGCGGGCGGCGGGGCTCAGAAGGTCCCAAGGTTCGGCGGGAACGATGGCGGGACAGGCGGGTCGACGGGGCCGGGAGGTTCAAACCGGCCTGTTCCAGGATCTGTCGGAGTCGCCGACGGCCCCTTCCGGGCGACTTTGATCCTGCCCGTCCGAGGGGAAACGTCGACCGGGATGAAACAAGCCCTC
>NZ_FORN01000082.1 GCF_900114015.1 Caulobacter sp. UNC279MFTsu5.1 | reverse complement strand
GTCGGAAGGTCTGCTCCCAGGCGGTGACGTCAAGGGTCCGCTTCCGGCGCAAGCGTCAATTCCCATTTTCGACCCTAGTCGTTGGGAATGCCCGCTTGGGGGCTTCCGCATCGCGGTGCCGTGGCGCATGGTTGGCGGATGAGCAAGCCGCCCACAGAGCCGGAACGCCCCAAGCCAGCCGTCATTGCGATAGACGCCAGTGGAAACGTGACCGCTACGGTAGACGGCGAGCCCGTCGATGCCGATCAACTCATGTCCGAGCTTACCGCCGCGCAGCGCGAAGCTGACAACGACGAGGGGAATAGCACGGATAGCTAACGTCCGTTTCCCACCCCTCTCTGAAGTTGGGAAGGTCTGCTGCCGAGCCGTCGCGGAAATTCGGACGTCTCCCTTTCTTTCCTTTTCTTCGCCAGAGCCTGTCTTTCTACGCCAGGCGTGCGCGGGGGATTGCGGACCTCGCGGCCTAACCGGCGGAATGGCGGCCAGGAGCCGCCGCCATGCCTCATGCAGAACCTCCAGCGACAACCGTTGAACTGATCTGGCTCAAGGACCGCCTCCAGCGCTGGGTCCGCTTCGGCCGGCCTATCGGCGAGACCGTCAACGACCGCCGCCGCCGCACCGTCACCTTCGCCCCCGGTGCCGTCTTCGCCCTCGTCCAGTGGGAAGCCGGCGACTACGGTACGACCCTCTCGCGCCTCTGGGTCCTTCGCGCGATCGAACCGGGCGAGCCCTTCGGCCACGTTCCCTTCGTCACCCCCGGCGCCGAAATCCTCCTCGACCTAAAGACCTGGGTGAAGGCCCGCGCCGGCCTGGAAGCCATTGACGCCGTCGATGCGCTGGGCATCAACCCCGAGCGCGTCTGTCCCGATCACTGGCGCCATGTCGGCGGCCGGATCGCTGTCGCCGAACCGCCATCGCCCTACAGCCGCGCCCGTCATCGCGCCTGGCTGTCGCGCAAGCGCTTGGGTCTTGCCGACGGGAGCGCCGCATGAAGGTTGAGACCAAGGTCTACCTGCCGGCCGATCTGGCCAAGGCGCTCGATCAACTGGCGATCCGCACCCGCCGGCCCAAGTCGGAGATCGTCCGCGCGGCCCTGGCCTCGTTCATGTCGCCGGACGGCGCCGAGCGCACGGAGGCGGCGTTGCTGCGCCGCTTGGACCGAATGAACAAGCACATGGAGCGCGTGGAGCGCGAAGCCCAGGTCGGCAACGAGGCCTTGGCGATCTTCATCCGCACCTGGCTTGGCGCCACGCCGGTCGTCTCGGCCGCTGACGAGGCGGCGACGCGGGCGCTGGGCCAGAAGCGCTATGGCGCCTTCATCCAAGCCCTGAACCGGCGCCTCACCAGCGGCGCGTCGCTCTCTGATCAGGGGTTCGAGCCGGGTGAGCATGGGTTCGACGCCGACGAGACCGGCGGACGTTAGATCCCGAGGCCCCGGCCGCGTCTGAGCTGCCAGGAAATAGTCCCGCCAATCTCCACCGTCCCGGCGATCTCCCGGCCCCGATAGCGCTCCATCACCGGCCGCCACGGCACCAGCGCGAAGTCCATGTGCCCCTCGATCACCGCGAACTTGCCCGACGCCAGCTGCACGCTATCGACCAGCTTGCCGCGCACGGCCTTGCCCGGCTCGGGCATTCGGAACGGTAGACTTCCGCCCTTGGCCATGGCTTCACCCCGACGACTGACCTCCTGGCGCTCCAGCGTCGCCAGCAAGCCCGACCTGGCGCGCCAAGCGCCATCGGCGCCGCGCGTGGCGTGGCCTTGGCGCAGCAGGGTCTCCCGTCGTCGATCAAGGGCGCGCTCGACCTCACCGCCAAAGCCCTGCGGCGCGGTCTCAAGGCGCCCGCCGCCGACAAGGTGGCGATCGAGCCAGGTGGCGCCGTCGCTGCGGATCTGGCTCTCCAGGTCGAAGGCCGACAACAGACGCACCTGCGACCGCCGGCCCTGCTCGAAGGCCTCGGCGCGCGTCGCGAAGTCCTTGGGAATGCTCCAGGCGTCCTGGCTCCAGCGCTCCACCACGCCGGCCCGCCGTAGCGCCTCCAGCCGGCGGACGTGGGCCTCGACGAGATCGTCGGCGTTGGCGCCGGGCGGCAGCTTCATCTCACCGCTGACCAGCCGTTGCCGGTGATCGCTGGGGCGATAGACGCCATCCTCGGCGAGGGCGGCGATGGTTCTGTCCGCCGGGCGGCTGGCGGGCGCGGTGCCGGTTTCGACAACGGCGCCGATGCGGATCTCGGCGGCGGTATCGCCATCGACCTCGACATGCCGGACCCGGCCGTCGATCCCATCGACCACCAAGCCGACCCGATCGCCCAACTCGTCGGTCAGGCGCTTGTCGATCACCCGCCCGGCCTTGGGGGTTGAAGGCTCGCCGGCCGGGTCGACGACGAAAGTCTCGGGATTGGCCTCTCGACCGCGCCGGCTGACGGCCCGGCTCATAGCGCGGATGATGTCGCCGCGCTCGCCAAGGCCCCGCAAGGTCGGCTCCAGATCTTCGGAGAGCCGCCAGACACCGGGGGAAACCTGCTCGGCGAGGTCCATGCGCTCAAGAGTCTTCAGCCGACCTTGGCGCAAGGTCGCGTCGCGATCGGCGCGGACCTGACCGGCCGCCGGCCGCATGTCGATGGTGCGCTCTGCGGTCATGTCGGCGACGAGGCCGCGGTCGATGTCCGTGAAGCGCTCGGCGGTGATCTCGGCCTGGCGCTTTCTGGCGATCTCCTGCTCGGTTTGCAGCCCAAGCTCCAAAGTCGCCAGTTCCTGGGCGCGATGGCGAAGGCCATGGGTGAGATAGTCCTGGGCGATGATCAGGTCCTTGCCGAACGCATCCTTGCCCCGGACCACGACATGGCTGTGCGGGTGGCCGGTGTTGAAGTGATCGACCGCCACCCAATCGAGCTTGGTGCCGAGGTCGCGCTCCATCTGGCTCATGAGGTCGCGGGTGAATGCGCGCATGTCGGAGAGGTCCGCGCCATCCTCGGGGGCGACGATGAAGCGGAACTGGCGGCGGTCGCCGGCGCCCCTCGCGGTGAAGGCCGCGCCGTCAACGCTTTCGCCGTCGCGGTCATAGAGGCTGGCGGGCCGACCATCGCGGGTGACGCCATCGCGCACGAGGTAGCGCAGATGCGCGCCGGCCGCCTGGCTCCCGAGCTTCAAAGCCGCCATCCGAGTCTTGATCACGACCCGGCGATAGCCCGCGCCCAGCCTACGAAACCTCATCGCGTTGGCAGCGTCCTGGCCTCGGCCGATCCGCGAGCATCGGCCGGGTGAGCCTGACCGCCTAGTCGGGCCATGGCCGCTCGATCGCGAGCCCGTCCGCGCAGGCTTGGCGACGAGGCGCGAGAGACGCTTTCCGCGCCCTACGGCCTGCCGTCCGTCGCTGCGGATGCGGCCCGGCCGGATCTCGAAATCCAAGAGGTGGTCGTCCATGGCGTCAGCTTGCGCTCATGGCCTCAAGCGGCAAGCGTGGCCGGGGCTAGGGACAACTGTGGCGTAGAAAAAGAAAGGTTCCGGCCTCGCGGCGAGACCAAGCCAGCCGCTGTTGGTCTTGGAAATTCCAGTGTGCAGACAATCGCGTGAGGGGGCGCTGGCCCCGGACGCTTCAATCTTGCCGTCGCCTATCCCGCCCGGAGCAGCCGCTCGTTAGGCGGCCGATACCTATTCAAATCGGCTCTCTTGGCCACGGTCGTGCGCATCCCAGCGCCGAATGTCGTCATCGAGCCGCTGTTGCGCCTGTCGTACCCAGTTCCGGATCGATCGATTATCATGGTCCGCGAGGATGGCCAAAAGCGGCTTACGCCGGACAAACCGGCTAGAAAAGGAGCCGCTGCTTGAGCCTGACCAAAACCGCCGTTCGAACGCATTGAGCACGGCGATCGGATCGGAAGCTGTATCGATCAAGGCGCGCGCCAAGGGCACCCACTCAAGAGCGCCCGTGTCTGCGTTCGACACGCTATAGGGTATGAAGGACGCGAGACGCGGCGCGCGGACCAATGAATCTTCGCCGACCCATTGGAGTGCTACCGAAGCATCGATAGCGACGACATTCTGTTGCCGGTCGTCATCATCACGCGCTGAACTACCAAAAAAATGCCCTATGAGACTGTCACCAGCCTCCGGATGGATGACGATCTCGTCTAGTACGACGCGCAGATACTGCTCTCTGACGAGCGCGCAGACTTTATCGAATTCGCGCACATGCTGGCGATTGGAACGACCGCCACCCCGCATGGCTCTGCAGATTGCAACAGCGGTGTCAGCCCCCCCGTCGCCCAGCAGCGCAAGCTTTGCGATTGAAGCTATTCCATAGTCTTCACGCGCATGAGCCTCTTCATAGGTACGCGGATTGGACACGAAGGCGCGGCCGAGCACGACCAACTCCGGCGCAATTTCACGTTTGTCGCTCCGGTCGCCAAAGATCCGCATATGGAGCACCTTGAGCGCCGAGAGAGCCCCATTCTCTGCTTCGTAGAGTTGCGCAAGGAAATCGCTGAGATCCGGCGCCGGGATCGATTTCGTCACGCCCCCATACATGAGCCCTTGAAAGCTCGGTGCCGGCACGACGCCAGCGGAAAGCGCGTGCGAGAATCGACGCATCGCCTGACTCCCGAGCGCCATGCTGGGATGCAGAAAAACGATGTCTGCGCGCAAATCGATGTCTTCGACCATCGCATCGAGTTGATCGTCAACCCAGGCAGTATCGCGGCGTGCCGCGCCCTTCAGGAAGCCGGCGAGTAGTGTCGGGTTGCGCGAGCCGCCCGCTTTTGCGCGATAGGCCGACAGCAACCGATTCCATTCGGCGGGAATGTCTTTCGCCGCTTTCGCCAAACCCTCCCCGAAGTCGTAGACGCTGGTCTGGCCTTCTACTCCAAGTGCGAGTTCGATCTGGCCATCGGTCACCAGTCCCCGACGGATCAAGCACTTCCCGAGGGCCTGCGCGAGTTTGGCGACATTTCGGACCGGGTGCTTTTCCCGTCCTCTCGGATGCCAATGGCGCCACGGCTCACCGAGAACGAAGGCTTCGAAAAGCTCCTCAGGCTTTGAAGGACGAAGCTTTGTTTCCAGCGCCAGCATTTGCGCGCGAAGATTAGTGTCAAAACCGGTGCGATCGAAGCTCAGCGCCTCAGAAACGGCGTTCCAGCCTGCATCCCAATATCGACCGTCGCTGATCTTCTGCACAGCGTCGAGCGCGAGATCGGCGTAACCAGAATTCACGAGTTCTCGGGTATGGTTGGCAACAATCCTCCGCGCGATGTTGGCCCCCGCCGCATTGCTGCAAGCCACTCGAATGAGACGATCCAATCCGGACCTGAACCACTGCGTCTGCTCAATGCCGCGGGGCCGCCATTCCCGGCTGCGTGGGCGGGTACCGAAACGATCGCCCAGAGACGAACTAAAGTGTCCCGTCTCCACCATGTGATTCAGCGCATCAAGGCCCACACTGCGGACGCGCTCGTCATCATCATCGACAAGTCGATCAATGAAAGCAGCCCGCATCGGCAAATCGGCAAGTGTGAACGACAGGACGATCCAAAACCGTTCCAAGAAATGCGTGCGCACTGAATTGTTGCCGGCGTCAGCCGGCTCAGCGACGACGAACGCAAGAAGCACATTCATCGCCCGCGCAAACAGGTCCACCCCATACGCCAGATGGACAAGTAGCTCCGCAAATTCGCGACGATCGGAGCGATCAGGAGAAAGGAAGGCGCCACGCTGAGGGCCAGCGAGCGTGCGCTCGATTGCGGCGAGCGCAGCCTCCGGAGCTGCCGGCGCCAGGTTGAGGAATGCAGTTAGGTCGGCATTTGCGAGATCATGCGGCTGACCTAGCCTTTGTCCATCGGCGAGGAGCGCTTCGGCAAGCGTTACGGCCTGCGGAATATGATGGAGGAAGCCGAGCCGTCGGGCGAAGGATGCGAATAGGCGGGGCGGACCAGTGTCGAATGTTGCGATTAACGCACATGGTTCGAGCCGACGCAGGGCCTCGGCAGCGAGCATATTGGCGATCGGCGGGGGCATGACCGCACGCTGCGGGCCACGCTGCTGGACGATACCCCAATCGAGGAAGATGGCGATTTGTCGGTAGAACTCTTCGATCGACACGCCGGCGACACCCGCCAAAATGGGATACTCAATGTCGCTCTGGTCGCCGCGCTCCATGTAGAAGGCGTAGACGAGCGATGCGGCCTCGGCACAGCGCCGTGCATGAGCATCCTGATCCTGACGCCCCGATTGAAACAATCGGCCGAGCAATTCGGTGTCGTTGAGGCTGGCAAGACTGACTCCGTCCTCGGCGCCTTCCGCGATCTTGAGGGCGACGCGGGCGTTGCCGCCAGCGAATTCAGCTACATGGCGGCGATCAGCAACCGAGAGCTTCGGGCGGCGCTTTTCGAGTAAAGCCGCAAGTACGTCATCGCTGTTGTCGCCGAGTGAAACGACCAAGGTGTTGCTCGGTTGATCGTCACCGACATCATAGTCAATAGTAAGGAGACTCGAACGACTGCCAGCGCGCCCCACAATTTCGGCGAGCTGGCTGTGCAGACGGGCGGTGCAGTTATCGACGACGATCACAGCTTCGACGCCACTGGCGACCAGTTGCTCCGCCAGTAGGGCGGAACCCACGCCAAGCTCCGTGCCTGAATCGCCGTAGATTGCTCGGCTCGGCGCAATCGCCGTCGCAGGATCTAACGCCCTGTCGAACAGCGCCTCGGCCAACCGCGTCTTGCCCATCCCGGAGATTCCAACCAGGCGCACAGCGCCGCCGGCAACGCTAAGTTCCCGGCGCATTGCGGTGATGGCGGCAATGATCTCTACGGCGTTGCCGCCAACCCGAGCGCGCGAACTCTCGTCGTGCAAATAGGCCGTCGTTTCCTGGTTGGCGGTTGACCAGCCGCCGTAGGGCCGCCAGCCGCGCACCGATCGCCCTGCCGCTTCGAGAACGTCGAGCGTGATCCCGGGATGCTGATTGACCCAGCGTGCAATCCGATCTGCACCCAGGAAATCCAAATGGACGCGCTCGCCATTCGGTACGTCGGCGAGCGCTTCGGTCATTGCCGCTAGACGCTTTTGATAGCCCGTGTTCGCGACGTCGTCGGTCGAGAAGACGATATAGGCGCCGTTCTGCTTGGCGAGTTCCGCAAAGAGAGGTCGAACCTTGCCTTTGGGGCGCATTTCCTTCGTGAGCGCAGCGGCTGCCATAACCTCCGCCTTGCATTGGAATACGATGCGCCGACGCGGCAACCAATGCGCGGGTTTGGGCGGCCCCGTCCATACGATCGATGCATCGATTCCGCTGTCGCCTGCGGTCTGGTTCCCGCCCGCTGCGATGCCTGATAGCGCTATCCCACGTTGGACGGCTTCAGCTTCTAGAAGTTTGCGGAGAAGCGTCCGTAAAGGCTCATCTCCAATAGATGCAATCAGTTCTTTAGTTACATCGAACGGACCCATCAGTTGTATTTGTCGATGTCGGTGGTTGTGTAAATCACTTCACCACTTCGCGGGTCTATGAATTCAACTTTCGTAATATCGGCGGCAATGAAATATTGCATGACGAATGTGTCTGTTGGCTCTGAGATCGTGGCGTCATGCAGGATTGCGGGCTTGCTAACGATCGAACCCTTGTCAGCGTAGACCCCGGTCGCCTCTCTGATAGTGCCTGAAATTCGCAAAAGAACAGCTTTGCTCAGGGTGCGAGCCGCCTCACCGTCCAGCTGTGTTAAAAATTTGAAGGGCTTCCTTGAAAATTGCTTGCCAGGTATCTCGACGCCGTAAATTTTGCCCTCGATTTTGGTGATCGTGGCCTTGGCACCATAGGAATTTTGGCCAGTGTACTCGCTATATTTACGCTCTCCGTCGAGTTCCCATCCCTTGCTGTATTCACTCGTGCTGATCGTGAGCGTCTTGGTTTCTTTATCATAGCTCGAACGGAGCTCATCATTGCCAAAAACGGCGATGAAATCGCGACCGAGATACTTCCGAGACGGATCGTCGCTGAACTGATCGGCGGAACCTTTGGCGGCGAGTTTAGCGATTGCAACCAGGTCGCCGTTCGTCAGCGTTCCTGTCTCGGGGATAACGTGCGGCTTCGGAGCCGGAGCGGGACCCGCTCGCGGCTTCGCCACAGCAGGTTTGGGGGTGGGCCTTGTTTTCTGTGGGGCGGCAACGGCCGAAGTGGTCGCGGCTAGTATGCATGCGGCGATGAAGACGAGCTTCTTCAATGGCATCCCTCGCCCTACAAGCTACCGCTGGGGTAGCAAGATTCACTAACCTAACGCCAAGCTGGTCAGCGGTGAAGCTTTGGTTCTACAGTCTGCACCAGTTCCTGGAGAGATGTGCGAGATGCCGACAGCGAAGGAGGCGTTCAACCTCATCCCCTGGAGTTCTTTCGGCCGCAAGACGCGTATCTCCGAACTGGCGCGGTCAATCATTCCCGTCGGTAGTTTCGACGTTGCTCCACCGATTAGCGAGGCGCTGACGACCGTGCGCGCCGGAACTGCTGAGCACGAAACCCACCTAATGAACGTCGTAGGCACCGCCTTTCAGGCCGGTCGGGGCAAGCTTCTAACCTGCTGGCATGTTTGCCAGGCGCTCGATGTCAAAGGTGGCAACGCCTACATCGAAACGCGTTCGCAATTGGAAAATGGCGACGTGGTGAGCATACGCCGACGGATCATCACCAAGCTCAACTTCATCGATCCGCGTCACGACGCCGGGAATCCCAACATCGATGTCGGAATACTGATCTGTCCGGCAGTGGCCACCAAGACCCATCCCTATGATGCGCCGGTAGTGCGTTGGGGCCGGTCTCAAGACGTGGGCGTCGGTGATCGGGTGCTGATCGGTGGCTATCCGCTGGGCCGCGACATGTTCTTAGGCACCGAGACCAACCGGGGGATCGTGCAGCCCAGCTTCTACGACGGCGTGATTAGCGCCATTATTCCGGCCCTAAATTCGCGCGAAACACGGCTCTTACAAATCAGCACCGTCGCCTTGGGTGACCGTCGGCTCTGCTCGACTCTTCATCGATGCCGCTGCGGAAGAAATCGGAGACCGCACGGCGACGGACGAAGAAAATCAGACGCTGAGGCAGATGATCGGCGAGCGCTTGGCTTTCGCCCATAATCTCCTGATGAACATTCCCATGGAGCGGCCAACCTGGCCTGTCGAGCCCCCCTCTACGGTGTCATAGTCGGTCAGAGAACATCTCCCGGACACCTTGGCGTGCAAGGGCGTAATCGCGCCGAGCGCGATCCCAACGGCTAGATCGCCACAGAGAGCTTGTGTCGGCTTAGGGAAGCACCCGACCCGCGATGGGGAGCGCCAACACCGCCGAGAAGCGGACGTTCTGACCGTCCGCGCGGGGTGGAAACCGGACAAGCACCGGGTCAAGTACGCGGCGGATCTGATAGAATGTCGCTCATGTCCGATAGCCGATGCTCGAAGTCTCGCCTGACACTAACTGATGGCTTAGGTTCATCTCCTTTCCCCTTGGAAGGCTGTGAGGATTTTGCGCATGGCGTCAGCCTGTTTGGTCATCGCCAACGTCTGCCTCACTCGGGCACCTGTGGGATCAGGGGAAAGCCTGTTCGGGTTCCCCGACTTTCTAACTGGATTAGCGCTCCTTGCCCTCGTCTTCACTCAATCCGACCCCCTCTATCGTTTCAGGATCGCGGTTGCGCCCATTCCCTTGGGCGGCCTCACACTAGCGGCTATTATTCTGGTCGGCGGAGCCTCCTTGCTCAACGACCTTTGGTTTGCGCTTGGGTGGTATTCGTTGCCATGGGCCGTGCCGAAAGTAGCGATCCAAGCCATCCTGGGCGGCTTTCTATTTCTGGCAGTGCTGCTGTGGTTGATGTTCGCCTTTGCGCGTCCGCCACGTTTTGGACGCTTCAACGCGCGGAAATTTACGGAGGCGGTATATCGAGGGCTTGCCCTTGGTGGCGAGGGGGTCTCGCCCGCTATCGCTCTTGAGATTCGTCGTTCGTCTGCGGCGATTGTCGCGGCTTGTAAGGCGGCTGAGCCTCCGCCTCCGGGCCAGGCCCCTAAGGAAATCCCGGAAGAGACGAAGTACGCTTTTGACCTGCTGCGACTGATCGCCAATCGACGTTTCTGCCGCCAACTCATCGCTTCTTCACCCGGCACGGCCATGGCGTTGATGGACGAGGCGGCGAGGCAAGAGGTCTACTTCGCTCCGTTAGGCGGGTTCGCGCAGAACATCACCATTGAGGCGATTAAGAACCACGACTCCGGTCTATACCATGAGGATCGGTACGGTATTTCCGGCTTGCTAGGACAAATGCAGCCGTTCACTCGGGCTATGTACGGTTGTTATGACCTTGTCGAAAACTCTTCGACAGCAATGGCGTCCGCCATCGACCTCCACTATCGCGACACAGACGGTCTAACCGCGCGGGAGTGGGAAGCCTATGGACGCGCGATCACCACAACGACCGCCGACTATCTAAAAGTCCAGCGTTTCCACCACAGTTCCCGGGCGATAAACCGCGCGATTGAGCACATCGTCAATTCGACCGGTACGCTCTATCGCATTGATGGAATTACAGAGTGGCGTCAGTGGCGCGAGGAGTCTGACAAGCTAGACTCTGCGATGTCGGTAATCGATGAGATCGTCGGGCAGATTGACGAGAGCCCGAACCGGCCGACCCGGCGCCATGTGCTTACTGGGCATCGCAAGTACCATCAGCGCGATCTGACCGATGAGCTATGCGATGCTCTGCTTGAGATCCTCACCCATGCCGCCGCGGTCAAAGAGCCCACTGATACGGCTTGGGCGATCCACCATAATATCTTCTGGAGCGGCCTCAACGAATTTACGCACCGATCGGAGACTTGGAAGATCATCCGTGCACGTTTCACGCGTCTAATCATTCATGAACTCAAGAATGTGCGCAGGTATGGAGATTTCAAATCGATCCGCATTATCGGATTATTGCTCAACGTCCTTGGCGTTCACGAAAACCCTAAAGGGGAACGGAATTCGGAGTTTGCCTTCCTGCGGCGCTACGTAATCCGTTTGGTCAAGACGACTTACATGAAGATCGTCACTGAGCAGCCCCATGTGGCTGAAGCTTGTTTGTTGGGCGGCATTACGTTCGATGCCCCTAATAAGCGGCTGGTAAAAACGTACATGCGCGGATTGCAGGTCGAGCCGGCTCGGGAATATCTCGACCTTGATGAATGGGCGCTACCCACGCCAGTGGCGAAAGCGCCGGGTAAGCTTCCCCCTGCGTCCAAAGGCGGCGCTCGCCCGACTTCCGTCCGACCAATTCGCCACAAAAGCCGGACTCGGCGTTCCAAAGAAAATTAGAGTCGCGAAGGCCCGCTTGATACGAAGCGAATAGGAAAGGGGCACGCCGCGTCGCTGATCGCGTTATTTGGGTACCTCTAGGTCGGTATCGGAGAAGCCGCACGAGCCGCACGCTCTCGTCACATTTTTTCCGCCGAGAACGCCGAATTCAGGGTGTGGGGCAGTTGTGACGATCCGATAGTCTAACACGCCGCAAGATGGACAACTCTTACCTGGAGCTTTGGATTTTCCAGCTTCTAGTTCCACTATGCGCTTATCTTTTTCGGCCAGTGCTTCCTTTGCATCGCTTAAAGCCATGCGAACGTCTGCAAGGTCGGAGTAGAGCGAAGCCACTTTCAATTTCAGCTCACCGATCGAAAGCGCTTTGTCGATCTCAGCCAGCTGCTTCACAGTCGTTAGCGCAGCCGTTGCGGCGGACAATCCAGCAGCAATGTCCATCTGATTGTCCTCGTCTCAGTTGCACAAGTGGCCAAGCTTAGTGGAAGCGCGATCCTCGCGTAAGGTTGGCAATGGACGTGACCCTAAATGGCGACCGACAGCTTGTGTCGGTTCAGCATGGCGCCCGACCGGACGCCCAACGCCAACCAGGGCGGATCGGTGTCGGGTCCCGTGCGTATCCCCCACAAGCAGGCTCTTACAATGTCTGAGAAGGGTGGATCATCGCCCTTAGGCCCAGACCCGACAGCGGACGTTGAGCGGGTCCGCATCATGTGCAGGCGCCAAGTTCGCTCTTTGTCTGAGAACAAGCGCGAAACGGGGCGCAGATTCGGACAACCCAT
>NZ_FORN01000058.1 GCF_900114015.1 Caulobacter sp. UNC279MFTsu5.1 | reverse complement strand
CCCGACGACGGCGTCCTGCGCGATCGGCTGAAGACCCTGGCCCAGGAACGCCGCCGGTTCGGCTATCGCCGGCTGCACGTGCTGCTCAGGCGCGAGGGTCACGCGGTCAACAAGAAGCGGGTCCAGCGGCTCTATCGCGAGGAGAAGCTGACCGTGCGCCGGCGCGGCGGACGCAAGCGGGCGGTCGGCACGCTGCGGCCCCTGGAGGTTCCGCTGGCGCCGAACCAGCGCTGGAGCCTGGACTTCGTGTCCGACCAGATGACCGACGGCCGCCGCTTCCGGATCCTGACGGTGATCGACAACTGCACGCGCGAGTGCCTGGCCCTAACATTCTCATCCGGCCGCTACACCGAATAAGCGCCTAAGATATATTATCAGAAGAGTATGTATGTTCGCTGCGGTTTGGGCCACGCGGTCCAGGGCCGCAGCTCTTGCTCCGACTTTGAAGTCGATTCCATGTGGCGGCCTCCGATACGGCGCGATCGGCTCGTCCCCGACCAGGGTGATCGGCCCTTCGTGCCCGTATTGGCGAAGGAACGCGGCGACAGAGCCGCCCGCGTGGCCAGCGCCCAGGATCACGACCGCATCTTGTGACATCGTCTCGCCGCGCTCCCCGCCGGGGCGGATCGCGAGCGGTGCGCCGATACCCCCCTTGCCTGCTGGTCGCCGACACGACCTCGCCCGCCAAGTGCGCGGCCAGCATTATAGATAGTTTTTACTATATTATTGGGCAACACTTTTGTGTGCAACGCCCGACGGAGCCTGCGATGACGTCTCGGCTAACGCGGGCTTAGGTGCTGGTAGTATAGCGCATTCATCCAGGCGGATTCGGCGATGACCCGCTCCTCGTCCAGGCTCGGGTCCTCCAGGATCATCTCGATGACACCGTAGCCCACCTCTTCGGAGAGTCGCACGGCCGACTGCAGCTGGCGCTCGTCGACGCGGGGGAAGAGTTCGCGCAGCACCTCCGTCTGGCGCGCGATGACGCGGTCGCGAGACTCGATCCGCACCTGCCGGAGGGCCGGAACCGATCGAATGGCGCGCAGGATTGACATCCCGCCGGGCTGGTTTCGGGTGACGCGCACAAGTTCGGTTCGAAGCTCGATCCCCTTGCCGACCGCCTCATCGAGCGTGCGGGCGGCCGCGTCGCCGCGGTCCAGCCAGGCGAAGAACACCTCGTCCTGCGCATCCATCAGCCGGCGCGCCAGTTCGGCCAGGAGGGCGTATTTATTGGGGAAATACCGGTAGAGCGCCGGCGGGGTGATGCCAGCGCGCTCGCAGACGAGATTGGTGTTGAGGCGCTCGAACCCGACCTCGGCCAGCAACTCGCCCGTTGTCGCCAAGATGGCCTCGAACGTGGTCTTGCCCTTGCGGCGTGAAGGGGTCGATTTCGTTTCAAGGTCAGGCGTCGCGGCTAATTCAGGGCTCTGCTTGGCCATCTCGGCTCCACAATCATTGTCTTTCCAGCGCATAACCCTCAATCCGCCCTTCTGGAAGTCAGAAGGCGATGCGCCCCAGGCGCCGGCGTCGCTTGCCTCGCTTCATCGGCGAACGAACCGGCCCCAACATCGCCGGCCCGAAAATCCTGTTTCCATGCGCCAGCGCCCAAACGCAGGGCGGCCGCCAGGTCGTCGCGCTTGTCGAAGAACAGCGGCTTGCCAGAGTCTCACGATTGTGCAGCAGTAGCAAATACTAGCTTGAATGCCGCGATCGTCCTATCGGGCCCACCAAGCCCGCAGAGTCCGCGAGGATGGGCGCGCAAGACAAGCAGCAGGGACGAAGGGCGCGTCTTGTCGCCCTCCACGGCAGGGGGCCGCCAGCCAATGGATGCGATATTGATGTCAGAGCCGCCCCGGACCGCCTCCGATCTCAAGGCGACTCAGACCTCGGCCCTGGCCTTGGGTTGCCTGGCCTTGTTGATGCTCGGCGTGCAACCGCTGATCCTGGGCGCGCTCGCCACCGCCGGTCGACTGGATGTCCAACTGCTCGGCCTGGCGGCCATGATCGAGATGCTCACGCTCGGCATTGTTTCGGGTGCGATGGGCGCGCTGGTCCCGCACCGAAACCTGGTCAGTTGGGGCGCCGGCGGCATCGTTGTCCTGGTGGCCAGCAACCTGGCCTGCATGGAAGCCTCGGGCCTGGGCATCGTCACGTTGCGTGGCCTGTCGGGCGCGGCCGGGGGCGCGCTGGTGTGGATCGCCGCCGGCGTCATCGGTCGCAGCCGTGCGGCCTTGCGCCTTTCCGGCATCTTCTCCGGCGCCCAGGCCCTGACCCAGGCTCTGCTCGCCGCTCTCATTCCACTGGGCGCGCCGGTGTTGGGCGCCAATTCCGGCTTTGCGCTGCTGGCGCTCGCCGGAACGCTTTGCCTGGCCTTCCTCTTCGGAATCCCCCGCACCCTCGCCGACCTGCCCGCGCCGGAGGAAGGTCACGCGCGTCTCAGCCGGCCGGGCCTACTGGGCCTTGGCGGCGCCTTCTTCCTGATGGCCGGCATCGTCGGGGTCTGGGTGTTCGTTGAGCAAATCGCCACCCAGCACGGCATCGCCTCCGGAACGATCTCACTTGCCATCGCTGGCTCGCTGGCCATGCAGATCGTCGCGGCGGCCTTCATCACCTGGTGTGGCCCCCGCGCGCGTCCCGTGATCGCCCTCCCCCTGATCTGCGCCGCCTATATCGCCTGCCTGGCGGTCATGGCCGTGACCGCCAACCATGTGCTGTTCGTGGCCGCCATTCTGCTGTTCGGGTTCCTCTGGACCTCGAGCCTGCCGCTGTTCCTGCCCTTATTGATCGCCGTTGACCCTACGCGCCGATCGGCGATGCTTCTGGCCGGGGCGCAGCTTTTGGGCGGCAGCGCGGGCCCGATGATCACCGGCCTGCTGGCGACCGACGCCAACCTCAGCCCGGTCACCGCTTGCGGCGCGGGCCTCTTCGTCATCTCGGCCCTCTGCGTGATCCTGGCGGCGGCGGTCAAATCCAGGCCCTGAACAGGACAAGCCGGCAACCCGCGATCTGTGACGTGAGCGGCGATGGCCGTTCGCGTCGCTTTCGAGCGCCTCACCTTCTTCTTCAGAGCTAGTCGCCGCACCCCGTCTCCGGGGTTCCGCCCGTCTCGATAGCGGACGGTTTTTTGTCACTTCAGCCTTCAAACCAGGCGCCGTCTCGTTCGGAGACCATACCCAGCCTTCCGCAACTTGCGCCTCTCTCCCTTGCATTGGGATAGTTTTTATTATCGTAATGTGGCCGACCGGTCGCAGCATCGGATTCAGGGGAGTGAATCATGAAGGCGAAATTCTTCGTAGGATGCGCCGCGCTGGCGCTTTCCGCAGGCGCCGCCAATGCTCAGACGACGCTCGCCAAGGACGACACGGCGATCGCCGAGATCGTGGTCACCGCCCAGAAGCGCGCGGAGAACCTGCAGGACGTGCCCGTTTCGGTCACCGCCCTGACCGCCGACGCCCTGGCCGCGCGAGGCGTCGACAATGTCCTAGCCCTGAACAACCTGGCGCCCGGCATGCGGATCAGCGCCGCCGACGCCGCCGCCAACCCCAAGATCTACATCCGCGGCGTGGGCCTCAGCGATTTCAACCCCAACGCCTCCAGCGGTGTCGGCGTCTATATCGACGGCGTCTATATCGGCTCGCCCCTGGCCCAGATGGCCGGCTTCTACGACTTGGCCCAGGTCGAGGTGCTGCGCGGCCCGCAGGGCACGCTGTATGGCCGCAACACCAACGGCGGCGCGATCAACATCACCACCAAGCGGCCGACGCAGAGCTTCACAGCCGACGCCTCGCTGGAATACGCCACCTTCAACGCCGTCACGGCCGAGGCGGCCGTGGGCGGTCCGTTGGTCGCCGACAAGCTGGCCTTCCGCGCCGCCGGCCAGTGGGTCCAGGACGACGGCTACACCTACAACCGGGTGACCGGGCACGACGTCAACGCCGCCGACCATTGGGCCGGGCGCCTGTCGCTGCTCTACACGCCGACCGACGATTTCGAGCTGCTGGCCCAGGTCAATCGTTACGTGAACCGCGGCGACGCCACCGCCCCGCAGCATCGCGCCCTCTTCCCGGCGACGGCCGCCGCGACCGGCCCTGACGGCTTCTGCGCGCCCAACGCCTACGCCAGCGGGGCCTGCATGGACCTGATGGGCTACGCCGACACCGACAAGAACCCGCGCGCCATCGACGCCAATCTGGAGGGCAAGGATAAGGTCGACCTGTTCGGCGCCTCCAGCCAGGCGACCTGGAAGCTTGGCGGCATGTCTCTGATCTCGGTCACCGCCTGGCAGTGGGCCCACCGCAACGACCTGGAGAACACCGACGCCAGCCCGCTGCAGATGCTGGAGATCAACTACCGCTCTCGCCAGCATCAGTTCACCCAGGAGCTGCGCCTGCAGTCCGACAACCCGTCGGGCCGCCTGAACTGGGTGATCGGCGGCTACTTCATGGACGAAACCGTCCAGGACAACACCCACCAGGACACCCTGCGCGACCTGCGCCCGCTGTTCGTCACGCCCGACAATCCCACGGGCCTCAGCCCCGAGAACAGCGTCGCGGTGTTCGGCTGGCCCTACACCCAGAAGACCAAGGGCTACGCGGTCTTCGGCCAGGCCGACTACAAGCTCACCGACAAGCTGACCGGCACGGTCGGCCTGCGCTGGTCGGCCGACGACAAGCACATGAACTACAAGAGCCAGATCGAGGACGGGCTGATCGTCCTTCTGACCTCGGACCAGAAGAAGACCTTCTCGGCGTTCTCGGGGCGCCTGGGTCTGCGCTATGCGGTCGATGACGACACCAACGTCTACGCCACCTACAATCGCGGCTATAAGAGCGGCGGCTTCTTCGGCGGCCTGGCCACGACGCCCGAGGAGGTCGAGCCCTACGCCAACGAGACCCTCGACGCCTACGAGGTCGGTATGAAGTCCGAGTTCTTCGATCGACACGTGCGGCTGAACGTGTCGGGCTTCTATTACGATTACAAGAACCAGCAGGTCTTCGCCCAGGCGCTGCGCAACGGCCTGACCGTGCTGGTCCTGGACAACGCCGCCAACTCCAAGGTCTACGGCGGCGAGGCCGAAATCACCGCCCGGCCGATCCAGCCCCTGACCCTCACCGCCGGCGTCTCGCTGCTGCACGCCAAGTACGGCGACTATTTCAGCGAGGGCCAGGACTACACCGGCAACTGGCTGCCGCAGTCGCCGAAGGTGACCTTCAACACCGCCGCGACCTGGGTCGCCCCGCTGGCCAACGGCTCGTCGATCGTGGCCAATGTCGATGCGAACTATTCGTCCAAGGTCTATTTCGACAATTCCAACGCCCCGCGCCTGTCGCAGGACGCGGTGTGGATCGCCGGGGCTCAAGTCAGCTGGCGCTCGCCTGATCGGAAGGTCGAGGCCGGCGCCTTCGCCCGCAATCTGTTCGACAAGACCTATGTCGTGGCGATCTCCAACATCGACAGCCTGGGCGAGGATCTGCTCAGCATGAACCGCCCCCGCAGCCTGGGCGTCTTCCTGCGCTATCACTACTAGGGCGAGGTCCGGGGGATCGCCTGTCGGTCCCCCGGGGATATTCTAACGCTGCTAGCGCCTTTGCCCGTAGGATTTGAAGCGCTGGAGGATGGTGTTCATCTCCTCGTCGGCCAGGAGCGTCGGCCCGCCGATCGCCAAGGTTCCCCAATAGATCGCCGCCTGCTCCTCGATCTCTTCGGCGATGGCCAGGCCATAGTCGAGATTGGGCGCGGCGACGATCTGGCCGTGATTGGCCATCAGGGCCGCGTAGCGCCCGTCCAGGGCGTCGACCACGGTCGCCGCCAGCTCCATCGAACCGAAAGTGGCGTAGGGCGCGACCGGCACGCTGGCGCCGCCGCCGACCGCGACCATGTAGTGCATGGCCGGGATCGGTTTGTTGGCCACCGCCAGGGTCGTGGCGTAACGCGAATGGCAGTGCACCACCGCCCCGACGTCGGGCCGCCGGTCGAGGATGCCCTGGTGCATCCGCCACTCGCTCGAGGGCTTCAGCGATCCTGGCGCCATCGAGCCGTCCGGCTGAATCAGCACCATGTGTTCGGCCGCCAGGTGCGAGGCGGGCACGCCACTGGGCGACACCAGCATGGCCTCTCCGCAGCGGGCCGAGACGTTACCCGACGTGCCGCGATTGAGCCCCTTGTCGTCCATGGCCTTCATCACCTCGGCCATGCGTTGGCGCAGCGCGCCTTCATTTGTTGCGCCCATCACGCGGTCTCCCTCAAAGTCATCTGGCACATGGCCGTCTCCGTAGCCTCGAAACTTTCCAGCTTGCCCAGGGTGGCCAGGCCTTGCGCCACCAGCGCCGCCGTGGCGGTGGCGAAGCGGACGGCCTCCAGCGGCGCCCAGCCCCGGTCCAACGCGGCGATGAAGCCGGCGCAATAGGAGTCGCCGCAGCTGGTCGTATCGACGGGCTTGATCAGATAGGCCGGCAGGGTCGTCCGCACGCCGTCCAGCACGACGACCGAACCTCGGCTTCCGTTCTTGATGATGCAGCCGCCGGCGCCCAACTCCCGGAAGACGTCGGCCGCGGCGAACAGGTCCTCCCGCCCCGTCAGGAACAGCGCCTCGGCCGCGCTCGGCATGAAATAATCGACGAAGGGCAGCAGCCGCTTCAGCTCATCCAGCGCCGTGGCCTGGGGCGAGATCAGGTCGCAGGTCACGATCGCCCCCGCCTCGCGCGCCGCCTGGACAATCCCGGCGCCCGGCCCGCCGTCCAGCCGCGGCCCGCCGATCCCGGCATAGTGGAAGAAGCCCACCGACCGCGCCGCCGCCAGCGCCTCCGGCGTTACCTGGGCCAATATGCCTGCGCCCAGCGCGTGAAAGTTCGGCCGTCGCCCGGCTGAGTCCACCGCCAGGACCGTCGTGGAGCTGGGCAGGCCCGGCAGAGTCTCCAGCGCCGTCAGGTCGACCCCGGCCTCGTCCAGCGCCATGCGAATAAACCGGCCGATCAGGTCGTCGCCCACCGCCGAAGCCAGCTTGACCGGCATGCCCAGCTTGGCGGCCACCAAGGCCGTCCCCGCCGCTGTCCCGGCCGGCGCGCAGGCGATCCCTTCGATCAGGGTTGTTCCCTCACCTTCCGGCAAGGCGTCGATCGCCCGCGCCACCACGTCCAGGGTCGTAAGTCCGATGCACGCCAAGCCGGTCTTCATGCCGTCCTCTCCCTATGCGTTGACAGACACTATGCCTCAGTCATTATGATAGTCAAAACTATCTTATTGCGGAGCCCCCAAACATGACCTGGACGAACAGCAAGGACACCGCGTTGCGCGAACGCGCCATGGCCGTGATCCCCAACGGCATGTATGGTCACCAGTCGGTCATGCTGCTGCCCGACGACTATCCGCAGTTCTTTGACCGGGCGGAGGGAGCCTATCTGTGGGACGTCGACGGCAACCGCTATGTCGACTTCCTGTGCGGCTATGGGCCCAACCTGTTCGGCTACGGTCACGCCGCGATCGACCAGGCCTATGTCGAGCGCATGAAGCGCGGCGACACCATGACCGGCCCCGGCCAGGCCATGGTCGAGCTGGCCGAGGCCCTGACCGCCCAGGTCAGCCACGCCGACTGGGCGATGTTCTGCAAGAACGGCACCGATGCCACGACCATGGCGATGATGATCGCCCGCAACTTCACCCAGAAGAAGACCATCGTCCTGGCCAAGGGAGCCTATCACGGCGCGCAGCCTTGGTGCACGCCGCTGAAGAACGGCGTCACCCCCGCCGATCGCGCCAACCAGGTGTTCTACGAATACAACGACGTCGAGAGCCTGGAGGCCGCCGTGCGCGAGGCCGGTTCTGATCTAGCTGCGATCTTCGCCTCGCCGATCAAGCACGACACCTTCGTCGACCAGAAGCTTCCGAACCCGGACTATGCCCGCCGCGCCCGCGAACTCTGCGACGAGCACGGCGCCCTGCTGATCGTAGACGACGTCCGCGCCGGCTTCCGCCTGGCTCGCGACTGCAGCTGGTCGCTGGTCGGGGTGAAGCCGGACCTGTCGACCTGGGGCAAGGCCATCGCCAACGGCCATCCGATCTCGGCCCTGCTGGGCGCCGACATCGCCCGCTTCGCAGCGGCCACCATCTACGCCACCGGCTCGTATTGGTTCTCGGCCGCGCCGATGGCCGCCTCGCTGGCGACGCTGAAGCTGATCCGCGAGACCGATTATCTGGAACGCACTATTGCTCTGGGGGAACGCCTGCGCACGGGCCTGGACGAGGTCGCCGGCCGCCACGGCTTTGGCCTGCGCCAGACCGGCCCTGCGCAGCTGCCGCTGATCATGGTCGACGACGACCCGACCGGGGCCAAGGGCTACTTCTGGAACAACGCCCTGCTCAAGCGCGGCGTCTATTTCCACCCCTGGCACAACATGTTCGTCACCACGGCCATGACGGACGCGGACATCGACTACACGATCGAGGCGGCCGACGACGCCTTCAAACTGCTCAAGGCCGCCGGCCCGCTCGAGCCGGTGGCCAAGCTTGAGTTCATGCATTCGCTGGCCGGCTAAGCCAAGCCTCCTGATCATGGAACCCGTTGCTCGCCGCCGCCATGGCTGTCGGTGCAGCGACGGGATGCCAGGCACGCTGAGCGGAGGCCAAAGGGCGGCGCAATGAGCGAGGTTCATCGCGCCGACGCTGCATCGCTAGGGTGGGCTTCAACCCGTCTTAGAATCTGCAAGCGTCAGCTCGCCGGTGGCAGGCGTAGGCTAGGTCTGCTCACCGCATCGCGGCCATAGCCGATGGCGGCTTCCGCGGCGGCGCTGCGCCAGGGCCGACATTGGACTGGCTCCAGGAACCATACGTTCGGTGGGCCCCCTGCTCTTCAGCCGACGTTCAGAGGAAGGGCGCGAAAGGGGACGCTGAATGCAAAGGGATAGGTCGCCATTCCTGGCTGACGCTGACGTGACCCCCATTTCTCATCCAGCCAAAACGAGAGTCCTAGGTTGATTTGAGCCTTGGTCGAGTTGGGTGGCAATAGGCCGGTGCGCGGAGCTATCAGCCTGCGCAGCGTGCCGGCCGGCCTGTCCGTAGAAGGTGCTGGCGTAGTCCCTTGGCGTCATCCAGCCGAGGCCCGAGTGTGGGCGGCGCTCGTTGTAGTCGCGCCTCCAGGCCTCCAGCTCCGCGCGGGCGTGGGTCAGCGAGCGGAACAGGGTCTCGTTCAGCAGCTCGTCGCGCAGCCGGCCGTTGAAGCTCTCGTTGTAACCGTTCTGCTGAAGCTTGCTTGGGGCGATGTAGCGCCAACCCACGAAGGTCGGCGAGCTAAGCCCGTGCTTGCGGCACAGGTCCCGCCACCGGCGCGCCCGCCTCCTGCTCGCGCAGAATCCCGATGATCTGCTCTTCCGTGAACCGTGATCGCTTCATTCGTCCGTCCTCAGATCGGGCGAACTCTAGTTATTTCTGGAGGAGTTTTGGGGGGCACGTCATGGCCGCCACTCCGCTGTCTATCAACCGGAGGCTAGTGCTGCTGCCGCAGGATCCGCCCCCGATTGTCAAGCTGGGCCCCTGGATGGTTCGCCCCGCATGCCGAACCGCTCTGGCCCGCTCTGTCGAGGCGGCGACTTCCTATCGTTGACGCTCCTGCCAGAGGCGCTTGGCGGTTGCGTATATGAAAACAGGTTTGCCAATGAAGATTTGCATGTACTATTATTCAGTTCAGAAGAATTAGACCCACCCCTTGTGAGAAATGCCGACTGCGGATCCGTCCGCGGCGTCGTGGGCGCTCGCCTTGGGCTCAAGAAATAGAACTTGGTAGGAAGCACGGGAGGAAATCCATGCGGAAGACGTTGCGTCATGTCCTTTTGAAGGGACTGGCCATTGGTGCGCTTGCGGTCTCTGTGGTCGCATCGACCTCGGTCGCGCCCGCCAGCGCCCAGAGCTACAGCTGGCAGACCGTGAAAATCGGCGGCGGCGGCTATGTTCCCGAAATTATCGCCCATCCGGGACAGCAGAACCTTTTCTACGCCCGCACCGACGTTGGCGGCGCCTATCGCTACAATTCCTCGAACAGCACCTGGGTGCCGCTGCTCGATGGGTTGACGCCGAGCCAGGCCGCATACGACCCCGTCGAAGCGATCGCCATCGACCCCAACAACACCCAGAAGCTCTATATGGTCGCCGGCGGCGGCCACGACTGGCAAACCAACTGCTGCGGCGCCGTGCTGATCTCGAACAACCAGGGCGCCAGCTTCACCATCGTGCCGCTGACCTTCGAGGTCAACGGCAATGAGCCCGGCCGCAATGTCGGCTCGCGCCTGGTGGTCGATCCGAACCTGGGTTCGGTGCTGTTCTACGGCACGGCCAACACCTCGGCCTGGGCGTCGTCCAACGGCCTGTGGAAGAGCACGGACAGCGGGTTGCACTGGTCGAAGGTCACCGGCTTCCCGGCCATGTCCAATAATGACACCGGCGCGGGTGTCAGCTTCGTCACCATGTACAAGCCGTCGGCTTCGTCGGGCCAGAACACGAAGACCATCTTCGCCGGTGTCAGCACGCCGGCCGCGGCCACCAACGGCGCCACACTTTACCGCAGCACCGACGGCGGCAATACCTGGTCGCTGGTTTCGGGCGCCCCGACGGGCCTGATGCCGCAGGTCGGTCAGATCGGTCCTGACGGCAACCTCTACATCACCTATTCGCGGGCAGCTTCCGGGACGAGCGGCGGCGGGCCGAGCGGCCTGGAGCATGGCCAGGTGTGGAAGTATAGCGTCACCGGCAGCAACTGGACCAACATCACGCCCCCGAACGACAGCCAGCAGCTGGCCGGCTGGTTCGCCGACTACGGCTTCTCCGGCCTGTCGGTCGATCCGGCGCATTCCGGCACTGTCGCGGTCATGACCGTCAACCGCTATGACGGCCATGGCGAAGCCCTGTTCCGCACGACCAACGGCGGCACGAACTGGGTCGACGCCACCGCCAACGTCAACGTCAACCTCACCGCGGCGCCCTGGAACGGGACCCGCGGCTATATCGGCAACTGGAGCGGCGTGGTCCTCGATCCGTTCAACACCAACCACGCCTTCGTCACCTGGGGCGGCGGCATCATGTCGACCCAGAACCTGACGGCGTCGGCCAACGGCCAGACCGTCAATTTCGCGCTGGACCAGAACGGCGTGGAAGAAACCGTCCCACTCAGCCTGGCGTCTCCGGGCGTCTTCTCGTGGGGCGGTTCGGTTCCGCTGGTCAGCGGGTTGGGCGACGTGTGCGGCTTCTTCCACTCCAGCCTGACTCAGGCCCCCGCCGCGGCGCACTCGAATCCCACCTGCGGCAACACCAACTCTCTCGACTGGGCCAAGAGCACGCCGAGCATCTTGGTGCGCGTCGGCGAGCGCGGCAGCGGCGCCGGCGGCATCTCGTATAACGGCGGCTACAGCTGGTCTCCCTTCACCAGCAATCCGGCCGGCGTCACGGCCGACAGCGGCGGCAACATAGCCATCAACGCCGACGGCAGCGCCATCGTCTGGGCGCCCAGTGGCGGTGTCGTGCCGGCTGTCTCGACCAACAGCACCTACAGCTGGAGTTCGACATCGTTGCCGGCGGGTATCGCCGTGGTGGCCGACGGCGCGAACGTGAACAACTTCTATGCCTACGATCGCACGAACGGGAAGGTCTACATCAGCACCAACAAGGGCGTCAGCTGGACCCAGCCGGTCACGCCGATCGCGTGGCACACCCTGACCACGCCGTTCGGCAAGTCCTGCGACGTCTGGCTGTACGGCTATAGCGGCCTGGTGCACAACACCACCTGCGGTACGGGAACCTGGACCACGCTTTCGGGGCCCACCAGCGTGCAGGCCATGGGCTTCGGCAAGGCAGCCTCCGGTCAGTCCTACCCGGCCGTCTACATCAGCGCGACCCTCAACGGCGTCGTGGGCGTATACCGCTCGGTCAACGGCGGGAGCAGCTGGTCGAAGATCGACGACGCTCAGCATCAATACGGCGGCTTCCGCATGCTGACGGGCGACCCGAAGACCTTCGGTACGGTCTACGCCGCCACCAACTCAGGCCGCGGGATCATCGTGGGCACGTCTCCCAACTGACCCTGACCCAAGGCCGCCGGCCTTGGGCGATCCCACTCCGTCTGCGCGGCCGGCTGCGGCCGCGCAGACGGGGCTTGGGGGATGACTGAAGGCCGCGTGCAGATGCTACGCGAAAATGCCATTTTTATCCCGCCATGGACAAAAGCCGGACAATGAGGCGGTCTAGGCGGCGGACGGACTTTGTGGACAGAACTAAAAGGGGCTTACGAGCCGTGAAAGCCATACGATACGTGTCAGGCGCAATGCGGGCGGCGTCTCCAGTGTTGACCCTGATCGCCTTGCCGGCCCATGCCCAGGCCTATGCTGACCCCGCGGGATCCGGCGCCATCGTCGGCGCGCTGCACTGGATCCAGGGGACTTTGCTGGGCACGACCGCGACCGTCGTCGCGGTGATCGCCGTGGCCTTCATCGGCTACATGATGCTGACGGGACGGTTGAACTGGCGCCACGGCGCGGCGGTCATCCTGGGCTGCTTCATCCTCTTCGGCGCGACCAGCATCGTCGCCGGGATCCAGACGGCGGCCAGCGGCGGCTTCTGAAGCATGGACATGCTCGACCGCGACCGTCTTTTCGTAGCCCTGACCAAGCCCCAGATGTTCCTGGGCGTCACCTACAGTTTTCTGATCGCGAACGTCATCATCACGACGGAACTGTTCCTGATCTTCAAGGCGTTCTGGGTCATCGTCGCGGCGCTGGTCATCCACGCGGCGGGCTGGGTCGCCCACCTGTACGACCCGCGCATCTTCGATATCTGGATCGTCACCAGTTCACGTTGCCCTCAGGTCAGGAACAGGTCTTTGTGGGGGTGTAATTCCTACAGTCCATGACCAGAGCAGCACACGAAAAAGAAACCCGGGGCGGCGAGCGCCTACCGTATCTCGCGCACGTCGATGATCACACGGTGATGCTGCAAGACAAGCTCCTCATGCAGACCATCGTTCTGAAGGGGCTTTTGTTCGAGACCGCGGACACCAGTGAACTCAATTACCGCAAAGACCTGAGGGACGCCGCGCTCAAGGCCCTCAGCGCCTCGCGCTTCGCGCTCTATCACCATATCGTCCGCCGCCGCGTCGAACCGGCGCTCGAGGCGGGTTATGAGGACGCGTTCAGCCGTACCCTGAACGAACGGTGGCGCAGGCGGCTGGACGCCAAGGCCCTCTACGTCAACGACATCTATGTCACGCTCCTGCGGCGGCCGACCCAGGGGAGCAAGGGCCTGGTCCAGCGTCTCATCGAAGGCGCGTCCGCCGACGCCGGCCGCGCTGACGCCGAGCTGCGCGAGGGCCTGCGCGATCTGAACGAGGCCCGCGAGATCCTGATGGCGTCGCTGGCGGCCTACCGGCCGCGCGCCGTCGGCGTCTACACGCGGGGCGACAAGCACTATTCCGGAATCCTGGAATTCCTGGCGCAAATCTACAACGGCTTCAATCAGACGCGACTGCTGCCAGAGGGCGACCTGGCTTCGCACGTGCCGGCCCGCCGCCTCAGCTTCGGGCGCAACACAGGCGAGTTGGCTCCCTATGCGGAGCAAGACCGCCGCTATTTCGGCATCCTGTCGATCAAGGATTATCCGGGAACGTCGCGTCCGGGCATGGTCGATGAATTGCTGCGGCTGCCCGCCGAATTCGTGCTGACCCAAAGCTTCGCCTTCGTCGACCGCGATCCCGCCCTGCGCCGCGTCGGCCTAGCGTTGCGCCGCATGCGCGCCAGCGACGACGAAGCGGTCACGCTGCGCAACGAGCTGGCCGTGGCCAGCGACGACGTGGCCGCCGGGCGCGCGGTCTTCGGCGAACATCACATGAGCCTCATGCTGAGCGCCGCTGACGAGCGCGAGGTCGCTCAAGGCCTGGCCGACGCCCAGGCGGTGCTGGCGGATCTCGGCATCGTCGGCGTGCGCGAAGACCTGGCGCTCGAACCCGCCTTCTGGGCGCAGTTCCCCGGCAATATGCGCTTCATCACCCGGCGCGCGCTCATCGCCGGACGCAACTTCGCCAGCTTCGCCTCGTTCCACAATTTCGCCATCGGCGAGCCGCGCGGTTACTGGGGTGAGGCGGTCACCGTCCTGGAAACGACGGCCGCGGGGCCCTATTTCTTCAACTTCCACCACGGCGACCTCGGCAATTTCAGCGTCATCGGCCCGTCCGGCTCGGGCAAGACGGTGGTGTTGAACTTCCTGCTGGCCCAGGCGCTGAAGTTCCGGCCGCGGCTGGTCTTCTTCGACAAGGACCGCGGCTCGGAGATATTCATCCGGGCCGTCGGCGGCCGCTATCGCACCCTGCGGCCCGGCGAGCCCTCGGGGCTGAATCCGCTGGCGCTCGAGGCCACGCCGATCAATCGCCGTTTCCTGATTGATTGGGTGTCGCGCCTAGTTTCAGCGGACACCGCGCCAAGCGCCGAGGACTTGGCGGTGATCGAGGCGGCGGTCGAGGCCAATTTCGCGGCGCCGGCCAGCCTGCGTCGCCTGGGCGCCTTCGCGGACCTGCTGCGTGGCGCCGAACGGCCCAACGCCGCCGACCTCTATGCCCGGCTGCGTCCCTGGTTCGCCAATGGAGAGCATGCCTGGCTGTTCGACAACGCTGAGGACCAGGTCGGCCTCGACGCGGCGGTCGTCGGCTTCGACATGACCCAATTGCTGGACGCGCCGGCGACGCGGACCCCGGCCATGATGTACCTGTTCCATCGCGTCGAGGAGCGCCTCGACGGATCGCCGGCGATCATCGTCGTGGATGAGGGCTGGAAGGCGCTCGACGACGATATCTTCGTGGCCCGCATTCGCGACTGGGAAAAGACGATCCGCAAGCGTAACGGCCTGGTGGGTTTCGTCACCCAGAGCGCCCAGGACGCGCTGGCCAGCCGCATATCCTCGGCGATCGTGGAGCAGGCCGCCACGCATATCTTTCTACCCAACGCACGCGCCCAGGCAGTGGATTATGTCGACGGCTTCGGACTGACCCAGCACGAGTTCGACCTGATCCGGTCCCTGCCCGATCACGCGCATTGCTTCCTGATCAAGCATGGGCGCGAGAGCGTGGTGGCGCGCCTGGACCTGACCGGCGAGGCGGAATTGCTGCAGGTCCTGTCCGGCCGCGAGAGCGCCATACGGCTGCTGGACGAGGTGCGCGCCGCCGTCGGCGACGATCCGAGCGACTGGATGCCGCCCTTCCTGGAGAGACTGAGGTGAGCGGGGCCTGTCCTGTCGTCGCCGACAGCGCCGGGGTTGTCGAGCGCCTGGCGGTTTATGTTGAGTGCCAGTCGCGGCAGATCGATCTGGCGGCGTTCCAGGGCGGCCTGTGGCATGGCCTGCCGACGGCGCTCGTCTCCGCGCTGATGGTGCTCACCGTCGTCGGCGTCGGCTATCGGCTGATCCTGCACCGTCACCTCGACATGGCCGACCTGATCTATGCCGTGCTGCGGCTGGGGTTCGTGATCGCCGTGGCGACGACGTTCAGCGCCTATTCCGCGCTGGTCTACACCGTCGCCACCCAGGGGCCGACGGAACTGGCCGCCATGGCGTTGGCTCCTACGGGACTGCGGGCGTCCTCGCTGACCCAGGCCAGCCATGCCGCGGCCGAGACCCTGACATCCCTGGCCGGGCGGACGCCGGTGCACCCCCCCCCCGCACCGGCGCCGCCGACGGCCGGCGGCGACCCGTCCGCCAAACCATCGACTCCGACGCCGGCGCCCTCGCCTGTCGGTCCGAGCGTGGATCTAGGCGGCGCCGTGTTCATGCTCTCGTGCGTCGGGTTCAGTCTGGCCGCGCGGCTGACTCTGGCGATCGTCCTGGCCGTCGGTCCGCTGTTCATCGCCGCCGCCTCGTTCGATCTGTCGGCCGGCCTTTTCGTCGGATGGCTGCGGGCGCTGGTTGCGCTGTTCCTGGCTCAGACGGGCTATGCGGTAAGTACGGCGTTGGAGCTGTCGTTCTTCGCCCAGGACCTGGAGCGCCTGTCGCCGGCGCCCGCCGACGCCGGCGATCCTTTGCTGGTCGGACTGTTCTTCATGGCGGCTGGCCTGGCCATAACCTTGATCTCCGTCCTCGCGGCCGGCGGATTGCTGCGTTTCGCCCTGGCTCGACGCGTGAGCGCGCCCGTGACGGCGCCGTCGGTGACCGAGCCATCGCCGGCGGCGCGATCGTCATGGTCCGCCCCCGAGGTTCGATTCGCCTCCTCGGCGTCGCGCGCCCAGCGCGTCATCGACGCCGTCGGAGCGTCGGCCGTCGTCTCGGAACAGCGTCAGAATGGCGGCCGTGAGGTCGTCGGCGTTTCAAGTGCTGGCGCGGCCTCGGGGACGACCACAGGGTCATCGGACGCCGCCAGCCCGGGCTTGCGACGGCCCGGACACTTGCGGGCGTCGACGGGTGCGGCCAGGCGGGATCTGATTTCATGAAAACAGACAAGAAATCCTATTACGCGGAGGCTTTGAGCTGGGCTCAAAGCGAGGCCGATGGCGCGCGGCGCACGCGCGACCTCACATGGATCATCGCCGGCGCGGCGGTGCTGGTCGCTGTGGTCGAGGCGTTCGCCCTGGCCAGCCTGGCGCCGTTGAAATCGACGAGCGTGGTGCCGGTCCTGGTCGACCGGCAGACCGGATTTGTCCAGGTGCTGAACAAGGACGGCAGCCAGACCTTGCGCGCCGACACGGCCCTGACCCGGTCGATGCTGGCCCAGTATGTCGTGGCCAGGGAAGGCTTCGACATCACGACCCTGAGCGCCGATTACCATCGGGTCATGCTGTGGTCTGGCGGCGCGGCGCGTGGCGAATACGCCGCGGTGATGCCGGCGCAGAATCCGCAAAGCCCGCTGCGGCTCTATCCGCGTTCGGCGCTGGTCGCGGTCAATATCGAGTCGGTCTCGGACCTCGGCCCGCGGACGGCTTTGGTGCGCTTCACCACGACCAGAAAGGACGAAGGCGCCTCGGCGGGGGCGGTCAATTATTATGTCGCGGTGATCACCTATCAGTTTTCCGACGGGCCGTTGCGCGCCGAGGATCGGCTGATCAACCCGCTGGGCTTCCAGGTGACCCGGTATCATCGCAGCGACGAGACCGCGCCTTCGCCGCAACCAACGCCGGCAGCTCCCGCCACGCCGATCAGCCCGATGGATATGTCCGAGACCCCGACAGCGCCCCCGCAAGGCGGCGCTGTCGGTGGGTAGCGTGCTCCCCTGGCGAATATGAGGGAACCGTGACCACACGCCGCCATCTCCTCGCCCTGATCGCCGCTTTGCCAGCCGGCGCCGCCTTGCCGGCCGGCGCGTCGGTCGCGCCCAAGCCGGGCCTGAAGGACCCGCGGATACAGACGATCGATTTCGATCCAGACGAAGTCGTCACGCTCCGCGTGGCGCTGGGCTATGCCTTGACCGTCGAATTCTCTTCGGACGAACGCATTGAAAACGTCGCCCTGGGGAACAGCGCGGTCTGGCAGGCAGTGGCCAATCATCGGGCCGACCACCTCTTCATCAAGCCCATGCAGGGCGCGACCAACACGAACCTCACCGTCGTCACTGACACGCGCGAATATAATTTCGACCTGACCGCCATTCCTGTACCGGACGCCGCCACGGCGATATCGCTGAGATTCGTCTATCCGGTGAGCCTCGACCAGCCGGTCCCTCAGGCCTCGCCGAAAGCGCGCTTCCGCTTCACCGGAGCCGGATCGATCCGGCCGGCGTCCATGTACGACAATGGCTTGGCGACCTTCGTGGAATGGCGCGAGGCCAGCCAGATCCCGGCTATCTTCATGATCAACGACCAGGGGGCGGAGGTTCTGATCAACGGCGCCATGCGCGACGGCAAATACGTCATCGACCTGGTCGCCGACCATTTCGTCTTCCGGCTTGGGAAGCAGAAGGCAACGGCGACACGGGTCCTCGACAAGGGGCAGAAATGACCGGCGACGGCCCGTCCAACCCTGACTCCCCCGGTCCCCGAGTGGTCTTGCCGCAAACGGGGCCTTCACCGGTTGTCGTCGCCATCGCCCTTTGCCTGGCGGGTGGGGGCGTGATCTGGCTCGCCCAGGCGCATCTTGGTGCGCCCAAGCCGGCCAAGACGCGCGCCGCTCCCACCACAGCCCTTCCGCCAAATATCGCGCCGCTGGATATTCCACCGCCGCCGCCGCCCACGCCGCCGGTGCCCCCTCCGCCCCCCGAAGTGCGCTACATCCAGGGTCCGCCGCCGCCGCCGGTCGTTCAGTACGTCAACCAGCCCACGCCGCCGCCGATGGCGGCCGCTCCCGAACCGCGGCTATCCGAGCCGGTCATGACGATCGACCTCCCACCAGCCTCGGCGCCGGCCGAGGGGGCGCCGCCGGAGGATCTGCCGGCGCGCGCCGTCGTCATGCGCAACCGCGCCATGCTGGTGCCTCAGGGCGCGCTCATTCCGGCGGCGATCGAGACTCCCGTCGATTCCAGCGTGGGCGGGGCCGTGCGCGCCATTACGACAGGCGATACACGCGGGTTCGACGGAACACGGGTCCTGATCCCGCGCGGCAGTCACCTGATCGGTGAAATCCGTCCCAACGCCCAGCCGAACCAAAGCCGCGTCACGATCCTGTGGACGCGCCTCGTCCGGCCCGACGGCGTCGCTATCAAGCTGGTGGCGCCTGGAGCGGATTTACAAGGCGGCGCCGGCGTCGCGGGCAAGGTCGATAACCACCTGCTCGCGCGCATGGGTTCGGCCGTTCTGCAGTCGGCCCTGACCATCGGCGTCGCCGTGGCCTCGCGCGGCGACAACAGCGCGGTCATCCTGGGCCTTCCCGCCCAGACCGCCGGCGGCATCGCCCAGGCCGGGGCGGCGCAAGGCAAGAACACGCCCACGGTCACGGTCGAGGCCGGCACGCCGATCATGGTCTTCGTCAACCGGGACATGGACTTCACGGGGGTCTTGCCAAGACGATGACCGCCCGGCCGACAACCGATGGTCCCAGCGACTATCTCAGCTATTATCTCGAGCCGCTGCGGCCGCTGCTCGCTGACGCCGGCACGACCGACATCTATATCAACCGGCCCGGCGAGATTTGGCGGGAGCGGCTGGGCGGCGAGATCGCCTGCCTGCAGATGCCCATGCTCGACAGCGACTACCTGCAGCGCCTCGTCCGACAGGTCGCCGTCTATTCCCACCAGGGGCTGAGCCGGGCTCATCCGTTGCTCAGCGCCAGCCTGCCGGACGGCGCCCGCATCCAGATCGTCATGCCCCCGGCGACACAGCGCCATCTCGCCATCGCCATCCGCCGCCATCGCGCGGCGGCCCTGCCCTTGGCGTCCTATGTGTTGGAGCCGGCGCGGCGGCGCGACGCCATTCCCGCCCCGACCGGCGAACTGGCGACCTATCTCGCCGAGGCGGTCCGGCAAAGACGCAACATCATCATTTCCGGCGGCACGTCGAGCGGCAAGACGACCCTTCTCAATTCGCTGCTGGCCGAAATCCCGCCATCTGAACGGTTGATCACCATCGAGGACGCGGCGGAGCTTCAGCCGAGCCACGCCAACCGGGTCCAGCTGATCGCCGCCCGCGGCGGACATGGCGAGGCGAACGTAACCCCCAACGACCTGCTAGAGGCGGCCCTGCGCATGCGGCCGGACCGCATCCTGCTGGGGGAACTCCGCGGCGCCGAGGCCTATACCTTCCTGCGCGCGATCAATACGGGGCACCCGGGGTCCATCACCACCATCCATGCCGACAGCGCCGAGGGCGCGCTGAGGCAGCTGGCGATCATGATCCTGCAGGGCGCGCACAATCTCGACTACGCCAACGCCTATGGGCTGGTGACATCGATGATTGATATCGTTGTTCAGATCGACCGCGTTGAAAACCGTCGCTGCATCTCCGAAGTGCTGCGCTTGAGCGACCGCTCCGCGCCTTGACGCCTCCCGGCAGGAGCGCCGATACGAGAACGACGATCTATCCGGACGTCGGTGCGGCCTTCAGGCCGAGCGTTGATCACATCGCGAAAGCTCGGCCAACGGCTTGTCCTTCGGATGTCTCGGTCGGGCTGGCTCAATCTCGCCCCCCGAAGCGGTCGGCTAGTCAGATTGAGGTCGTTTCCAATGGCTTCCTAGACCTTTCTGAGCTGTAGCCTGATCGACAAGGACACGTTCAAGGCGGTGGATATCGTCAAGAGATCAGCCCGCGCTCTACAAGAAGATCGCGATACATTCGAAGCGCGAGCGAGCGTTATCGGTCGCCTGTAAAGCGAATCCTTGCTCCGGCCGAGAACAGGCGGAAATCGCCCAGTCGCATTACGGGGCTTTGGGCAGTGGTGCTGAAATGGGAATATATTCCTTTTCTTGGTTGAGGCGGCGACTGCCTTCAGCAACACTATCGGCGGCGGCCATCGCGTAACCCACAGCGGCGTCTAGCTGCGGTTTCCAGGCCGACAGCGGCTGAAATACATGGCGCACGCCCGGCGCGGTCCACAGCCGCGCGCCGGGCACGGCCTTGACGAAGTTCTCCACCGAGCCGCCGGGGCAGCCGTGCTCCCTGCCCCCTTCCACCAGTCCCCAGGGCGCGGCTAGGGCGATCGGGCGGTAGACCCAGCCGTCGACGCCCTTCTTCCGATAGCCGATGGTCCGACCCGCGGCGTCGCCGACCGGCGCGCCGGTGTCCTGGTCAGGACAGAAGCCCGTGGTGACCAGCCCGGCGACCTCGCCGGGACCAGCCTGGGCCGCGGCGGCGTAGGCCAGGGTGGCGCCGGCCGAATAGCCGCCGAAATAGACCGGTCCGGAGGCGTGATAACGCCGCGCGCCGTCGGCGGCCACGGACCGCATCTCGGCGGCCAAATCATAGGGCGCGCCGCCCTCGGTCATCCGAGCCATGATCGGGTTGACGTCCAGGCCGAACGCCAGGACGCCGCGCTGGGCCAGGGCCTCGACCATGCGTCCGCTGGCTTCCCAGGGCTTCCAACCGCCATCGCCCGACAGGATCACGGCCACGCCGCGCGGCGGGCCGCTCGGCGCGAACACATGGACCTCGCCAAGCGTCTCGTAGGGATAATGGGCGGTTTCGACGGGCGTTGCGGCCACGACGGCGGCCGAAGCGGCCAGGGCGACGAACGGCAAGGGCATGAGACGGATTCACCGCGATGAGATAACGGCCGCGACGCTTTGGGGGACGGGAGCGTCGCGGCCTTGGGGCTTCAAGGACTGGGCTTTCGAAGACGGCGGCGATCAGGCCGCCTTGGCGTGACGCGTGGCGTGGGCCTTCTTGGCGTGGACAGACGTCTTGTGGACGGCCGGCTTGGTCGCGGCGGTCTTGGCCGGCGCGGTCCTGCTCTTGACCGCCTTGGCCGGCGTCGCCTTGCTGGCGGGCGTCGAGACCGGGGCGACTGGAGCGGCGTTGGCGGCGGCGGCCAGACCGGCGGTCGACAAGACAGCGACGGCGATGATGGCGCGGATGGACATGATGGTGTCTCCTTCAAGGTCTGTCTGACGGCGGAAGCGCCGATGGAGGTCACCCTGAAGCCGCGCCCTGACGCGCCGCGCTCAGCAATCTTACAACGGCGCCAGAAATCGGCGGCGAACCTTACAAATCTGCAAGGCGGCCGTCTGATCGCCGCAAGCTCGGTAAGGCTCTATGGTGTCGCGCCGGCCCGCGGGCGCGGGTTCTGGAAGGAGCCGCCATGTCCTTTTCTCGTCACCTGACCGTTTTGTCGATCGTTGCGACGGTGAGCCTGGCCGCCGCTTCCGCCCAGGCCGCCGCCGTCAATCATCCCGCGCGCGTCCCTGCCGCCAATCGGGCCGAAACCGCCAAGCGCGCGGCCTGCGAACGGGTCTGGGCCGCCCAGAAGGTGCGTCACGGAACCCACCAAGCCTTCGTCGCCGCCTGCGTGGCCAAGGGCTAGCCGCCCTTCCCCACGCCGGGCATTCTGGCCGAACGCCTAAGGAGCATCGATGAGCAGACGGATCCTGGTGGTCGAGGACGACGCCGATACGGCCGATTATATCCTCAAGGGATTGCGCGAGGCCGGCTTCACGGCCGAACACGTGGCCGACGGGCGTGACGGGCTCTACATGGCCAGCAGCGCCGATTTCGACGCCATCGTCATGGACCGCATGGTGCCGGGCATGGACGGCCTGTCGGTGACCAAGGCGGTTCGCGCGGCCGGCG
The DNA here is from genome assembly GCF_900114015.1 of Caulobacter sp. UNC279MFTsu5.1. Lineage (GTDB taxonomy): Bacteria > Pseudomonadota > Alphaproteobacteria > Caulobacterales > Caulobacteraceae > Caulobacter. Next base: position 8,449 of record NZ_FORN01000058.1, on the reverse strand, counting down.
TGCAGACGCCGATCCTGATTCTCAGCGCCCTGGCCCACCTGGACGAACGGGTCACCGGCCTGAGGGCCGGGGCCGACGACTACCTGACCAAGCCCTTCGGGTTCGCCGAGCTCTCGGCCCGGCTGGAAAACCTGATGCGGCGTGGCGCGGCCAAGGCGGTCGAGACGAGCCTCTTCTGCGGCGACCTGACCCTGGACCTGCTCTCCCGCCGTGTCGTCCGGGCTGGACGGACCCTGGATCTCCTGCCCCGGGAGCTGAAGCTCCTGGAATATTTCCTGCGCCACCGCGACCGGGTGGTCACTCGCACCATGCTGCTGGAGGAGGTCTGGGACTATCGTTTCGATCCGCACACCAGCCTGATCGACACCCACATCAGCCGGCTGCGCAAGAAGGTCGACGAAGGCTTCGACAAACCCCTGCTGCACACCGTGCGCGGTTCGGGCTACCGTCTTTCGGAAGCGCCTTGAAGTCGGCCCGTCCGATCCGCGGCGCCAAGCCCGCCACCCTGGCGCTGGTGGTGGCCGGCGCGGTCGCGGTGGCCCTCGCCCTGGGGCTCCTGGTCGCCGACCTGGCCGGTGAGCGCCTGATCGAACGTCGCCAACACCTGGTGGCCGAGACCGCTCGCGACTACTTCGTCGCCTTCGCCCATCAGGACGGCCTGGCCTCCATGGCCCGGGCCCTGGACCATCGCACCCTCAACGAGGGCGGAGCCTTCGACTATGCGGTGTTCGACGATGACGGAACGCGGCTGGGAGGCGTCGAACTGCTGACCGCCGCCGACCTTCCCGCCCCAGGCTACGCCATCCGCACGATCGCCGGCGCGGACTACGAGATCCTGGTCCAGCCGATGGCGGTGGGCGGCACGCTGGTGATCTACGAGAACCTGGCCGACCGCCGCGCCTTCCACGGGGCCATTCTCGGCGCGGTCGGCGCGGCCTTGCTGGCCAGCCTGATCATCGTCGCCGCGGCGGCCCTCCTCCTAGGGCGGCTTCTGGTTCGTCGCGCCGAAGGCATCGCCCAGGCGGCCGAGACGATCGCCGGCGGCGACCTCTCCGCCCGCGCCCCCATCGCCGGGGTCGGCGACGTGTTCGACGACCTGGCGGAGGCGGTCAACGCCATGCTGGCCCGCATCGAGGAGCTGATGACCGGCATGCGTTCCGTCACCGACAGCCTGTCGCACGACCTGCGCTCGCCGCTGACCCGCCTGCGTGGCGCGCTCAATCGCGCCCAGGACGAGGATCTGGCTCAAGCCGAGCGCCTGGCCCTGATCGCCGAGGCGCAAGCCCGGTGCGAAGAGGTGCTGGCGACCTTCGGGGCCCTGCTCGACATCGCCCGGGCGGAGTCCGGCCTCTCGCGCGACCTGATGGCCCCGCTTGACCTGGCGGATCTGGTCCGCGACCTGGGCGACCTGTTCGAACCGGTGATCGAGGATGCCGGCCAGAGCCTGACGATCGTAGTTCCGCCACGTCCGGCTCCCTACCTCGGTCACGAGCTGATTCTGCGCCAGGCCCTAGGCAACCTGCTGCACAACGCCGCCCGCTATGCCGGCCAGGGCGCGCAAGTCAGTCTGATCTTGTCCCAAGGCGATCAGGGCGGCGTCGATCTGGTCGTCGCCGACACCGGCCCCGGCGTGCCGGCCGCCGATCGCGGCCGGGTGGTCGAGCGGTTCGTGCGCCTCGACGAAACGCGCGCCACGTCCGGCTCGGGCCTGGGCCTGGCCATCGCGGCGGCCTGCGCCAAACTGCACGGCGGGCAGCTGGTCCTGAGGGACAACCATCCAGGCCTGCGGGTGGTGCTGAGCCTGCCGAACGCGTCCTCGCCCTGACCCCAAAACTCAACCTCACAAATTTTCCAGGTTCCCGCCAAGCGCCCGTCAGGCGCGCCGATCATCGTCCCGTCGTTTTCCAGGGAGCCGGGACGATGAACGAAACCATCAAGAAACTCGACGCGGAATCCCGGCGCCTGCTGGGTCACGGTTTTCGCGAGCTGGAAGCCGAGGAGCGCCGGGTGATCCTTCAGATCATTCGCCGCGCGGCCATCGCCCGCAACATCGCCGACGAAACCGACGAGGCCATGACCTTCGGCCAACGCCTGGCCGACCGGGTGGCAGAGATCGGCGGCTCGTGGGGCTTCATCATCGGCTTTGGCATCTTCCTGGCCGCCTGGGCCGTGCTCAACGGCCTGCTGCTGCCCCGGGGCGGGTTCAAGCCTTTTGACCCCTACCCCTTCATCTTCCTCAACCTGATCCTGTCGATGGTCGCGGCCGTTCAGGCGCCGGTGATCATGATGAGCCAGAACCGCCAGGCCTCGAAGGACCGAGCCGCCGCCGAGCACGACTACGAGGTCAATCTGAAGGCCGAACTCGAGATCCTGGCCCTGCATGAAAAGCTCGACGCCCTGCGGACGCGCGAACTAGCCGACATGACCGCCCACCTCATCATCCTGGCCGGCGCGGCCAAAGGCGCGGAACACCGGCCGCTGGACGACCGGGCGGAGGCCGACGCGTGACCGACACGGCCTTTACGCACCAGGCGAACTCGGCTCCAGTTCGGCCTATGCGCGAGCCCCTGCTTTCCAGCCTCAAGACCCTGGCCGCACGGCTAGCGCCGCCGCTGCTGCTGGCCGCCGCGGTCTACGTGCTGTGGCGTGAGTTGCACGGCCTCTCCCCGGCCCAGGTTCGCCGCGAGATCGCTGGCTGGGGCCTGCCTCGCGTCGGTCTCGCCCTGCTGATGGCGGCGGCCAGCTACGGCCTGTTGGCCGCCAACGAGCAGTTGGGCCTGCGCTGGGCCGGGGCGAAGGTTCCCCTGCGCGCGGGCCTCCTGGGCTCGTTCATCGCCTACGCCTTCGCCAACAGCATCGGCTTGACCCCGTTGGTGGCCGGCGCGGTGCGCGCCCGGCTCTATGGCCGCCACGGCGTCGATGTCGGCAAGGTGGCGCGCACCACCCTTTATTGTGCGGTCTCCTTCGCCCTGGGTCTGGCTAGCCTGGCCGGTCTCAGTCTCCTGACAGCGCCCGCCGCGACCTTCCAGGCGCTGCACCTGTATCCCGGGTTCGCCAAGGGCGTCGGCGCCGTTCTGCTTCTGTTCCCGCTCGGCTACCTGGCCGCCTGCGCCCTGGCGCGCCGGACGCTGCGTGTGGGCGGTCGGGTCTTCACCCTGCCGCCACTGAGCTGGGCCCTGGCCCAACTGGCCATCGGCGTGGCTGACAATCTGGTCACCTCCGCCCTGGTCTGGATGCTGGTCGGCGACGCAGCCCCGCCCTTCACCGCCTTCGCCAGCGCCTATGCGGTCAGCACCGCCGCCGGCCTGTTTTCGGGTCTGCCCGGCGGGGTCGGCGTCTTCGAGGGCGCGATGCTTGCCCTGTTGCCAAACCTCGACCGCGCCGCCCTGACCGCCGCGTTTGTCGGTTATCGCCTGTTCTACTATGTCGTTCCGCTGGTCCTGGCGGGCGGTCTCCTGATGGGCCAGGAGACCGGGGCGCGGCGGATCATCCTGACCGCGCGGCGGGCCTGGCGGCTGGTCGGGCCGGCGGCCCTGGCCCTGTCCTCCTTCGTTCTGGGCGGCGCCCTGGTGCTGATCGCCGTGGGCCGCATTCCCACCGAGCGCCTGGGCCTGCTGCGGGCCGCCGTGCCGCTGATCGTGGTCGAGACCAGCCACCTGATCTCCCTGGCGGCGGGCCTGGCCCTGATGGTGGTGTCGCTGGGCCTGCTGCGCCGTCGCGCCAGCGCGCGGCTGGTGGCGCTGCCGGTCACCCTGGTGGCGGCCTCGACCGCCCTGCTGCGCGGCCTCGACATCGCGCCGGCCATCGCCGCCGCCGGCCTGTGCCTGGCCCTTCTGACCTCGCGTCGTCTGTTCACGCGTAGCGGCTCGATCGAGGGCGACGCCTTGATCCCCTGGCTGGTCACGGGCGTGCTGGGCGTGTTCGCCGGCTCAATCGCCCTGGGCGCCTGGATCTACGACACGGCCCCGTTCGAGACCCGCCTGCTCACCCATTTCGGCTATCACGCCGATCATGCGCGCTTCCTGCGCAGCATCGCCCTGCTGGGCGGACTGATCCTGGTCGGCAGCATCTGGAGGCTGGCCCGCCTGCCCCACGCCCGCGCCGTCTCCGCTGATCCGGCGACGCTGGACGCGGTCCGGCCACTGATCGAGGCTTCGCCCGACACCACCGCGCGCCTCGCCCTGACCGGCGACAAGGCCATCCTGCGTTCGACCGAAGGCGACGCCTTCTTGATGTACGGGGCCATGGGCCGCAGCCTGGTCATGCTGGGCGATCCAGTCGGCGATCCCGCCGAAGGCCGCAAGCTGCTTTGGCGCTTTCGTGAACTGGCCGACGGCCAGGACGCGCGGCCGGTGATCTACCACGCCAGCGGGGAGCGGATCACCGACTATCTGGATCTGGGCCTTTCGGCCCTCAAGCTGGGCGAGGAGGCCCGCGTGCCCCTGGCCGCCTTCGATCTGGCCGGCGGGGCGCGCCGCAACCTGCGCCAGAGCCATGCGCGCGGCCAGCGCGACGGCCTGCGCTTCGAAGTCGTCGCGGCGCCCGTCGGCGGGACCCTGATGGCGCGCCTGCGGGAGATTTCCGATACTTGGCTGGCGGCCCACGGCGGTCGTGAAAAGGGCTTTTCCTTGGGCCGCTTCGATCCGGCCGTGCTGGCGCACGACCCCATCGCTCTCGCGTGGCGTGGCCAGGAGATTATCGCCTTCGCCAATATCTGGACGGGCGGCGGCGTCGAGGCTTCGATCGACCTGATGCGCCACGTCGACGACGCGCCACGTGGGACGATGGATTTCCTGTTCGTTGAGCTGATCCTGTGGGCTAAGGCCCAGGGCTACGCTTGGTTCAACCTGGGCATGGCGCCGCTATCCGGCCTGGCCGATCACCGCCTGGCCCCCTTCTGGCACAAGGTCGGCCGCCAGATCGCCCAGCGTGGCGGCGCCTATTACGGCTTCGAGGGCCTGCGGGCCTTCAAGAGCAAGTTCGATCCGGTCTGGACGCCGCGCTACCTGGCCGCCCCGCCCTCCGGCCTGGCCGCCGCCTTGCTGGACGCCACCCGGCTGATCGGCCGCGAACCGCCCGCCCTCACAAATCGGTAAGGCGGACGCCAGGGGGGCGCCAGGCGGCTCTGCGAGAACACGCTGGCAGCCAGGGAGCGCCACGATGTCCATCCGCAAGATTCTACTGGCCACCAGCGCCGCCCTGGTCCTGGCGGCCGGCGGATTTCTGGCGGCGCGCGGCGTCTTGACCGCCCCAGCGGGCGCCACCTCCTCGCCCTCGGCTCTTCAGCCCGTCCCGCCCTTGGGTCCGCTCACCGCGACGCCTTACCGCTACGGCTCCGCCGGGCCGGTGACGATCTTCCGGCGCGGCGCCGAGCCGCGCCGGTTCGTGATCCTGATCTCCGACAAGGCCGGCTGGACCCCGGCCCTCACCGACCTGGCCCGCCAGTTGACCAGCGCTGACGCCACCGTCGTCGGGGTGGATCTACGCCGCTATCTCAACGTCGCTCAGGACGAAGCGGGACCGCATGGGCTCTATCCGGCCGGCGATTTCTCGGAGTTGGCCCAGGCCGCCCAGAGGGCCCTGAAGTTCACGACCTATCATCGGCCGATCCTCGTGGGCCAGGGAGCCGGCGCAGCCCTGGCCTACGGGACTCTGGCCCAGTCGCCGGCCGGCATCTTCCAGGGGGGCGCGGCGCTGGACTTTCAGGCCGACCTGAAGACCGGCCGTCCCCTGCTGGCCGGCGACGGCGGCCTGGCGCACGCCGTCGCGCCGAACGACGGCTTCGCCTACGCCGCCGATTCCAAGCTCGGCGTCCCGTTCGTCATCCTGCAGGCCGGCGACATGGCGACCGCCCAGGCGTTCGCCGCCAAGCTGCCGCAAGGCCGGGTCACGACGCTGGCGACCGGCGCGCCGGTCGCCGCCAGCCTGTCGCGGGCCCTGGAAATGATCGCGCCGGTCGCCGCGTCCGCGCCGCCGGCCCCGGCCGCGCGTCTGGCGGATCTGCCCCTGGTCGAGGCCCCGGTCGTCTCGCGTGGCGACACCCTGGCGGTGTTTTATTCGGGCGACGGCGGCTGGGCCGGCATCGACCAGGGTCTCGCCAAGGGCTTCGTCAAGGCCGGCGTGCCGGTCGTTGGCTACGATTCCCTGCGCTACTTCTGGACCAAGCGGTCGCCGCAGGCGGCCGCAGACGACCTAGCCGCGGTGATCCATCATTATCAGGCGGCCTGGGGCAAGCAGCGCGTGATCCTGGCCGGCTATTCGTTCGGCGCCGACGCCCTGCCGATCATCGTTCAGCACTTGCCGGCCGATCTGCGCGGTCAGGTCCGCATCGTCGCCCTGCTGGGCGCGGACGCCACCGGCGAGCTGGAATTCCATCCCGGTGACTGGCTCGACGTCAGCGACAAGGACACCTACCCGATCGCCCCCGTTCTGGCCTCGTTGAAGGACGTGCCGATGGTCTGCGTCTACGGGTCGGAAGAACATGACGACGCCTGTCCGACTTTCCCGGCCGTGGTGCGCAAGGTCGGCCTGCCCGGCGACCATCACTTCAATGGCGACTACGACGCCGTGGGGCGGGTTCTGAATCAGGCCGCCGGACTATAGCAAAACGCATTCGTTCAAACGGCCGCGCTCGAGGAAAAGAGCGCTCGCTTGCCGACGTCTATAGGGTGGCCTTGCAGATCAGCCGCCCAACCGGCCGCCGATCGGAACCCTCCAGGCCAAGGACGCCGCCATGCCCATTCTCGCCACCCCGACCGCCGGCCCCTCGCTGCTCACCCCGACCGATCACACCCTGATCATGATCGATCACCAATCGCAGATGGCTTTCGCCACCCATTCCATCGACGCCACGCTGCTGCGCACCAACGCCGCCCTCGTCGCCCACGCCGCGGCCGGTTTCGGCGTTTCGACCATCATCACCTCGGTGGCCGAAAAGAGCTTCTCCGGTCCCGTGTTCGACGAGATCAAGGAAGCGTTCCCGGGCGCCGAGGTCACCGACCGCACCTCGATGAACACCTGGGAAGACGCCAATGTCATCAAGCGGGTCAACGCCATCGGCAAGGATCGCTTGGTGCTGGCTGGCCTGTGGACCGGCGTCTGCATCGCCGGCCCAGCCCTGTCGGCCCTGGCCCAGGGCTTCGAAGTCTATTTCATCAGCGACTGCTGCGGCGATGTCTCGGTCGAGGCGCACGAGCGCGCGGTCCAGCGGATGATCCAGGCCGGCGCCCGGCCGATGACCTCGCTGCAATACTTGCTGGAGCTGCAGCGCGACTGGGCGCGCGGCGAGACCTACGACCTGACGACCGGCATCGCCAGGAAGTTCGGCGGGGCCTACGGTCTGGGGATCATCTACGCCAAGACGATGTTCGGCGCGTCGGAAGGCTCGCATGGCTGATCAGACCGCGGCGGGCGTTCGCGCTCGCCGCGTCTTGTCGTCTCGAAGGGAGTCTCGCATGAAGCCCTATCTGCTTTCGCTTGGCGCCGGCCTCTTGGTCGGCGTGCTCTATTCGCTGCTGGGCGTACGCTCGCCCGCCCCGCCGACCATCGCCCTGCTGGGCCTGCTCGGCATGCTGCTGGGTGAGCATGTCGTGCCGATCGCCAAGCACATGGCCGCCGGCGCGCCGGTCGTGGCCTATCTCAAGGCCGATTTCGCTGGGCACGTGCTCGGCCCGCACGCCCCCAAGGCTCTACGCGGCAGGGATGAGACATGAGCGAGCTCACACGCCGTTCCGCTGTCGCGCTGGGCGCGGCGCTCTTGCCCAGTTCCCTGCTCGCCCAACCTGGAAAGCCCGTCATGCCTGCCAAGGACCTGCTGCTCGTCAACGCCAAGATCACGACGCTCGACCGCGGTAATCCGCAAGCCTCCGCGGTGCTGGTGCGCGACGGCCGGTTCGCGGCGGTGGGCGACGAAAAGACCGTCCGCGCCGCCGCCGGGCCGGACGCGACGGTCATCGACGCCGGCGGCCGTCGCGTGATTCCAGGGCTGATCGACAGCCACATGCATGTCATCCGGGGCGGGCTGAACTACAACATGGAGCTGCGCTGGGACGGCGTGCCGACCCTGGCCGACGCCATGGCCATGCTCAAGAAGCAGGCCGCCAACACCCCGCCGCCGCAGTGGGTGCGGGTGGTGGGCGGCTTCACCGAGCACCAGTTCGCCGAGAAGCGCCTGCCGACCCTGGACGAGATCAACGCCGCCGCGCCCGAGACGCCGGTGTTCATCCTGCACCTCTACGACCGCGCCCTGCTCAATCGCGCCGCCCTGCGCGCCGTCGGCTACACCAAGGACACGCCCAACCCGCCGGGCGGCGAGATCCAGCGCGACGCCTCGGGCGAGCCGACCGGCCTGCTGCTGGCCCAGCCCAACGCCACCATCCTCTACGCCACCCTGGCCAAGGGGCCCAAGCTGCCGCCCGAGTACCAGCTCAACTCCACCCGCCACTTCATG
>NZ_FORN01000067.1 GCF_900114015.1 Caulobacter sp. UNC279MFTsu5.1 | reverse complement strand
GGCCAGAGCCTGAGCCATGTCGAAGGCGCGCCCCGATCGGTCCAGACTTCCACCGATCCCGGTCTCGCCTTCGCCTGGACCCAAGGCCGGATGGTCTGCGACGACGAAACCCTGGGCGATATGGTCGCCTATCTCAACCGCCGCTATCCGACGCCGATCAGGATTTCACCCGCCCTGGCCGGCAAACGCTTCTCGGGCGTGCTGGAGCTGGGGGACCAGGATCTGGTGGTCAAACGGCTGGCCGGCTATTTCTCGCTGTCGGTGCATCGCACCGACCGACAAATCGAACTACGGTAGCGCCGTCCTGGAGGTTGGAGGGCGTTTCGTTGCGAGCTGACGCATGGCGGCGCTGGGCGCTGGCTTCCAGCTTCGCGTGCGTGGCCGGATGGGGCGGCTGCGCCTCGGCGGCCCAGCCTCGCCTGAGCTTCGATATTCCCAGCAAGCCCCTGAAGACGGCGCTGGTCGATCTGGCGGTCCAGGCCGGCGTCTCGATCAGCACCCAGGCCGCCGCCGGCTGCGCCCCGACCAGCCGGCCCGTGCGGGGGCGCTTCACCCTCCAGGGCGGCCTGGCCAGGATGCTGGCGGGCACCGGATGCGGCTTTCGGATGATCGACGCCGACGCCGTTGAGATCGTCAGGCTGCCTGTCGCCAAGCCCGTAACCCGAACGGTCGCCCCGACCGAGACCAGGCTGTCCGCCGCGCTCGACGAACTGGTCGTGGTCGCCGCGCGCCAGGGCCAGCGCGATCGACAGGCTGTGGGCCACCTGATAAATCTGATCGTGATTGAAGAGGAATCCGATGCGCATGGCCCAACGACGCCATGCCCCTGAAGTCCCTCGAAAAATTTCCAATCGAAGGATCGAGCATAAAAGGCGCCGGAGCGCCCTTCATAGGACACCGCCAGAGCCTAAGAAGCGCCATCAGCATGCGTAATCGGGCAGACCCTTGAAGGGTCGAGCTCCCATTAAGGTCTTGGTTTCAGCCGAGACGAAGGGAGACGACGATGTTCTACGCTGCGTTGGATGCGTCGCTGCGGTCGGTGGCGGTCTGCATCATCGATAGGGACGGCAAGGTGCGGCTCGAGCGGTCCGTGCCTTCGGAGGTCCCTGACCTCGTCCGCTGCCTGCGCCAGTTCGGCGAGCCGATCCACCGGGTCGGACTGGAGGCCGGCACGCTGACCCAGCACCTGACCTGCGGCCTGACCGAGGCTGGCTTCGATGTGATGTGCATGGAGGCGCGCCAGGTGAACGCGGCGCTGTCGGCCATGCGCAACAAGACCGACAAGCACGACGCCCGCGGCATCGCCCAGATCCTACGTTCGGGATGGTACAGCCGGGTGCATGTGAAGAGCGTCGAGAGCCATCACCTCCGCGCCCTGCTCTCCTGCCGGAAGGTCATGCAGCGCGAGTGCATCGACCTGGAGAACGAGATCCGCGGCCTGCTGAAGATCTTCGGCGTGAAGCTGCCGCTGCGGCTGTCACGTGGCGGCTTTGACATCGCTCTGCGCGACACCATCGAGAGCGATCCGGCGCTGAGCCATGCCCTGCTGAAGGGTCCGCGTGGGATCCTGTTCGACGATATAGCTGGAAAGATCCGCAGCCAGCTCGGGCTCAATCTCCAGAATCCGCTCTTCGGTTTTCGCAACTGACTGACCACGTAAACGGTCGGATCGAAGAGGGGCTGACCGGTGGCGCGATTCAGCAGAACTGGGAGGCGCTCTCCATTCGATCGAACAAGAACACGGATCATCGTGTCGCCGCTCATTTACGTACCCTTGCCGGTAGATTTTACCCACGATATGGCGCTGGTTAGGAAGGCGACAGATGCAATAAAAAAGTGACCAGATTCAAAGGAACCTGGCCACTTATTGACGTTTACAAGATTGGTGTTGGCTAGAACGGAATTTCGTCGTCCAGGTCGGCCGAGAAGCTCTCGCGCGGACCGCTGGGCTGGCTGCGCGGGGCGCCGCCGCCGAAGTTGCCGCCGCCACCGCCGCCGGCGTAGCCTTCGTCATAGCCGCCACCCGACGAGGCCCCAGCGTTGTCGCCGCGACCGCCCAGCATGGTCAGCTCGCCGCGGAACTTCTGCAGCACGATCTCGGTCGAATATTTCTCGACGCCCGAGGCGTCGGCCCACTTGCGGGTCTGGATCGCGCCCTCGATGTAGACCGTCGAGCCCTTGCGCAGATAGCTCTCGGCCACCTTCACCAGGTTGTCGTTGAAGATCACCACGCGGTGCCACTCGGTCTTTTCCTTGCGCTCGCCCGAGGTGCGGTCGCGCCAGGTTTCCGACGTGGCCAGGCGCAGGTTGGCGACGCGGTCGCCCGAGCTGAGGGTGCGGATCTCGGGATCGGCCCCGAGGTTGCCGACCAGAATGACCTTGTTGACGCTGCCCGCCATGGGGAAGATTCCTGTTCACGCCCGGCGACCCAACGCGCCGGCATCTGAGGCGGACGTTAACGGCTTCTTAAGGCGGAATGCAAGCTTTGTTCCGCAAATGTTCCTGTGGACCGAGGCGGGTTATCCCCGGCTTTGCGGCGCCCTATTGCGGCGGCATCGCCCCCGGCACAGCCAGGCGGCCGTCGCCCGTGCGGACCAGCGACATGAACCGGGCCCCTTCGTAGGTGTCGCCCAGATAGATGCCTTCCTTCTGCAGGAAGATGAACTTGCCCTGGTAGGCGCCGGTCATTTCGCGGTTGGGGCTGCCCAGGCGCACGAAGCGCAGGCGCATGCCCTCCAGCTCGGCCGCGCAGAGCTCCAGGCTCGGCACGTTCTGGGCCACCGGGTTGAACTTCAGCGTGCCGTCCTTCTGCTCGATCACGTGCAGGCAGACGCCGGCCTGGAAGGGAGCCTTGGTCTGTTTCTCGCAGCCGGTCAGGCCGACGGCGGCGACGGCGGCGATGAGCGAGAGGGCGACGACGGGAAGGCGCATGGTCTTGAGCTCTCTCTAGGCCGACGGAATGGAGCAGTTGGGCCCCAGGTCGATGATCGAATGGAAGGTGCGGTTGTCGGACGAGGATTCGACCTTGCCCGGCACCAGGCGGATAGTCTCGTCGCCCCAGCGCCCGTACGTGGCCCCGCCGGCCTTTTCGCACTTGCCGCTGGAGATCTGCTGGGCGCATGCGTTGACGGTGATCTCGCCGGGCAGCTTGCGCCACTCGCCGCCGGCGTAGCGCCAGCAGACGGCCAGGGGGGTGCTCGACACGGCCGGGGTCGAGACGGCCGGGGTCGCGGCGGGCGCGGGCACGGTCGGCGCCTCGGCGGGCGGCGGCAGCGGGGTCAGCACCAGTCCGGCCTGATCGGCGGCCGCCAGGGCCCCGGTCTCGTCGACGCCGACATCGAGGGCGCCGGTCGCCACCCCGTTCTTCTTGGCGCATTCGGCCAGGGTGGTCTCGCCCACGAACTGGCCGCCGACGAAGCAGCGCAGCGGGCGGTTGGCGTCGAGCTTGGTGTCGTCGGCCCTCCCTGTCTCGACAATCAGGCCCGAGCGCGAGGCCGGCGGGTCGTCGGTCGGCGACTTGGCGCCGTGCATCAGGGTCAGGGCGATGCCGAGGCCCGCGACCAGGGCCAGGGCGGCCCCGCCGCCCAGCAACACGCGTCGATCTTTGAGAAGTTCCATGATCCCTGGCTACGACGCGCCGATGACGCTTTCAAGTCCAGGCGCGCAGAAGGCCCATGGGCTTTACGGGGTTGGCGCCGAACGCGCCCTAGCCGCCGCCGGTCAGGCGGTTCAAGGCGGCCTGGTAGTTGGCGATCTGGTTGGTCAGATAGGCCGGAACCGGGCCGTCGACGTGACCCGAGGAGGCGGTCGCGTCGGTGCGCTTCACGCCGTTGGCGGTGTCGGCCATCTCGCGATAGGCGGTGCGCACCGCCGACAGGGCCTTGGTCATGGCCGCCACGGCGGCCTTGCGGCCGACGTCGTCGGTGAGGTCCAGGCCGGTGTCCAGCGAGAAGCCGTAGATCGGCCCCTTGCCGTCGGCCGAGACGGTCTGGCCGTGGTCGGTCTTGGTGTTGCGCACGATGCCAGGCTTCAACCCCAGCGACTCCAGTACGTCGGTGCCGCCCTTGCCGGGCAGAATCTCGACGGTCGAGGTGGTCTGGGAGGGGCTGATCCGCAGGGTGCGATTGTTGCCGACGCTGCTGAACTCGACCTTGGCCGCGAAGCCCGTGGCCTTGCGGATCTTGTCGGCGAGGGTGTCGAGCGTGTCGTCCGCCGCGATCTTGATCGTCGTCAGGGTTCCGCGCGCCCGGGTGCGGACCTGGAAAGTGTCCCCGGCCCGCGCCGAGGTCGCCGAGACGATCTTGTCGGTCTGGGTGAAGTCCATCTCGCCGCGCGGTATGCCGAAGATGTCCAGCGCGCTGGAGCCGGAGGCGTCGACCGCGATCGAGGTGGCGGTGGCGTAGCCGTCCTTGCCGGTCAGCCGCTGCTCCCAGGTCGCCGCGCCAGTGGCGACGTCGATCTGGGCGACGTAGCCGTCCTTGTCGCCGACCGTGGGCTGGCCCGCCAGGTCCTTGCCGGCCGAGCCCACCAGCCAGGCCTGGCCGTTGGCGACCGCCATGCCGGTGACCGTGTCGTCGCCCGTCCCGCCGTAATAGGCCAGGGTGTCCTGGCTCTTGTCGGTCAGGTCCAGCGACATCCGGGCCACGAAGCCGTCGGAACCGCCGGACGCGGCCTTGGTCTGGTTATTGACGTCCAGGGCGCCGTTGGTGGTCGAGCCGCCGATATAGAGCTGGCCGTTGTCGATCGTCAGGCCGGCGATGTTGCCGCCCTTCAGCGAGCCCAGGTCGCGGGTGGCTCCGGTCGTGAAGGTGGCCGCCTTGGTGTAGGTGACCGGCGCGGTGACCCAGACTTCCTTGTCGTTCAGATAGGTGCGGTCCTCGGTCACGACGCTGGTCGCGACGTCGAAGCTGCGCAGCATCGCCTCGCTGCCTTCCTTGCTGGCGACCACCACCTTGCCGCCGTCGACGACGATGCCGGCGACGGTGTCGTCGTTCTCGCTGCCGAAATGGGTGGTGAACAAGGCCTTGGGCGTGCCCGAGATGTCGGTGGCGAAACCGGTCAGGTAGCTGTCGTAGCCGCCCGCCGAGGCGCCGGTGGCCGAGCCGGGGAGATCCGACTTGGTGCGGCCGCCCACATAGACGACGCCGTCGTCTCCGAAGGCCACGGCGGTGGCCGCGTCCTCCAGCATGCCGCCGCGACGAACGGTCCAGGTCTCGTCGCCCTTGGCGTCATAGAGCGTGACGAAGCTGTCCGTGAGCGTGCCGGCGGGATCCGAATTGATCGGGCCGTTCGTGGCGCCCGACAGGCCGCCGGCCACCGAACCGGCGATGGCCACCTGACCGTCGTCGGAAATGGCCATGTTGTAGCCGGTGGCGGTGTTGGAGGCCCCCAGGGTGCGAGCGTAGAGCAGCTTGCCCGACGAGTCGTACTTCAGCAGGGCGACGTCCTGGTCGCCCTTGATGGTCTGGGTGCTGGTCGTGCCGTCGACGTCGGCCAGCACGTAGAGCGAGCCGTCCGGCCCGGTCATGGTCTTGTGGACGGTGCTGACCGTGCCTTCCAGGGTGTCGGAAAACACCTTGGTCCCCGGCGTGACGCCCGCGCCGGGGCCGTACTTGGTCAGGGTGTTCTCGATCACCGCGTCGTCGGTGGTCGTGTTCTTGTCCGGATCCGGGTTGCCGGCCGCCGTGGTGATGTAGACCGCCGGCTTCGGGGCCGGGGCCGAGAAGGTCAAGGTTTCGGTCAGGTCGCCCTTCACCTGCAGAGCGAAGTCGTCGCCCGTGGCCGGCAACTTGACGGTCTGGCCGTTGACGGTGGTGGTGCGCTCCTCGCCCACGGTGCGCGAGACCGCGAACTGGGTGTCGAAGCCGGCGGCGGCCAGCTTGTCGTTGAAGAAGCTGACCACGTTGGCCATCGTCCGCGGCGTCGAACCCATCTGCGACAGGTCCATGGTCACGTCGGTCGCGACGCCGAACTTCTTGACGTTCATCGTGAAGCTGACGGCGCCCTTGAAGGCGGGCACCTCGTCGTCGACCTGGCCGCTGTAGATCTTGTTGGTGACGTAGGTGTAGTTGCTCTTGGGCACGCCAACCGTCGACTTGTCGCTGGTCATGACCGCGCCGGTCGTCAGGCGCATGCCGTCGGTGCTGAGGTTCTGGACGTAGCTGTTGACCTCGTTCAGCCCCTTGCTGAACGCGGTCTGCAGCCGCTTGATCTCGCTGTCGGTGACGCCCTTCTCGTCCGAGCGGTTGGCGATCGCCGACAGGGTGTTGAGCGCCTGATAGGCGGCGAACAGCTTCTTGTAGTCGCCGGAGATGGTCGGGGCGGCGGCGACCGCCGCGCCCTCGTCGACGAACTTGCGGCCGTTCAGAGCGGCCTTGACCAGGTCGCTGGGTTCGGTCCTCACGCCGGTCCAGGGCGCGCTGGGCACGGCCTTGGTGGTCGAGGACGGCGCGGAGGCCGAACCGCTGGACGACGCGGCCGCGTTCGCGGCCTGACCAGCGGTCTTGGCCTGGTAGTAGCCGAGCAGCAGACTGGAATCGAAAGTGATCACAGCGGGTCCCACCGGGACGCACTACGCCCCTTGAGTCGAGTGTCGGCGATGAACGCTGACGTTTCGTTAAGAGGTATGAAGACGCGCGAACTTAGAGCATCGTGCGGAAAAGTGGACACCGGTTTTCGCAAAAACGATGCGAAAACAAAAGTCTAGAGAAAGTCGTGCGATTTCCATATCGCGCGACTTTCTCTAGGCGGCGATCAGGTGGGCGTCGGTCAGCGAGCGCCGGACCTCGCCGCGCAGCTCGCGCCATTCCTCGGCCAGGATGCCCAGCAGGACCACGTCGCGCGGCTGGCCGTCCTTGAGGACGTGGCCGCGCAGATAGCCTTCACGCCGGAAGCCGGAGGCCGCCTGGGCCTTCAGCGCCGCGTCGTTGTCGGCCATGACCTCGGCGAACACCTTGTGCAGGCCAAGTTCGCCGAAGGCGCGGTCCAGACCCAGCACCTGGGCGGCCCGGCCCACGCCCCTGCCCCGCGCCTCGGCCGAACCGAGGAACCAGTTCCAGCCGGCCCGGCGGTGATGGCTGAGCAGACCCGTCAGGGTCAGCAGGCCCGAAGGCTCGCCCGCCCGGACGATCATCCAGCCGCGCATGTCGGGATCGGAACGCAGGGCCTGGAACCAGGCGGCGTGGGCCTCGCGGCTAGGAAAGGCCGCGTCGGACATCCACCGATCGACTTCCGGCTCGCCCCGCCATTGGAACAGGACCGCCTCGTCGCCGTCCGTCAAATCGCGAAGCTCGATCATACCGGGTCGATTCTCCCAACCGTTCCGCCGGAAAGTCTAGCCTGCCGGCGGCGTCAGGCCTAGAGCAAGTCGTGCGGCCCCAAAATCGCGCAGCTTGCTTTAAGCTTTTGCTTTCACACCGTTATTGCGGAAAACCGGCCTCCACTTTTCCGGACGACGCCTTAGCTGCCGCCACCGAACAGCGATAGGATGATATGCGGCGCCTGGTTGGCGATCGACAGGGCCTGGGCGCCGAGCTGCTGCTTGACTTGCAGGGCCTGCAGGCGCGCGCTCTCCTTGGCCATGTCCGCGTCGACCAGATTGCCCACGCCAGTCTCGAGCACGTCGTTCAGCTTGGAGACGAAGGTGTTGTGGGCGTCGATCTGCTTGGCCTGCGAGCCGATCGAGCCCACCGCCTGGTTGACGGCGGTCATCGTGGTGTCCAGGCGCGTCAGCACCGCGGCCGCCTGGGTCATGGTGAGGATGTTGTCGGTCGCCGTCAGGCTGTTGATCGTGCTGCCCAGCGACAGGTTCTGCAGGTTCAGCGTGATGACCGTCGCCGCGTCGGCGTCGGCCAGGAAGGTGATGTTGGTCGGTTCGCTGCCGTTCAGGATGTTGGCGCCGTCGAAGGTGGCGCTGTTGATCACCTGGGTCAGGTTCTTCAGCAGGCCCTGGAAGTCGGCGTTCAGGGCGGTGCGCGACGAGGTCGACAGCGAGGTGTCCTTGGCCGCGACCACCTTCTCGCGCATCTGGGTCAGCAGGTCGGAGACCGATTCACCCGCGGCCAAGGCCACGTCGGTGATCGAGGTCGCGCGGTCCAGGCTCATCTTCACCGCGTTCAGGGCCGAGCGGTCGGCGCGCTGGTCCTGGGCGATCGACCAGACGGCGGCGTTGTCCTTGGCGGTGGAGATCGCCAGACCGGTGTTGATGCGGGACTGCACGCCCGACATCTCGTCGTTGGTCTTGTTCAGATTTTGCAGGGCGATCAGCGCGGGCTGATTGGTGTTCACGCTCAGCGTCATCACGGTCTCCGAACGGCGGTTCTTGCCAGTTGGGCTCGGGACGCGATTCGGCGGCCGAGCAGGTCGGCCGTGAAAGTGGGGCTGAGGGAGTAAGAATATGGTTAACGCGCGTAAACCATGTTTCGCCTGCGACGCCAGGCCGCGGCGAGCATGGTCTCGGGTCCGGGCCGAGCTCAGGTCAGGCCGTCGAAAACCTCGCCCGGATCGTAGTGCTCGGCCTGCTTGAAGCGCAGGACGTCCTCGCGCGGGAACTGCTGCAGGATGTCGCCTGTCCGGCGGTCCACCGTCTTGTAGACATAGGTGCCCGTCTTGCTGTCCTGCTCGATCACCAGACGCAGGTCGCCGGGCTGGGGACCATCGGCCGCGGCGGGTTTTTCCACGGGCGCGGCTTCCTTGGGCGCGGACGTGAAAACACCGCCCGCGGGATGGCCCGGGACGGTCGATGCGCTGTTCACGGGGGGCGTGGACGGCTCGGGCATGATGGGCGTCAACGCGACTTTGTTTTCCATGACTCCTATCGCGGCCGGGTTGCCGGCGGCGCCTCTAGTGATCCCTCCCCTCGCGCACGGGCCCGAAGGAAAGGCGGAGGCGGACTCGAAGGCCCGCCTCCTTCTTCGTTCCTATCGGAACAGGCTGAGGATCGACGAAGACGACTGGTTGGCGATCGACAGCGCCTGGATGCCCAGCTGCTGCTTGGTTTGCAGCGACTGCAGCTTGGCGCTTTCCTTGGCCAGGTCGGCGTCGACCAGGTTCCCCACGCCGGCGTCCAGGCTGTCCTGCAGCTTGCCGACGAAGGTCAGGTGGGTGTCCAGACCCGTCGAGCTGGTGCCCAGCGAGGCCAGCTTGTTGGTCGCCGTGCCCAGGGCGTTGCTGATCGTGGTGATCATCGTCTTGGCCGCGGCGGCGTTGGCGAAGGTCGAGCTCGCCGTCAGGCCCAGGCCGACCAGCGACAGGGTCTTGGCGTTGACGGTGAACTGCGAGCCGTCCGAGTTGGCCAGGAAGGCCAGCTTGGTGGTGCTGCCGTCGGCGATGCTGACGCCGTTGAACTTGGCGTTGGTCACGGCCTTGGTGATCTGGTCGCGCAGCGACGTGAAGTCCGAAACCAGGGCGTTGAACGAAGCGGTGTTCAGCGAGGTGTCGGAAGCGGCCAGGGCCTTTTCCTTCATCTTGCCCAGCAGGTCGGTGACGGTGTCGCCAGCGGCCAGAGCCACGTCGATGGTCGACTGGCCGCGTTGCAGCGAGTCCTTGACGGCGTTCAGGGAATTGGCGGTGGTCGACTGGTTCCGGGCCATCGCCCAGATCGCGCCGTTGTCCTTGGCGTTACCGACCTTCTTGCCGGTGTTGATGCGTTGTTGCGTGACCTGAAGTTCGCTGTTGGTGGCGTTCAGGTTCTGCAGGGCGATCATCGCGCCAGCGTTCGTGTTGATGCTATTCAGCGGCATCGCGACAGTTCCTATTCAAGGGTTCCGACGTCATTTTGACAGCCGGGAGCGTTTTGCTCATCGAACTAGGCAGCAAAGATCGGGCCAAAACTGCCCAGTAGGCAAAAATCGACAACACCCTGAAATATCAGAGTTATATCTTTATTTACCATGGACCTTATCGGCAATATTTGCCGAGCGCGGCGATGTATGGGTAA
Source organism: Caulobacter sp. UNC279MFTsu5.1 (assembly GCF_900114015.1). GTDB lineage: Bacteria > Pseudomonadota > Alphaproteobacteria > Caulobacterales > Caulobacteraceae > Caulobacter. Next base: position 13,053 of record NZ_FORN01000067.1, on the reverse strand, counting down.
AATCTGCCGGGCAATTCCAAGTCGGGTCCGGACAATTCGACGAACCCGCCCCCTGAAAAAGAAATGCCGGACGGTCCTTGGACCGTCCGGCTTTGATCACCTTCTGAAACCTAGTCGCCGATCACTTGAACAGCGAAAGGATCGACTGGGGCGTCTGGTTGGCGATCGAGAGAGCCTGCACGCCCAGTTGCTGCTTGGTTTGCAGCGACTGCAGCTTGGCGCTTTCCTTGGCCAGATCCGCATCGACCAGGTTGCCGACACCCGCGTCCAGGCTGTCCTGCAGCTTACCCGTGAAGGTCAGGTGCATGTCCAGGCCCGTCGAGCTGGTGCCCAGGTTCGCCAGCTTGTTCGTCGCCGTGGTCATGGCCGTCGTGATCGTGGCGATCATCGTCTTGGCCGCGGCCGCGTTGGCGAAGGTCGACGTCGCCGTCAGGCCCAGGCCGACAAGCGACAGGGTCTTGGCGTTCACCGTGTAGGCGACACCGTCCGAGTTGCTGAGGAACTGCAGCTTGGAGGTGGTGCCGTCCACGAGGCTGACGCCGTTGAACTGGGCGTTGGTGACAGCCTTGGTGATCTGGTCGCGCAGCGAGGTGAAGTCCGAGACCAGGGCGTTGAACGAAGCGGTGTTCAGCGAGGTGTCGGAAGCGGCCAGGGCCTTTTCCTTCATCTTGCCGAGCAGGTCGGTGATGGTGTCGCCAGCGGCAAGGCCCACATCGATCGTCGATTGTCCGCGCTGGAGCGAGTCCTTCACGGCGTTCAACGAGCTCGACGTCGCGCTTTGCATCTTAGCCATCGACCAGATCGCGCCGTTGTCCTTGGCGTTGGAGATCTTCTTGCCGGTGTTGATGCGTTGTTGGGTGCTTTGGAGCTCCGAGTTGGTGGCGTTCAGGTTTTGCAGCGCGATCATGGCGCCGGGATTGGTGTTGATCGAGTTCAGCATGATGGTTCTCGCCATTTTGGGAGGATTGCCCCGGCGTTTTGCCGGTCGGACGTTTTGCCCACGGGAACCATCGCAAGCGGCGGGCCACTTGGCGCCGCTTCGGAGAATTTTCTAAGATACTGATTTTACTTTATATTTTCCAACGGAAAGCCGAATACGAAACCGCCCGGCGAATGCAGAATTCGCCGGGCGGCAGGTTTTTCCGGAAAAAGGTTGCCGAAGGGTCCAAAGGCGCCCTCCCCGCGGGTCAGGCCGCGTCGGCGCGACCAGCCAGGCCTTGCATGATCATGCGGTTGATCTCGATCAGCGGCTCGAAATCCTCCTCCTTGCGCATCACGGCGCTGGAGTGACGGCCAACCCAGAGGCTGAGCGAGATGATGCTGGCGCGCAGCTGCACCGGCAGAGTGTTTTCCGGCAGCGAGCAGTCGGTCGCCAGGGCCGACCAGACACGGCGGTTCCAGTCCAGCGCGTCGATGCGCGTGGCGATGTCGTCCGCCGGGGCCTCGGACGCCGCCATTAGCGCGCGGGTCACCTGACCAAACAGACGGTACTCCATCTCGCGCGGATTTTCGGTCCGCGTCGCCGCCTGCTGATAGGCCCTAAGAGACATGCCCCAACCTCTGATCTTCGTATTCGATTAGCTTGCGGCTCAGCATGAGCGCCTTGTAGTACTCGCGCGCCATCACGTGCTTGGAGATGGCGATGCAGTCCCCCAGCACGTCGGGATTGCGCACCACGCCCATGAATTCGGTCAGGCGGGTGGCGAATTCCTCGTACTGACGCTCGGCGGCGGACTCATCCAGGTACATCATCATGACCGGGAAATAGATCCGACGCGCCGGCGTGGTCGCCTCGTCGGGCTGCATGATGTCCTTCTCACGCAGCACCGAGGCCTTGTTCTGAAGCACCAACACGCCGCGACGGTCGCCGTTCTGGACCACCGCGCCGTTCAGCACGAATTTCTCGCCGGGTTTCAGCGACAGCTTCAATGGCACAAGGCCGCTCCCTCTTGCATCGCTGCGTCGCCCCACCCGCCGAAATGGCGGTTTCGAAGTCGAAGCTAGGCGGAGGCGGTTAACGTCTCCTTGCCAGGCCCGCGACCGTGAGCCGCAGCTTAGGACTCAATTAAGCATACTGCCCCAGAGCATACTGCCTCAGAGGATGACTCTCTCCAATCGCCAAGGCCTCATTGATGTCCCGCAGCCGTGCGCCTCAGATTTCAACCAGCGCCATGATCGCGGCCCAGGAGTCCGCCGTCCAACCGGTCCACGCCGGTTTCACGGACTCGCTGGCCGGCGACTCCGCCTCGGCCGCGGCCCTGGCCCGCATGACCCGCGAAGCTCACGAAATCCGCAACGCGGAGGCCGCCAGGCTTCTCGATCGCGCCATCCGCGCCATACAGAAGGCCGATTTCGCCAAGGGTGAAAAGCTGGCCCTCAAGGCCTTGGAGTACGACGACAAACTGGGCCTGGCCTGGCACGCCATGGCCATCGCGCGCGAAAAGATCGGCGACTTCGCCAACTCGATGCGCTGCTACGAGGCGGCGCTGAAACTTCTGCCCAGCCAAAACGCGGTGGCGAGCGACCTGGGGCGACTGGCTCTGCGCATGGACATGCCGGAGATCGCCGCCAAGCTCTTCATCCACCATCTGGAAATGCGCCCCGACGACCTGGAGGGGATCAACAACCTGGCCAGCGCCCTTCGCGACCTGAACCGCAACGCGGAGGCCATCGAGATCCTGCGGCCGGCGATCCAGGAGCATCCCGAAGTCCCGCTGCTGTGGAACACCCTGGGCACGGTGATGTGCAGCATGGGCGACGCCCGGACGGCCATCACCTTCCTCGACGAAACGGTTCGGCTGGAGCCCGCCTACGGCAAGGGCTACCACAACCGCGCCTACGCCAGGCTGGACCTGGGCGACGTCGAGGGCGCCCTGGCCGACGGCGACCTGGCGATCGCCTGCACCACCGCGCCCGAAGAGCTGGCGACCATGCGCTTTGGCCGCGCGACGGTCCTGCTGGCGCTGGGCCGCGTCGAGGAAGGTTGGAAGGCCTACGAGGCCCGGTTCTCCAACGATCTGCTCGATGCTCCCCGGTTCACCATCGACGCGCCACGCTGGAAGCCGGGCCAGGCCCTGGCCGGCAAGCACCTGATGATCTGCGCCGAACAGGGCCTGGGCGACGAGGTGATGTTCTCCAACCTGCTGCCGGACGTCGTCGAGGCCCTGGGTCCCGACGGCAAGCTGTCGCTGGCGGTCGAGCGTCGGCTGATCCCCCTTTTCGAACGGTCCTTTCCCCAGGCGGACATCACCGCCCACCGGACGGTCTCGTTCGAAGGCCGAGTCTATCGCGGCGCGCCCTTCATCGAGGACTGGAGCGGCATCGACCTGTGGGCGCCGATGGGGGCGCTGCTGGAGACCTTCCGGCCCAGCATCGCCTCGTTCCCGAAGCGCCCCAGCTTCCTGGACGCCGATCCCGATCGCGTGGAGCACTGGCGGCGGATGCTGGAAGACGCGCCCAAGGGCCCCAAGGTCGGCGTGCTGTGGAAGAGCCTGAAGCTGGACGGCGAGCGCGCCCGGCAGTTCTCGCCCTTCCTGCTGTGGCGGCCGGTGTTCGAGACGCCCGGCGTCACCTTCGTCAACATCCAGTATGGCGACTGCTCCGAGGAGATCGCCATGGCCCGCGAGGAATTCGGAATCGACATCTGGCAGCCGCCGGGCATCGATCTGAAGCAGGACCTCGACGATGTCGCGGCGCTGTGCTGCGCCATGGACCTGGTGGTGGGCTTCTCGAACGCCACGATCAACCTGGCCGGCGCCTGCGGCGCGCCGATCTGGATGCTGGGCGGCGCGGCGGCGTGGCCCCGTCTGGGCCAGAGCGATTTCTATCCCTGGTATCCTCAGGCCCGCTGCTTCATCACGCCCGACTACAACGACTGGAACCCGACCATGCAGGAGGTCGGCGCCGCCTTGCGCGAGCATTTCCCGGTCGCCTGACCCGCCCGATCGGCTTGATCGGCAAGGCAAGGCCACGCGGGCGCTGCATTTCCGCGGTGGACGAACGCCGGCGTTCGGGCTTCAAGATTCCATCCTAGTCTCGGATACGCCCTTGCCGCTCGCCATCCTCCAAGCCCGCATGTCGTCGACGCGGTTGCCCGGCAAGGTCCTGGCCGACCTCGCCGGGGCGCCGATGATCCTGAGGCAGATCGAGCGGCTCCAGCGCGCGACCCGGCTGAACCGGATCGTGGTCGCCACCTCCGACCAGCCCAGCGACGACCCGCTGGCCGTCTGCCTGATCACCGCCGGCGTTGCGGTGTTCCGCGGCCCGCTGGACGACGTGCTGGCCCGCTACATCGGCGCGATGGAGGCTTTCGGGCCGGTTCGCACGGTGGTGCGCCTGACGGCCGATTGCCCGCTCGCCGATCCCGACCTGATCGACGAGACCCTGGATCTCCACCAGCGTTCGGGCGCCGACTACACCTCCAACACCCCGGCCAGACGCAGTTTCGCCAAGGGCCTGGACGTCGAGGTCTTCGAATCCGTGGCCCTGAAGATCGCCGCCGCCGAGAGCGTTGATCCCTACGACCACGAGCACGTCACGCCGTTCCTCTACCGCCATCCCGACCGCTTCAAGGTCGCGGGCCTGGAACAGGCGGCCGACGAGGGCGACGTGCGCTGGACGGTCGATCGGCCCGACGACCTGGACTTCGTCCGCGCCGTGTATGATGGACTCTACGCCGCCAATCCGGCCTTCACGTCCGACGACGTGCGCGCCTTCGTGCGCGGCCGGCCGGACCTGGCCGTCCTGGGGGGAGATCGCCGCGTATGACCACCCAAGCCTCGCATGCCCCGTTGCACGCCGTCGTCCTGCGCGACGTGACCGAAGCCGACCGTCAAAGGCTGCTGGACTGGCGCAACAGCCCCGAGGTCGCGGCCTACATGTATTCCGACCACAGGATCCGCCCGGCCGAGCACGACCGCTGGTTCGACGGCATGTCCGGCGACCCCCGCCGGCGCTATTGGGTGATCGAGGTCGACGGCGAGCCGGTAGGCCTGGCCAACCTGGCCGACATCGACGTCCGCAACCGCCGCTGCGCCTGGGCCTACTACCTGGCCAGCCCGTCGGTGCGCGGCCTGGGGGTGGGCTCCTATATCGAGTTCTGGGTCATCGAATACGTCTTCAAGGCCCTGGGCTTCGACAAGCTGTGGTGCGAGGTGCTGCTGTCCAACGAGGGCGTCTGGAAGCTGCACGAGCGCTACGGCTTCCAGCGCGAGGCCCTGTTCCGGCGTCACGTGATCAAGGACGGTGCGCCGGCCGACGTGGTGGGCCTGGGCCTGCTGGCGCAGGACTGGCCGGCCAGGCGCGAGGAGATGGCCCAGCGTCTGCTGGCCAAGGGCTACGCCCTGCCCTTCGCCTGAGGCTCCTGCTCGGGCGCCGGCGGAACAATCGCCGCGGACGACGGGTTGAATCCGGGACCGCGAGGGTCCGTCGCCCTCGCTCCATCTCGGTTTCAGGAGCCCGCCATGCCCGCCGACATCGACTATGACGACCAGGACGGCGCCGAGGTCCTGGACGAGACCAACTTGACCGAGGACGGCGAGGACATCGCCAATTTCGACGAGCTGGACGACGTCTACGACGTCACCCAGGCCGACGGCGACGACGAGGAGGACGAAGAGGACTTCGACGACCTCGACGACGAAGATCTCGAAAACATCGACGACGACCTCGAAGGCGAACGCGACGACGAGGGCCTGGACGTCGAGCGCGAGCCGCTCGACGCGATCGCCGGCGACGACGAGGACCTGGCGGTCTCGGTCTCGGACGACGACGACAGCGCCGCGGACTTCGAATCCACCGAACTGGCCGAGGACGACATCGAGTCGCTCGGCTATGCCAAGGAGAGCTGAGATCTTCAAGACGGGCCGGCCGTCGTTGAAGCGGGATCGCCCGACGCCTAGACTCGCCGGGCGACAGGAGAGCGACCATGCCCGACGCAAAGCCAGACACCGACATCGACGATCCGCCCGAATATCTCGAAGACCAGCTGGAAGAGGGGCTGGAGGACAGTTTCCCGGCCAGCGACCCGCCGTCGGTCGCCCGCCGCCACCGCAAGCCGCCGCCCGAACTGCGGAAGCCTCGCGACGAAGGTTGACGACAAGCCGGCTTGATCCGGCCGACCGTTGGTCTGTAGGTTAGTCCTGATTTGAACAACTGTTCGAGGCGTTCTCATTCGAGACGCCGTCAGGAAACCGTATGAGCTCGCGCTTCGAAGGCACCGCCGACTACGTCGCAACCGAAGACCTGAAGGTGGCCGTCAACGCCGCCGTGGCCCTGGAACGCCCCCTGCTGATCAAGGGCGAGCCGGGCACGGGCAAGACGGTCTTGGCCTATGAAGTGGCCAAGGCGATGAATGCGCCGCTGCTGACCTGGCACATCAAGTCGACCACCAAGGCCCAGCAGGGCCTCTACGAATACGACGCCGTCACCCGCCTGCGCGACAGCCAGCTGGGCGACGAGCGGGTCAAGGACGTTCGCAACTACATCAAGAAGGGCAAGCTGTGGGAGGCCTTCGAGGCCCCCGCCCGCCCGGTGTTGCTGATCGACGAGATCGACAAGGCCGACATCGAGTTCCCCAACGACCTGCTGCAGGAGCTCGATCGCAACGAATTCTATGTTTACGAGACCAACGAAACGATCGCCGCCAAGGTCCGGCCGATCATCATCATCACCTCCAACAACGAGAAGGAGCTGCCTGACGCCTTCCTGCGCCGCTGCTTCTTCCACTACATCCGCTTCCCCGAGGAGGCCACGATGCAGGCCATCGTCGACGTGCACTTCCCGGGCATCAAGCAGAAGCTGGTCGCCGAGGCCCTGCGGATCTTCTACGACATGCGCAAGGTGCCCGGCCTGAAGAAGAAGCCCTCCACCTCCGAACTGCTGGACTGGCTGAAGCTGCTGCTGGTCGAGGACATCGACGAGACCGTCCTGCGCGAGAAGGATCCGACCAAGCTGATCCCACCGCTGCACGGCGCCCTGCTGAAGAACGAGCAGGACGTCCACCTGTTCGAGCGCCTGGCCTTCCTGGCCCGCCGCGAGGGCTCAGGGGTCCGCCCGGGACAGTAGGCGCTCGCCAGGAGATTGCATCTGGACGCCCGCGCCTCGCTCGGCCAAGCTCGGCCATGTTGGGGAGCGCGCGACATGAGATCCTGGACCTGGACGCTGCTTGGCCTCGCCCTGGCGACGACGCCGGCGGCGGCGCGCGAGGCCTGCCCGGCGCGACCGCCGGCGGGGGCGATCGCCATGCCCTCCACCAACATGCAAAGCGACCTGGTCACCCTGATGTCCCTGGGGCCGGCGATCGCCGACAAGGCGCTCCAGCGCAAGGCGCTGCTGAAGGCCAAGCCCAAGTGCGACGAGCCCGGCGTCGAGACCGGCGGCGCGACCTATGCGCTCTTCGAGACCGCGGCTCCATCGCCGGTGCTGATGGCGCGGACCGCCGACCCCGACGCGCCGATCTTCTTCGTCGCCCCGTTCGCCGACATGACCACCGCGATCATGGCCGAGATCGAGAAACGCCCCGCCCCTCCGGCGACCGCCAGCTACGTGCTGGGGGTCTCCACCAGGACCGGCGCCTCGGCCCTGCGCCTGTATCCGTCCGTTCCCGACAACGCGACGTTCAAGGCCGACATCACCGCGGCGCTGCAGGGCCGGCTGCCGCCGCTGGTCAGCCGCGACGAGCGGACCAAGCACGTCCAGATCAACGTCCAGGCCGACGCCTACGAAGGCCCCAAGTCCACGCCCGGGGCGACGCCCCTGCCCGGCTCCGGCCCCGGCTTGCCGGCCGTCAGCGCGACGCCGCAGAACGACAGCTTCCGCGACCAGCCGGACGGCGGGGCCCTGCACCCGGCCTCGGGCTTCACCTGCCCCGCCGCGATCGACGGCTTCAAGCGCGACCGCCTGACCGTCTACGACGCCGCCCAAGGCGGCCGCGACGTCAGCTGCGGCTATGCGACGCCCTCGGCGACGGCGACCCTCTACCTGACGAAACTGCCGGCCCAGTACACCCTGACCCGGGTGTTCGACATCTATGTCGAGCAGGCCAAGGCCCACACCCCGGCGGTGAGCGATGTGGCGGATCCCTACCCCGCGTCCGAAGGCGGGCCGCGCCGCCAGGGCCGGTTCTGGCGCGACAAGGAAGGTCGCAACGAGGGCCTGTGGCTGGTCCAGATCGGCCCGTGGTTCGCCAAGCTGCGCGTGACCTATCGGGACGCCGACGCCGCGACGGTCCGCCGCCTGGCCGCCGACCTGCTGGGCGCCATCGACGCCCAGGTGAAGCCGCCCACCGCCTGAGGCCGTTACCGCGATTTCATTGGATTTCCGCGCGCCGCCAGCCCAGGTTCGCGCCGAACGGGAGATTCCTTCGATGCGACACCTGCCGCCGCCAGTCGCCGCCAGTTTCGCCGCGCTGCTCGCCCTGGCCGCCTGCTCGCCCAAGGTCGAGGTCGCGCACAAGGACCGCAAGGGCCCGGGCAGGCACGAACCCTTGCGGGCGATCAGCCGGCTGGACTGCCCGGACAAGCAAGGCGAACTGACCCGGGTCAGCGCCGCCGCCGACGGCCGGAGCTGCGCCTATCAGGGCAGCAACGCCGAGGTGACCTTGCGGCTGGTGTCCCTGGACGGCGGCGACGCCGAGGCCGCCCTGGCCCCGATCGAGGCCGAGCTGAAGACCCTGATGCCGGCGATGAGGTCGTCCTCCCCGCCGCCGCCGCCCGGACACGCCGGCGACGGCGCGGCCCATGTCCGGCTTCCCGGCATCCGGATCGACGCCCACGACAAGGGGGCCGACATCAAGATCGGCGGGCTGACGATCAACGCCAACGACGACACCGCCGAGGTCAAGGTCGCCAAGAACGTCACCATCCGCGACGGCGACGCCACCAAGAAGGTCACCGAGCGCGTCAGCGGCGGCAATTCCAACGTCAGCGTCAAGACCAGCGACGACGACGAGGGCGACATCGACATCCACGCCAACGACGACGGCGCCCAGGTCCGCCAGCGCCGGCGCGGCGACGGCGTGCGCGCCACCCTGATCCTGGCCAGCGACAAGTCGACCAGCGGCTACCGCGTCGTCGGCTACGAGGCCCGCGGCCCCAAGGGCGGCCCGCTGGCCGTGGCCGTGGTCAAGGCCAAGGGCCGCGACGGCAGCGACCACGACATCTTCGAGGACATGAAGACCCTGGTGCGACGCAACGTCGGGGGCTGAGCCCCTCAGACCGGCGTCACCTCCATCACCTTGTAGGTCAGCGGCCGGCCGGCCTCGTCGGTGACGGTGACGTATTCGCCCAGGGCGAAGCGGTGCTCGCCCAGACGGTGCACCGGCTCGTCGTCCATCTCGACGTCTTCGTCATAGTCGAAGAACCAGCGCTCGCCGCGGCGGTTCAGGCGGCCGTCGGCGGCGTCCTCGTCGGGGGCGAAGCGGCGCACCACGCATTCGTCCTTGGCCTTGGCGTAGGCGGCCGCGTCCAGGTGGCCGTCCTCGGTCAGCGGCGCGGTCAGGGCGTAGCCGCGGTGATCGTCGCCCCCCGCGAACTCGGTGCCGGGATTGCGGGCCAGACGCATGACGATGCGGGACAGGGACATTATCACGTCCTCCTTCTTCTTTCGAAACAACGGTCTAGTGCGACAGGAACAGCGAGGGGCCGTCGCTGTTCAGCAGGGTGCGGGTGGTGCCGCCGAAGATGAACTCCTGCAGGCGCGGATGGCCGAAGGCGCCGGCCACCAGGAAGTCGGCCCCGATCTCCCTGGCCGCCCCCAGCAGCAGAGCGGCGGCGTCGTTGCCCGTCCCGTCCAGCACCTTGGCCGTGGCCGCGACGCCCCGCGCCGCCAGAAACTCGACCAGGCGCTCCAAGGCGAAGCTGCGCGACGAGGCGCCCGGCGCGCCGGCCACCACCACCCTGGCGGCCTTCTGCAGCAGCGGCAGGGACGTGCGCATGGCCCGGCTGGCCTCCTTGCCGCCGTCCCAGGCGACCATCACCGTCCCGCCGACCTTCAGCCCCGGCCGCGCCACCACCACGGGCCGCTGCTCGTCGGCGATCATCTGCTGGAACGACTCGGCCAGCGGACCCTTGCCCCGCGCGGCGGCGCTGTCGAAGACGATCACGTCCGACAGCCGCCCCTCCATGGCCAGGCCCGCCCACACCGGCGAGTCCAGGCTGATCGCCTTGCTGCGGCCGTAGCCCAGCTCGGCCACCAGCCGGTCGACGGCGCGATGGCCTTCGACGGCGGCCTCCTTCAGGCTCTCCAGCGCGGTGACCTGCACGCCGCCCATGAAGCCCTCGCCCATCCAGGGCATCAGGTCGGCCATGTCGGCCGGGGCGTGGACGCAGGCCAGTTCCGCGTCGAAGCCCTCGGCCAGCACCCGGGCCGACTCCAACAGGCCCCGGTCGGCGGCGGCGCCGGCCAGCGGCGCCATGATTCTCGCCCAGCTCATGATCGATCTCCCTGCCCAGGCATTTCCAAACGACGAGGGCGTTTCCACAGGCTCATTTCCACAGCCAAAGGCCGGCCCCTCATTGATCTTTGTCAAACGATGGGCCAGTCCAGACAGGGTCAGGCCTGCACCTTCACCGTAAGGAACGATTTCGTGGCCAAAGGGCTGCATAAAACTCCGCCCCGGGCGTGGCAGCGCATGCTGTCGGGACGCAGGCTGGACCTGCTGGACCCCTCGCCGATGGACATCGAGATCGAGGACATCGCCCACGGCCTGGCCCGGGTGGCGCGCTGGAACGGCCAGACCACCGGCGAGCACGGCTTCTCGGTGGCCCAGCACAGCGTGGTGGTCGAGGAGATCGCCGCCCACATCAAGCCCGACCTTGAGCCGAAATGGCGGCTGGCCGCCCTGCTGCACGACGCCAGCGAATATGTGATCGGCGACATGATCAGCCCGTTCAAGGCGGCCCTGGGCGTCAGCTACAAGGACTTCGAGGCCCGGCTGGAGGACGCCATCCACATCCGCTTCGGCCTGCCGCCCAAGACCCCCCCGGCGATCAAGAAGCTGATCAAGTCGGCCGACCGGGCCTGCGCTTTCTTCGAGGCCACCCAGCTGGCGGGCTTCGAGCACGGCGAGTCCCTGGCCATCTTCGGCGCCCCGCCGGCCGGCTACGACCTGAAGATCCTGCCCCTGCCGCCGTTCGAGGCCCAGGCCCGCTACGTCCAGCGCTTTCACGTGCTGTCCCGCGCCGCCGGCTTCGAATCCGCGCCCGGCGCGGCGTTCGAGACCGAATGACGGCCCCGGCCTCCACCTCGGTCGTCATCGGCCTGTCGGCGGTGGTGGTCGCCATCCGCGACGGCGAGGCCGTGGTCCTGACCGTCCGGCCGCACGACGCCGTCACCGACGTGGCCAGCCCCCTGCCCGGCCTGCCGTTCGGCCCGTTCGACCCGGCCGGCCACCGCACCTTCGAGCTGGGCCTGCGGGCCTTCGTCACCGAGCAGACCCGGTTCCAGCTGGGCTATGTGGAACAGCTCTACACCTTCGGCGACGAGGGCCGCGACGCGCCGCGCGCCGAGATGGGGGCCGGCGCCGCCCGGGTCGTCTCGGTCGGCTATCTGGGCCTGACCCCCACCGCCGTCGAGACCCGGGCCCCCGACACCGCCTGGGCCCCGTGGTCGGCCTTCTTCCCGTGGGAGGACTGGCGCCACGGCCGCCCCGCCCTGCTGGACGAGGCCATCGCCCCCGCCCTGCGCCGCTGGGCGGGCGACGACGCCGGCAAGGCCTCGCGGGCCCGCCTGGCCTTCGCGCTGGACGGCGCGCCGTGGAACGAGGAGCGGGTGCTGGAGCGCTACGAACTGCTCTACGAGGCGGGCCTGGCTCCCGAGGCGGCCCGCGACCGGGCCCGGGCCGAGGGCCACGACCCCGCCGAGCCCGCCGCCCTGTCGGCGGCCCTGGGCGAGCCGATGATCTCCGATCACCGCCGCATCCTGGCCACCGGCCTCTCGCGGCTGCGCGGCAAGATCAAGTACCGCCCGGTGGTGTTCGAGCTGATGCCGGCCGAGTTCACCCTGTCGGCCCTGCAGCGCACGGTCGAGGCCATCGCCGGCGTGCCGCTGCACAAGCAGAACTTCCGCCGCGTGGTCGAGCGCGAGGACCTGGTCGAAGGCCTGGGCCGCCAGGACGCCGACACCGGCGGCCGCCCCGCCGAGCTGTTCCGCTTCCGCCGCGAGATCCTGGCGGCGCGGCCGGCCATGGGGCTCTCCCTGCCGCTGCTGCGGGACTAGGCCGTGTGGATCAGGTATCGCCCTGGCTCTCTCTTCCGATCCAACTCAATCCGTTGTCATCCCGGAAAGCGCGTAGCGCTTGTCCGGGATGACGACCGTTAGGAGGCGAGTTCGGCCCTGGTCCCATCGCCGCACCGTTCATCGCTAGGCCTCACCATCCGCCCGATCGTCTCCGCCGGCACGCTCCGCCTCCCGCGCGGCCCGGGCCGCCGCCATCAACTTCAACCGACGGCGGATATCGCGACGCAGATAGTCCATGCGCGCGGCCGTGCGCCCGCTGTCGTCGTCCATCGGATCGGCGCCGCCACGGACGGGCGGGCGGGCGGCGCGAGCAAGAGCGCGGGTCTTGGATCTGGGCATTAGGGTCTCCTCTTGAAGGCGCGACTTGGCCGCCTCACGCGGCGAGCCGCTGAAGTTCGGGGAGGGCTGCGGAGCGCCGGGCCAGGCCCGGAAGCTTTGTAAGAAATACCGTTTCGACCAGGACCGACGCTCCGCGCGATCGTTGTCCGGGAGCGTCCGGCGTTGGGCGCTGTTGACGCCTCGCCGACCGAAGCCCCCGACGGGCGGGCCGGGCTCGCGTTGCCCGGTCCCGGAACGCCTGCGTCACCGCAGGCCTGTCGCCCTCGCCGGCCCTTCGTCCAACGCCGTATCCGTGTTCCGGGCTCGGCCAGCACCAGATGGACGAAAGTCGCGGCCCCTCGCGGAACCGCCGCCGACGAGCGCGCCCGCTCGACCGCACCCCAAGGCCGCGAAGGTCGCAGGCCTTAGCGCCCTCCCCATCGCCTCGAGGTGAGTTGATCATACGGCGGCGCGGGAGGGGGAGGATAAGTGATTTCG
>NZ_FORN01000066.1 GCF_900114015.1 Caulobacter sp. UNC279MFTsu5.1 | reverse complement strand
GACCGATGCGGCGGCGGGGGGCGATCGAGCGGGACTGGGCTGGAGGGGGTTACTTCAGCGTGTCCGGGGCCTTCCATCGTTGGGAAGCCCGCCCGCCGTCGGCGTCGACCGGGGACAAAGCGCGAGATTGCCCATAGGCCCGCGCCCCCGGCGTCCGGTTTCTCCCGAAAGGGATCGAGATCGGGTCCGGCTAAGCCTCAACAGGGCTGCCCACCGGACGCTGGCGGAAAACGACCGCGCGGAGCGATCGGCTTCGTCGAAACGGTATTTATCAAAGAACTCCGGACGTCGTCCGGCGCTCCGCGTCCCTTTCCATACGCTCAGCGGCCAGCCGCGTGAGAGCGAGAGATCGTGCCGGTGAACACTTGCCCCCACCTGGCGGCTTCGCCGCCTGTCCGCCCCCATAGGGGGCGGAACCGCACGGCGTCGACCCCAAGGCTCTTCCCCCTATGGGGAAGACGACCGCGAAGCGGTCCGTAGGGGGCAAGTGATCGGCCCAGCGAACTATGGAGAACAGCCCTGTCCCTAGAACAGCAGCCCATAGAGCCGGCAGTCCCGGCGCTCGCCGTCGCGGTCGACATGGCCCTTCAGGTAGCCTTCCTGCTCGAAGCCCAGCTTTTGCAGCACCTTCTCGGCCCGGGCGTCGCCCACGTGGGTGCGGGCGATCATCCGCTTGAGGCCCAGGGACGAGGCGCAGTGGGCCAGCAGGGCGGCGGCGGCCTCGGTGGCGTAGCCCTGGCCCCAGCCTTCGCGGGCGATGATGAAGCCCAGTTCGCCGCGATGGTGGCGCCAGTCCAGGTCGACCAGTTCGCAATAGCCCAGAAAGCGGCCGGTCCGCATCTGGCGGATCGCCCAGTACATCGCCCGGCGCTCGTCCATCTCGGCCACCTGGGCGGCGACCGTCGCCTCGACCTCGTCGGGATCCTCGATGGCGTCGCGGTCCCAGTGGGCCATCACCTCAGGATCGCTCAGGAAGGGGTAGACGAGGGGGGCGTCCTCAACGGTCAGGGGCGCCAGGCTGAGGCGTTCGGTCTCGAGGATCATGCGCGAGAATGGACCCGATGCAGACTGAAGGGACGGGCTTGAGTGCGGACGGTTCGTCCCCAGCTATGGCGCGGGCTCGTCGCAAGTGATAGAGGGGCCGCTTCGTTTTTCGCGGCGGAAACGTCCGTCGCCCGGATCGAGATCGATTTAGACATGCTCATCGGCGTCCTGCTGACCATCAATATCATCGTTTGCGTCGTCCTGATCGGCGTGGTGCTGATGCAGCGCTCCGAAGGGGGCGCCCTGGGCATGGGCGGCGGCGGCGGCGGTTTCATGACCGCGCGCGGCGCGGGCGACCTGCTGACCCGCACGACCTGGATCCTGTTCGCGATCTTCCTGATCATCAGCCTGGCCCTGACCATCCTGACCGGCCGCATGGGCGCCAGCAATTCGGTGGTCGATCGCCTGAAGCTGGACGGCCTGGACAGCAAGACCCTGAACGCCGCCCCGCCGCCGGCCGGCCCGACCGCGCCGGCCCCGACCACTTCGCTCCCGGCCGCGGCCGCGCCGTCGACCGCCGCTCCGGCCGCCATCGAGGCGCCGACGCCGACGATCAGCGCCCCGACCCCGACCGTCTCGGCTCCCAAGCCGGCCGCGCCGGCCGCCAAGGCCCCGGCTCCCAAGGCTTCGACCAAGACCGAGGCGAAGACCCCCGCCGCCGCGCCGGTTCCGGTGATCAACGCCCCGGCTCCGGCCGAGCAACAGCCGGCCCAATAAGGGCCGGCGGCATTTTACTGTTGATGAACGCCGGTCTTTTCCCCGGCGACGTCGAATCACGGCTAATCTGATCGCCCATGACCCGGTACATCTTCATCACCGGCGGCGTGGTTTCCTCCTTGGGAAAAGGCCTCGCCTCCGCGGCGCTCGGAGCGCTCCTGCAGGCTCGCGGCTACAAGGTTCGCCTTCGTAAGCTCGACCCCTATCTCAACGTCGATCCGGGCACGATGAGCCCGTATCAGCACGGCGAGGTGTTCGTCACCGACGACGGGGCCGAGACCGACCTCGATCTTGGCCACTACGAGCGCTTCACCGGCGTGTCGGCCACCAAGGCCGACAACATCACCACCGGCCAGATCTACAAGACGATCATCGAGAAGGAGCGGCGCGGCGACTATCTGGGCGCGACCGTCCAGGTGATCCCGCACGTCACCAACGAGATCAAGGACTTCGTCCTGTCGCCGGCCATGGACGAGACGGGCGAGAAGCCGGTCGATTTCGTGCTGGTCGAGATCGGCGGCACGGTCGGCGACATCGAAGGGTTGCCGTTCTTCGAGGCCATCCGCCAGCTGCGCCAGGACCTGCCGCGCGGCCAGAGCTGCTACGTGCACCTGACCCTGCTGCCGTTCATCAAGACGGCCGGCGAGATGAAGACCAAGCCGACCCAGCACTCGGTCAAGGAGCTGCGCTCGATCGGCATCCAGCCCGACATCCTGCTGTGCCGCTGCGAGCAGGACATCCCGGTCGAGGAAAAGCGCAAGATCGCCCAGTTCTGCAACGTGCGTCCCAGCGCGGTGATCCAGGCGATGGACTCATCGTCGATCTACGCGGTGCCGATCGACTATCACAAGGAAGGCCTGGACGCCGAGGTGCTGGACGTGTTCGGCATGAGCGACGCGCCCAAGCCGGACCTGTCGCGCTGGGAGGCGATCGACCAGACCGTCAACCACCCCGACGGCGAAGTGACCATCGCCGTGGTCGGCAAGTACACGGTCTTGAAGGACGCCTACAAGTCGCTGATCGAGGCCCTGCACCACGGCGGCCTGGCCAACAAGGTCAAGGTCAACCTGGACTGGGTCGAGAGCGAGACCTTCGAGGGCGACGAGGGCGCGGCCGCGGCCCGCCTGGAGAACGCCCACGCCATCATGGTGCCCGGCGGCTTCGGCGAACGGGGGGCGGAAGGCAAGATCCGCGCCGCCCAGTTCGCCCGCGAACGCAAGGTGCCCTATTTCGGCATCTGCTTCGGCATGCAGATGGCGGTGATCGAGACGCTGCGGAACGTGGCGGGGATCAAGGACGCCTCGTCCAGCGAGTTCGGCCCCACCGAGCGTCCCGTGGTCGGCATCATGACCGAGTGGATCAAGGGCAACGAGACCGTCCAGCGGCGCAGCAACGACGACCTGGGCGGCACCATGCGCCTGGGGGCCTACGAGGCCGTGCTGACCGCGGGCTCGAAGGTCGCCGAGATCTACGGGACCACCGACATCAGCGAGCGCCACCGCCACCGCTACGAGGTCAACATCGGCTACGCCCACCTGATGGAGGACGCCGGCCTGAAGCTGACTGGTCGTTCGCCCAACGGCGTGCTGCCCGAGATCGTCGAGCGCGAGGACCATCCGTGGTTCATCGGGGTGCAATACCACCCCGAACTGAAGAGCCGTCCGTTCGCCCCGCACCCCCTGTTCGCCAGCTTCATCGCGGCGGCGAAAGAGCAGGGCAGGCTGGTCTAACAAGCGCGGTTGCATCTCCGAACAGATTCGGGCATAAGCGCGCCCTCACGCGGCGGCCTGGGCATTGCCCGAGTCGCCGCTTCCGATTTTCACGCTCAGCGAGCAGAGTCACTTCGATGGCCGTTCCTAAAAGAAAAACTTCGCCTTCTCGCCGGAACATGCGCCGGTCGCACCACGCCCTGGGCGCCAATTCCTTCGTGGAAGACAAGGACTCGGGCGAACTGCGCCGTCCGCACCACGTCGACCTGAAGACCGGCCTGTACAACGGCAAGCAGATCCTGACGCCGAAGGAAGACTAGGCCTTCGGTCCGCTTCGCTTCGGCGGAGCGACAAGGCGAAGCCTGAAAGGCGGCGGTCCTCGGACCGCCGCCTTTTCGCTGTTCCGCGCAGCTTTCCCCAAGTGGTGCGACCGCTCCCATGCTTTGTCTGGACACGGATTTCGACAACGCTGTCGAATGAACCGTGTTATCTTGACGGCAGGGAGATTGACCCATGCTCACACGCCGAAACCTAACGGCGGGACTGGGATTGTCGCTGATGGCCGAACAGGCCTGGGCTCGATCCGCGACGCCAGCGCCCCTGCTGCAACGGGTCTCGCTGCAGACGCCGCCCACGCCGACATCGCCGCCGCCCGGCGCGCTCCCGCCGGCCGAGGCCGAGCCGCCCCCGGTCTTCCTCGACACCGCGCTGGACCCGATCGATCGGATGACGGTCGAGGTCTTCATCAACGAGCAGGGTCCGTTCAACTTCGTCGTCGACACCGGCGCGGACCGCAGCGCGCTGTCGACGACCGTGGCCGAGCGGCTGGGTCTGGAACGCGGCCCCGACGTGATGCTGCACGGGGTCGGCGGCTCGGCCCTGACCCCCACGGCCAAGGTGCCGCTGATGGTGGCGGGCGATTCGCGCATAAAGAACGCCGAACTGCCGGTGCTGACGCCCGAGCGTCTGGGCGTGGACGGCCTGCTGGGCGTCGACATGCTCGACGACCGCAACGTCATCATGGACTTCCGCCGCAAGCGACTGGAGGTCCGTCGCAGCTCCCCCATGTCGACCGCCTATCCCAGCGTGCGCGAGGTCTCGGTGATCGCCGACGCCCGTTTCGGCCGACTGGCGGTCGCCAACGCCCGGGTCAGCGGCGTGCGCTGCGTGGCCTTCATCGACTCCGGCTCCGGCGCCAGCATGGGCAACATGGCCCTGGCGCAGGCCGTCAAGCTGCGAGTGCGCCGCAAGCCCGAACCCGCCATGGCGGTTCGGTTGATCGGCGCGGCGGGCGAGGCGACGGTGGGCGAACTGCGCATCGTTCGCTCGATCGAGCTGGGCGCCCTGCGGATGACCAACGTGCCCCTGGTGCTGGCCGACCTGCACATCTTCGACGTCTGGAACCTCAACAGCCGGCCCGCCGTGCTGCTGGGCGTCGACGTGCTGAGGATGTTCGCCCGGGTCGAGCTGGACTTCGGTTCGGACCGGGTGAAGTTCCGCCTCGGCAAGGGCTGGGCGCCGCCGATCCTGCAGGCCTGAGGGACGGGATTCACCGAACGTCCGTTCCGACGATCCGGCCAGCGCCGGTTGCGGTTCGCGGCCCGCGCCGCTAAGGGGAAGCGCCTTTTGAAAGGGGAGCTCCCATGACCGAGATCGTCGACATCATCGCCCGCGAAATCCTGGACAGCCGCGGCAATCCGACGGTCGAGGTCGATGTGGTGCTGGAGGACGGCGCCTTCGGTCGCGCCGCCGTGCCGTCGGGCGCCTCGACCGGCGCGCACGAAGCGGTCGAAAAGCGTGACGGCGACAAGTCCCGCTACGGCGGCAAGGGGGTCAAGGCCGCGGTGGACGCCGTCAACGGCGAGCTGTTCGACGCGCTGTCGGGCGTCGACGCCGAAGACCAGCGCCGCATCGACAACCTGATGATCGAGTTGGACGGCACGCCCAACAAGAGCCGCCTCGGCGCTAACGCCATCCTCGGCGTCTCGCTGGCCACGGCCAAGGCCGCGGCGGAGTCGGCCGGCCTGCCGCTCTACAAATACGTCGGCGGCGTCTCGGCCCGCGTTCTGCCCGTCCCGATGATGAACATCATCAACGGCGGGGCCCACGCCGACAATCCGATCGACATCCAGGAATTCATGATCCTGCCGACCGGCGCCCCGACCTTCGCCGAAGCGCTGCGGATGGGCGCGGAGATCTTCCACGGCCTGAAGAAGGCTCTGAAGGACGCCGGCCACAACACCAACGTCGGCGACGAAGGCGGCTTCGCCCCGAACCTCGGCTCCGCCGAGGACGCGCTGGCCTTCATCGTCAAGGCGGGCGAGGCGGCCGGCTACAAGTCGGGCGAGGACTTCGTCCTGGGCCTGGACGTCGCGGCGACCGAGTTCTTCAAGAACGGCAAGTACGAGCTGGAGGGCGAGGGCAAGAGCCTGGATCCGGCTCAGATGGTCGACTACCTGGCCAATCTGGCCGGCAAGTTCCCGATCCTGTCGATCGAGGACGGCATGTCGGAAGATGATTTCGAAGGCTGGAAGCTGCTGACCGACACCTTGGGCAAGAAGGTCCAGTTGGTCGGCGACGACCTGTTCGTCACCAACCCCAAGCGGCTGCAGCTGGGCCTGGACAAGGGCCTGGCCAACTCGATCCTGATCAAGGTCAACCAGATCGGCACCCTGTCGGAAACCATCGACGCCGTCGATCTGGCTCACCGCAACGCCTACACCAGCGTCATGAGCCATCGCTCGGGCGAGACCGAGGACAGCACGATCGCCGACCTGGCCGTCGCCCTGAACTGCGGTCAGATCAAGACCGGCTCGCTGGCCCGCTCGGACCGGCTGGCCAAGTACAACCAGCTGCTGCGCATCGAAGAAGCTCTCGACGACCAGGCGGTCTATGCCGGCCGCGCGGTCCTCAAGGGCCGCTAGGCGGCCTTCATCTGACGACACGAGAAGCGCGCCGGTCGGCTCCGGCGCGCTTCTTGTTATCCGCCGCGCGGAAACGTCGCTTTTTCTATTATTGAGTGTGGAGCCGATGCCTTTTCGCGCGAGTCGGGCCAAGTTGGCGCCGTCGGATTCGGGGCGTCGAAACGGTCGAAGCCTGTCCGTGCGTTGGGGGAATCGCACCTATGAAGATGAAGAGCGTCCGCGGCGCCGCCGCGTTGGTTTTGGCCGCGACCCTGCCCCTCGCGACGCCGGCCCGCGCCGACGCGGTTCGTGGCGTCATCATTCAAACAGAGGGGCACATCTCGCCCTCTTGCCGAACCGTCGTTCTCAAGCGCAAGGACAATGGAGCGACGATATCGTTCCGCATCGCCACGACCAATAGCGAGGACGGCGTCATGGCGGTGACCTTGACCGCCCTGACGACGGGTCGCGAAGTGCAGATCTTTTATACTCCCGGGGTCACGACCGGTTGCGGTAGCGAGCCCCGCATCGAGTACATCACGCTCTTCGCACAGGGCTACTGAGGCGGTGTCTCCCACGCCGGCCAGTCCGCACGGGCCACGTTCGCAAGCCAAATTTCGACGGCGAGTGTTGTCGAATGGCGACGATCGCCCGCCCGGCGACAATCCTTGATTTTCGAGCCGCGTTCGGTCGCCGGCCTTGTGGCGCTATCGCGCGGTCGTGGGGGATGGTTCGTCCGCCAGCCGCCCCAGCGTGCGCACGTCGTCCAGCGACAGGTCGACCTTCTTGACGACATAGGCCGTGGCGGCGACGAAGCGCTGGTAGGTCTGAGCGTCGGCGGCGATGTCGGCGGGAGAGTTGGGGTTGGGACCCGAGAACAGCCTGTTGTCCGTATAGACGCCGTTCGCAGGCCGGACGGGTCGGCCGGGCAAGGGAACCTCGCCCATCACCAGGTCGTGGAGCTTGCCGGTGCGGGCCCGCCAGCCGCCCCCATTCACCCGTTCCAGACGCTCGGGGGCGTAGGCCAGGGTCAGTAACATGATCTGCATGGTCAGGCTGGCGGCTTTGTCGGCCTTGGCGTTTGAGTCGCTTTCCGCGCGGCCCATTCCGAGCCCGAAGGTTATCCAGCGGCCGGAATCCTCCCACAGCGTGGCGAAGGCGTCCTTGTCGAGCGGCACCTGCAGCCCGTCTCCGAAGTCCAGCTTGGTCGGTTTGCCCTTGACGACGGTCGGCTCGGGACCGTCGCCGACGATGGAGCGTTCGCGGAGCGGCCGGGCCGCGCCGGCGTACGCCAGGGCGGGCGTCATGCCGAAGCCGGCGAGAGACAGGATGAAAGCGCGCCGTCCGAACATGTAACCCCCCAATTTTTGTTACCGCTAACCTATAACGCCGATTTCGACTTTGCACAAAGCGCCTGCGTGCGGCGATTCGCGACGCTCTTACCGCCGACCGCTCGATCCGAAGGCGCCCGGCGCCCGTCTTCACCAACAATTTTTCTAAAAGCTAAATTCGCCGCCCTGCACACGGCGGCGAAAAATCTCCAAAAACGTTCGGTTCAATGCTGCGACGCGGTATCTAGATGCCTTTGAAACCATCTCAAATGAAAGCATGGGGCGGCTGCTTTCGACATCTTGCCCCGACCCGCGCGAACCGCCCATTTAGCAAGGCGTTAAGCATGATCGGGCAGGCTGAATCCATCCTCCTGGGAATCGCTGATGTTCGCCCGACTGCAACCCTTCCTGCCGACCGCGGCGCTTCTCCTGCTGATCACCTACTTCGTGTTTCACGCCCTGACGGGCGAACGCGGGCTGTTGTCAACGTCGCAGCGCAACGCAGATCTCGCCGCCAAGACTCTGGAGTTGAAGAAGATCCGCGCCGAAAGGATGGACCTGGAGGCCCGTGCTCGTCTATTACGCAGCGGCAGTTTGTCGGCGGACCTCCTGGAAGAACGCGCGCGTTCGCTCCTGGGATACGCCGACCCCAAGGACTATGTGATCCGCACTCCGCGCTAGGCGCTTGGTGGGGACCCTGTCCTCGGTTCTGCCGGGTTTGACACAGGCCCCCATCTACGCGGAACCGAAGGTTCATTCGGCCGGTGGGCGTCCAGGAGTAGGCCGCGATGAAGATTGGCCAGGGAGAGTTGAATGGCGCGTGCGCGCAAGGGTGAAGCCCCGGCGGGGAAGGCTGACGCCACCGGTGTCAACGCCTTCGTCGGCAAGGACGAGCTTCTGAAATTCTACCAGGACATGCTGTTGATCCGTCGCTTCGAGGAGCGGGCCGGCCAACTGTACGGCATGGGCCTGATCGGCGGCTTCTGCCACCTGTACATCGGCCAGGAAGCGATCGCCGTCGGCATGCAGTCGATCAAGGTCAAGGGCGACCAGATCATCACCGGCTACCGTGACCACGGCCACATGCTGGCCGCCGGCATGGATCCGAACGAGGTCATGGCCGAACTGACCGGCCGCGCGGGCGGTTCGTCGCGCGGCAAGGGCGGCTCGATGCACATGTTCGACGTCGAGACCGGCTTCTACGGCGGCCACGGCATCGTCGGCGCCCAGGTCTCGCTGGGCACCGGCCTGGCGCTGAACAACCATTACCGCGGCAACGGCAACGTCGCCTTCGCCTATTTCGGCGACGGCGCGGCCAACCAGGGACAGGTCTACGAAAGCTTCAACATGGCCCAGCTGTGGAAGCTGCCGGTCGTGTACGTGATCGAGAACAACCAGTACGCCATGGGCACCAGCGTCGAGCGTTCGGCGTCGGAGACCGCCTTCCACAAGCGCGGCACCTCGTTCCGGATCCCGGGCGAGGAAGTCGACGGCATGGACGTGATCGCCGTGGCCGAGGCCGGCGCCCGCGCCGCCGAGCACGCCCGCAGCGGCCAGGGCCCGTTCATCCTGGAGATGAAGACCTATCGCTATCGCGGCCACTCGATGTCCGACCCGGCCAAGTACCGCACCAAGGACGAGGTCGACAACGTCAAGCAGACCCGCGACCCGATCGATCACCTGAAGGAGCGCCTGGCCAAGGCCGGCGTCACCGAGGACGACCTGAAGGTCGTCGACGCCGAGGTGAAGCGCATCGTGGCCGAGGCGGCCGAATTCGCCCGCACCAGCCCCGAGCCCGATCCTTCCGAACTCTACACCGACGTATACCTGGAGGCCGCCCAGTGACGGACATCCTGATGCCCGCCCTGTCCCCGACGATGGAAGAGGGGACCCTGGCCAAGTGGCTGGTCAAGGAAGGCGACACCGTCAAGGCCGGCGACGTGATCGCCGAGATCGAGACCGACAAGGCGACGATGGAAGTCGAAGCCGTCGATGAAGGCGTGATCGAGGCCATCGTCGTGCCCGCCGGGTCCGAGAACGTGAAGGTCAACACCCTGATCGCCAGGCTGAAGGGCGAGGGCGAGGCCGCTTCGCCGGCTCCGGCCGCCGCCCCGGCCGTCGCCGAAGCCGCTCCGGCGCCCGCGCCGGTCGCCGCCGCGGCTCCGTCCGCCGGTCCGATCTCGGCCGCCTCGACCTTCGCCGATCCGGAAATCCCGGAAGGCACGCCGCTGAAGAAGATCACGGTCCGCGACGCCCTGCGCGACGCCATGGCCGAGGAGATGCGTCGCGACGACCGCGTGTTCCTGATGGGCGAGGAAGTCGCCCAGTACCAGGGCGCCTACAAGGTCAGCCGCGACCTGCTGCAGGAGTTCGGGGACAAGCGCGTCATCGATACGCCGATCACCGAGCACGGCTTCGCCGGCCTGGGCGTCGGCGCGGCCATGGCCGGCCTGAAGCCGATCGTCGAATTCATGACCTGGAACTTCGCCATGCAGGCGATCGACCAGATCATCAACTCGGCCGCCAAGACGCTCTACATGTCGGGCGGCCAGATCAAGTCGTCGATCGTGTTCCGCGGCCCGAACGGCGCGGCCTCGCGGGTCGGCGCCCAGCACAGCCAGGACTACGCGGCCTGGTACGGCAACGTCCCCGGCCTGAAGGTCGTCGCGCCCTATGACGCGGCCGACGCCAAGGGGCTGATGAAGGCCGCCATCCGCGACCCGAACCCGATCGTCTTCCTCGAACACGAGATGATGTACGGCCACGAGTTCGACATCCCGGACGTCGAGGACTGGGTCGTGCCGATCGGCAAGGCCAAGATCCGTCGCCAGGGTTCGGACGTGACCCTGGTGGCCTACAGCCGCATGGTGGGCTTCGCCCTGCAGGCGGCCGAGGAACTGGCCAAGGAAGGCATTTCGGCCGAGGTCGTCGACCTGCGCACGATCCGCCCCCTGGACCACGACACGATCCTGGAAAGCGTCAAGAAGACCAACCGTCTCGTGACGGTCGAGGAAGGTTGGGGCCCGATGGGCGTCGGCGCCGAGATTGTCGCCCGGATCACCGAGTTCGGCTTCGACTACCTGGACGCCCCGCCGCTGCGGGTGCACCAGGAAGACGTGCCGCTGCCCTACGCGGCGAACCTGGAAGCCCTGTCGCTGCCTTCGGTCCCCAAGATCGTCAAGGCGGCCAAGACGGTCTGCTACCGGTGATCATCCGGCCCGTTCACCTAGGCCCTGGCCTGTGTGAACGGGCTTGGAGGCCGTCATGACCCAGACCCTCAACGGCTCCTGCCACTGCGGCGCGGTGCATGTGCAGCTCGACCCCGGCCGGCCGGTGGCCGAGCTGGCCCTGCGGGCCTGCCAATGCGGCTTCTGCCGTCGGCAGGGGGCGCGGACCACCAGCGATCCGGCCAGCCGCCTGCACATCACCGCCGCGCCGGGCTCGCTGACCCGCTACCGGTTCGGACGGCGGGCGGTGGATTTCCTGATCTGCCGGGAATGCGCCGTCTATGTTGCGGCGATGATCGAGGACGAGGGCCAGGCCTACGCCACCCTCAACGTCGTAGGGACCGATCTGCCGGGTTTCGCCGATCGCGAACCCGGACGGCTGGACTATCACGACGAAACGGACGAACAACGCCTTGCCCGTCGCAAGGCCAAATGGACGCCGACCACTCTGGTCGAAGCCGTCCCGAACGCTTGAGGAAGAAGCTCAATGTCGATCGACATCCTGATGCCCGCCCTGTCGCCCACCATGGAGGAGGGGACCCTCGCCAAGTGGCACGTCAAGGTCGGCGACACCGTCAAGGCCGGCGACGTGATCGCCGAGATCGAGACCGACAAGGCGACCATGGAGGTCGAGGCCGTCGACGAGGGCGTGATCGAGGCCATCCTGGTCGAGGCCGGGACCGAGAACGTCAAGGTCAACGCGCCGATCGCCAAGCTGGCCGGCGAGGGCGAAAGCCCGGCGCCGCCGCCGGCCAAGGCTCCTCCGGCCGCTGAAGCGCCCAAGGCCGCTCCCGCCCCGGCCGCGCCTGTCCAGGCCGCCGGCGAAACCGCCGCGCCCGCCAAGCCGGCTCCGGCCGCCGCCCCGACCGGTGATCGCGTCTTCGCTTCGCCCCTGGCCCGCCGCCTGGCCTCGGCCGCGAACCTGGACCTCAAGTCGATCGCCGGCACCGGCCCGCACGGCCGCGTGGTCAAGGCCGACGTCGAAGCCGCCCAAAAGGGCGGCGCGCCCGCGGCCAAGGCCGCTCCGGCCGCCGGCGCTTCGGCCCCCACCGCCGCCGAACCGCGCAAGGTGCT
This sequence comes from Caulobacter sp. UNC279MFTsu5.1, assembly GCF_900114015.1. Taxonomy (GTDB): domain Bacteria; phylum Pseudomonadota; class Alphaproteobacteria; order Caulobacterales; family Caulobacteraceae; genus Caulobacter. The sequence continues at coordinate 11,656 of NZ_FORN01000066.1, read as the reverse complement.
GTCGCTGGAGCAGATGGGCATCCCCGCCGGCTCCTACGACCTCGTGCCGCTGGACGGCATGCGCAAGACCATCGCGCGCCGCTTGACCGACAGCTTCCGGGACGTGCCGCACTTCCCGCTGACGATCGATCTGGAGATCGACGCCCTGCTGGCCGCGCGCGCCAAGATCAACCACCTGCTGGAAGGCCAGGGCGTGAAGGTGTCGGTCAACGACATCATCATCAAGGCCGTGGCCGTGGCCCTCAAGCGCGTGCCGGAGGCCAACGCCTCCTACACGCCGGAAGGCATCGCCCTCCACAAGCACGCCGACATCGCCGTGGCCGTGGCCATCGACGGCGGCCTGATCACTCCGATCGTCCGCGCCGCCGAGACCAAGGGCCTGGCCCAGATCTCGGCCGAGGTGAAGGACCTGGCGGCCCGCGCCAAGTCCAAGAAGCTGAAGCCCGAGGAATTCCAGGGCGGCACCTTCTCGGTCTCCAACCTGGGCATGTTCGGCATCAAGAGCTTCGCCTCGATCATCAACGAGCCGCAGGGCGCGATCATGAGCGTCGGGGCCGGCGAGCAGCGCCCGGTGGTCAAGGACGGCCAACTGGCCGTGGCCACGGTGATGACCGTCACCCTGACCTGCGACCACCGCGTGGTCGACGGCGCGATCGGGGCCAAGTTCCTGGCCGCCTTCAAGCCGCTGATCGAAGAGCCGCTGACCCTGATCGTCTAAGTCGAAGGGGAGGGCAGGGATGTCCGTCTACGACTATTCCGCCAAGACGCTGGACGGCCAGGACGCGAGCCTGGCCGACTATCGCGGCCAGGTGCTGCTGATCGTCAACACGGCCAGCAAGTGCGGTTTCACCCCGCAATACGAGGGACTGGAGACGCTGTACCGGGCCTACAAGGACAAGGGCTTCACCGTCCTGGCCTTCCCCTGCAACCAGTTCGGGGCCCAGGAGCCGGGGAACGCCGAGGAGATCGCGAACTTCTGTTCGTTGACCTACGACGTGACCTTCCCGGTCCTGGCCAAGATCGACGTCAACGGCCCTTCGGCCCATCCGCTCTACGCCTATCTCAAGCACGAGCAGAAGGGGCTTCTGGGCACCGAGGCGATCAAGTGGAACTTCACCAAGTTCCTGATCGGTCGCGACGGCGAGGTCGTCGAACGCTTCGCCCCCACCACCAAGCCTGAAGACCTGAAGCTGGCCGTCGAGGCCCTGCTTTAACGCTCTCTCCTGGACCGGCCCGCGGGCCGATCGACCGACGCCCGCCGGCTCCCCCCGAAGGCGTCAAACCTAGGGTAAGAAGACCATGTCCACGGAATTCGACGTCGTCGTCATCGGGGCCGGCCCCGGCGGTTATGTGGCCGCGATCCGCGCCAGCCAGCTGGGCCTGAAGACGGCGATCATCGAGCGCGAGAACCTCGGCGGCATCTGCCTCAACTGGGGCTGCATCCCGACCAAGGCGCTGCTGAAGTCCGGCGAGATCTACGAGCAGCTGTCTCACCTTGGCGGCTACGGCCTGTCGGTCGAGAAGGCCTCGTTCGACTTCGCCAAGATCATCGACCGCTCGCGCGGCGTGGCCAAGCAGATGTCCTCGGGCATCGCTTTCCTGATGAAGAAGCACAAGATCGAGGTCGTCGAGGGCGAGGCCAAGCTCGAGAAGGGCAGTCCGTCGCCCAAGGTGGTCGTGGCCCTGAAGGCCGGCGGCAGCCGCACGATCCAGGCCAAGAACGTGATCCTGGCCAGCGGCGCCCGGGCCCGCGACATCCCGGCCATCGGCGCGGTGTCGGACGGCGACAAGATCTGGACCTATCGCGACGCCCTGGCTCCCAAGGCCATGCCCAAGTCGCTGGTGGTCATCGGCTCGGGCGCCATCGGCATCGAGTTCGCCAGCTTCTACCGCGCCCTGGGCGCGGAGGTGACCGTGGTCGAGGCCGTCGACCGTATCATGCCTGTCGAGGACGCCGAGGTCTCCAAGGCCGCCCAGAAGGCCTTCGAGAAGCGCGGCATCGCCTTCCGCGTCGGCGCCAAGGTGACCAAGGTCGAGAAGACCAAGGACGGCGTGTCGGTGGCCGTCGAGGCCGGCGGCAAGGCCGAGGTCCTGACCGCCGAGAAGTGCATCGTCGCCGTCGGCATCGCCCCGAACACCGAAGGCCTGGACGCCATCGGCCTGAACATGGACCGTGGCCACGTGGTCACCGGCAAGCACGGCGAGACCAACGTGCCCGGCCTCTACGCCATCGGCGACGCCGCCGGTCCGCCCTGGCTGGCCCACAAGGCCAGCCACGAGGGCATCCACGCGGCCGAGCACATCGCCGGCTTCAAGACCCCGCACGTCAACTCGCCGATCCCGGGCTGCACCTACGCCAACCCGCAGGTCGCCTCGGTGGGCCTGACCGAGGCCGCGGCGAAGGCCGCCGGCCTCGACGTCAAGGCCGGTCGCTTCCCGTTCCGCGTCAATGGCAAGGCCGTGGCGGCGGGCGAGATCGAGGGCTTCGTCAAGACGGTGTTCGACGGCAAGACCGGCGCCCTGATCGGCGCCCACATGATCGGCCACGAGGTCACCGAGATGATCCAGGGCTTCGTCACGGCCATCACCCTGGAGGCCACCGAGGAAGACCTGCACGGCATCGTCTACGCCCACCCGACCATGTCGGAGGCCATGCACGAGGCCGCGCTGGACGCATACGGGCGCGTGCTGCACATCTAGGCTTGGCCTAGCGCCAAAGGAGAAGGGCGGCGCTTGCCGAGCGTCGCCCTTTTGTTTGCCCCAAGCGCCCCTAGGGTCGCTTGCGCAACTGGGCGTCCACGCTCCATTCGCCCGGTCCGGCGAAGGCCAGGTACAGGAAGACGAAGCAGAACAGGATCGCCGCCTCGCCGCCGTTCAGCGCCGGCCAGAAGCCCTTCGCGGCGTGGGCCAGGAAATAGGCCACGGCCATCTGGCCCGACAGCACGAAGGCCACGGGGCGCGTGAACAGGCCCAGCGCCAGCAGCGCGCCGCCGACGATCTCCAGCCAGGCGGCGGCCACCAGGATCGGGGGCAACGGATCGGGGACGCCCTCCTGCGCCGCCGGGAAGTGGAACACCTTCATCAGGCCGTGCTCCATGAACAGCAGGGCGGCGATGATGCGCAGCAGGCTCAGGATGCGCGGCGTCCAGACGATCAGTCGTTCCATGTCGTTCTCCCTCCAAAATCGACGGCCGAAACGAAAAGGCCCGGCGAACTCTCGGTTCGCCGGGCCTCGAAAGCGACGACGCCCGCCAGGCCCATCAGGCCGCCCTGGCGTCCTGGTCGGCCATCCGCTGGATGGCGACATAGTCGGTCTTGCCGCTGCCCAGCACGGGCACCTGGGGGACCTTGAGGATCTTGCGCGGCACGGCCAGCTCCGGCGCGCCGATGCTCTGGGCGTGGGCCACCAGCGAGGTGACGGCGGCGTCCTGGCGATCGGTGACCAGGACCAGCCGCTCGCCCTTCTTCTTGTCGGGCATCGAGATCACGGCGTGGCGGCCGTCGGGCCACACGGCGGAGGCCAGGTCCTCGGCGGCGGTCAAGGAGACCATTTCGCCGCCGATCTTGGCGAAGCGCTTCACCCGGCCCTTGATGGTGATCCACAGGTCGTCGGTGACGGTGACGACGTCGCCGGTGTCGTGCCAGCCGCCTTCGGGGACGTCGACGCCGCCGTCCTCGCGCAGATAGCCCGACATGATGTTGGGGCCGCGCACCAGCAGGCGGCCGCCCTCGGCGATGCCCTCGACCGGCTCGACCTTCCATTCCTGGCCGGGCAGCAGGCCGCCCACCGTGCCCCGGCGATTGTCGTCGGGCTTGTTGACCGCGATCACCGGCGAGGCCTCGGTCGCGCCGTAGCCTTCCAGCACCGGCACGTTGCCGAACTTCTCGGCGATCAGGTTGTGGGTCTCCTCCCGAACCTTCTCGGCGCCGCAGACGATGAACTTCAGGCCGGCCAGTTCGTCGCTCTCCGAGGCGCGGGCGTACTGGTTGACGAAGGTGTCGGTGGCCAGCAACACCGAGGCGCCGGCGTTCTTCAGCAACGCCGGGATCTGCTTGGTGTGCAGCGGCGACGGATACTGGAAGGCCTTCATGCCGGTCAGCAGCGGCAGGACCACCCCGCCGGTCAGGCCGAAACAGTGGAACACCGGCAGCGGGTTGAAGAACACCCAGGCCGGATCCAGTTCGATATGGGCGGCGATCTGCATCGCGTTGGAGACGAGGTTGGCCTGGCTCAGGACCACGCCGCGCGGCGCGCCGAAGCTGCCCGAGGTGAACAGCACCACGCCGGGATCCGACGGCTTGGCGTGGGCGCGGAACTGGCGCGGGAAGAGGCCGGCGGCGGCCGCGAACAGCTTGTCGCCAAGGCCGATCGTGCCGCGCACGTCCTCCAGATAGGTGATCGTCGCCTTGGCCTCGAGCGCGTCGACGATGTCGTGCAGCTTGCCCAGCTCGATGAACTTGTGGGCCGTCAGTACGCGCTTGACCCCGGCCAGTTCGCAGGCGGCGCGCAGGTTGCGCAGGCCGGCCGTGAAGTTGAGCATGGTCGGCACGCGGCCGAAGGCGTGCAGGGCGAAGAAGGTCACCACCGCCCCCGACCCGGACGGCAACAGGATCCCGACGTGTTCGCCCGGCTTGGTCATCGCCGCGATCTTGCGGCCGAGCGCGAAGCTCGCGCGCACCAGGTCGGTGTAGCTGAGCGGATTGCGATCCTGGTCCTCCAGGATCAGCTTCCGGGCGCCGTAGGCGTCACGGGCGTCGAGCAGGGCGTCGAAGATGGCTTTCTGACCATCCTGCGCATTGAAAACTACCGGCATGCCGGCGAAACCTCCCGGAAGCGCGATGCCGCGCCCTCGTCTGATTGAAGCGGGACCCTAGCGACGGCGTGTCGCTTTGCAAACTCCGTTACGTGCACGGAAGCGCACCGGTCCTTCTAAAATGCGCTCGGGCCCTTGTCGTTCAAGGGCTGGCGGGCGGAGAGGCCGTGCGATGTCGCAGGGCGTCGTCGACCGCCTCCAGCCAGGGGCCGCGCACCGAATCCGTCTCCAGATGCAGGGCGTGGCGCGCCGCGGGGTATCGGGTCTCGACACAGCGGGGCAGGGCGGCGCAGACCGCGCTCTGGGGCTGGGGCAGGGCTTTGACGTCCTGGCCGGCGTCCAGCATCACGACGGGGGTCTGCACGCGCTCCAGGTCGCGGCCCGTCGCGTCGACGGCGTCGTAGAAGGCCGCGTACCAGGCCAGGCTCGGCGCGCCCATGCGCAGGTCGGGATTGGCCAGTTGCCACGCCGGCTGCACGGCGCCGCGCGCCCGGTCGTGGGTCAGCCGAGCGGCGAAGCCGTCCGGTCCCTCGCGGTTCCAGCCCGCTTGGCCTGGATAACGCACGAAGCCCAGCTTCAGGCCCCGGGCCCAGCGGGCGATGCGGATCAGTTCACCCTTGGCGCGCGGCGGGTCGGCGACATCGAAATTGGGCGAGGAGAGGATCGCGGCGTCCGCCTGCAGCCCTTCCTCCAGGGCGCGCAGGGCCACCAGGCCGCCGTCGCCAGCCCCCAGGATCGCGAACCGATCCTGGCCTTTCGGACGGATCACCGCCTTGACCATCGCCCGGGTCGCCGTGACGTCGGGGGCGAAGCTGGTCGCGTGGCCCAGGTCGCGCCAGGGCGTGGCCCGCTCGGACCCGCCCTGGCCCTGGCGCTCCAGGATCCAGACGACGTAATCGCGGTCGTTGAGGTCGCGGGCCGTCTCGAACCAGGCCTCGGCCGACTCGCCATAGGCCGGCAGGATCAGGACCTGTCCCCTCGGCGCCCCGTGGGGCGCGGAGACGCCATAGCGCTGCACCAGGTCGTCGCCGACCTTCACATAACCCCAGGCCCAGCCGGCCGGCGGCTGGAACCGCGCATCGAGGGCAGGGGGCGTGCGGCTTTCGGCGAAGGGCGCGCGGACGCTGTTGTCGCCGCAGGAGACGAGCGGCAGGACCAGCAAGGCCCAGGCGAGAACAGGGAGGCGGCGACGCATTCCGGCCACTCATTTCGCGCCTTTGCGTCACATGCAAGAACGCATGCTTGATCCGGAGGCCAAGAAGGCCGATCTAGGCCGTCATGGTCACCCTGATCGACACGCTGAACGCCCGCGCTCCCGAAGACCGCGCCGTCCGCCACCCCGAAAAGCAGAACCGCCCCGACACGCCGGTCCTGCGCAAACCCGAATGGCTGCGCGTCCGCGCGCCGGGTTCGCCCGGCTACAACGAGACCCGCGGCATCGTTCGCGATCACAAGCTGACCACGGTCTGCGAGGAAGCCGCCTGCCCGAACATCGGCGAGTGCTGGAGCCAGAAGCACGCGACCATGATGATCATGGGCGAGATCTGCACCCGGGCCTGCGCCTTCTGCAACGTCTCGACCGGCCTGCCCAACGCCCTGGACGCCGACGAGCCGCGCCGCGTGGCCGAGGCCGTGGCCAAGATGGGCCTCAAGCACGTGGTCATCACCTCGGTCGACCGCGACGACCTGGCTGACGGCGGCGCCGCCCACTTCGCGCAGGTGGTGCTGGCCATCCGCGCGGCCGCGTCCGGCACGACCATCGAGATCCTGACCCCGGACTTCCTGCGCAAGGACCGGGCCGAGAACGTGGTCATCGACGCCCGTCCGGACGTCTTCAATCACAATCTGGAAACCGTGCCGCGGCTTTATCTGAAGATCCGTCCCGGCGCCCGCTATTATCACTCGCTGCGCCTGCTGGAGCGCGTCAAGGAGCGCGACCCCTCCCAGTTCACCAAGTCCGGCCTGATGGTCGGCCTGGGCGAGACCAAGGAGGAGGTCATGCAGGTGATGGACGACATGCGCTCGGCCGGCGTCGACTTCATCACCATCGGCCAGTACCTGCAGCCCACCCGCAAGCACGCCGCGATCGACCGCTTCGTGACGCCCGACGAGTTCAAGGCCTACGAGGCCATCGCCCGGGCCAAGGGTTTCCTGATGGTCTCGGCCAGTCCGCTGACCCGCTCGTCGCACCACGCCGGCGAGGACTTCGCCAAGCTGCAGGCCGCGCGCCGGGCGCTGGACGCGAAAGCGGGCTAGGCGCTTGCATCGTCACGTCGTCACCCGGGTGCTGCCCTATGCGCCCGAACAGCTCTTCGCGCTGGTCGGGGACGTGGAGGCCTATCCGCAGTTCGTGCCGTGGATCACGGCCATGCGCACCTGGAACGGCCGCGCCGACGCCCAGGTCTCGACCGTGGACGCCGAGGCCCAGGTCGGGTTCTCGTTCCTGCGCGAGAAGTTCGCCACCCGGGTGCGGCGCGACGCGGCGGCCCTGACGGTGGACGTCAGCCTGCTCTACGGCCCGTTCAAGCGCCTCTCGAACCAGTGGCGCTTTCTGCCGCACGAGGCGGGAACGACCGTGGAGTTCGTCATCGATTTCGCGTTCAAGTCCAAGATCCTCGACGCCATGCTGGCCGCCAATCTCGATCGGGCGGCCAATACGCTGATCGGCTGTTTCGAGGACCGCGCCCGGGCGATCTATGGCGTGAAACCCTAGCGCCCCCTGAAGGCCGCCGGACGCTTCTGCAGGAAGGCGCTGACCCCCTCGATGAAGTCGTCGGTCTTGCCGGCCGCCTTTTGCGCTTGGCGCTCGGCGTCCAGTTGGTCCGCCCAGTCGGCGTCGAGGCTGTTCCAGACCAGCTTGCGGATGATCGAGAGGGCGGCCGGACCGTTGGCCAGTTCCCGGGCGATGGCCATGGCGACCGGCATGAGTTCGGCGTCGGCCACGCAGCGATTGATCAGGCCCCAGGACAGCGCCGTGGCCGCCGGGAGCCTGTCGCCCAGCAGCATCATCTCCATGGCCCGCGCCTTGCCGATCAGGCGGGGCAGCAGATAGGTCGAGCCGCCGTCGGGAACCAGGCCGATGCGGCGGAAGGCCTGCAGGAAATAGGCGCTCTCGGCGGCCACGACGATGTCGCCTAGCAGGGCGATCGAGCAGCCGATGCCGGCGGCCGGGCCGTTGATCGCCGTGACGATCGGCAGCGGGAAGTCGCGGAGCAACCTGACCAGCGGGTTGTAGGTGCTTTCCAGGGCCGAGCCGGCGTCCGGCTTGCCGTCGACATCCGCCTCGCGGCCGGCCGCGCCGCCGCCGGACAGGTTGGCCCCCGAACAGAAGCCGCGGCCCTCGCCGGTCAGGATCACGGCGCGCACGCCCTCATCGGCCGCGATCGCGCCGAAGGCGTGGGCCAGCTCGCGGGCCATGTCCAGGCTGGCGGCGTTGAGGGTGGCGGGATCGGCGAGGGTGACGACGGTCACGCCGTCGGCGGCCTCGAGCCGGATCTTCTCGTAGGTCATGGCGTCCTCCCAAGGCTTTGTCGCCGCACCAGGAGCCTAGGCGCGACTGACCTTGGGGAACGCCAGGAAAATCATGGCAGGACGCGAGCGTCCGCCGCCGGTCAGGCCGCGTTGGCCGAGTCCGGCGTGCTCTCGGCGGCGGTGACGCGATTGCGGCCGCCGCGCTTGGAGGTGTAGAGCGCCGCGTCGGCCCGTTCCATGACCGAGTGGCCGCTCTCGCCCGGGCGACGCTCGGCGAAGCCCGACGAGATAGTGATCGCGCCCAGGTCCTCGTTGGTCGAGCGGCGCTTGAGCATGCGCGAGGACACCTCGACGCGGATCTCCTCCAGGGTGCCCGCGACCAGGGCGGCCGATTCCCGCGGGAAGATCATCGCGAACTCCTCGCCGCCGTAGCGGGCGGCGAAGCGGGGCGGGGCGGCGACGCGGCCGATGACGCTGGCGACGTAGCGGATGACCTGGTCGCCGGTCTGGTGGCCCCAGGTGTCGTTGAAGCCCTTGAAGTGGTCGATGTCGAGCACGGCCAGGCACAAGGTGGCGCCGGCCTCGTCGGCTTCCGAGCAGGCGCGGTCCAGCTCCTCGTCGAAGGCCTTGCGGTTGGCCAGATTGGTCAGGCCGTCGGTGGTGGCGTCGCGGCGGACCTGTTCCAGGTGCTCGCGCAGGCGGTCGACCTCGGCGGTGGACTCCGCCAGGCGGGTCTCCAGCGACTTGTTTTCCTTCTGCACGCGGCGCGTGGCCTCGGCCAGGCCGTTGACGACGGTCTTGATCTTGTCGACGTCCTGCGACGCGTCCAGCTCCTTGGCCGCGCCGTTCAGCGTCTTGCCGTAGGCGGCGTTGCTCTTCTGGGCGTCCTGGATGGCCTTGGAGACCGATTCCAGCTCCTTGCTCAGCAGGTCGCCGGCGTCGCGGATCTGCTCGTTCAGCTTGGCCTTGGGCAGGTAGGTGGCCGCCAGTTCTTCGCTGAGCAGCTCGGTCAGCGGCTCACCCAGCGAGATCAGGCGGGTCAGTTCACGCGCCAGGGCGCCGTCGGGATCGGCGACGAAGTGGGTCCACAGCTCGAAGTTCAGCGCGGTCGGCCACACCTGATGGCGTTCCATCAGGCTCAGGGCGCGGCCGGCGATCTTGTAGGCCTCAGGGCCGCGCAGCGTGGTCTCGACGTCCGACATCTTATTCAAGTCCCCCAACAGCGTCGCATCGCCGGGATGCACGCTTGGACCGGCAATCTAGTCTGAAGAGTTCAAACGAGCCGTTAAGAACGAACGAGGTTCACTTGCGCGGTCCCTCCAAGGCAAGCATTGTTAACGATGATAAGATGAGCCTGCGGGCCGCTGAGAGGACCCTGAACGTGAACGCGCCCGCCAATTTCAGCCCGGAAATCTCCAAAATCTCGCTCTCGAGAATCCTCGAGGCGCAGAAGGCCGCGCACCTGCGACAAGGCGCCCCGACGGCGGAACGTCGCATCGACTGGCTGGATCGCTGCATCGGCCTGCTGGTCGATCACCAGGCCGAGATCGCCGACGCCCTGAACGCCGATTTTGGAGCCCGCTCGAAGGACGCGACCGGCCTGACCGACATCGCCGGCTCGATCGGTCCGCTCAAATACGCCAAGGAGAACCTCGCCCGGTGGATGCGTCCGGAGAAGCGCAAGACCACGCCGGCGATCCTGGGGCTGTTCGGCGCCAAGGCCGAGGTCCGGTATCAGCCCAAGGGCGTGGTCGGGGTGATCAGCCCCTGGAACTTCCCGGTCAACCTGACCTTCGCGCCGCTGGCCGGGGTGCTGGCGGCCGGCAACCGGGCGATGATCAAGCCGTCGGAGTTCACGCCGGTCACGTCCGAACTGATGAAGACCTTGTTCGCCAAGGCCTTTTCGGAGGAGGAGATCGCGGTGGTGACCGGCGGGCCCGAGGTCGGCCAGGCCTTCGCCAGCCTGCCGTTCGATCACCTGGTCTTCACCGGCGCCGCCTCGGTGGCGCGTCACGTGATGCGGGCCGCGGCCGAGAACCTGGTGCCCGTGACCCTGGAGCTGGGCGGCAAGAGCCCGGTGATCCTGTCGCGCGGCACCGACATGGCCACGGCGGCGGCGCGGATCATGAACGGCAAGACCCTGAACGCCGGCCAGATCTGCCTGGCGCCCGACTATGTGCTGGCCCCCGCCGACCAGGTCGACAGCTTCGTGGCCGAGGCCAGGGCCGCCGTGGCGCGAAGCTTCCCGACCTTGAAGGACAATCCCGACTACACCGCCGTGGTCGCCCAGCGTCACTACGACCGGATCAAGGGCCATGTGGACGACGCCCGGGCCAAGGGCGCGACGATCGTCGAGATCAATCCGGCCGGCGAGGATTTCAGCCAGCAGGAGCACCGCAAGATCCCGCCGACCCTGATCCTTCATCCCACCGACGACATGACCGTGATGCAGGACGAGATCTTCGGCCCGGTGCTGCCGGTCAAGACCTATGGCAAGGTCGAGGAGGCGGTCGACTACATCAACGGCCGCGACCGGCCGCTGGGGCTCTACTGGTTCGGAACCGACACCACCGAGCGCGACATGGTGCTGGACCGCACGACCAGCGGCGGGGTGACGGTCAACGACGTGATCTTCCACGTCGCCCAGGAGGACCTGCCGTTCGGCGGCGTCGGTCCGGCTGGGATGGGCGCGTATCACGGGCGAGACGGCTTCCTGGAGTTCAGCCACAAGAAGGCGGTGTTCCAGCAACTGAAGAAGGACATCGCGCCGATGCTGGCCCTGCGCCCGCCCTATGGCGCGGCGATCCGCAAATACCTGGCGGGACAGATCAGGAAGTAGGGCGGGGGGAACCCCCTCCGGCCCTCCGGGCCACCTCCCCCAGAGGGGGAGGATCTAGGTCGCGCCAGCTGCTCCCCCTCTGGGGGAGCTGTCGCGGAGCGACTGAGGGGGTCTCGTGGCGCGATCTCTCGCCCTCACGCGATCTCTCGCTGAGCGGATGGGAAGGGTGCGAAGCGCCCGGGCCTCGCCCAGATGATTTGCAGTTGTAAGTACCGTTTCGACAAAGACGAGCGCTTCGCGTGGAGCCGTTATCCGGAAGCCTTCGGATCGCGGATTTTTAACCCGCTCCGATGGAGGCCCCCGACGGGCGGGGTGTTGGCGCGCCCCGGACCGCCTGGGCGATTTCAGCCCAGGCCTGCTGGCTCGTTCCATCTATCCCCGGCGCCGGAGCTTCGTCGCGACTGAGGCGAACCTGCTCCGAACCGACCTGGGACGTTCCCGAAGGAACACGACGGACAAGCCTTCCCGCTCGTCCACCCCCGAAAGCCGCATCGGTCGCCGTACGTGCGCCCTCCCCATGCCTTCGGGTGAG
>NZ_FORN01000065.1 GCF_900114015.1 Caulobacter sp. UNC279MFTsu5.1 | reverse complement strand
CCCCAATCTGTCCCCACCCCTTCAAACCGACCTCATACTGCTCTCACCTGAAGGCATGGGGAGGGCGCACGTACGGCGACCGATGCGGCTTTCGGGGGTGGACGAGCGGGAAGCGCTCGCCGGTGGTCTTGAGTGACGCTTCGCGGCGGTCCAGGTCGGGTTCCCTGCAACACGGGACGAAGCCCTGGCGGCGAAGGATCGGCGGACGCGGCAGGCCTGGACTGAAATCGCCCAGGCGGTCCGGAAGGGTCGTCAACCTTCCGCCCGTCGGGGGCCTCCATCGGAGCGGGTTAAAAATCCGCGATCCGAAGGCTTCCGGATAACGGCTCCACGCGAAGCGCTCGTCTTCGTCGAAACGGTACACAACATCAAAGCTCTTCCGGGCGAGGCCCGGGCGCTTCGCAACCCTCCCCATCCGCTCAGCGAGAGATCGCGTGAGGGCGAGAGATCGTGTCGGCTGCTACTTGCCCCCACCTGACCGCTTCGCGGTCTGTCGCGGCGAGGGGGCGGAGCCTCAGCCCCAAGGCTCTTCCCCCTTTTGGGGGAAGACGATCGCGAAGCGATCCGTAGGGGGGGAAGTGGGCGAGCCGCCGGCCCCCTCGACCCTACGCCGCCTCGCCCTGCGTATAGCCCAGCTGCTTGTTCAGCTTGTCCAGCAGCTCGATCACCGCCTCGGCGATCACCGTGCCGGGCGGGAAGATCGCCGCGGCGCCGGCGTCGCGCAGGGCCTGGAAGTCCTGGGGCGGGATCACGCCGCCGACCACCATCATGATGTCCGGCCGTCCCTGCCGGGCCAGTTCGGCCTTCAGCTCGGGGGCCAGGGTCAGGTGGCCGGCCGCCAGGGAGCTGGCCCCGACGATGTGGACGTCGTTCTCGACCGCCTGCTTGGCCGCCTCGGCCGGGGTCTGGAACAGCGGGCCGATGTCGACGTCGAAGCCCAGGTCGGCGAAGGCGGTGGCGATCACCTTCTGGCCGCGGTCGTGGCCGTCCTGGCCCATCTTGGCCACCAGGATGCGCGGGCGGCGGCCGTCGGCCTGCTCGAAGGCCTCGACCATGGCCTTGGCCCGGGCGGCGGCGGGATCGGCGCCGGCTTCCTTCATGTAGACCCCCTGGATCGACTGGATGGTGGCGCGGTGGCGGCCGAAGACGTTCTCCATGGCCAGGCTGATCTCGCCGACCGTGGCGTGGGCGCGGGCCGCGTCGACCGCCAGGGCCAGCAGGTTGCCGGTCCCCCGCGCGCCGTCCTCCAGCGCCTTCAGCGCCGCCGCCGTCCGGGCCGGGTCGCGCTCGGCCTTCAACCGGGCCAGCTTCTCCAGCTGCTGGTTGCGCACCGAGGTGTTGTCGACCTTCAGCACCGGAATGTCGTCGGCGACCTCGGGCCGGTAGCGGTTGACGCCGACCACGCTCTGCTTGCCGCTGTCGATGCGGGCCTGGGTCTTGGCGGCCGACTCCTCGATGCGCAGCTTGGGCAGGCCCTGCTCGATGGCCTTGGCCATGCCGCCCAGGGCCTCGACCTCCTCGATATGGGCCAGGGCCCGGACCGCCAGGTCGTGGGTCAGCTTCTCGACATAGTAGCTGCCGCCCCACGGGTCGGCGACGCGGGTCGTACCGCTCTCCATCTGCAGGAACAGCTGGGTGTTGCGGCTGATCCGGGCCGAGAAGTCGGTGGGCAGGGCCAGGGCCTCGTCCAGGCTGTTGGTGTGCAGGCTCTGGGTCTGGCCGTTGACGGCCGCCATGGCCTCGACGCAGGTGCGGGCGACGTTGTTGAACACGTCCTGGGCGGCCAGCGACCAGCCCGAGGTCTGGCTGTGGGTGCGCAGGGACAGCGAGCGGTCGTCCTTGGGATCGAACTCGCGCTTCATCAGCCGGGCCCACAGCAAACGAGCGGCTCGAAGTTTGGCCACCTCCATGAAGTAGTTCATGCCGATCGCCCAGAAGAACGACAGGCGCGGGGCGAAGGTGTCGATGCTCATGCCGGCCGCGACGCCGGCCCGGGCGTACTCGACGCCGTCGGCCAGGGTGTAGGCCAGCTCCAGGTCGGCCGAGGCCCCGGCCTCCTGCATGTGGTAGCCGCTGATCGAGATCGAGTTGAACTTGGGCATCTTCTCCGAGGTGAAGGCGAAGATGTCCGAGATGATCCGCATCGAGGGGCCGGGCGGATAGATGTACGTATTCCGGACCATGAACTCCTTGAGGATGTCGTTCTGGATGGTCCCCGACAGCTTGTCGGGCGACACGCCCTGCTCCTCGGCCGCGACGATGTAGAGCGCCAGGATCGGCAGCACCGCGCCGTTCATGGTCATCGAGACGCTCATCTTGTCGAGCGGGATGCCGGAAAACAGCGTGCGCATGTCCAGGATCGAGTCGATGGCGACGCCCGCCATGCCGACGTCGCCCTTCACTCGCTCGTGGTCGCTGTCATAGCCGCGGTGGGTGGCCAGGTCGAAGGCCACCGACAAGCCCATTTGGCCAGCGGCCAGGTTGCGCCGGTAAAAAGCGTTGCTGTCCTCAGCGGTCGAGAAGCCCGCGTACTGCCGCACCGTCCAGGGATTGGTCACGTACATGGTCGGGTAGGGGCCGCGCACGAACGGCGCGAGGCCGGGATAGCCGCCGGTGAAGTCCAGGCCGGCCGTGTCGTCGGCGGTGAAGGCCGGCGGCACGTCGACGCCTTCGGGCGTGGCCCAGACCTTGCCGTCCTGGGCGGGCGCGGTAGTCCCGGCCTCAAAGGTCACGGCGGTGAAATCGGGGAACTTGCTCATGGCTTAACCCCCATTTGGGCTCCCTCGAAGGCGGCCGCGAAGCGCATGGGCGCCAGGGGCGGGCAGCGGGAATCCGGTCCGGGCAGGCGCGTGCTGGGCGGATCGACGGCGAAGTCGGCGGCCCTGGGCGTGGCGACCTCGACCGGCTTGTCGTCGGCGTTGGGGAAGGCGGTGACGCCCAGAATCTTGCGGCTCTTGTCGGCGAAGGCGGCCTCCTGCGCCGCGCGTGTGGCGGCGACCCTGTCGGCGACCAGACCGCTCTCCAGCGCCTTGACGATCCCGCCGGCCGCCTCGATGGCCTGGAAGCCGCCCCAGGCGGCGCGGGCCAGCTGGTCGGTCAGGCTGTCCAGGTACCAGGACCCGCCGGCCGGGTCGGCGACGCGGCCCAGGTGGCTTTCCTCCATCAGGACCAGCTGGGTGTTGCGGGCCTGGCGGCGGCCGAAGGCGGTGGGCAGGCCGATGGCGTCGGTGAAGGCGCCCAGCACAATGGCGTCCGCCCCGCCGACCGCGCCGGCGAAGCCCGCCGAGGTCAGGCGCAGCAGGTTGGTCCAGGCGTCGGCCCGGGTCAGCATCCGCTGCGACGAGCGGGCCTCGATCATGGCGGGGATCGAGACGCCGCAGGCCTCGGTGATCCGCGCCCACACGGCCCGGGCGGCGCGGACCTTGGCGACTCCGGTGAAATATTCGGCGTCGAGGCTGACGCCCAGAACGATGCGCGAGAACGCCTCCTCCATCGACAGGCCGGCGCGGACCAGGGCCTTGGCGTAGGCCAGGGCGCAGGCGGCCGCCACCGCCAGTTCCTCGGTGTTGGAGCCGCCGGCCTCGTGCGCCGCGCGGCCCGTGGCCAGCATCAGCCTGGCCTTGGCGTAGGTCTGGGACAGCCGGGCCCCGACCGTCGCGGCCGAGATCAGGTGGCTCTCGATCGGACCCGGGCTGGCGCCGGCCTGGGTGAAGGCGGTCAGCGGGTCCATGTGGAAGGCCAGGGGCGCGTTGGGCGCGGCCTTGGCCAGGGCGCCCAGCCAGTCGGCGGCCTTGGGGCCCAGGAAGCCGGCGTCCAGGGCGACGGGGGCCAAGTCCAGCAGCACGCCGTTCAGCGCCTGGGCCAGGTCCTGCAGCGAACCGACGGCGACGCCGGTCTGGCCGGCGGGGTCGAGGGCCAGCAGCGCCGAGGCCGCGCCGCCCTCCAGGTCCTTCATGATCTCGGCGGCGGCTTGGCGGGGATCGGGATGGGCGGCGCGCATGCGCAGGTCCCAGGGGCGGTCGGCGTCGCGGACCCGCAGGTCGCGCGCCACCGTCACGCCGTCCTCGGCCGTGTAGAGCGGCCGGATGGCGACGCCGTCGGGGGTCTGGGTGACCAGGGCGTCGTCGAAGGCCTGGCCCTTCAGGGCCTTCTCGACCAGGGCCATCCATTTCGCGCGATCCGGGGCGCCAAAATCCTCGGCCAGCCGGGTGGGCGGGTGATTCACGACGTTTGTCTCCTGCACCGCAGCATTTTCTTGTTTTGGCCAGCAGATGCGCCTGTGCCCTGGGCTAGGTCAAGCGCTTGCGCATGGTGCGAACGCGCGTTTAAGCTAACGCTGTTTACATGAGCGGCCCGGAGCGGTCGCCCCAAAGGAGACGTCCCTCATGGCCTTGCCGCCGATCCTGCGCGACCGCCTGCGCCTGCCCGTCATCGCGTCTCCGCTGTTCATCATCAGCAATCCCGACCTGGTCATCGCCCAATGCAAGGCCGGGGTGGTCGGATCGTTCCCGGCCCTGAACGCGCGGCCGATCTCGCAGCTGGACGAGTGGCTGGCCCGGATCACCGAGGAACTGGCGGCCCACGACAAGGCCAATCCCGACGCCCCCTCGGCCCCGTTCGCGGTCAACCAGATCGTCCACAAGAGCAACAACCGGCTCGAGGAGGATGTGGCCCTCTGCGTCAAATACAAGGTCCCGGTGGTGATCACCTCGCTGGGCGCGCGCGAGGACCTGAACGGCGCGATCCACGGCTACGGCGGGATCACCCTGCACGACGTGATCAACGACAAGCACGCCCACAAGGCCATCGAGAAGGGCGCCGACGGCCTTATCCCGGTGGCGGCCGGGGCCGGCGGCCACGCCGGAACACTGTCGCCGTTCGCCCTGGTCCAGGAGATCCGCCAGTGGTTCGACGGGCCGGTGGCGCTGTCGGGCTCGATCGCCTCGGGCCGTTCGATCCTGGCCGCCCAGGCCATGGGCGCGGATCTGGCCTATGTCGGCTCGGCCTTCATCGCGACCAAGGAAGCCAACGCCCCCCAGGGCTACAAGGACACCATCGTCGAGGCCCGGGCCAACGACATCGTCTATTCGAACCTGTTCACCGGCGTGCACGGCAACTACCTGCGCCAGTCGATCGTCCGGGCGGGGCTGGATCCCGAGAACCTGCCGGTCAGCGACCCGTCGGCCATGAACTTCGGCTCGGGCGGCAACCAGGAGGCCAAGGCCTGGCGCGATATCTGGGGTTCGGGCCAGGGCGTCGGGGCCATCGACGCGGTGCTGTCGGCCGGCGAACTGATCGCCAAGTTCGCGGAGCAGTACGAGGACGCCAAGGCGGAGCTGGCGGCCAAGACCATGCTGACATCGGGCGCCCGCCTGGCTTTCGCCGCTCAATAGGCGGGGACGGACGGGGGATCCACGGCGGTCGGTCCTCCGGGACTCGCGGCGGGGCGACACTGGAGGCGTTGAAACCCTCCAGGAGCTCCCATGTCCAACGACGCCACGCCCCGCCTGTCGCTGCCCTTCGTGGCGGCCGGCCAGGCCCAGAAGCACATCACCGTCAACGAAGCCCTCGGCAAGCTGGACGGCCTGGTCCAGCTGGCGGTGCAGAGCCGCACGGTCGCCGCCCAGCCGACCTCGCCCGCCGACGGGGCGATGCACATCCTGCCGACCGGGGCGACCGGCGCCTCGTGGTTCGACAAGGCCGCCGGCCTGCTCGCCCGCCACGTCGACGGCGTCTGGGAGACCCTGACCCCGTCGGCCGGCTGGCTGGCCTGGATCATCGACGAGGGCCTGGCCCTGATCCACGACGGCCAGAACTGGACCCCGCTGTCCTCGACCTTCAAGAACCTGACGGCCGCCCGCTCGCCGTTCTTCGCCGCCACCCGCTTCGAGATCCTCGAGCAGGAGGTGACTCTGTCGGGCGCGTCGGTGGCCACCACGGTGGCGATTCCCAGCCGGGCCGTCGTGCTGGGCGTCTCGACCCGCACCAGCGTGGCGATCACCGGAGCCAGCTCCTACAGCTGCGGCGTGGCTGGCGAGGCGGGCAAGTTCGGCTCCTCGCTGGGCGTGGCCAAGAACGCCAGCAATGTCGGGGTGATCGGCCCGACGGCCTATTACGCCGACACGCCGGTAGTGCTCACGGCGGCCGGCGGCAGCTTCACCGGCGGCAAGGTGCGGGTGTCGATCCACGCGATGCGATTCGATCCGCCGGCGGCGGTGTAGCTGGACGGGGACAGGCGCATGCGCCTGTCCCCAACCGCGCCTTGACCCCGCCCATCAACCCCGCTACTCACCCGCCACCTTTGGGGAGTAGCCGCCCGCGCCGATCAGCGGGGCCCGCTGTCAACACACTTGCCTTTCCAGGCATGGCGCGGGCGAAGGAAGCTGTCAGCTTCCGCGGCGAGACCAATGGCGTCGGTTTCCGTTCCGGGCTGGGCGGGGTCTCCGACGCTATTGGCGTGCGCTCGGCCCGGACGGTGTTTGATCCATGGAATCCCTGCTCGTTTCGGTCCTCGTGGTGGCCATCGCCGAGATCGGCGACAAGACCCAGCTCTTGGCCATCATCCTGGCCACCCGCTTCAAGAAGCCCGTGCCGATCATCCTGGGCATACTGGTCGCCACCCTGGCCAACCACGCCCTGGCGGCCCTGGCCGGCTCGCTGGTCTCGGGCCTGTTCGACGGCCCCTGGTTCAAATGGGCCATCGCCGTCTCGTTCGTCGCCATGGCCGCCTGGGCCCTGATCCCCGACAAGGCCGATGACGACATGCCCGGCGGCGCGAGCCGCTACGGCGTGTTCCTGAGCACCGCCATCGCCTTCTTCCTGGTCGAGATGGGCGATAAGACCCAGATCGCCACGGTGGCCCTGGGGGCGCGCTTCCACGACGTGCTCTGGGTCGCGGCCGGCACCACCCTGGGCATGATGGCCGCCAACATTCCCGCCGTGTACCTGGGCGAAGCGGCGACCAAGGTCGTGCCGTTGAAATATGTCCGCCTGGGCGCGGCGCTGATCTTCCTGGGTTTGGGGATCTGGGCGGGGGGCGAGGCTTTCCGCGCCTGACGCCCTTGATGCCGGGGGCCGGCGACGCCAAAAGAGTTCCCGGCAAGAGGGGACATTGATGACCGACCGCGGTTGGGAGTTCTGGATCGACCGCGGCGGCACCTTCACCGACATCGTCGCGCGGCGGCCGGACGGGACCCTGCTGACCCACAAGCTGCTGTCGGAAAATCCCGAGCAGTACGACGATGCGGCCGTGGCCGGCGTGCGGGGCTTGCTCGGCGACGAAGGCGCCATCGACGCGGTCAAGATGGGCACCACCGTGGCCACCAACGCCCTGCTCGAGCGGGCGGGCGAGCCCACCGTGCTGGCGATCACCCGGGGCCACGCCGACGCCCTGCGCATCGGCTACCAGGCTCGGCCCAGGCTGTTCGACCGCCACATCGTCAAGCCCGAGGCGCTCTACGCCCACGTGGTCGAGATCGACGAGCGGATCGGCGTCGAGGGCGCGGTGCTACGCCCGCTCGACGAGGCGGCGGCCCGCGCCGGCCTGCAAGCCGCCTTCGACGCCGGCTTCCGGGCCGTGGCCGTCGTGCTGCTGCACGGCTTCCGCTTCACCGACCACGAGGCGCGGGTCGCGGCGATCGCCCGCGAGATCGGCTTCACCCAGGTCTCGGTCAGCCACGAGGTCAGCCCGCTGATGAAGCTGGTCGGGCGAGGCGACACCACGGTGGTCGACGCCTACCTGTCGCCGATCCTGCGCCGCTATGTCGACAAGGTGGCGAGCGCGTTGGGTCGTGAGACGCGCCTTCTGTTCATGCAGTCGAACGGCGGCCTGACCGACGCTCACGCCTTCCGGGGCAAGGACGCCATCCTGTCCGGCCCGGCCGGGGGCGTGGTCGGCATGGCCAGGACAGCGGCCCAGGCGGGGTTCGCGCGGGTGATCGGCTTCGACATGGGCGGCACCTCGACCGACGTCTGCCACTTCGCAGGCGAGTATGAGCGGGCCTATGAGACGGTCGTGGCCGGCGTGCGGATGCGCGCCCCGATGATGAACATCCACACCGTGGCGGCCGGCGGCGGGTCGATCTGCAGCTTCGATGGGGCGCGGTTCCGGGTGGGACCGGCCTCGGCCGGGGCCAATCCCGGTCCGGCCTGCTACCGGCGCGGCGGGCCGCTGACGGTGACCGACTGCAACGTCATGCTGGGCAAGCTGTCGCCGGACTTCTTCCCCGCGGTGTTCGGCCCGAACGCCGATCAGCCGCTGGATCGCGACGTGGTGGTGGCCAGGTTCGAGGCCCTGGCCGCCGAGATCCTCGCCGCCACCGGCAAGGTCATGACGCCGGAGGAGGTCGCCGAGGGCTTCGTGACCATCGCCGTCGAGAACATGGCCAAGGCCGTTCGGCAGATCTCGATCCAGCGCGGCTACGACGTCACCCGCTACGTCCTGGCCTGTTTCGGTGGCGCGGGCGGCCAACACGCCTGCCTGGTGGCCGACGCCCTGGGCATGACCGAGGTGATGATTCACCCGTTCGCAGGGGTGCTCAGCGCCTACGGCATGGGCTTGGCCGACCTGCGGACCCTGCGCGAGGCGACGGTGGAGCGGCCGCTGGCGCAGGCTGCCGACGACCTCGCCCTCCAGGCCGCCGCCTTGGCGGGCGAGGCGGAGGCCGCGCTGCGAGCCCAGGACGCGCCGCTGCTCCGTGTCGAGACGATCGCCAGCCTGCTGGTCAAGTACGCCGGGACCGACACCCCGCTGCGCGTGCCGCTGGGCGACGCGGCGGCGGTGCGCGAGGCGTTCGAGGCCCTGCACCAGCGGCGGTTCGGCTTCGTCTCGCCGGGCACGGCGCTGGTGGTCGAGGCCCTGGCCGTGGAAGCCATCGGCCACGCCGACGCCGGCGAGGCGCCGGATCTGGGGTCTGGCGCGGAGTCGAAACCCGAGCCCCTGGCCGTCCTGACCGTCCGCATGGCCGGCGCCGAGCGCGCCGCGCCGGTCTTCGACCGCGCCGCCCTGCCGATCGGCGGCGAGGTGGCCGGCCCGGCCATCGTCCGCGAGGACACCGG
The DNA here is from genome assembly GCF_900114015.1 of Caulobacter sp. UNC279MFTsu5.1. Lineage (GTDB taxonomy): Bacteria > Pseudomonadota > Alphaproteobacteria > Caulobacterales > Caulobacteraceae > Caulobacter. Next base: position 14,838 of record NZ_FORN01000065.1, on the reverse strand, counting down.
CACCACGGTGATCGAGCCCGGCTGGCGGGCCACGGTCGACCGCCATCTGAACCTGATCCTCGACCGGGTCGCCGCGTTGCCCAAACGCCAGGCGGCCGGCACGGCGGCCGATCCGGTGATGCTGGAGGTGTTCAACAACCTGTTCATGGCCGTGGCCGAGGAGATGGGCTTCGCCCTGCAGAACACCGCCTATTCGGTCAACATCAAGGAGCGGCTGGACTTCTCCTGCGCGCTGTTCGACCGCGACGGGAACCTGATCGCCAACGCCCCGCACATGCCCGTGCACCTGGGCTCGATGGGCGACAGCGTGCGGGCGATCCGCGACGGTCGGCTGCACGACGGCCGGGGGCTCCTGCCCGGCGACGTCTACATGCTCAACGCCCCCTACAACGGCGGCACCCACCTGCCGGACGTGACCGTGGTCATGCCGGTGTTCGACGCGGCCGGGGTTCTGACCTTCTACGTCGCCGCGCGCGGCCACCAGGGCGACATCGGCGGGATCACCCCGGGCTCGATGCCGCCGAACAGCCGCACGGTCGAAGAGGAGGGGGTGCTGATCGAGAACTTCCTGCTGGTCGAGGGCGGGCGGTTCCGCGAGGCGCAGGTCCGGGCCCTGCTGGCTTCGGGTAAGTGGCCAGCCCGCAATCCCGACCAGAACATCGGCGACCTCAAGGCCCAGGTCGCCGCCTGCGCGCGCGGGGCCGAGAGCCTGACCGGCCTGGTGGCTGAGTTCGGCCAGGCCGTGGTCGAGGCCTATATGGCTCACGTGCAGGACAACGCCGAGGAGGCCGTGCGGCGGGTGCTGGCGACCTTGTCGGACGGGGCGTTCGCCTACGAATTGGACGACGGCAGCGTGGTGAAGGTGGCGATTACCGTCGACCGCGCGGCCCGCACCGCCCGTGTCGACTTCACCGGCACCAGCGACCAGGTTCCGACCAATTTCAACGCCCCGGCCTCGATCTGCCGGGCGGCGGCGCTCTATGTGTTCCGCACCCTGGTCGACGATGAGATCCCGATGAACGACGGCTGCCTGCGGCCGGTCGAGCTGGTGATTCCCGAAGGCTCGATGCTGCGGCCGCGCTATCCGGCCGCCGTGGTGGCCGGCAATGTCGAGACCAGCCAGGTCGTGGTTGACAGCCTCTATGGCGCGCTGGGCGTGATGGCCGCGGCCCAGGGCACGATGAACAACTTCACCTTCGGCGACGACCGGCGACAGTACTACGAGACCATCTGCGGCGGGGCCGGGGCGGGCCCCGATTTCGACGGCGCCGACGCGGTCCAGACCCACATGACCAACAGCCGCCTGACCGATCCGGAGGTGTTGGAGAGCCGCTATCCGGTGCTGGTCGAGGCGTTTTCGATCCGCCGGGGCTCAGGCGGCGCGGGGGCGCATCGCGGCGGCGACGGCGTGGTGCGGCGGATCGGCTTCCGCGAGCCGATGACGGCGACGTTGCTGTCCAACCGGCGACGGGTGGCGCCGTTCGGGCTTTACGGGGGGCAGGTTGGGATGCTGGGCGCGGCGCGGGTCGAGCGGGCGGACGGCCAGGTGCAGGCGCTGGGGGCGACGGACGCCGTGGAGGTCGCGGCGGGGGATTCGATCGTGATCGAGACGCCGGGCGGCGGGGGTTATGGCGCGGCCTAGTCTAGATCCTCCTCTTGTGGGGGGGGGCGGCCGAAGGCCGGTGGGGGGGAGTTGTTGGATCGTCGATCCTAGGCGCGTCCATCTGCCGAACGCTCCCCCCACCGTCGGCTTCGCCGACACCTCCCCACAGGGGAAGGACCGGGAGATAACCGGTTCTTAGCCCAGCACAACCTTCCCATCGACCCGCCGCGCGATGCCCAGCGGGTTGGCGTCCTGCAGCTCCGCCGGCAGCAGGGCGGCCGGCAGGTTCTGGTAGCTGACCGGACGCAGGAAGCGGAAGATCGCCAGCGAGCCGACCGAGGTCGAGCGGCTGTCCGAGGTCGACGGGAACGGGCCGCCGTGGACCATGGCGTGGCCCACTTCGACGCCGGTGCCGAAGCCGTTGACCAGCACCCGACCGGCCTTCAGCTCCAGGGTCGGCAGGAGGGCGCGGGCCAGGTCGGTGTCGGCCTCGTCCATGTGCACGGCGATGGTCAGCTGGCCTTCCAGGGCGGCCAGCACCTGGGTCAGCTGGGCCAGGTCCTTGGCGCGGACCACCAGAGAGGCGGCGCCGAACACCTCGTCCTGCAGGTGCGGCGTGGCCAGGAAAGTGTCGGCGGTCACCGAAAACAGGGCCGCGCGGCCGTGGCCGTGGCCGCCGTCCTGGCCATGGGCGACCTTGGTGACGCCGTCTGTGGTCTCCAGGGCGTGGACGCCGCCGCTATAGGCCTTGCAGATGCCAGGGGTCAGCATCAGGGCGGCGGGGGCCTTGGCGACGACCTCGGCGGTGGTCGCCAGGAAGGCGTCCAGCTCGGGACCGTCGATGCCCAGGATCAGGCCGGGATTGGTGCAGAACTGGCCCGCGCCCTGCGTCAAGGCGGCGACGAAGTCGGGAGCGATGGCCGGGCCGCGCGCCTTCAGGGCGGCGGGCAGCAGCAGGACCGGGTTGATGCTGCTCATCTCGGCATAGAACGGGATCGGCTCGGGACGGCCCTGGGCGATGGCCGTCAGGGCCAGGCCGGCGCGGCGCGAGCCGGTGAAGCCGGCGGCCTTGATGCGGGCGTCGGCGACCAGGCCTTGCGAGATCTCGATGCCCGCATCGTGCAGCAGGGCGAAGACGCCCGACGGCAGGCCGCAGGCCTTGACCGCGTCCTGGACGGCGCGGCCGACCAGTTCCGACGTGCCGGGATGGGCCGGGTGGGCCTTGACCACCACGGGACAGCCGGCCGCCAGGGCCGAGGCGGTGTCGCCGCCGGCCACCGAGAAGGCCAGCGGGAAATTCGACGCGCCGAACACGGCCACGGGACCCAGCGGCACGTTGCGCAGACGCAGGTCGACGCGGGGCAGGGGCTTGCGGTCCGGCTGGGCCGGGTCGATGCGGGCTTCCAGCCAGCCGCCGTCGCGCAGCACGCCGGCGAACATCTTCAGCTGGCCCATGGTGCGGCCGCGCTCGCCTTCGAGGCGGGCGCGGGGCAGGCCGGTCTCGGCCATGGCGCGGACGATCAGGGCGTCGCCGATCGCCTCGATCCTGGCGGCCACGGTTTCCAGGAACACGGCGCGCTGCTCGGGCGAGGTGGCGCGGTAGGGGCCAAAGGCGGCCGCCGCCAGGGCGCAGGCCTCGTCGAGGTCAGCCTTGGTCGCGCCGCCGAAGGTCACGTCCAGCGCATCGCCGGTGCCGGGATCGAGCGCGTGGATCGCGCCGCCGGTCCCGCGGCGGGCGCCGCCGTCGATCAGAAGTTCACCGGTGATGGTCATGGCGCGGTCCCTCGTGTCGTGTTCGTTCGTTGCGTGGTCATAAATGATACCGCTCCCATGAACGTCAAGCGGTGCGGGCCCGCTTGACAAATCCATAACTCGTCAGTTATGAGTAATTCATAGCCAACGGGTTATAAGTTTCCATGACCGACGCTCACGACTTGCTTTTCAGGACGCTCGCCGATCCCACCCGACGTGGGATCTTCGAGCGGCTGTGCCGGGACGGCGAGCAGACGGTCGGGGCCCTGACGGCTCTGGCGGGGGTTTCGCAGCCGGCGGTCTCCAAGCACCTGGGGGTGCTGAAGCAGGCCGGCCTGGTCAGCGACCGCCATGAGGGCCGACAGACGCACTACAGCGCCCAGGTCAACGCCCTGGCCCCGTTGGTCGACTGGACAAGCCGCATGGCCGGGTTCTGGGAGACCCGGTTCGACAATCTCGAAGACCTGCTCAACAGGATGGACCAATGACCAGCATCACGACGCAAACGCGTTCCGTCGTCGTCGAACGCGACATCGCGCATCCCCCCGAAAAGCTCTGGCGCGCCCTGACCCAGCCGCACCTGATGGAGGAGTGGCTGATGAAGAACGACTTCAAGCCCCAGGTGGGCCACGGCTTCCAGTTGCGCGGCGAGTGGGGCGGGGTTCTGGACTGCGAGGTCCTGGCCGTAGAGCCGAACAAGACCCTGTCCTACACCTGGAACCACGAGCACCCGGACCCGGCCTACGCGCTGCGGAGCGTGGTGACCTTCACCCTGACCCCGACGGCCACGGGCACGCACCTGCGCGTCGAGCAGGCCGGTTTCCATCCCGACCAGAAGCAGGCCTACGGCGGCGCCCACGCCGGCTGGAAGGCGTTCCTTGGCAACCTGGACCAGCTGCTGGACCGGCTGGACTAGCCGCACCGCCCGGCCCGACTTCAAAGGAGAGTTCCCGTGAACTTCAACGCCCTCATCCGCCAGACCCATCGCTGGCTGTCGATCCTCTTCACCGCCGGCGTCGTCGGCTACATGATCGTGATGACGCGGGGCCAGCCGCCGGCGTGGGTCGGGATGTTCGCCCTGGTCCCGCTGATCTTGCTCCTGGTCAGCGGCCTGTACATGTTCGTGCTGCCCCATGTCCTCAGGGGGCGGAGCGGACGAGGCGCGGGAGGATAGGAGAACCGCCATGGCCGAGCAGGCGTCCGAGCCGGAGCTGCTGTCGGGCGGCAATCCGCAGATCGCCAAGGGCCATGGCGACGCCCCGGTCCAGGCTTATATCGCGGCCATGCCCGGCTGGAAGAGCGCGGTCGGGCGCAGGCTCGACACGCTGATCGAGGCCGCCGTTCCCGGCGTGCGCAAGGCGGTCAAGTGGAACTCGCCGTTCTATGGCGTCGAGGAGAAGACCTGGTTCCTCGCCGTCCATTGCTACGCGAAGTACGTCAAGGTGGCCTTCTTCCGCGGCGCGGCGCTCGATCCCTTGCCGCCGGTCGGCTCCAAGCAGAAGGATGCGCGCTATGTCCACATCCACGAGGACGAGGCGATCGACGAGGCCCGGTTCACGGACTGGGTGAAGCAGGCCAGCCAATTGCCCGGCGAACGCATGTGAGCCGCCAGTACGAGGCGCCAAAACCATGAAGAAGAAGATGGGCGGAACGCCGGAAGGGCCGCCTTCCGAGCTGATCGACAAGGCGATCGCGGCGCTGGACGACTGGCGCGGCCAGACGCTGGCCAGGATCCGCAAGCTGATCCACGAGGCCGACCCGGAGGTGGTCGAGGAGTGGAAGTGGGGCATCCCGGTGTGGTCGCACGACGGCATCCTGTGCACAGGTGAGACCTACAAGGCCGCCGTCAAGACGACCTTCCCCAAGGGCGCGTCGCTGGAGGATCCCTTGGGCCTGTTCAACTCCAGCCTGGAGGGCGCCACACGGCGGGCCATCGATTTCCGCCAGGGCGAGGCGATCAACGAGGCGGCGTTCAAGGCGCTGATCCACGCTACGGTGGCGCTGAACGCCTCGACGCGAAAGGCGTCGAAGACGCGCGCCTGAAGAGAGCGTTCGGGCCCACCGATCGCGCGGCGGGCCCGAGCCGCCTCCGTCAGGCCAGGGTGGTGGTGACGTCGATATTGCCGTGGACCGCCTTGGAATAGGGGCAGATCCCGTGCGCGGCTTCGATCAGCCGTTGCGCCACCTCGCGGTCGACGCCCGGCAGGCTGACGTCGAGACGGGCGCGCAGGAAGAAGGCGCCGGCCTCGTTGACCAGGTCGATCTCGGCGTCGACCGAGGGCTCCACCGGAAGCGTCACCTTTTGCTGGCCGGCGGCCAGCTGTATCGCGCCGATGTAGCAGGCCGACCAGGCGGCCCCGAACAGGTTCTCGGCGGCCGGGTGGGGCTGGGCCAGCTTGACGTCCAGGAAGCCGTCGGCGCTGCGCGCCGCGCCATCGCGACCGGCCGTGATGTGGGTCTTGCCGGTGAAGAGGACCTTGGCGGTCATGGGGAAATTCCTTCGGTGTGATGTTGATCGTGTACGCTTCAATCGGATGCGATGTAATTAGTCGCGCCCATTCCCGGTGTCAACGTGTCCGATTAAATCGGATACGATTTATTTCGTGTGGCGACTCGGACGCGATTCCAGCGCCGCGCGGTTCAAGCCTGAAACCGCACGCCTAGGATCCGTCCCGCGTCTCTTCCGAAGGTCGCAGCCTTAGCCGCATGAACACCGTGCCGTCCGGCGTCGGCGCGTAATAGGGGCCGGTGCGTTCGAAGCCGAGGGCCTCGTAGAGCCGCATGGCGGTGGTCATGCTGGGCAGGGTGTCCAGCCGCAGTTCGTCATAGCCGAGGGCCCGCGCCGCCTGGATCACCGCCTCGGTCATGGCCTTGCCCAGGCCCAGGCCCCGCGCGGCCGGCAGGAGATAGAGGCGCTTCATCTCGCAGCAGCCGTCGGGCGGGATCGGGCGCAGGGCCGCGCAGCCCAGCGGCTGGCCGGCGGCGTCGCGCGCCAGCAGCAGTTCGCCCCCGGGCGGCGCGTACTTGCCGGGCAGGCCGGCCAGTTCATGGCTGAAGTCCTGGTAACCCAGGTCGACGTCCAGGGTGGCGACATAGTCCTGGAACAGCGCGGCCACCGCCGCCAGGTCGCCGGCGGTTCGGACGGGGCGGATGGAGAAGTCTGTCGCCATGCGCTGATGGAAGCAGACTTCTCCGCCGCCCGGCAAGGCCGGGCTACTTCTTGTCGGTCGTCAGCTTGAACACCATGACGTTGCTGTACTTCTGGCCCGGATCCAGCCGCACCGGCGCGAAGGCCGGCTTGTTGGGGGCGTCGGGGAAGTGTTGCGGCTCCAGGGCGATGCCGTCGCCCTGGCGATAGATCTTGCCGCTCTTGCTCACCGTAGTGCCGTCGATGAAGTTGCCAGTGTAGAGCTGGATGCCGGGCTGGTCGCTGAGGATCTCCAGCACCCGGCCGCTCTTGGGGTCGGCCAGGCGCGCGGCCAGGCGTGGAGCGCCGCCGGCCTTGCCGGTCAGCACCATGTTGTGGTCGTAGCCGCGGCCGATGACGATCTGCGGGTCGCGGGCGTCGCGGAGGCGCTCGGCCACCACATGGGGCTTGCGGAAGTCGAACGGCGTGCCGGCCACCGGCGTGATCGCGCCGGTCGGGATCAGCTCGGCGTCGACCGGCGTATAGCCGTCCGAGGCCAGGGTCAGGACATTGCCCATCGCCCCGTCGGCCGAACCTTCGCCGGCGAGGTTGAACAGGGCGTGGTTGGTCAGGTTGACGATGGTCGGCTTGTCGGTGGTGGCGCCATAGGTGATCGTCAGCTGGTTGGCTTCGTCCAGGGCGTAGGTGGCCGTCGCGGTCAGGGTTCCGGGATAGCCCTCCTCGCCGTCTGGGCTGACATAGGTGAAGGTGACCGAGGCGACCGGGCCGCGCTTGACGTCGCTCACCTTCCAGACCTGCTTGTCGAAGCCCTTGACCCCGCCGTGCAGGGCGGCGACGCCGTTGTTGTTCAGCGCCAGCTGGTAGGTCTTGCCGTCCAGGGTGAACTTGCCCTTGCCGATGCGGTTGGCGAACCGGCCGACCGAGGATCCGAAATAGCTGGCGTTCTTGGCGTAGGTTTCGGCGTCCTTGAAGCCCAGGGCGATGTCGGCCTTGGTCCCGTCGCGGCCGGGCGCGATCAGCGACTGCAGGGTGGCGCCGTAGGTGATCACCGTGGCGCTGACGCCCTTGCCGTTGGTCAGGGTGATGGCCTCGACCGCGACGCCGTCGGGCGTCTTGCCGAACGGGGCGCGGGCGTAGTCGGCCGCGAAGGCTCCCGCCGGAAGCGCGATGGCGGTGGCGGCCAGGAGGACGCCGGTCAGTTTGCGGCCTGAAATCTTCATGGGGTTCCTCGTTCCAATGGGTCGGGAGCGGCTCTGATGGCGCTTGGCAGTCATATAGTCCGACAAATACGGCCGGTGCAATCGAAGCTGGACGGAAAGCAGGGGCGCCCTTCAGGGGCGCGGTCGGAACGCCGCGATCAGGGCCGGCCAAGGGGCCAGGACGAGGACTCTCGGGCGTCGGACAGGCGGGGACAGGCGCATGCGCCTGTCCCCATTTTCGGACGAGGTCTACAGCACCCCGTCAATGGCCCGCCGCACGCCCAGCGGGTTGTCGGCCTTCAGCGCGGCCGGCAGCAGGGTGTCGGGGATGTCCTGGTAGCAGACAGGGCGCAGGAAGCGCTCGATGGCGCGGGTGCCGACCGAGGTGCCGCGCGGGTCGGACGTCGCCGGGAACGGGCCGCCGTGGACCATGGCGTTGGAGACCTCCACGCCGGTCGGCCAGCCGTTGGCCAGGATGCGGCCGGCCTTGCGCTCCAGGATCGGCAGCAGGGGCCGGGCGGCCTCGGCGTCGGCCGGATCCATCTGCAGGGTGGCGGTCAGCTGGCCCTCCAGCCCTTCCAGCACCTCGGCCAGCTGGCCGGCGTCCTTGACCCGCACGATCAGCGACGACGAGCCGAACACCTCGTGGCTCAGCACCGCGTCGCGCTGGAAGGTCTCGGCATCGACGCTGAACAGCGCGCCGACCGCCTGGTTGACGCCGTCGCCGACGCAGCCGCGGGCCAGCAGCTTGACGCCGTCGCGGTCGAGCAGCTGGTTCACGCCCTGCTCATAGGCGCCGAAGATGCCCGGGGTCAGCATGACCTGCGGCTGGGCGGCGGTCAGGGCGGCGGTCGCGGCGGCCTCGAAGCGGTCGAGGTCGGGACCGTCCAGAGCGAAGACCAGGCCGGGATTGGTGCAGAACTGGCCCGCGCCCATGGTCAGTGAGCCGATGAAGGCGGTTCCCAGGGCCTCGGCCCGGGCGGCCAGGGCGGCGGGCATCAGCACCACGGGGTTGATGCTGCTCATCTCGGCGAAGACCGGAATCGGCTCGCGACGTTCGGCGGCGATCCGCATGAAGGCCACGCCGCCGGCCCGCGAGCCGGTGAAGCCCACGGCCTTGATGCGCGGATCGGCGACCAGGCCGGCGCCCAGGGTGCGCTGCTGGCCGATCAGCAGGGCGAAGACCCCGGCCGGTAGGCCGGCGGCCTTGACCGCCTTGTCGATCGCGCCGCCGATCATCGCGCCGGTGTTGGGGTGAGCCGAGTGGCCTTTGACGATCACCGGGCAGCCGGCCGCCAGGGCCGAGGCGGTGTCGCCGCCGCCCGTCGAGAAGGCCAGGGGGAAGTTGCTGGCGCCGAACACCACGACCGGACCCAGCGGGATGAAGCGCTGGCGCAGATCGGCGCGGGGCAGGGGCGTGCGCTCGGGCATGGCCGGGTCGATTCGCGCGCCGATCCAGTCGCCGCGCCGCACGACCTGGGCGAACAGCCGCAGTTGGCCGGTGGTGCGGCCGCGCTCGCCGGTGATGCGGGCCTGGGGCAGGCCGGTCTCGGCCATGGCGGTCTGGATCAGCTCGTCGCCCAGCGCCTCGATCTCGGCGGCGATCGCCTCGAGGAAGGCCGCGCGGGTCTCGAGGTCGGTCTCGCGATAGGTGTCGAACGCGGCGGCCGCGGCGGCGCAGGCCGCCTCGATCTGGGCGGCGCTGGGCTCCGGGAAGCTGGGACCGAAGTGTTCGTTGGTGGCGGGGTTGAGGGCCCGCAAGGCAGCTTTGACGGCGGCTTCGGCCATGGTGATCTTTCTCTACTCGATGAAGGCTGGGGCGACGACTCGCCGGCCCAGCAGGAAGGCGTCGGCGACGTGACGCAGCGGGCTGACGTCGACGTCGCTGGCGGAGCCGGCCACCAGACCCGCGAAGGCGTCGTAGAGACCGGCGTATTCGGCGTCCGGCCCCTCATGGAGCAGATCGCCGTCGATGAACAGCTTGGCGCCGCCGTGCGACAGCTTCAACACGCCGGCGTCGGTTTCAACGGCGATGTCCCAGCTTTGCGGGCCCGTCTGCAGGAAGTCGAACTCGGCACGAACCGGCGCGCCGGCCGCGTCGACGAAGTCCAGCTCGGCCTGGATCGGCGACTGGCAGTTCTCGGGCACGTGCAGCACGGCGCCGGTCAGGAAGAACGGCCGGGGCAGGATGGCGGTGGCGATCGACAGGGCGTTGATGCCGGGATCGAACACGCCCAGGCCGCCGGCCTCCCAGATCCAGGTCTGGCCCGGATGCCAGACGCGGACGTCCTCGCGCCAGTCGATGCGCACGGCCTTGATGGTCTTGTCGGCCAGCCAGGCGCGGGCCGGCGCCACGCCCTGGGCGTAGCGCGAGTGCCAGGTGGTCTGCAGGGTCAAGCCGCGGGCGGCGGCGGTCAGGCGCAGGTCCTCGACCTCGCTCAGCGTCGCCCCGGGCGGCTTTTCCAGCATCACGTGCTTGCCGGCCGCCAGGGCCAGGTGGGCCAGGGCGTGGCGCGGCTGGGGCGGGGTGCACAGCGACACAGCGTCGACCGCCACGTCGCTGGCCAGTAGGTCGGCCAGGGTCGTGAAGTGGGCCACGCCGTCGAGATCGGCGTTGCGGCTGACTACGGCGACCAGCTCGAAGCGGTCGTCGGCGGCGATGGCGGGCAGGTGCTGGTCGCGGGCGATCTTGCCCAGGCCGACCAGGGCGAGGCGGATCTTGCTCACAGGCTGCGCACCGTCACGGGCTTGTCCTCGGCTTGCGCCAGGGGATTGCTGACCGAATAGAGGAACGGCGCGGCGCCGATCTCGAACACGTCGCCGACCTTCGTCTGGAAGCCCTCCGAGAACGACAGGGTGGCCGTGCCGAAGAAGTGCACATGCACGTCGCCCGGCTTGCGGAAGATGTCGTACTTGAAGTGGTGGTGCTCGAGGTTGGCGATCGTGTGGGACATGTTCGCCTCGCCCGACAAGAAGGGCTTTTCCCAGACCACCTGGCCATCGCGCAGGATCTTGCTGGCGCCGCGCACGTCGGCGGGCAGCGGGCCGGTCAGCAGTTCGGGGCCCAGGGCCGCCTGGCGCAGTTTGGAGTGGGCCAGCCACAGATAGTTGCCGCGCTCGATCACATGGTCCGAGAACTCGTTGGCCAGGCAGAAGCCCAGGCGATGGGGCGTTCCGTCCGGGCCGATCAGATAGACGCCGGCGATCTCGGGCTCCTCGCCGCCGTCCTTGGCGAAGGCGGGCGAGGTCAGGGGCGCGCCATGGCCGACGACGTGCGAGCCGTCGCCCTTGTAGAACCACTCCGGCTGGGCCCCGACCTGGCCGTCGGCGGGCTTGCCGCCCTCGACGCCCATCAGGAACATCCGCATGGAATCGGTCAGCTGCTCGCCGGCCTGGGCGGCCTTGTGCATCTTGTCGCGGCCCTCGGCCGAGCCCAGATGGGTCAGGCCGGTGCCTGTCAGCACCAGGTGGGCGGGATCGGGATGGTCGATCGGGGCCAGCACCCGGCCCTCGGCCAGGGCGGCGGCGATGTCGACCTCGGCGCCGAGCGGATGAGCCTGGGCGGCCTCGGCCAGGGTGGCGCCGGCCGTCAAGGCGGCTTGCGCCAGGGCCAGCAGGGTGTCGGCCACCTCGACCTTGCGGGCCAGGCCCGAATCGTTGACCGCCGCGAGAATTCGCGTCCCGCCCCGTTCCTTCAGTTGCACGAACCGCAGCACCATGGCTGTCGCTACCTCCCAGCGGGTTTGGCTATTTAGTCAGACAAATAGCGATCTGCCGGACGGTGTCAAACCCGGATCGACGGGTTCGCGACGGCGGTCTCGCGAGGCTGGACGCTGTGATAGCACGGGAACCGGCGCAAACCCACGCCGCGCCGGGGTTTGGCAATCATCGTACTTTTGAACCTGGATTTTGGCCATGGGATCGGCGGCCGGCCGCGAAATCCCTTGTCGGCGCATGAACTGTCTCGTTAGTGTCGTCCTGCGCCGGATCGGCGGATGGTCGGGAATCCGCCCGTCGACGGGCAGGGAGCGAGGCGCGCGTGCGGAAGAAGAACAAGGCCGGCGACGGAGAGTTCGCGCGGGAGGGGCTGGCCGGCAGCCGGATCCACGGCTCGATCGCCCGCACTCTGGGCGTGGCCATCGTCTCGGGCCAGTACGCGCCGGGCGACATCCTCAACAACGAGATCGATTCCAGCGAGCAGCTTCAGGTCTCGCGCAGCGCCTATCGCGAGGCCATCCGCATCCTGGCCGCCAAGGGCCTGGTCGAGAGCCGGCCCAAGACCGGCACCCGGGTGACCGACCGCCATCGCTGGAGCCTGCTGGACCCCGAAGTCCTGGCCTGGTTCTTTGAATCCGAGCCCAGCGAGGAATTCCTCAAGGGCCTGTACGAACTGCGGATGATCGTCGAGCCGGCCGCCGCCGCCCTGGCCGCCGAGCGCCGCGACGACGGCCAGCTGGAGCGCATGCGCAAGGCGCTGATCCAGATGGAGAGCCAGACCCTGGCCACCGAGGCCGGTCAGGCCGCCGACCGCGACTTCCACGACACCGTGCTGGAGGCTACCGGCAACGCGCCGCTGTTCACTCTCAGCAGCAGCATCGGCGCGGCGGTGCGCTGGACCACGATCTTCAAGCAGCGCAAGCGTGAACTGCCGCGCGACCCGATGCCCGACCACTGGAAGGTGTTCGACGCCATCGCCGCCGCCCGGCCGGATCAGGCGCGGCAGGCGATGGAGAAGCTGGTCGGCCTGGCCCTGGAAGACACCCGGGCGGCGATCGACCCGAAGGACTGAGCCGGAGACCCGCGATGAGTTTCGATTTCCCGCCGTCGCGGCGCGCTGTGATGGCCGGCGCCGGCGCGGCTGTGCTGGGCGGCGTCTCCGCGCCGGTCGAGGCCGGGGCCAAAGGTCCCGCCCCTGTGGCGCGCAACCCGCTGGTGCGACAGCGGGCCGACGCCCAGGTGTTCCGCCACGACGACGGCGACTACTACATGACCGCCTCGGTCCCCGAATATGACCGGCTGGTCCTGCGCCGCGCGCGGACGCTGGCCGGCCTGGCGACCGCGCCGGAGGCGGTGATCTGGCGGCGGCCCGGCCAAGGCAAGCTCGGCGGCTACATCTGGGCGCCGGAGCTGCACCAGATCGACGGGCGCTGGCACATGTATTTCGCGGCCGGCGACGCGGGCGAGCCGTTCCACATCCGCACCTACGTCCTGCGCTGCCGGGACCGCGACGCCCTGACCGGCCGCTGGGAGGTGCTGGGCCAGCTCCAGACGCCGTGGGACACCTTCACCCTGGATTCCACCGTCTTCAGCCATCACGGCGTGCGCTATCTGTGCTGGGCCCAGCAGGAGCCGGGGATCCAGACCAACAGCAACCTCTACCTGGCCCCGCTGGCCACTCCGCTGACCCTGGCCCGGCCGCCGGTGCGCTTGAGCACGCCGACCCTGCCGTGGGAGATCGAGGGCTACAAGGTCAACGAGGCCCCGGCCGTCCTGGCCCGCAACGGCCGCCTGTTCGTCGCCTATTCCGCCAGCGCCACGGACGCGCGCTACTGTCTGGGCCTGCTGACCGCCGACACCAGCGCCGACCTGATGTCGCCCGGCGCCTGGAGCAAGTCCCAGACCCCAGTCTTTGTCTCGTCGGAAGAGACCGGCGTCTACGGACCGGGGCACAATTCGTTCACCGTCGACGAGCAGGGCCGCGACGTGCTGGTCTTCCACGGCCGCGACTACAAGACCATCCAGGGCGACCCGCTGTTCGATCCGAACCGGCACACGCGGGTGCAGCGGCTCTATTATGGTCCAGACGGGACGCCGGACTTTGGCGTACCGGTCGGGGCCGGCGAGATCCCCGACCGGTACACGCCGCTGGACCGGCCGGGCGCCTATCTGCGTCTGGACGGGACGCGGTTGGCGGTCGGCGAGGGCGCCTTGGCGACCACCCAGTTCCGCCAGAAGCCCGGGTCGGCCGAAGCGGTGGTCCTGGAGCCGATCCTGAAACCCGGCCAGGTGTTGCACGCGTCGCCGGGCGGCGAGGTCGTGCTGGGCGGCGCGGCCGACGATCCCGCGCGCAGCGGCTTTCGTCGGGTGCGCGGGCTGGCGGACGGCCGGGGAGTCTCGTTCGTCGCCCTGGCGCCGGGCGGGGGCTATCTGCGCCACCGCGACGGCGCGGTCGTGGTCGGGCCGGTCGAGGACGCCGCCGGCCGGGCCAGCGCGACGTTCCTGGTCAGCTGAGCCAGCCTTTCCCCGGGGGAGAAAGGCGCGCCGTCACCGGTCGGCGCCGCGCCGGTTCACCGCCGGCGCCGCGTCATGGGTCGGCTGGGTCGTGGCCGCCGGATCCGGCCCAGCTGTTCCGGCCCATGGGCGGGGCGGGCGCCGGGCGGCGGAAGCGAGGGAATCAGCGCTTCGCGCAATCCCCGGAAACCAGGGCGCGGCGACTGACGCGGCCAGTAAAGGTCCGGCGCAGGGTGCGGAATTGGCCGGTGACGAGGGAATTTTTCGAGTCCATCGGCGCTTCCTGCTTGATCTTTCGTCCGACAACTGCGGGCGAACGATTTGCTAGTGCGTTCAATCGGAAAACACGGCTTGCCGCGCTTGTCGAGCGGCGCAGCTCTCACGTTGACGCCGCATCGGGAGCGGTATAGTCAGACAAATGAACAGGGGTGAAACGAACGGGATGTCGATCGCTCCGCCCGGGTGGCGGACAATCCTCACGATGTCCCGCCAAGCCTTCCCGCCGTCGCCGACCCAAGGCCCCTTCTCCCATCGAGGGCCGCCTTATCAAGGACTGTCATGAGCTCTGCCGCCGTCCCGCCCCGCGCCCTTCGTTCGCGCGCCTGGTTTGACAATCCCGACAACGCGGACATGACGGCGCTGTATCTGGAGCGCTACCTGAACTTTGGGCTGTCGCTGGAGGAGCTGCAGTCGGGCAAGCCGATCATCGGCATCGCCCAGACCGGCAGCGACCTGTCGCCGTGCAACCGCCACCACCTGGTGCTGGCCGAGCGGATCCGTGAAGGCATCCGCACGGCCGGCGGCATCGCCCTGGAGTTCCCGGTCCACCCGATCCAGGAGACCGGCAAGCGGCCGACCGCGGGCCTGGACCGCAACCTGTCCTACCTGGGCCTGGTGGAGACCCT
>NZ_FORN01000006.1 GCF_900114015.1 Caulobacter sp. UNC279MFTsu5.1 | reverse complement strand
AGACCCGAAATATCCCGGATGCGGGCGTAGCTCAGTGGTAGAGCACAACCTTGCCAAGGTTGGGGTCGAGAGTTCGAATCTCTTCGCCCGCTCCAATTTCCCTCCCAGAATTTGAAGCGTGACGCATCCGGTGGGCGCCTGATAGGCCTATGGAACCCGTTGCGCGGGCCGCCGTTGCTGAACCGGCGTCGCCTGCGTGGGGCGGACGATGCGAGGGGCTTGGCGGACATGGCGCGATGGGATCTTGGGCGGAGCCGCGCGGCGGGCGCGGCGATGATGGTCGCGGCCCTGGCCGTGGCGGGCGCGGCCCAGGCCCAGACCCGGCCAAAGCCCGAATATCCCACCCGGAAGCCCGCGGCCTCGGCCCCGGCGCCCGAGCCGCCGCCTGAACAGAAGGACGGCGACAAGCCCGAGGGCGAGGAGTCCGGCTGGGCCCAGGCCCGCAAGAAGTCGGTGGAGATCGGCACCCAGCCCGCCCGCGACGTCGGCGTCATGAAGCGGCAGATCCCGCCGATCCTGATCACGGCGCAGGAGGATCCCTACAGCCTCAAGGGCCTGAAGACCTGCAAGCAACTGGCCGCCGAGGTCGCCAGCCTCAACGAGGTGCTCGGCCCCGACTACGTGGTCGGCAACGAGGTCAAGGAGAACCGGGCCGGCAAGCTGGCCGAGGCCGGCGGCAAGACGGTGATCAACACCATCATCCCGTTTCGGGGCATCGTGCGCGAACTGACCGGCGCGGCGCCGGCCGACCGCCGCATGAACGCCGCGGTCGACGCCGGCCTGGCGCGGCGCGGCTTCCTGCGCGGGGTCCACGCCAAGCAGAAGTGCCGGACGACGTTCTAGCGGCGCCAGGACGGTCGCCGCCGCGCCGCGATTTGGGCCGCGCTCCGATTCCTGATCTAACCTTCGCGGTGAACCTGCGGAGTTTTTCGATGTCCAAGCGCGTCCTTCTGGGCCTCGCCGTCGCCCTGGCCCTGAACGGCGCCGCCGTCGCCGCGACGTCCAAGGCCGACGCTTCGGAGCGCCTGGCCCAGGCGGTCAAGGCCTACGAGGCGTCTGGGGCGGGCGAGGACGACGGCGAGGGCGGGGCGGACGAGGCCTCGCGCTTCAGGTTCCCGCCGGTCGGGCCCAAGGCCGACGCCGACCGCAAGGCCCTGTTGACCTCGGCCCGCAAGACCCTGGACGGCGTCGACCTGGCCGCGCTCAAGCCGGACCAGCGCCTGACCCACGCCATCCTGAAATGGAGCCTGGACGAGCGGCTGCAGGGCCTGTCGTTCGACGAGGCCCGCATGCCGTTCAGCACCGACGGCGGCTTCGACGTCATCCTGCTGTACCGCGCCAACGGCATGCGCCTGAGGTCCGAGGCCGAGGCCCGCCAGTGGATCGCCCTGCTGGCCCAGACGCCCGACTGGTACGCGGCCAATATCGCCAACGCCCGGCGCGGGGTGGCGACCGGCTTCGTCCAGGCCGTCCCGACCGCCCAGGCGGTGCTGGACCGCGCCCGCCGCACGGCCGCCACGCCCCTGGCCGACGAACCGCTGCTGGCCCCGCTGCGCAATCTGCCGGCCTCTGTCCCCGCCGACCGCAAGGCCGCCCTGCTGGCCGAGGGGACCCAGGTGGTCGTCGACAAGGTGGCCCCGGCCCGCGCCGGCTTCGTGACCTTCATGGAGACCGAGTACGTCCCGCACGCCGCCAAGAGCCTGGCGGTCTCCGACCTGCCCGACGGCCAGCGCTACTACGCCTTCCTGGTGCGCCGCCACACGACCACGACCCTGACCGCCGACCAGGTCCACGCCCTGGGCCTGTCGGAGGTGGCGCGCATCCGGGCGCGGATGGAGGTCGTGATGAAGCAGGCCGGCTTCCAGGGCGACCTGCCGGCCTTCATCGCCTATCTGCGCAAGGATCCGCGCTTCTACGCCACCAGCCGCCAGCAGCTGCTGGAGAAGGCCAGCGAGATCGCCAAGCGGGCCGACGACCAGCTGCCGGCCCATTTCGGGACCCTGCCGCGCCTGACCTACGGCGTGCGGCCGGTGCCGGCCAGCATCGAGCAGGGCTACACCACCGGCCGCTATTTCGGCGGCGATCCCAAGACCGGCCGGGCGGGCGGGCTGATGATCAACACCTCGGCCCTGGACCAGCGGCCGCTGTACGAACTGCCGGCCCTGGTGCTGCACGAGGGCGCGCCGGGCCATCACATCCAGACTTCGCTGGCCCAGGAGCAGACCGGGGTCCCGGACTTCCGCAAGACGATCTATTTCAACGCCTATGGCGAGGGCTGGGGCCTCTATTCCGAATGGCTGGGCGAGGAGATGGGGCTCTATCGCGACCCCTACGAGCTGTTCGGTCGGCTGTCCTACGAGATGTGGCGGGCCTGCCGGCTGGTGGCCGACACCGGCATCCACGCCAAGCACTGGACGCTGGACCAGGCCAAGGCCTGCTTCCTCGACAACACCGCCCTGTCGCCGACCAACATCGACGTCGAGGTGGCCCGCTACGTCTCCTGGCCCGGCCAGGCCCTGGCCTACAAGGTGGGCGAACTGAAGATCCTGGAGCTGCGCCATCGGGCCGAGGCGGCGCTGGGCGACCGGTTCGACGAGCGGGCCTTCCACGACACGGTGCTGCTGAACGGCTCGCTGCCGCTGGCGGTGCTGGAGGCGAAGGTGGATGCGTGGATCGCGGAGCGAAAGAAGGGGTAGCGGACTACAAGCCGGTCCTGAAGGCTCGGGCGATCAGGTCGCGCACCGGCGCGGGAGCCTGCGAGTACAACACGATGTTCCCTGCCGGCAGGGGAGGAAGTTCGCCTTGCGGCCTCTGAAGGTCCGGCGGGAGGGTTTCAGGGCCGAAGGCGCTGACGCCCAGGCCCTCGCGCACGGCGGCCTGCAAACTCAGCACCGAGCCGCCCTGAAAGCTGAAGCGCCAGGATATCCCAGCCTGGTCAAGCGCCTTGGTCATCGCCGCCTTGACCCCGCATGGGCCGCGCAGAGCCACGAGATCAACGCCGCCGGCGAGATGTGCGCCCGAGGTCGCGCCCGCCCAGACCAGCGGCTGACGAAGGAGCAGCGCGCCCTCGCGTCGATTGGCGTCTTGCCGGACGATCGCCGCGTCGGCGTCGCCGCCGTCGAACACCGCGCGCATCTCGGCCGACAATCCCGTGGTGACTTCGACCTCAAGGAGCCGGTCGTGGGCCTGCAGCGCCTTGATGATCTCGACCAGCCGCCCTCCGGCGGCGTGGTCGCTGACCGCCAGGCGCAGACGAGCCCTCGGCGTGGCAACCCCAGTGCTCATCTCATTCAGCGTCAGGTCGTTCAGACGGAGAATCTCGCGCGCGCGCTCGAGAAACGCCTGCCCCGCCGGGGTCAAGCCCAGGGTGCGCGGCGTTCGGGTCAGCAGCCGCGCTCCGAGCGCCCGCTCAAGCTTGTCGATGCGGACGCTGATCGCCGATTGGGTCGCGCCCAGCGCCTCTCCAGCGGCGGTGAAGCTCCTGAAGTCCACGGCGGCCACGAAGGCTCGAACCTGAGTCAGATCCAGGTCTCGCATATGCATTCCAATTCGTAATCATTGCGACAATATAAATGCCGTTGTGGAATGTAGCGCGGCCTCGCACATTCGGACATCGAAATGTCAGGAGGCTCGAATGCCCATCATCACCGTCCACATCGCCCCGACCCGCGACACGCCCGACCTGGAGCAGAAGGTGGCCCATCAGGTCGTTGACCTCGTCAGTCGCATCCTGCGCAAGCCCGCCGAGGTCACGGCGGTGATCGTCGAGCGGGTGAACCCCGCCATCTGGTTCGTGGCCGGCCGTTCGCTGCTGGACCAGGACAAGGCGAGCTACTGGCTCTCGGTGAAGGTCGTGGACGGCACGAACACGAAGGACGAGAAGGCGCAGTTCCTCTCCGCCCTGTTCCAGGCGATGGGCGAACTGTTGGGCGACCTGCATCCGGAGAGCTACGGCTATGTGGAAGAGGTCTTCGCCGACAGCTACGGCTTCGGCGGCGTGACGCAGGAGCGTCGCTATGTCGAAAGGATGCTGGCGGGCGCGGCGGGGCGATAGGCGTTCCGGGCTTCGGTCGGACGGCGAGCGCATTGCTCGCTCGTGGCGGGTGGCCCGAAGAACCGCGGGAGGCTATCACCGCCGCGAACGAGGGGACCCCACACATGGCGCGCATCACCGTCCTGGGCGAATGCATGGTCGAGCTGTCGCCGGAGGGCGAGGGGCTGCACCGTATGGGGTTCGCGGGCGACACCTTCAACACCGCCGTCTACCTGGCCCGGCTGGGCGACGCGGTGGCCTATTGCACGGCCCTGGGCAAGGGCGACCCGTTCAGCGACGGCGCCCTGGCGGCCATGCGCCGCGAGGGGTTGGACACCCGCCTGGTGCGCGAAGCCGAGAACCGCCTGCCGGGCCTCTACGCCATCGTGCTGGACGAGACCGGCGAGCGGAAGTTCCACTACTGGCGCGAGCGGGCCCCGATCCGCGACCTGTTCTCGCAGCACACCGCCGACCAGCTGATCGCCGCCGCCAAGGCCAGCGACCTGGTCTATCTGTCGGGCGTCACCCTGGCGGTGATCGGCGACATCGGGCGGGCGCGGCTGAAGGACATCCTGGCCTATGTCCACTCGCTGGGCGTGGCCGTGGCCCTGGACTTCAACTATCGCCCGGCCCTGTGGGCCAACCCCGAGGCGGCGCGCGAGGCGCTGGACGGCGTCACGCCCGCCTGCCGCTACATTTCCCTGAGCAGCGAGGACAGCCGGCCGCTGTACGGCCGCGAGGCCGAGGCCCTGGCCGCCGAATGGGCCGCCGCCGGGGCCGAGGTGGTGGCGCGCGACGAGAGCCACGCGGTCAATGTCCACGCCCCGGAAGGGCGCATCGCCACCCCAGCGCCGTCAAGGGTCAAGGCTTTGGACACCACCGGCGCGGGCGACAGCTTCAACGCCGCCTACCTGTCCTCGCGCCTGGCGGGCCTGCCGGTCGAGACCGCCGTCTCGCGCGGCCACGACCTGGCCGCGGCGGTGGTGACCTGCAAGGGCGCGATCATTCCGCAGGCCTCTATGCCCATTTGGTCGCGGGGATAGAGAGCGGTCGGGCTTAGCGCAATCAAAGGTTTATATTCCTACTGGACGCGCGTAATAGGAAAGTTATCCTCACCTCCGGAATATCGACCTAGACTCGAGGTCGAGGGCGTCACGGGGACGCCGTTCGCAGGGGGAAGCCGATGCTGGCTCAAGCTCTCGAGGATCTCTGGGCGATTTCGCCCGACCCGCGCCGCGACCGTCTGACGGCCGCGTTCATCACCCACGCGGTGGCCCTGGCCACCGGGGTGTCGCCCGCCGACATCGCCTCGACCAAGCGCGCCAGCAAGGCGGCGGCGCGGGCCCGGCAGATCGCCATCTACCTGGCGCACGTCAATTTCAACTGGCCGCTGATCCGGGTGGCCTTCGCGTTCAACCGCGACCGCAGCACCTGCGGCCATGCCTGCCAGCGTATCGAGGACATGCGCGAGAACGCCGACTTCGACGCCCGAATGAGCGTGCTGGAGGCCTGCGTGAAACAGGCCCCCGACGCCATCCCGGAGCTGACCCGGCTGGGGCCTGACCAATGAGCGGCGCGTTCGAGCGGGCGCTGGCCGCCGAGCACCTGGCCGCCCGCGCCGAGCGGCTGCTGCGGCGGCCCGGGGCGCTGATCGAGGTCAAGGGCCTGGGCTATGTGGTCCGGTTCGGGCCGCGGCGGCGGGCCATGCTGACCGTGGACGAGGCCGCCTTCCGGGTTTTGGCCCGCGACGGCGCCCTGGCCTCGCGCCGCGAGGGCGGCTGGCGGCTGGTCAAGCCGCTGGCCCCGCCGGCCCCGCCGCCGGGACGCCCGGGCGTGATCGAGGGCGAGCGGGTGGTGATCGAGGGCAGCAGCCAGCACGTGGTGCTCAAGGCCAATCTGGGCGAGTCGCCCCTGGCCTGGCTGGCCCGGCGCGGCGGCCTGGAGCCGGTGGAGATTTGCGCCGGCGAGCGGCTGCGCGAGGACTTCCAGAAGGCCGGCTCGATCGGCCGGCTGACCATGAACTGGGACGCCCAGCCGCGCGGAAGCGGTGGCGGCCAGGCCCTGGAGCCGGCGCTGCGGGCCAGGGCGGCCAAGGACCGGATCGCCGCGGCCTTGGCGGCGGTCGGTCCGGGCCTGCGGGAGATGCTCGAGCGAGTGTGCCTGGCCGAGACCGCCCTGCAGGTGGCCGAGCGCGAACTGGGCCTGCCCAGGCGGGCGGGCAAGACGGTGCTGAAACTGGCGCTGCAGCGGCTGGCGATGCACTACCGGATGGCGTGAAAGCGGGACGAGGCTGGGGGACACGCACAGGTGCGCGTCCCCGGCCCGCAGATCGCTAGTGCTTCAGCATGTGCTTGATGTCGCGCATCTGGTCGTGGCCGGACTTGACCGAGGTCCAGGCCTTTTCGATCGCGGCGCGGGTCTGGGCGTCGACGTCGGTGTCCTGCAGGGCCTTTTCGAACTTGGCCTTGATGTAGTCCTCGCCGGCCTCGACCTCGTTGACGACGGCGTCGTCGCCCTTGGTCAGGCTGTCCTTCAGATTGACGAAGGCGCGGTGGGCGGCGGCCAGGATGGTGCCGTCGTCTTTGGCCTCGCCGCCCAGGCGGCGGACCTCGTCCTGCAGCTCCGAAGCGACCGAGCGGCGCTCTTGGGCGCGTTGCTGGAACAGGGTCTTGAAGCGCGCGCCGTCGGCGTCCTTGGCGGCTTCGGCATAGCCGTCGGCGCTGTCGATGGTGGTCTCGACCAGGCTGTTGACGAGCTTGATATGGTCTTCGTTGGTGTGGGTCATGGGGGAGCTCCGTAGAGGGGACCGGCCAAACGCGGGCCGGCCGTGAAAGGTTCGAAGCGGCGCCTCAGCGCGCCAGTTTCGAGCCGAAGAAGCTCCAGGCGGTGGTGGCCGCCGCGATGGTCGGGGCGCGGGTGCGCCGGTTGATCAGCAAGGCGGCGACGACGCCGGCCCCGAGCACGGCGATGGCGACGGGCACCTTGTAGCCGGCCAGGGTGACCTTGCCCTGGGCGTCGGGCTTGAGGGCGTAGTCGGCCGGCGGGGTCGGGGCGTAGGGATCGGCGGGCGCCTTGTGGAAGAGGCCCGAGACCTTGTCGGAGAGTGAGGACAGCAGGCCCTGCCGCGCTTGGGCGGGCGTGCCGTAGGGGGCGTCGTAGGCGGCCATGGGAAAGGCTCCTTGGAATGTGGGAGCCTCGATAACGCGGGGCGGCGGGGGATGATCCCCCGTCGCCCCGCGCCGCGCCTAGCGCAAGCCGCCGGAGGCGACGATGGTCTCGCCCGTCACCCACCCGGCGTCGGCCGAGGCCAGGAACACGGCGACCGGCGTGATGTCGCCCGGTTGGCCAATGCGGCCCAGCGGGGTTTGCGACACCAGGGCGGCCTCGAAATCCGTGCCGAGGAAGCCCATGGTGTGCACGCCCTCGGTCTCGACGACGCCGGGATTGATGGCGTTGACGCGGATCTTGCGCGGCCCCAGCTCCTTGGCCAGCACCCGGGTGATCGAGTCCACCGACGCCTTGGTGGCGGTGTAGATCGACGTCTCCGGCAGGGTCATCGCGGTCACGGCCGAGCTGATGTTGATCACGCTGCCGCCGTCGGGGCCGAAGTGGCGGGCCGCCTCCTGGGTGGCCAGCAGCAGGCCCAGGACGTTGATGTTGAACTGGCGGTGGAACTCGTCGGCGGTCACCGCGTCGAGCGCGGCGAACTGATAGACGCCGGCGTTGTTGACCAGGATGTCGAGCGTCCCGAAGGCGGCCTTGGCCTCGGCGAACAGCCGCGTGATGTCGGCCGGCTGGGAGACGTCGGCCTGGACGGCGACCGCCTTGCCGCCGGCGGCGACGATCTCGGCCACGACCTTGTCGGCGCCTTCGCGGCTGGAGGCGTAGTTGACCACCACCGCCGCGCCTTCGGCGGCCAGGCCCCTGGCGATATCGGCGCCGATCCCCTTGGACGCGCCGGTCACCACGGCGGTCTTACCTGAAAGCTTGCTCATCGAATTCTCTCCATGTCGCCACGCGGCGACGTTTCGATAGTTAGATGATCATCGAAACGATTCAAGGCGCGGACCGCCGACGAAAAGTGCGGGCGGCCTCAGATTTCGGCGAGCTGGGCCAGATAGGCGTTCAGCACGTCGCGCTGCAGCACCAGGAAGGCGAACTTGCCCGTGCGGCAGATGCGCACCAGGCCCGAGGTCTCAAGCTCCTTGAGGTGGTGGGACAGGGTCGCGGCGCTGACCTGCTGGGCCTGGACCAGGCCGCCGCAGGGGGTGGGATCGTTGCTGGCGCCGATCTCCTTGAGGATCTGCAGGCGACGCGGCTCGGCCAGGGCCTTGGCGATCAGGGCGGTCTGCCGTTCGGACAGGGTGACGGCCGTTTCGGTCATGCTCGACATATGACGGCGGCGCGGGTTCGGCGCAACGTCGCGGCGTCGGCTTAAGGTTCGCGCGGCTCCATCACCGCCCCCACATGGGCGATGCCCAGTTCCTTGGCGCGCTTGGCCTGTCTGTGGCGCTCGGCGTAGCGGGCCTTGGCCTCGTCGTCGCGGGCGTCATGGCAGGCGGGGCAGGAGACGCCCTCGACATAGTGTTCCGAGGCGCGGTCTTCGGGGCTGACCGGCATGCGGCAGCCCCGGCACAGGGCGTGGGTTCCGGGCGCCAGGCCATGGCCGACCGCCACCCGCTCGTCGAACACGAAGCACTCGCCGCGCCAGAGGCTGGCCTCGGGGGGCGTGGTCTCCAGATAGTTCAGGATCCCGCCCTTCAGGTGGAAGACTTCCTCGACGCCTTCGCTCTTGAGGAACGCCGTCGACTTCTCGCAGCGGATGCCGCCGGTGCAGAACATCGCCACCTTGGGCGGCGGGGCGGCCGGGTCCCAGGTCTGGCGGAAGGCGCGGAACCAGGCCGGGAAGTCGCTGAAGCTGGCGGTCTTGGGGGCGATCGCCCCCTCGAACGTGCCGATCGCCGCCTCGTAGGCGTTTCGGGTGTCGATCACCACCACGTCGTCGCGAGCGATCAGGGCGTTCCAGTCGGCGGGCTCGACATAGGTCCCGGCGTTGTGGGCCGGATCCAGGTCGCCGGCCCCCAGGGTGACGATCTCGCGCTTGATCCGGACCTTCATGCGGTGGAACGGCATCGCCTCCGCCGTGGCGAACTTCAATTCCAGCGTGTCGCAGCCGGGCAGGGCGCGGATGTGGTCCAGCACCTGGTCGATGGCCTGCGGCGTCCCGGCGATGGTGCCGTTGATCCCCTCGCGGGCCAGCAGCAGCGTGCCCTTGACGCCCAGGCCGCAGCACAGCTTCGACAGCGGCCGCATGATCGTCAGCGGGTCGGCGAAGGTGGTGAAGCGATAGAGGGCGGCGACGCGGAAGGTCATGGCTGGGCTGATAGGCGCTGACGGCCAGGTTCTCAAGACGGGCTTCTCAAGCGGTGCTGGAACTATCGCCTAGGCAGGACGGTTACACCAGCATGAGCATCCTGATCGTCATCGTCGTCGCCCTCGTGCTGCTTGGACTGGCGCTCTACGCGGTTCAGCGCAGCCCCATTCCCTCGCCGGTCAACTGGCTGTTGCAACTGGTGCTGATCGTGATCGCGATCTGGTTCATCGGCACGCGGGCGGGGTTCTTCTGACCTGGGACCGAGGCGCATTGTCGTGCCGCCCTTGGGGCGTGGCCGCCCTAGCTGACCCTCAGCGTCAACGCGCCTAACAGGGCGCCTCGATCGACGGGCGCCACCAAGCGGCGCAGGCCGATTGGCAAGTCGGCAAGACTGAGGGTCACAGATGGAGATGCGACGAGCTCATAAGCGCCAATTTCGGCGGACCGGACCCTATGGACATCCGTCCAGTCGTAGACAAACAGGCCCCGCTCGCTCAGCGCTTTGAAGCTTTGAGGATTGGGAACCTGGGCATGAACCGATGCAGCGCCAATCGAAGGCAAGGCGAGAAGCGCACGCTCGATGCCGAGAACATCGTCGTCGTCGTTGATCAAAACCTGTTCCGGAATCGGGCCAGATCCGCCGGTGACGACCGCGGCCAGCCTGTCGGTTTCATCTACGGCGAGCCATACCAAGTCGACATCGTTCGGATATTCCATAGCGCCAAGCTAGCTCGCCAGCGCCCCGGCGTCCCGCTGGATCCGCGCCACCATGGCCTTCAGCCCGTTCGACCGCTGCGACGACAACGCCTCCGACAGGCCCAGCCGGGCCATGGCGGCGGCGGCGTCGAAATCGACGATGTCCCGCGCCGGCCGCCCCGAATAGAGCCGCATCAGGATGGCGATCAGGCCGCTGACGATGTGGGCGTCGCTGTCGCCCCGGAAGCGGATCGTGCCGTCGCCTTGCGGCTCGGTCACCAGCCACACCTGGCTGGCGCAGCCGCGCACCTTGTTGGCGTCGGAATGCTCGGCCTCGGTCAGCGGGGCCAACTCCTTGCCCAGCTCGATCACGTAGCGATAGCGCTCTTCCCAGTCGCCGAGCAATTCGAACTCGTCGGCCAGTTCGTCGAGGGCGGCGTCGATGGGGCGTTGCATGGCGCGGACTTAAAGCGCGACGGCCGAAAGTGGAAGCCGGTTTTGGCGCCCGTCGCGCACCAAGTACAGATGGTGCGGCGTCGCCGAGAGGGGAAGACCCCTTAAGGCCGCGCCCGCGCCATCGACGGGCGCGCGCCGGCTTCCGGCAGGGTGACGACGGCGGTGAAGCCGTGGCCCGGCGTGGATTTCAGCCGTAGGCTCCCGTCCATCGCCCGGGCCAGCAGGTCGACGATCGGCAGGCCCAGGCCCGCGCCCTCGGACGCCCGGGTCAGGGTGGCGCCGCCCTGCTCGAACGGGCGGATCAGCCGGGGCAGGTCGGCCGGGTCGGCGCCTTCGCCATGGTCGCGGATCTCGATCTCGACCTGGCCGCCGCCGACCTGCCTGGCCTCGATCACCACCAGCCCGCCCTGCGGCGAATGGGTGAGGGCGTTCTGCAGCAGGTTGGTCAGGATGGTGCGCAGGCCCCGGCCGTCGGCCCGCAGGCTGGGCAGGGTCCCGGCCTCGGGGACGACGATGCTGACCCCGCGCGCGGACGCCTCGGCGCGCAGCTGCAGGATCACGTCCTCGACCGCGTCGTCCAGGTTCTCCTCGCCCAGGTCCAGATCGGTGACATGGCCTTCCAGCCGGGCGATCTCGACGATCTGGTTGACCAGGCGCAGCAGCTTCAGGCCGCTCTCGTGCACCAGGGCGGCGTATTCCTTGTACTGCGGCGCGCCCAGAGGGCCGTACAGCTCGCAGGACAGGATCTCGGAAAAGCCGATCACCGCGTTCAGGGGGGTGCGCAGTTCGTGGCTGACCATGCGCAGGAACGAACGCTTCTGGTCGTCCAGCGCCTGCTTGCGGCGGGCGCGGGCCGCCGCCCGCCGGAAGGCGGTGGTCTGCGACATCAGGCCGGTCTCGGCGCCGACGCTTTCGCGCGGCGTCTCGACATGGTCCGACGCGTCGGTGATCGCCGGTGGCGACATCAGGGACTCCCGGACCTTCTGTCCGTAACTTCGATGGGCCAGGATGAACCAAGGCGCTTACGAATCCGTTTCCGTCCACAGGAAGCTCGGGCGTTAACGATCGCCCGCCGATTGTGCGGCCTTGGGAGAGAGGGCCGCCGGCGTTAAGCTTTGACGACGAAGACTCACCGGAAGGGATTCTCGCGGCCTTGGCCATTGACGGCGCCCCGTTCCAGACCGGCCCCAGGCCGGGTCAGGCCCCGCTCTCGGAGACCTCCACGGGGGCCTTCGGCGCGGCGCATCTGTGGCGGCTGGGCTGGCTGGCGACCGTGATCTTCGCGACCGGCGCGGCGGCCTTCACGCCCGGCGTGGTCGGCCTGCCCGTCTGGCTGGCCCTGGCCGCGGGCGCGCTTCCCGCCCTGGCCGCCCTGGCGGTGGGCGACCGGCGCGACGAGCGCCTGCAATCGCTGATCCTGGTGCTGTGGGCCACCTGCGGCGCCGGGGCGGCGGTGGTGACCGGCGGCGTCTCGGGCGCGATGAGCGCCTGGATCCTGGCCCCGGTGGCCGCGGCCTCGACCCTGTCCTCCCCGCGACGCCTGGCCGAGGGCGCCAGCCTGGCCCTGATCGGCGGCGCGGTGGCGGCCCTGACCCAGCTGTCGGGCCTGGCGCCGTCCGCGCCCACGGGACCGCTGGCCTTCATTCTGGGCTTCCTGTCGGTGGCGACCGTCGGGGTGGGCCTGGCCTCGGGCCTGATCCTCACCCACCGCCGGGCCGGCGAGCGCGACAGCCGCCATGTCGGCGAGCTGAACACCCTGCAGACCCTGGTCGACGGCGCGCCGCAGCTGCTGCTGGTGGTGGCCAGCAACGGCCGGATCAAGACCGTGCGCGGGGCCGCGCCGCGCGGCGTGGCGACCGCCAACCTGACGGGCGAGGGCCTGGCCTCGGCCGCCGTGGCCGGCGACCGCCAGCAGGTCAGCGCCGCCCTGGCCGCGGCCCTGGACGCCGGCGAGGCCAGCGTCGCCTTCGCCCCGCTGCTGGACCCGACCCGCACCGTCTGCCTGGACCTGCGCCAGGTCTCGCCCGACCTGCTGGTTGGGGTGATGCGCGACGCCACGCTCGACAAGGCCCGCGAGACCGCCCTGCGGCAGGCCCGGGCCGAGGCCGAGGGCCTGGCCGCCGGCCGCGCCCGCTTCCTGGCCAATATGAGCCACGAGCTGCGCACGCCGCTGAACGCCATCATGGGCTTCTCCGACATCATGCGCGCCCGGATGTTCGGCCCCCTGAGCGACCGCTACGGCGAATACGCCGAGCTGATCCACGAGTCGGGACGCCACCTGCTGGACCTGATCAACGACGTGCTGGACATGTCGAAGATCGAGGCCGAGCGCTTCGAGCTGCAGCGCGGCGAGTTCGACGCCCGCGAGGCGGTGACGGCGGCCATGCGGCTGCTGCGCGTCCAGGCCGACGCGGCCGGGGTGCAGCTGCGCGGCGTCCTGCCGCCGGGCGAGCTGGAGGTCGACGCCGACCGCCGGGCCCTCAAGCAGATCGTGCTGAACCTGGTGTCCAACGCCCTGAAGTTCACCCCGCGCGGCGGCCAGGTGACGGTGACGGCCGACGGCCACGACGGCGAGTTCGAGCTGGTGGTCGCCGACACCGGCGTCGGCATCAGCCCCGAGGACCTCGAGCGCCTGGGCCGTCCCTACGCCCAGGCCGGCGGTGTCGACCAGCGGGCCAAGGGCACGGGCCTGGGCCTGTCGCTGGTGCGGGCCTTCGCCAAGCTGCACGGCGGCGAGATGAACATCGAAAGCCGCCTGGGCGCGGGGACCAGCGTCTCGGTGCGCATGCCGGTGCTGCTGCGAGCCTCGCGCCCCGCGATGGAGGCGCCGCTGCTGGAGCCCACGCCCGAGCCGCCGGAGGAGCCGGAACTGGGCCCGAACGTGGTGAAGTTCGCGCCGCCGAGATAAGCGGCTTCCGCACTTGCCCCCTACGGATCGCTTCGCGATCGTCTTCCCCCAGAGGGGGAAGAGCGCTCCGCCCCCTCGCCGCGACAAACCGCGCAGCGGTCAGTTGGGGGCAAGTGTTCGCCGCCCGAGCCCCTACCGCAAGAAAGCTCGCCCCGCCGCGAAGTCCCCGACCTCCACATAGGCCCGGCGCACCACGTCCACGCCGTTGCGGCTGGTGAACACGAACTCGATGGTGGCGGCCTCGCGCGGGTCCAGGCGGCTCATGGCGTCGGCGGCCTCGCGGGGGAAGCGGAACGCCAGGCCGGTCTTGGCGCCGGTCGGCAGGAGGGCGACGGGCGCCATGTCGCGGGTCTCGGCCCCGAACACCCGGCTGGCGTTGCGCGGCGCGGCGTTGGCCGCCAGGCCCTTGGCGTTGCGGGCGTTCAGGTACGGACCTTGGGTGCGCAGGGTGTCGCGCAGGACCAGGCGCGCGGCGTAGGGCTGGGCCTCGTCGGCGAAGGTCGCCACGGCCAGCATGTCGTTGGCGCGGCCCGACAGGCCGAACACCAGGCGGTCGCGCCCGAAGCCGGCCGGCTGTGACAGCCGCCAGGTCGGGATGGTGGCCGAGATTGACCGGTCGGCCTGCCAGGCGGCGCGGTCGCCGGGATAGTTCATCCGCATCAGGGTCGAATAACCGTCGAACGCCTGGCGCACGCGGCTGGCGGCGGTCTGCAGGTCCCTGGAGCCGCACGCCGCGGCGCCGGCCTTGGCCCGGGCCCTCTGCTCCACCGCCTGGACCTGGACCTCGCTGGCGCCCGAGCGCAGGGCCGCGCCGCGCGCCTGGGCGCGGGCGGCGTCCAGGGCCGAGCCCACGGCGGGCTTGAACAGCCGGCAGCGCGCGTCGGCCGAGGTCATCAGCGTGCGTTCGTAGAGCTGGTCGGCGGCGGTGGCGGCATGGGATGCGGTCGACGCGCCGAACCCGGCGATCGCGACAAAAGCCCCTAGCCACCGCGCCGTCGAACCCCGCAGAGCCTTTCCCTTTCGAATGGAATTCGAAAGGGACGAAAAGGCTCTACAAGAGGGGGGCGGGCCCGCATAAGCGGGCTCGGCGGTCTTTCTTGACGTCATGATCTCGTATTCTGCGAGAGCGGTTTCAGCAGGCAGCCTTAGGGCGCCGAGGTTGCGGTTCAGTTAGCGATGCTTCTTTCGACGGATATCTGGGTCGGTGCGCTGATCCGCCGCGCCGAGCTGGGCGGGGCCTTCGCCACCGTGGCGCGCAAGGGCGACCCGCGCGCCGGGGCCGTGCTGGTCAAGGCCGTCGACCGCCGCGCCAACACCGCCAGGCTGTACGGCGAGGCCATGCGCGGCGACGGCGAGCGTTTCTGGATGCAGCCGGTACGGTCCGACTTCGAGCCCGACCTGGACGCCTATGTCGAACGCGCCGCGCGGATCGACCCGGACATCTGGGTGGTCGAGATCGAGGACCGCGAGGGCCGGCATTTCCTGACCGAGCCGGTGGAGGGGGAGGGGGGGTGACGCCCCCTCCGTCGGGCTTCGCCCGCCACCTCCCCCGTTGCACGGGGGAGGAGAAGATCAGCGCGACATCCTCCTCACCCGCATAGCGGGGGAGGTGGCGCGATGCGGATACGCATCGTGACGGAGGGGGCGTCCAACGCCTATTCCCGCCGGAACGTCGCCACCAGCACGTCCCGGGTGGCCGGCTGGCCCGGCTGCAGCGGATGGATCGCCGTCACGCCGTGCATCACGCGGTGGTCGTCGAGGAACACCGCGTCGCGCGGTTGCTCCAGGGTGAAGGCCCCCAGGCGGGCGCCGTCGTTGGCGAAGATGTCGGTGACCCCGCTGGCGACGTTGCGACGGTCGACCAGCATGACGATCACCCAGTCGACGCCGTCGCGATGCGCGCCCTCGGGCGTGGGCAGGCCCGCCTCGCCGTCGCCGGCCTCGATGCGGAACTGGTGCAGCTCCACGTGCCAGGCCCGGGGCGGATCGACGGTCAGCGGATGGAACAGCGCCAGGCCCGCGCGCAGCAGCGCCCGCGTCACCGGATGCTCGGCCACCGTGTCGAGCACGGGCTCGAACCAGCGCTGCACCCCGCCGTTCAGGCCGTTGTAGTCGCGGCTCTGATAGTGCGGCTGGTGCGGCTTGCGCACGACGCCGGCGGGCGAGGCCGAGAAGGCCGCGAACCGCCGCCGCCGATAGCGGCCGCCGTCGGCCATGAAGCGGTCCAGGCCCAGGTCGTTCCAGCTGTCGGCGAAGGCCTCCCAGCCGGCCACGGCGTCGGAGCCCAGCAGGGCGTCGGTCTCGGCGGGGGCGAGGCGGCGGAAGCCCGTGTCGCGCAGGGCCGCGGCGATGTCGCGCGCCTGGCTGTCGGACAGGGTCGTGTCGGGCGGAATCAAGCGCGGCCTCCGGCGGAACGAGGCCTCCACATGGGGCGCCGGAGCCGTCGCGCCAAGCTAGAGCAAGCCTTGCGATCTAGGAATCGCGAGCCCTGCTCTAGATTTTTGTTTTCGCATCGTTTTTGCGGAAAACCGGTGTCCACTTTTCCGCACGACGCTCTAGGATCGCGTCCCGGCGCTTGCCTGGAAATCTCATTTCCCGCCCCGTTAACCCTGCTCCTAAACCGGAGTGAAAGCTCGATGCGGCAGGCTGACGCACGTCTCCCGACCGCCTGATTCTTTCCCCGCAGCCGCCGCCCGGCCTCAGCAAGGTTCCGATGCTTTTCCTGCTCAACGACGTCGTTCTCAGCCTCGACGCGGCCGAACTGGCCCCGCCGCTCACCCGCGAGCGTTTCGCGAAGGTGTCGCTGAACTATGTCGGCAAGTTGGGCCAGGAGCTCTACGCCGCCGAGCCGTTGCTGCATCACAAGGATCCGGAGAAGGCCCAGCGCCTGGCCGCTCTGATCATCGCCAAGGCTCCGGACGTCAACGCGGCCCTGTTCATCGCGCCGTCGCGCGGCTGTCTGGTCGATCAGGTGCAGGTGCGCTACGCGCAGCTGGGCCTGGAGATCATGGGATCGCTGTTCGAGCGCCAGAAGGCCGGCGGGTTGAGCAATGTCGAAGCCGATCGCCAAGTCTGGCGGCGTCTGGCGGCCTGACCGCCACGCTCCAGGTCGAAGGGCCGCGTTCCGGCCAGAAGATCCCGGTCGCCTAAAAGAACAGGCTGACCAGGCCGAACAGCCAGCTCAGCATCATCGCCACGATCACCAAGCCGGCGAATGCGACGCCCAGACACAGGGCGTTGCCTTGGGGGGTGCAGGCTCCGCGCTTGTGGCGCGGCTCGTGGACCATAGCCATTTTCGTTTCCTCTTGCGCGGCCCTCCCTCTGACGGGGAATGGTCCGCTACCGAGGAAGCATGACTCCAAAACCCTAGCCTGACCAGGGTCATAACGTCGCGCGTTTCGACGTGTCGGTATGGTGGCGAGGCGCGGTTTTCCCCGCCCGTTGCCAGTCGGCTTGAAAGAACGGCGCCATCCGTAACTTCACGGAACCGACGCATCCCCGTCGTCCAAGCGCCACCGCATCAGCCTAACTGCCCGCGGACCGTGAACAGGGCAGACATGTGATGAAACCGATGAATTCCGTGGCCTGGGCGACCCTCGCCCTGGCCGTCGCCGCCCAGGCGAACCTGGCCCAGGCCCGCGAAGAGACCGCCCCGAGGTCGGCGGCGGACGCCGAGGCCAGCCAGATCGACACCCTGGTCGTCACCGGCACCCGCCGGGTCGACCGCACGGCCTTCGAATCCACGGCGCCCATCGACGTCGTCACCCAGGACGCCCTGAACAGCATCGTCTCCGACGAGATCATGGACAAGCTGGCGGCCACGACGCCGTCGTTCAACGTCCAGCGCCTGCCGGCCGCCGACGGCCAGGCCTTCGTGCGCCCCGCCACCCTGCGCGGCCTGTCGCCCGACCAGACCCTGGTGCTGGTCAACGGCAAGCGCCGCCACCGCTCGGCGGTGCTGGGCGGCCGGGGGCAGCAGGGCGTCGACCTGGCCAGCCTGGGAACCAGCGGCGTCAGCCGCATCGAGGTGCTGCGCGACGGCGCCTCGGCCCAGTACGGCTCGGACGCCATCGCCGGGGTGATCAACGTCATCCTGTCGACCAAGACCGGCTTCTCGGGCTACGCCCAGACCGGCCAGTACTATGAGGGCGACGGCCGCAAGACCGAGGTGGGCGCGCGCTACGGCCTGGACTTCGGCCACGGCGGCGTGATCGTCGGCAGTGTCGACTACGCCGACGCCGAGGCCACCTCGCGCACGCGCCAGCGTCCGGACGCCGTCGCCTTCCAGGCCGCCAACCCGACGATCGCCGTGCGCAACCCTGTGCAGCGCTGGGGTCAGCCGGATCGCATCGTCTGGCGCGGGACGCTGAACACCATCCTGCCGCTCACCGACACGGTCGAGGCCTACGCCTTCGCCACCTACAGCGACATGACCGGCCAGACCGACTTCAACTGGCGCAACCCGGCCACCGACACCTCGTACAGGACCAGCCCGGCGTTCCCCGGCTGGTCGCTGAACCAGCTCTACCCCGCCGGCTTCGCGCCGGTGTTCGGCCAGGACGAGACCAACGGCTCGCTCAACGCCGGCGTGAAGGGTCGAGCCCTGGGCTTTTCCTGGGACCTGTCGGCCGGCTACGGCCGCGACGACGTCGACTATGTCCTGAAGAACAGCATCAACGCCTCGTTCGGCCCGCAATCGCCGACCGCGTTCGACGACGGTTCATTGATCCAGGTGGAAAAGACCTTGAATCTCGACGCCTCGCGTCCGCTGGCCTGGTCGTTCCTGGCCCAGCCCGCCAACCTGGCCGTCGGCCTGGAAGCGCGCCAGGAGACCTACGAGATCAAGGCCGGCGACCGTTATTCGTGGGACGTCGGGCCGGGCGCGGCCGCCGGCCTGCCCAGCGGCTCCAACGGCTTTCCCGGCTACGCCCCCAGCCAGGCCGGGTCGTGGGACCAGACCAGCTACGCCGGCTATGTCGACCTGGACCTGCCGATCACCGACCGGTTCGACGCCGACATCGCCGTGCGCCACGAGGATTTCTCGGAGTTCGGCTCGACCACCGACGGCAAGATCGCCGTGCGCTACGAGGTCACACCGGACTTCGCCCTGCGCGGCGCGGTCTCGACCGGTTTTCGCGCCCCGACCCCGGGCCAGATCAACAACACCCGAACCTCGCAGGGCCTCAACACCACCACCCTGCTGCTGTTCACGTCGGGCCGCCTGTCGCCGGTCAACCCCATCGCCCGGGCGCTGGGCGGCAAGCCGCTGGAGCCCGAGGAGTCCAGGAACCTGTCGTTCGGCGCGGTCTACCGCCGGGGCGGCTTCACCGGTTCGGTCGACTACTACCGCATCGAGGTCGACACCCGCTTCGCCGTGTCGCCGAACTTCACGGTGACCCCGGCCCTGCGCGCCCAGTTGGTCGCCGCCGGCGTGCCGGGCGCCGACTCACTGACCACCGTGTCCTACTTCACCAACGCGTTCGACACCCGCACCCAGGGCGTCGACGTGGTCGGCTCGTGGAAGGGCGACCTCTGGGGCGGCCGGGCCGGCGTCACGGCGGCCTGGAACTGGAACGACAGCAAGGTCATCCGCTCCAAGCCGACCGAGGTCTCCAGGCTGGCCCGCATCAACATCGAGGACGGCCTGCCGGCGAACGCCGCCAACCTGACGCTCGACTACGGCCGCGGCCGCTACAGTGGCATGGTCCGGGCCCGCTATTCCGGCCGATGGACCGACGCCCAGGCCAACGGCGCGGCGGACCTGATCCAGACGTTCGGCGGCCGCACCCTGGTCGACCTGTCGCTCAGCGCCGAGCTGAACGACCGGTTCAAGCTGACGGTCGGGGCCGAGAACCTGTTCGACACCTATCCGGACGAAGCGACGTTCCAGGTCTCGCGCGGGCTGATCTATTCGCGCAACGCGCCCTACGACACCGACGGCGGGCTCTACTACGCCCGCCTCTCGGCGACGTTCTAGAGTCCCTTTCCAGCCTACCTCTCCCGGCCGGCGCGCTCGCGCCGGGAGAGGATTTTTCGCGACGCGCCGGCGCGCCGGCCGGCCTTCGAGGTCCACGGAAGGTGACAAGTTCGCCCTGGGACGCTAACCCCCGGGGATGAGCACCTCCCTCGCCCTCGAGGCCGCCCGTCGGCGCACCTTCGCGATCATCAGCCACCCCGACGCCGGCAAGACCACCCTGACCGAGAACCTGCTGCTGGCCGGCGGGGCGATCCGCGCCGCCGGCGCCGTGCGGGCCCGCGGCCAGGCCCGCCGCACCCAGTCCGACTGGATGAAGATCGAGCGCGAGCGCGGCATCTCGGTCAGCGCCAGCGTCATGACCTTCGATCACGACGGCCTGATGTTCAACCTGCTCGACACCCCGGGCCACGAGGACTTCTCGGAAGACACCTACCGCACCCTGACCGCCGCCGACGCGGCGATCATGGTGCTGGACGCCGCCAAGGGCATCGAGCCCCAGACCCTGAAGCTGTTCGAGGTGTGCCGCCTGCGCGACATCCCGATCATCACCTTCATCAACAAGATGGACCGCGAGGCCCAGGACCCGTTCGAGCTGCTGGACGAGGTGTCCTCGAAGCTGGCTCTCGACCCCGCGCCCCTCTACTGGCCGGCCGGCTCGGGCGGGCGGTTCAAGGGCATGCTGGACCTGCGCGGCCAGAAGTTCATTCCCTACGCCAAGAAGAGCTCGACCGACGAGGAGGGCCATCCCGACCCGGTGGCCCTGAAATCGAACGCGGTGGTGCAGTACCTCGATCCCGAGGAGCTGGCCGAGGTGGAGGAGGGCGCCATGCTGGTGTCCGAGGCCGCCAAGCCGTTCGACGTGCAGTCGTTCCTGGAAGGCCACATGACGCCGGTGTTCTTCGGCTCGGCCCTGCGCCATTTCGGCGTCAACGAGCTGCTGGCCGGCATCGGCAGCTACGCCCCCGCGCCGCATCCGGCCAAGGTCAGCAAGGCCGGCGTCGACACCCACGTGGCGCCCGGCGACGGCGAGGTCTCGGGCTTCGTGTTCAAGGTCCAAGCCAACATGGACCCCAACCACCGCGACCGGATCGCCTTCCTGCGCCTGACCAGCGGCCGCTTCACGCGCGGCATGAAGCTGAAGGCCCAGAACACCGGCAAGGCCATGAGCGTCAACGCGCCGATCATGTTCTTCGCCAGCGACCGCGAGCTGGCCGAGGACGCCTTCGCCGGCGACGTGATCGGCATCCCCAACCACGGCGTGCTGCGGGTGGGCGACAGCCTGTCCGAGACCGGGACCCTGCGCTTCGCCGGCCTGCCCAACTTCGCCCCGGAAATCCTGCGCCGCGTGCGGGTCAAGGATCCGTTGAAGGCCAAGCACCTGAAGAAGGCGCTGGAAGGCCTGGCCGAGGAGGGCGTGACCCAGCTGTTCCGCCCGATGATCGGCAGTTCAGACTTCATCGTCGGCGCCGTGGGCCAGCTGCAGTTCGAGGTCATGGCCGACCGCCTGGCCAACGAATACGCCCTGGAGTGCATCTTCGAGGCCGCTCCCTACGCCGAGGCCCGCTGGGTCAACGGCGAACGCGCCGACGTCGAGGACTTCACCAACAAGCACCGCTCGGCCATGGCCCACGACATCGACGAGCAGCCGGTGTTCCTGGGCAAGTCGAGCTGGGAGATCGGCTATGTGGCGGAGCGCTTCCCGAAGGTGCGGTTCGAGCGGACGAAGGAGCGGGGGTAGGGGAGAGCTTGCCGCAAGCGTGCGACGATCCCGACGATGGGCGAAGCGTTGGCGATGCTGAAAGCAGACTTGTCCAAGGTCAGCTAAGGGTGGGTTGAAGACATTGCCCTTAGGCGGAGGCCACGTCAGAAATGCCTCCACTCAAATCGAAAGCTATTCGTCGTGTTGCATACGGTACCGTCGCGCTACCTCGTCCAATCGCTGGTCGGTGGGCTGCTCCAGGGCGACGGTCTGTTCGGGGTGGAACATGGATGCTCAACGGCCATCCTGAGCACTAAGGTCGCTATGATCGCAACATCGGGCGAAACGGCGAATTGATTACAATGCCTTGCGCTGCAAAGACGACAAGGAAGAGACCGAATGAGACTATCGCAGTCAGCCGTAGGATCCTGATCAGGGGATTTGTGGATGGTGCAAGAAAAATGATGTGAAGGATCGCCAACGCGCGCCGGAAACGCTCATCCCGCGTTGGGAAGGTCCAGTGCCCGGTCTCTCTCGGTTTGAGATCTACCCGGAAATTCCATGCCAGCAGGCCGCAAGAGAAAATCCAATAGAGCGCAAGCCATCCACCGATACTTTCGAGCGGCCACCTAACTAGAAAGCCGGCCATACTTGCTACTCCGAATTGGGAAAGCGCAGCTTACCAGTCACCTTGCCCTGTGCAATGTCCGCTCAGGGTCGGGAGCCATCATTGGCATCGGCGCGAGAACCGCCCCGGCCGATGTCGGCATCCTGGCCAGGCGCCGGCGGCGGCCTTCGACCCAGTGCGGACGAAGCGCGGACTTCCGGGCTAACGATACTTGCCACCCAGCGAAACATGCGTCGCACACGTGCAATCGCCGACCTGTTCGACATCCCATCCCTTGACTTGGGAGGCGAGATCAAAGCCGTTTCCACGGCTATCCCTGTAATGGCCACTGCCATTAGCCAAATGGACCACG
The DNA here is from genome assembly GCF_900114015.1 of Caulobacter sp. UNC279MFTsu5.1. Lineage (GTDB taxonomy): Bacteria > Pseudomonadota > Alphaproteobacteria > Caulobacterales > Caulobacteraceae > Caulobacter. The sequence continues at coordinate 180,426 of NZ_FORN01000006.1, read as the reverse complement.
AAAGCATCAGCACCATAGAAGGGCTCGCCGTCTCCGACAGGACGAACAACGTAGCCCTCCAGAATAAATAGCGCCCAACCGTCTCCGAGATCGCGAACTTTCAAAGTGTTCTTACTGTGAGAGGAAATTTTGAGCTTATAGATCAATGCCCGTCTGACCGGAAATGGTGGGCGTGCGTTAGGCTCTACCAGCGCGGCTAGCCAATCTGCATATGATGCCCGGACACACTGCGCTTCGACACAAGTCCTAACTTTGCTGCGCCATTCATTTGCATCCACGCCATATGGACCAGGATGAGAAGCGTCCTGATCCGCCTGTAAACTGGTTGCGGCCTTTGCCCAGGCGAGCAACTCGGCGTCGTCGCAGAATCGGCGGTCTAGCTCCGACCCGGGCAAGCCGCAGCGTTCATCGGCGCTGACGGGCGACGAGATAGCTACCAAAGCGGCGGCAATCATCCCGAGGAGCATCTGGCGTAGTTTTTCCGCTTAGAATGTCTGGCTCGCACAACGCCATTCTAGCGGCTCAGATGCAAGCCGCATGCAACGCCCGCTAGCCACCCGTAGCTGACATGCGCTTCGGCTGCTTCACGGCGTTTCTTTTTTGTTGTCGCGGATAGTCGCCGACGGCGCCCAGATTGCGCTTGAGATCGCCAGCGGCCACTCATAGTTCTCCAGAGCATCCGTATCTGCGCACCTATGTCAGGAGTTTCCTGGAGCTTCCCAGAGGTGCCGATTGTTTCCCACAGGCGCCTGAATCCGGACCCTCGGAGAGTCTGAGAAGGGTGGTTGTCGGACATTTCGCAAAAGCTGGTGGCTCTGCGGCTATCTGCCCAACCAACAACTATATGCCGCCGAAGCCGACAGCCAACACGGCAATCGACACAATTGACAGCAGTAAGAATGCAGACCCAATGATCACCGGTAGCAGCCAGTTTCCGCGCGACCTAACCACATCTAAAGACGTAAATATAAGAATGACTGCTGGAGGCACAATCCACAGTCGGAGCATTTGCATATTACTCAGAAAGACGGCGGCAGCTGCAAGGACGTATATTGAAAGTAATAGCGCAGTTGGAATTGTGATCCTCGTGTGAAACCGTTCCATGTGCGCCTCGGGCTACGAGCGGCCAAGCTCATAAAGGTGATACTGACCTCAAGCCCCATGGTCCGCAACGGGTGGTGAGCGGACATCGGCGCGTATAGCGTCGCCAGATGGAAACGCCCGCGTGGACACCATCCGAATTGGATCCAGTCGTGATCCCCCAAGCCATCGCTGGCGCGCACCAGGTTGCCACTAGCGGGACTGTGGTATGGCACACGGCAGGCGCACCCTTCGCGACGATCGAGTGCACAAGGATCGGAGGCGAACCTGGGCTCGATACCGAACTCATAGACGTGGCCGTCAGCGACCAACTCTTCGACACCGATGCGGGGCCGGTTGGCGACAGAGTGCTTTCAAGCTTCCTGGCCGATCCAACCATCATGCCAGCGGTCAGTCTGGAGACGTTGAGTGGAGATCGGCGTCTAGCGAGGCCGGGCCCTTTTCCATCTGGCTTGATGAAGCGCGTCGCAAAGGCATGGACCACACCTCTTAGCCAATTGAGCTGCGCCCACGCTCGCGTCCTCGTTGGTCAGAAATTCGGGTTGCGCTGGCTGGCCTCGCCGGTGGCGGAGTTTCTCATCCAACACCCGCGCGCGGAGTGCGACCTCTATCCCGGTGATCTCATATGCGGTGCGCTACGGGCGCATAGGGAGTTCTTGGAATTCGCTCCTGACAATGCACGCGCGCTGTTCGCCGGTGATTTCGCTTGGATGGAAGCCACGTTCGCATTTGATCCGGATGGCCGGCTTTACCTGGAGGCGACAGAGGACCTAGCCAGCGCCCGGCGACTGCTAGGCTTGGTCTAGTCGCTCCGGCAAAGGAGACTTTCGGCAGATCCGACTAGGGTGGTTGTCGGCCCTTGCTGTCACAATCGGATTTTGGCGGCGAGCCAAACTACAGTCAGCCAAGCCAATGGCGCGCCTATCATGACAAATGGCTCCCCCCAGAATAGAGGGTGCTGATGCCATGCGACAGCAGTGAAAACGACAAACACTGCAGCCCAAAACGCCGATTTCAGCTTTGGGCGCGCAACCTTTTCTCTACTGAAGAGGGAGTGGGCGGTAAATGCGAAGAAGAAGAACACCCCCGCTAGCGTCGCCAATTTACCCCAGTCAACAGTGGGCGAATACATGCTCATCTGACGACTTTCCATCGCGCGGCGCGAGTCCGCAATGGGTCGGAAGCGGAAACCGGCGCAGCGCCAAAAAGCGGCCGCCAGCGAAGCGCAAAAAACTTATCCCCATCGCTCCCGGCGTGTTTCCCCAACGAATACAACGCCGAAATTCAACTTATCCTCCCCCTCTCACGCCGCGGCATAATCAGCTCACCACAAGGCGATGGGGAGGGCGCTAAGGCCTGCGACCTTCGCGGCCTTGCGGGGCGGTCGAGCGGGCGCGCTCGTCGGCGGCGGTTCCGAAAAGGGGCCGCGACCCTCGTCATCTGGTGCCGGCCGGGCACGGAACACGGATACGGCGTTGATGAAGGGGCCGGCGGCGCGACAGGCATGGGGCGACCCGTGCGTTCCGGGACCGGGCAACGCAAGCCCGGCCCGCCCGTCGGGGGCTTAGAGCCGGCGAGGTCCGAACAGGGCCGACCGCCGGACGCTCTCGGATAACGGCTGCGCGGAGCGTTGGTCCTGGTCGAAACGGTATTCTTCAAACAGCTTCCGGGCCTGGCCCGGCGCTCCGCAGCCCTCCCCGAACTTCAGCGGCTGTCCGCGTGAGGCGGTGAAGTCGTGTCTAGAGGAGACGCCATGCCCAGATCCAAGACCCGAGCCCGCGTCCGCGCCGCTCGACCGCCGGTCCGCGACAGCAAGGACCCGATGGACGACGACAGAGGACGCACCCCCGCGCGCATGAACCACCTGCTTCGCGATCTCCGTCGGCGACTGAGGCTGGCGGCGGCCAGCCGAGCGGCGGCCGAGGCGCGGGCGGATACGGAATGAGGGTCGCATCCGGGACATGCGCTTGTGCGTTTTCCCCACTTCGTCCCGTCCGCTTTGGGGACACGCCCAAGGGCATGTCCCCGTTCTCAGGCGGTCGCGTAATATCCAAGATCAGCCCGATGGCCGCCCGCGTCATGCGTCTCCACCGCCACCGCCTTGCTGTCCATCACCGCCTTGAACGCCGTCTTGAACGCGGCCATCTCGGCCGGCGTGCCCACCGACACCCGCACGGCGTTGGGCCAGATCGGCCAGGTGCGGCCGATGTAGACGTTCTGGGCCTTCATCGCCGCGATCACCGATTTGCCGTCGCGGCCGGTGTCGATCATGAAGCAGTTGGTCTCGGGCGCGCCGATCACCTTGTAATTGTTGGCCTTCAGCCAGGCGAGCGTGTCGCGGCGGGTGTCGCCGATGATCGCCTTGCGGGTCGCCACCAGGGTCGTGTCCTCCAGCGAAGCGCGGGCGGCGGCCGAGCCGGTGATCGGCATGGCGTTCTGGCCGAACGGCTTCAACTTGGCCAGCAGGTCGGGCCGCGCCACCGCGAAGCCGCAGCGGATGCCGGCCATGCCGTAGATCTTGGAGAAGGTCCGCAGCACGATCAGGTCCTTGCCGGCCGCCACCAGGTCCAGCGCGTCCTGGGCGTCGGACAGGTGGATATAGGCCTCGTCGACCAGCAGGATCGAGCCCTTGGGCTTGTTGTCCAGCGCCCAGACGATGTCCTGCTTGGTGGTGGTCGTGCCGGTGGGATTGTTGGGGTTGCAGATGTAGATGACGCCGGCGTTCGGGTCGGCGGCGACCATCGCCTTGACGTCGTGGCCGTAGTCGGCGGCCAGCGGAACCTTGACGATCCTGGCCTTGCTGGTCATGGCCGCGTACATGCCCGCCTCATAGGACGGGTCGGCGGTGACGAAGCTGCGGTCGGGCGAGGTGAAGGCCAGCACGCTGTAGTGCAGCGGTTCGGACGAACCGGCGTAGACCGCCACGTTCTCGACCTTCAGCCCGTTCTGGGCGGCGAAGGTCATGGCCAGCAGTTCGGTTTCGCCGTTGCGGTCGTAGCGTCCGCCCAGCGGGGCCATGCGGGCGATCGCGTCGCAGGCGGCCTTGGACGGGCCCAGCGGGTTTTCGTTGGCGTTGATCAGCACCGCGCCGGGCGGCGGAATGTTCGGACCCTGGCCGTGCAGGGCCATGCCGGAGGGCGGCGCGCCGGGCTTGGCCGGATCGGCGGCGGCGTGCGCCAGGGCGGCCTCGGTCAGGATCGGCGTCGCGGCCGCCAGGGCCGCGGCCCGCAGGAAGGATCGGCGCCCGATGGCCGATCGGCTCGACTGACGCGTGTCCATGGTCGTCTCCCTGATCTTGAGCCCGCCCGGCGCAGGCGGGCTCATCACGAGCCTTTGCGCTGTCGAGGGCAAGGGCCGGAACGAACGCCGGGTCCGACTGCCCGCCACTTGGGCAGAGATCGCCGCGCCGGGGACCGGCAGGTCGGCGTCTGCCCGTCGCGTTGGCGCGTGAGAGTTGCTGTGTGGTTGCGATTCTACTTGACCGCGCATTAGCGCGGGCGGACCCTGCCCCGGGAGCTTCCTCGCGATTGAAAGGTCGTCTGGAATGGCGCGGAATCCGGGCAGGGCTGGCGGCTTGGTCGCGGTGTTGGCGCTGTCGATCGCGACATCGGCCGCCGCGCTCCAGCAGCCCGCGCGACCGGTGACGACGACTGCGGTCCCGACCGCCACGCGCGCCGCCGCCCCGGCCGCCGCGCCCAGGACCTATGACGAATGCCTGCGATCCTACGCGGGGCGGACGGATCCGACGGCCTATTGCCGACGCCTGTTCCCCGACACGGCGCCGTCCACGACCGTCCCGGGCGCCGCGACGACGCCCGACGGCCCGGCGACCCAGCCGCCGACCCGCGAGCCGGTCGACATCACGCCTCAGCTGGACAAGCTGCTCGACGCCTGGCGCAACCGCCCCAGAACCCCGCCGGCCACGCCCGGCCCGCCGGCCGATCCGCTGGCGGTGATCCCCGAGATCCAGGCGGCCTGCGCGACCTATGCCGCCGCGCCCGAGCGCTGGCGGCGCTGCACGGCCGACGGCTGGCGCGACGCGGGACTGCGCGGGCGGCCGCCCCTGGCGCTGCAGACGCCGCCGGCCGTCGAGCCGCCGCGGGTGCAGCCGCCCGTGCAGCCGCCGCCCGTTCAGTCCAGGCCCGCGCCGTCGAGGCCGGTTCAGTCGAAGCCGCCGATCCAGACGCCGCCGGCCCTTGCGCCCAAACCCCTCCGAACCGAGCCCGTGCGGCCCGCGCCCGTCGCCGAGCCCCAGCCTCCGTCCGTCGCGGTCGTCGAGCCGCCGGCCGCGCCGAAGCCGCCTCCGACGGTCGCCCCGCCGGTGGTCCCGCCAACGCCGCCCCCGGCGTCCAAGGGGCCGGCGATCCCGCTCTGGCTGTGGCTGGTCGCCCTGGCCGCGGCCGCGGGCGGCGGGTTCGGCCTCGCCCGATGGCTGGGCCGCGCGAAGCCGGCGGCGTCGCCGCCGCCCTGCGCGCCGGAGATCGCCCTGGTCGCCGACCCTGGCGTCGTCGTCCTGACGCCGGACGGCTCGCCCCGGGCCGGCATGGCGGTCTCGCTGCGGTTCGAGCACGCCGCCGAGGCCGGTGAACTGAGGCTGGACTATCCCTTGCTGGAGACCGCGCCATGACCGAAGCGGCCCGCGACCCGTCCGCGCCCCGCGGCGGCATGACCTGGCGCGCCCTGTTCGCCGAGGACGGCGGCGATCCGCTGGAGGCCGTCAAGGACGCGCCGCCCCTGGCCCAGGCGATCTCCCAGGCCGCCCAGAAGTTCCCCAGCGCCTGCTGGGGCGACGTCGAGGACGGTTGCCGGGACGAGGTCGGCAAGCTGCTGGACCTGTCGGTCGAGCGGGTGCTGTTCGACGGTTGGATGAAGCTGGAGCGCTTCAAGAAATGCGTCGAGGAGTCCAAGGCCCATCCCGACGACGCCTTCTTCCAGGATCTGGACGACCACAAGATCGCCTCCACCCACAAGCCGCGCATCGAGCTGCGCTACGGCGCGGTCAAGGTGGCCGACCTGGACTTCGAGATCGAGCTGGCCCTGAAGGTCAAGGGCGTGCGGCTGGAGGTGCGCGGCGGCAAGGTGGTGTGCGCCACGGCCGGGGTGTTCGCGGCCAACGCCAAACTGTCGCTGCACGACGAGGTGCTGGTCGAGCGCGCCACGCCGGAGCTGTCGGCGCCCGCCAAGATCCGGTTCTCCTGACGACGGCGTTTCTTTCGGTCCGGCTTTTCCAAGTCCCCGGGAAGCGGCTAGGAGAGGCCGGACCCCGGAGACTCCCCATGCCCGCCAACGCCCCGCTCGCCATCGGCCTGGTCGCCCACGACGACAAGAAGGCGGCCCTGGTCGATTGGGCCGTGACGCACCAGGCGTTCCTGGCGCGGCACAGGCTCTACGCCACGGGGACCACGGGCGGGCGGATCCTGCAGGTCCTGCCGGACCTGGACCTGACCCGCCTGAAGAGCGGACCGCTGGGCGGCGACCAGCAGCTGGGGGCCCTGCTGGCTGAAGGGCGGCTGGACCTGCTGGTGTTCTTCGTCGACCCGCTGTCGCCCCAGCCGCACGACGTCGACGTCAAGGCGCTGATCCGCATGGCGACCCTGGCCGACATCCCGTTCGCCTGCAACCCGGCCACGGCCGACCTGATCGTGGCCGGGCGCTGAGCATCACGGCGATGTGAGTCGCGAGGCGAGGTCGCGAAGGTTGTGTGCAATCTTTAGGCGTGTAGCGTCAAAGGCGGTTTCGCGGAGGATCGCCATGAAGACCCTGATGACCAAGCTGGTCGCCGGCGCGCTGATGACCGCCTCGCTGTTCGCCTGGGCCGAGCCGGCTTCCGCGCGACGGCTGTACGCGGTCGCGGCGCAGTACTATTCGGGGGCGGACTACAACCAGCTGGTCGGCGAGGTCTACAGCAACTGTGACGGGACCGGATCGCAGTGGGGCGTGCGGACGCCCTACGTGGTCCGCGAGACCACGCTCTGCCCGTAGGCCTAGCCCGGGAACTTCAGCAGGTTCGGCCTGGGGATCGCGGCCTTGAACGTCCCTCGGGTCTTGGCGGTGTCGAGGCCGAAGTCGGCCCAGGCCTTCAGGAAGCCGGCGGCGGGCGCGGCGTCCGCCAGCGGCGACAGGGTCAATACGGGGCGGGCGGCCAGCAACGGGCGGGCGGCGGCCCAGGCTTCGGGCTCGGCGGTGGCCCAGGCGCCGTCGCCGGCGACCAGCTCGGCGGCCAGGGCCGGATCGGCGAAGTGCAGGGTCACCGCCGTGTCGACCGGCAGGTCGGCCAGGGCGCTCAGCGCCTCGATCACACCCGTCAGCGCCATCTTGGCGCCGCCGACCCGGCGCTCGCCGCCGGCCGCGCCGGCCAGGGTCCCGTCGGCGTTGCGGCGGACATGGGCCCAGCCGCCATAGCCGGGATCGGGTTTGCAGAGCGAGGCGGTCCAGAGGTCGACGGAAGCGGTCATGACTCCTGTCTAGCGGCCGTCGCGAGGGCTGGCCAGAGTCGGCGGGGCCGTGACGAATGGCGCTCTTCCAGTCATGCTCCCGGCAATCCACCGAGTCGGAGCTCGCCATGCTGGATCTCGTCCTGGCCATCCTGCACCACCTGCTGATCCTGTCGCTGGCTGGGCTGATGATGGCCGGGTTCGTGCTGGTCAGGCCGGGCGTGAGCGGGGCGGGGCTCAAGACCCTGGGCGGGATCGACGCCAGCTACGGCGGGACGGCGGTGCTGATCCTGGCGGTCGGCTTCGGCCGAGTCTTCCTGGGCGCCAAGGGGGCGGACTTCTACCTGCACAATCCGCTGTTCTGGGCCAAGATCGCCGCCTTCGCGGCGGTGGGGCTGCTGTCGATCGCCCCCACGATCGCCATCCTGAAATGGCGCAGGCAGGCCAAGACCGATCCCGCCTTCGTTCCACCCGCCGCCGAGGTGGCCAAGGTGCGCAAGGTGATGCTGGCCGAGCTGGCGGTCTTCGCCCTGATCCCGATCTTCGCCGCCGCCATGGCGCGCGGCTACGGCCTCTAGCGGCTCGCGAACCGAGGGCCGGGCAGGCCCTTGGCGGCTGCGCGGGAACATAAGGTAAACGCGATCTTAAAATCTATGGTTAACGTCATTTTTACTTCGGTGAACAATGTTCTAAGAGGCGCGTCCGTACGCGCTTTCCCGCCAGGATCCGTCAAGCAAGAAGTGTGCCAAATCGGCGCAGAAACAGGGGTTTGGGCGGCGTTCGGGAACGAAGTGTAAACGCGCCGAAAATATTTATGGTTAACGCAATCTTAGGCTTCGTTAACGACTTGTTAAACGCGTTGGCTCCGGCTTTGCTGTTCATGCGTTGAACCTTTGCCGGACGTCCCGGCGTGGGACGTTCCGTGTCCGGAGTACGCAGCGATGTTCGATTTCGGTCGTGACCTGAAGAGACTCTTCGGAGTCGACGCCGGGGCCCCCGCGCGGGCCGCGGCGCATCGCGACGGACTGACCGGCGGCGACACCTCGCTGCTGGAGCTGCTGGACCTGCGCCTGCTGGTCAACGAGGCCCGCTCGGCCGACGTCGCCGCCGGCCGGATCGGCGCCAAGGATCGCGGCCACCGCCTGCTGGAGGCCGCCGTCGTCTGGCGCGAGCTGGCCCGTCGCTCGGGCGACGCCGCCGCCCTGCGCAAGGGGGCGGCCCAGGCCGAGGCCGCCGCCAAGATCTTCGAAGCCGAGCACAAGCAGGAGAGCCTGGCCGCCGCCCGCTGCGAGCAGGCGACCCTGGCCGTGCTGGGCGCCGACCTGTTCGGCGACGAGGGCCTGCACGCCGCCGCCGGCGCCACCCTGACCTTGGCCAAGACCGCGCCGGGCCACCGCTGCGCCATGGTCGAGGCTCTGCTGGCCGGGCTGGAGGGCCGCGTCGCCCTGGGAGAGAACGACCTGGACCGTGCCCTGGCCGCCGCCGCGGCCTTCGAAGCGCCGCTGCGGGGCTTGGCGGCCGCGCGCCGCGTCAAGGGCGGGGCGTCGCGCCTGCTGCTGGCGGACCAGCGCGCCGCCCGCGTCGAGCTGCTCTTGGCCTGCGCGGCCCGCCTGAAGGACCGCGCTCTGACCCAGGCGGCCCTCAACGAGGCCAGGGAGGCCGAGGCCGGCCTGGATCCCGATTTCGAGCCCCTGGCCTGGTCGCGGCTGGAGTCGCTGCGCGGCGCGGCCCTGGTGCAGCTGGGCGAACTGGACGGCGAGCTCAATCACATCGCCGACGGCGTCGAGGCCCTGGTCAAGGCGCTGGAGCCGGTCACCGCCGACCATAGCCCGATGGACTGGGCGCGGGCCCAGGCCGCCCTGGGCGCTGGCCTGCAGGCCATGGGCGAGGCCACCACCTCCGAGCACTGCTTCGAACGGGCGGTCACCTGCTACGACCGCGCCTCGCACATCCTCAAGACCCAGCCGGCCCTGGCCCTGCGCGCCGTGGTCGCCAACAACCGCGCCCTCAGCCTGGCCCGTTGCGCCGAACTGACCGCCGACCTGGCCGTGCTGGACGCCGCCGAGATGGCCTTCAAGGCCGAGCTGACCGCGACCCCGGGCGGGCGCGATCCGGCCGCCTGGGCCGTGACCCAGATGAACCTGGCCCGACTCTACGAGGCCCGGGTCGAGATCACCGGCCGCGACGACGGCCGCCTGGACCGAGCCGCCATGGCCCTGGCCAGCGCCTTCGACATCTTCGCCGAGCTGGGCCTGCGGTCGCTGACCGACCTGGCGGCCCAGGGGTTGCAACGGGTCAAGCAGGCGCACGCCGCCTGACCCAGAATGAAACCGGACGGCCTCGAACGGGCCGGACCCAAGACCAGTAGGGAAGACCCAGTGATCGCTTCGTTGCTCGCCGCCGCCGCCGTCTCGATCGTTCCGACCCCGACCGCCCAGGCGACGGTCACCCAGGTCAAGGACGTCCAGCCCCAGATCGCCGAGGCGCTGCTCAGCTGCATGGTCAAGCGCGACGGCGGCCTGACCGCCTGCTCGGTGCAGAGCGAATTCCCGGCCGAGATGGGCGTCGGCAAGGCCGCCCTGACCATGGCCTCGCAGTTCCAGGTCGACCTGATGGGCCCCGACGGCAAGAGCCGCGCCGGCTCGTTCATCGACGTCCCGGTCCGCATCCGCATCCGCTGATCCAACGCTCGACCTGAAACGCGACGCGGCCTAGCTTGACGGCGGAGCGTTTCGGGGGCGGCATGGGCGAGGGTTTCAAGGACGTGGACGTCTCGCGGGTCGTCTATCTCCTCATCTATCTGTTCATCGTGATCATGGGGCTGCGGGGCATGCCGTCGGCGGTGCGCCGCCGCGCCGAGCCGCCGCGCTGCAAGGCCTGCGAAACGCCGGTCGAGACGGACGCCGCGCCTCTGGGGCCATGGGGCGGCTGGACCTGTGGCGCGTGCGGCGGTCCCGTCGAGCCGGCGCGCGAACCGGAGCCGAGACCAGGCCTGCGCGGCTGGATTGACCAGTATCCGTGGGCCGTGCATGGCGCGATCTGGGGGCTGCTCGTCTGGGGATTGCTGGCCGGCCGCGACCTTTGGCTGCGCGAGCCCACGCCCGATCTCCTGACCTTGCCCCTGACCGTCGCGGGCGGCCTCGGCGTCGGCTGGCTGCTGACCTTGATGCATCGGCGGCGCGGCTAGGGCGCGCTTCACCGTTCTGGCGTCATCGACTTTTTCAGTCCGCTCGTTCCGCCGCCGGCGTCAGGGTTCGGGCGGCGGTCGATCATCGTCCGGCGGGGGCGGGGGACCGTAGCGGTCGTCATAGCGCCGGTCGTCGGCGCGTTCCCGCTCGCGCTCTTCGTCCCAGCGGCGGTCGCGGTCGGCTTGTTCCTGGGCCTCGCGGCGATCCCGCTCGCGGCGGGCCGCCCGTTCCTCTTCCCGCATCTGCCGGGCCAGCTCGAAGCCGCTTCCGGCGCGTTCGCGCTCCCACCGGTCGTCGCTCGGCCCGAGGGGCGCGAGGCCGTCGTCTTCGTTCGTTCGCGGGCTCCGGACCGGCGCGGGAGCCGGCGTGGCGGCGAACAGCGCCGCGCGGCTTTTCGCCATGGCCTGGGCGGCCTCGGACAGGCCGACGTCCAGCGGACTGGCGCGGGGGACCGGCGCCTTGGGCGGCTCGACCACGCTGATGCGCAGGCCGTCGTCGCCGGCCGCCTCGGCCGGAGGGTCGGGTCGCGTCAGGGCGGGCCAGGCGGCCATGGCCAGGGCGACCGTCGTCACGACCGCCGCCGCGGCGACGCCGGCGATCAGGGTTGTCTTGTTCTGGGGCAGTTTCACTGGGGCGCTCCGGAGACGGAAGGCCTCTCGACTGAAGGGGAACGGCGTCGGGGGACGCCGGTTCCGTGCTTCGACACCTACGCCGCCGCGACGTCGCCCGTCGTGCGGCGCATGCGCCAGAAGCGGATGGTGCGCAGGGCCGCGTCGCGGGGCAGGGCGGCGTAGAGCTCGCCGTATTCCTTGGCCTTGCCCATGGCGTTGTCGTTGGGGTCCAGGATCAGCAGGGCGAAGGTCAGGAACAGGGCGCGATCGAAGTCCGCCGCCTTGCAGACCACCGCCAGGGCGTCCAGCTCGCGGCGTTCGATGATCTTGCGGGCGGTGTGGAAGTCGATGTCGGCCAGCTCGGCCAGGGCGACCAGGAAGATCGTGGTGCGGTTGGCGCGGAGCATGGCGACCAGGCCCAGGGGCGTGATGGCGCCCCGCGCCTTCAGGGCGACGATCTCCCTGACCGCGGCGTCGTAGTCAGGCGGCAGGGCGCCGTCGCTGGCCGCGACGCGGTTGCGGCCGGCCTTGAGGGCGGCGTCCAGGATGGCCGGATCGACATTGGCGTTGCGCTCCATGATCCGGTCGCGCAGGCGCGCCTCGGCCACGAAGTACATCTCGTTGAGCAGGTCCATCGGCAGGGCCTGGCGGTCGATCACCGCCTCGTGCAGTTCGGGATTGGCCGCCGCGCGGTCGACCGCCGCCTCGTGGGCCTGGCGCGACAGCACCGCGCCCTCGTTGCGCAGCAGCACGCCCAGGGTGGTGTCGTCGCCGCGCTGGACGATGGCGTCGGACACCAGGCTGGGCACGACGGAGCGCCGCGAGATGGCCCGCAGGTGGTCCTGGCCCTGGGTGCGGGCCACGTGCAGCAGGTCGGCCTCGCTGAGCTGGGGCGCGCCCTGCAGGATCGGGCGGGCGACGGCGATGCTGTCGCTGGCCAGGGCGCGGGTCAGGGACGGCGGCGGCGTGGCGCTGGTTCCCAGGCGCTCGGCCAGCTCGATCCGTACGGCCTCTTCCATCTCGCCGGCCAGCTGGCCCATCACGTCGTCGAACAGGCCCATCTCGACGTCGCCATGGCCTTCGGCGGTGAAGAACAGGTCGGTGACGCCGCGCAGCAGTTCGCGACGGCGCGAGCTGGAGGGCTCATCGGCCAGGGCGATGAGGTCGTGGAGGCGCGACTGGATCAAAGGCCTTCGTTCCGGGTCTTGGCGCGTCGGGTCGCGCTGTCGTCGTCATCGTCGCCGCCGCGCGCCCCGGCCGCCAGCCAGTCGGCCGAGCCGTGCATCGGCGTGGCGTCCTGGGCCTGCGGCGGCGGCGCGTCGGTGGTGATCAGCACCTGGTGGTCGGGGCCGGCGGGCGGGATCGGGTCGGGCGTCAGGCCGGACTCGCGGGCCACCGAATAGAAGCGGGCGCCGGCCACGCCGGTGTTGGCGGCGGCGACCTGGCGAGGCGGCGGCGGGGCCGGCGCCGCTGGGGGCGGAGCGGGGGCGGGCGCCGGGGCGGCGGTCGCCATGCGAGGGCTGCGATAGCCGGACCAGTCCTTGGCCGGACCCGGCGTTGCGGCCGCGACCGGCGCCGGGCGCGGCGCGGCGTAGAGGCTGGTCGGCAGCGCCGCGGCGGTCCGGCGGGGCGGCGCGGCAGGCGGCGCGGCGGCGACGGGCGCGGGAGCCTGAGTGTAAGCGACAGGTGGCGGAGGCGTGCTGTAGCCGGCCCAGGCGGCGAGCGGGGCGGGTTGGGCTGGCGCCGCGGACGTCGCGGGCGCGGCCGCCTCGGTCGAAGGCTGGCGCTTGTTGGCCCAGCTCAGCATCGGGCCGTCGTAGCGCGCGGCGGCGGCGACCGGGGCCTGGCGCGGCGTGCTCGGGCCGTAGCGGCTCTCGCGCGCGCCCTCGGCGTACGCCGGGGCGGCGACGCTGAACAGCACGGGCAGGAGCAGGACAAGACGCATGAACCGGTCCGACAGAGCGCGGGATCGGTCCGATTGATAGGCGTGGGGACTTAATCTTGGCCTAACGGGGCATGGTTTCGCGGAAAGATTGTGGTCCTATGTCGCATTTTCGACTCTCGGCCGCGCGGGTCAGCGGCCGCGCCACCAGGCCAGCACGCGGCGCTCGGTCAGGCTCAGCAGGCCGTGCAGCGCCACGCCCAGCACGGCCAGCACCGCCAGGGCGGCGAACACCCGGGCGGTCTGCAGGCGGTTCGAGGCCTCCAGGATCCGCCAGGCCAGGCCCTGGTTCCCGCCCGATCCGGCCACGAACTCGGCGACCACGGCCCCGACCACGGCCAGGCCGGCGGCCACCTTGCAGCCCTCAAGCAAGGCGGGCACGGCCGACGGCAGGCGCAGCCGCCACAGCCGCTGGGCGCGGCGCGCGCCATAGAGGTCGAACAGCCGCGCCAGGTCCGGGTCGACCGCCTTGAGGCCGGTCAGGGCGCCCGAGAAGATCGGGAAAAAGGCGGCCACCGCGGCCAGGGCGACCACGGCGCGCTGCGGATGCTCGATCCCCGCCCAGATGGTCATCAGCGGCCCGATGGCCACCAGCGGCGTGACCTGCAGGGTGACCGCGACCGGGCGCACGGCGTCCTCGACCGTGGGGTTGAGGCTGACCAGCAGGGCCAGGCCGCAGGCCAGCACGCTGGCCAAGGCCAGGCCGACCAGGGCGGTGGACAGGGTGTTCCAGGCGCTGGCCAGCAGCAGCGGCCAGCCCTCGGCCAGGGCCGCGCCGATCGCCGAGGGGGCGGGCAGCAGGTAGACCGGCATGGCCAGGAGCCGGCAGGCGGCTTCCCAGGCGGCCAGCAGCAGAGCGATCAGCAGAAAGGGGGCGAGGAGCTTCATGCGGCGCTCATGCCGTGACCTTCCCGGCCAGCAGCCGCGACACCCGCTCCGCCGTCTCGCGGAACGCCGCCGACGCGCGGAAGCCGGGCGGGCGGACCACCGGACCCTCGACCGCCGCCTCGCCGGCGATGCGACCGGGGCCGGCGCTCAACACCACCACCCGGCGGGCCATGTAGACGGCCTCCTCGACATTGTGGGTGACGAAGACCACGGCCGGCGCCAGTTCGGCCGCCAGGGTCAGGACGTCGTCGGCTAAGGCGCGTCGGGTGATCTCGTCCAGGGCCGCGAACGGCTCGTCCAGCAGCAGCAGGCGCGGGCGGGTGACCAAGGCGCGGGCCAGGGCGGCGCGCATCGCCATGCCGCCCGACAGCTGGGCGGGACGGGCGGTCTCGGCGCCCTTCAGCCCCACCTTGGCCAGGGCGTCGATCGCCTGGGCGCGAGCCTGGGCCTTGGGCGTTCCGGCCAGCTCCAGCGGCAGGGCGACATTGGCCGCCGCGCTCAGCCAGGGGGCCAGAGTGGGGGCCTGGAAGACCACCGAGGTCTCGCCGCGTCCGGCGGCGCGAGTCACGGTCCCGCGCGTCGGCGGCTCCAGGCCCGCCAGCAGCCGCAGGGCCGTGGACTTGCCGCAGCCCGACGGCCCGACCAGGGCGACGATCTCGCCCGGCGCAAGGGCGAGGTCGACGGGGCCGAGGGCGCGGCCGCGGCCGGGGTAGTCGACCTCGACCTTGTTCAGAGACGCGATCAAAGGACCCCCTCAGTCGCTTCGCGACAGCTCCCCCAGAGGGGGAGCATCTTGGTGGCGTGAATCCTCCCCCCTTTGGGGGAGGTGGCCCGAAGGGCCGGAGGGGGTCTTCGCGCTTGTCACTTCGGCAGGAAGTCCAGCGTGTAGGCGCTCTTGTAGTCCATGTCCTTCGGATACACCCCCTGCTCGGAGGCCACCTTGAAGAACTCGGCCCAGCGAGCGTCATCCATCTTGCCCACGCCCTGGCGCGGCACGATGCCGTACGAGCGCATCTTCTCGCGGGCCTGGTCCAGGACGTCCTGGGTCATTTCCGGATTGTCCTTGAGGATCAGGGCGTCGCCCGGCTTGGGGTCGCCGTAGAGGTAGCTGGTCCAGCCCGCCGCCGTGGCCTCGACGAAGGCCTTCACCGCCGCCGGGTTTCTGGCGATCAGGGCGTCGGGGACCAGGGCGAACGAGGCGTAGGCGGGATAGCCGTCGTCGGCCAGCAGGAAGACCTTCGGGGCGATCTTGCCCTCCTTCTGGATCAGGTAGGGCTCGGAGGTGGCGTAGCCCTGCTGGACCACCGATTTGTCGGCCAGGAACGGCGCGGCCGAGTAGTTGTACTTGCGCACCTGGTCGTCGGTGAAGCCGTGCTTGGCCTTCAGCCAGACCCAGAAGGCGGTGATCGAGGCGTCCGACAGCAGGATCGGGTGGCCCTTCATGTCGGCGATGGAATTTATCCCCTGGCCCTCGTGGGCGATCAGCACCTGCGGGTCCTTGTCCATGAAGGCGGCGACGGCTTTGACCGGGACCTTTTCCTTGGCCAGGTTCAGGACGATGAAGCTGTTGGAGCCGACGCCGACATCGACCGCGCCGGTGGCCAGCAGCTGGGGCACGTTCACGCCCGGGCCGCCCTGGATCAGGGTCACGTCCAGGCCGCGCCTGCTGTATTCGCCCGTCGCCAGCGCCTGGTAGTAGCCGCCCAGCTCGGCCTCGCCCTTCCAGTCGGTGGCCAGCTTCAGCGCCGTGCGGCCGGCGGGTTCGGCGACTTCCTTCTTGGCCGGCGAACAGGCGGCCAGGACGGCGCAGAGGGCGAGCATGGGGGCGAGAGCGGCCAGGCGCAGGATCTTCATCGTCGTCTCCCCGAAGTGCGGGGTGAAGGTAGTGGCCGGTCGCGGTCGAGGAAAGGGGTTTGGCGTCCGGCCCTACCGCCGCGCCAGCCAGCGATTGACCTTGGCGTACAGCACCTCGCGCTGCACCGGCTTGGCCACGTGGTCGACCATGCCGGCGGCGTAGCAGCGCTCGACCTGCTGGGGCAGGGCGTCGGCGCTCATGGCGATGATCGGGACCTCGCCGGCCCCGCCGTCCAGGGCGCGGATGGCCCGGGTGGCGGCCAGGCCGTCCATCTGCGGCATGTGGATGTCCATCAGGATGATGTCGAACCCGCCGCGCGCCGCCTTGGCCACGGCCTGCTCGCCGTTGTCGGCGGTCTCGACCTGGCAGCCGACCAGGCTCAGCAGGGCCGCGCCGACCTCGCGGTTCATCGGATGGTCGTCGACCAGCAGGATGCGCGCCGCGCCGGGGGCGGCGGTCGGCCGGGGCTCGCCGGCGTCGTAGGCCTCGACCTGGGGCGCCTGCAGCTCCAGCCAGAAGGCCGAGCCGTGGCCCAGGGCGCTGTCGACGCCGATCCGGCCGCCCATCAGCTCGACCAGCGCCCGGCTGATCGCCAGGCCCAGGCCCGCGCCGCCATGGGGCCGGCTGGCCGAGCCGTCGACCTGGCTGAAACGCTGGAACAGCCGGCCCTGGCGCTCGACGGCGATGCCGACGCCGGTGTCGACGATCTCGAACCTCAGCCGGTCCTCGATCTCGCCGGGCTCGATGGTCAGGCAGGCGCGAATCCTGCCCGCCTCGGTGAACTTCACCGCGTTGTTCAGCAGGTTCAACAGCACCTGGCGCAGGCGCAGGCCGTCCAGGTCGTGCAGCCCGCCGACGGGATCGGCGATGTCGACCTCGAGGCGCAGCCCCTTGTTCTCGGCCTCGGACCGGATGATGCCGACCGCGTCGTGCAGCACCGCCGCCGCCGAGGTCGGCTGGAACAGCAGCTCCACCTGGCCCGCCTCGACCCGCGAGAAGTCGAGGATGTCGTTGACGACGGTCAGCAGAGCCGTGCCGGCGCTGTCGATCAGGGCCAGCTGGCGGCGGGCGTCGGACGGCAGGTCCTGGCGTTCGACCAGCAATTGCGAGAAGCCCAGCATGCTGTTCAGCGGCGTGCGGATCTCGTGGCTCATGGTGGCCAGGAACTCGGTCTTGGCCTCGTTGGCGGCCAGGGCCCGGGCCCGGGCGGCGCGGGTCAGCTGCTCGCGGCGCACCAGCAGGCGGCGCAGGCGCTCCTGCTGGGCCAGGGCCAGGCCGGTGGCCAGGCTGGTGACGAACAGCACGCCGACGAACACCTGGACCAGCCGGTTCTGGTGGGCCTGGGACCAGTCGGTCTGGATCTGGGTGTTCCACAGCCCGCGGACGGTCAGCGGGATGGCCACGCAGGCGACGATCAGCGAGGCCTGGGCCGCGCCGCGCGGGCCCAGCCGGAAGGCGGCCAGCAGGGCGACGGGGAACAGGATGAACGGCGCGGGCAGACCCTTGGCGTGGAACACCAGCGCCGACAGGGCGGCGATCAGCAGGGCCAGGCCCAGCTGTTCCGGCATCGGGCGCTGGAAGGCGCGGCGATGCTCGCCGTCCAGCAGCACCAGGACCGCGGGCAGCACGATCGCCATGCCCAGCACCCCGCGCAGGAACCAGTCGGCCAGCACCGCCACGAACGGCAGGCCATAGGCCAGGGCCAGCGTGGTCGCGGCGACGACCGCCATGGCCAGGGTGACCGGGGCGGTCAGGGTGGTCAGCAGGGCCAGCTGCCGCATGGTTCGCACGCGCGGCGGCCCGCCGAAGAAGCGCCGGGTCACCCACCAGACCAGCAGGGCCTCGCCGACGTCGACCAGGGTGAAGAGGATCGCGCGGCCCGGGCCGTCGTCGACCATCAGGTCGATGGCCAGGTGGCTGATCACGGCGACGACCGTCAGAATCACGCGGCGGCGGAGATCCAGCACCAGCAGGCCGCCAGCCAGCAGGGCGTTGGTCGGCCATAGGGTCGCTACGCCGAGCGCGTTGCGGGTCAGGAAGTCGCTGAACGCCTGGCTGGCCAGCAACGTCATGGCCAGGACGAACAGGATCCGATCCTGCCGCCTCTGTTCCTGATGGGCGACGTTAGCCTGCATGGGAGTTCCCGTTCCCCGGACGGGAGAAATACGCGAACAGGGCCTCTAGGGTTCTTCGATACGCGACGCTGTGACGCTTTGCCGCATCCTGAGGTGCAGAGCAATCACGTCACGGTTGCGATTGGTGCTTGCGCAGCACCTCGCGCCGCCGCCAGGCGTCGATCCGCGCCATCAGCGGGGTGGCGGTGACGCCGTGGACCAGGATCGAGCAGAGGACCACGAAGCCGACGATCGCCCACAGCCGGTCCCAGCGATGGAAGTCCCCGTGGTTGAGGCCATAGGCCAGGTAGTAGAACGATCCGATCCCGCGAATGCCGAAGAAGGCCACCACCGCGCGCTCACGCCAGGAGTGCGGGGCGCCGATCAGTCCGATCCAGCCGGCCAGCGGGCGAACCACGAAGACCAGCGCCAGGCCGAACGCGATCTCCTTCCAGGTCAGGGAGCCCAGCAGCCCGCCCGCCACCGCGCCGCCCAGCAGCACCAGGACCAGCATCATCAGCAGCCGCTCCACCTGCTCGGCGAAGTCGTGCATGGCCTCGTGGAATTGATGGTCGCGCTCGGTTTCCCGCAGGGCCAGGGCGGCGACGAACACGGCCAGGAAGCCGTAGCCGTGGGCGGCCTCGGCGACGCCGTAGGCCACCAGGGTCGCGCCCAGGGCCACCAGGCCGTCGCCGGTGCCCGAGATCCGGGCGTGCGGGGCCTTGAACGTGGCCCAGCCCAGCGCCTTGCCGACCGCCCAGCCGACCCCGGCCCCCGCCGCCACGCGCCACAGCACGTCGATCGCCAGCCAGTGGGTCAGCAGCGGCGCGCCGACCACGCCGCCGGCCAGGGCGACGGCCACGGCCAGGTGCACGAACGGAAAGGCGAAGCCGTCGTTGAGGCCGGCCTCGGAGGTCAGGGCGAACCGCGCCTCGCCGTCCTCGCCCGAGCGCGGCGGGCCGACCTGGACGTCGGAGGCCAGCACCGGATCGGTGGGCGCCAGCGCGCCGCCCAGCAGCAGGGCCGAGGCCAGGGAAAGCCCCAGGCCGTGCACGCCCATCAGCGTCACCGCCAGGATGCTGAGCGGCATGGTGACGGCGATCAGCCGCCAGGACGAGTTCCAGCGCCGCCAGCCGATCCGCCGGTCGATCTTCAGGCCCGCGCCCATCAGCGAGACGATCACCACGATCTCGGTCAGCCGCTCGGTCAGGGTCGAGAATCTTAGAGGATCGGAGCGGAAGGGCAGGGCGCCGCCGTGGAACACCGCCACCCCGATCAGCACGCAGAGGATGGCCAGGGAGAGCGGCAGGCGGCTGAGCGCCATCGGCAGCCAGGCGACCAGCAGCACGACGACGCCCAGGCCCAGCAAGAACAGCAGATACGGATCGAACATCCGTTTCTAACGCGTGGGCCGCCGGACCGGAGCCATGCGCCGACCGAACCGGGTAGCGCCGGCGGGCGTTATGCCCCCGGGTCGCCAGGTCCAGGAGCTGGGAACGTCATGGACAAGCTGTTCGCCAAATTCGCCAACGCCACGGCCCGGATCACCGGCAGCCCGCCGGCCTTCCTGGTCTGCGTGCTGGTGGTCCTGGCCTGGGCCGCCAGCGGGCCGATCTTCAAGTTCTCCGAAACCTGGCAGCTGGTGATCAACACCGGCACCACGATCATCACCTTCCTGATGGTGTTCCTGATCCAGAACACCCAGAACCGCGACGGCGCGGCGCTGCAGACCAAGCTCGACGAGCTGATCCTGACCTCCGCGGCCGAAAACGACTTCATGGGCATCGAGAAACTGACCGAGAAGGAGCTGGCGGCGATGCACGCCCGCTGCACCGAGCACGCCAGGATCGCCCAGTCGCGGCTCGACAAGGTCGCCGCCGAGCGCGAGTCCCGCAAGGGCGCGAAGGCCGCGCCCAAGGCCAGGCGCGCCCCGCCCAAGCGACCGCCCGCCAAGAACGCGCCGGCGCGGCGGGTGAGGACGAGTTCGTAGGGTTTCAGATCCGGCGGAAATTCCTTCAAACCGGTGTCATCCCGGACGAGCGCCGCGCACTCTTCGGGATGACAACACTTGAGGCTTGGAGAGGAAGACTCCCTACTTCTTCTCCAGCAGCAACTGACCCTGCTTCTTCACCTGGCCGGTGATCTTGCCGGCGATCACGCCCAGCAGGCCGGGCAGGACGATCTCCATCCGCACCGACTGGTCGAACACCGTCAGCACGCCGGAGATCGGCTGGCCCATGGCCTGGGCCGAGAAGGTCAGGGCGTCGCCGGCCCAGGCTTTCTGGACATCCTTCACCATGCCGCCCGTTTGGCTGAGAAGTTGGCCGAACCCTTCCTCGATGCGGCGACGCGCCTCGGCCGCGCCTAGCTGGTGGGGAATGGTGATGGTGACCGGCTGGCTCATGCGCGTGGCGCTCCTTCTCTGATGGGTCTAACGCCCGTCAGCTCCATATGGGGGCGAACGGCCGCGGCCGATACGTCCGAACCTGACGTATCAGGGGGTGAAGGTCCGGTCATTCCCGGAGGACGCCATGACCGACATCGCCATGCCCAGCCTGTTCCAGCCCCAGCCCCGCTCGGTCCGCTTCACGCGTCCCGGCCGCCCCGGCGGCGTGCTCGGCGCGCTGAACTACGCCGGCGTGCTGCTGGTCTGGGGCGCGCTGTTCCTGGTGCGGCCGGCGCTGGCGATGCAGGTGTTCCGCGAGCGCCGCGCCGACTCGCCGATCCGCCGTCGCCACTAGCCAAACCCGGCGGACGGTGGGATTTCAGGCGGATGCAGCGCACCGTCTCGATCGCCCCCGTCAGCCACCGCCTGAAGGCCCCGTTCCGCATCTCGCGCGGGGTCAAGACCGCCGCCGAGGTGGTGGTGGTCGAGGTCGTCGAGGGCGAACTGGTCGGGCGCGGCGAGAGCGTGCCCTATGCCCGTTACGGCGAGACGGTCGACGGGGTGGTCGCCCAGCTAGGGCCCGCCGCCCAGGCCCTGCGCGACGGCGCGCGGCCGCATGACGCCCTGGCCCTGCTGGCGCCCGGCGCGGCCCGCAACGCCCTGGACTGCGCCCTCTGGGACCTGCGGGCCAAGCGCGAGGGTCTCGGCGTCGAGGCCCTGACCGCCCTGCCGGTTCCCGATCGCCTGGTCACCGCCGTCACTGTCAGCCTGGACAGTCCCGAGGCCATGGGCGCGGCCGCCCGGGCCGTGGCCTCCGCGCCGCTGATCAAGGTCAAGCTGTCGGCCGAGGATCCCGCCGCCCGCCTGCTGGCCGTGGCCAAGGCCGCGCCGGACGCCCGGCTGATCGTCGACCCCAACGAGGGCTGGGATTTCGCCCTGCTGGACGACCTCAAGCCGGTGCTGTCGGACCTCAACATCGCCTTGGTCGAACAGCCCCTGCCGGCCGGTCAGGACCAGGCGCTGGAGGGCTACGACCCGCCGTACCCGATCTGCGCCGACGAGTCGGTGCATACGGCCGAAGACCTCGCGGGGCTTAAAGGCCGCTACCGCGCGGTGAATCTCAAACTCGACAAGGCCGGCGGCCTGTCCGAGGCCCTGCTGATGCTGGAAGAGGCCCGCAACCACGGCTTCGTCCTGATGGTCGGCTGCATGGTCGCCTCGTCCCTGGCCATCGCCCCGGCCCTGCACCTGGCGGGCGCTTGCGCCTTCGCCGACCTCGACGGGCCGTGGTGGCTGGCCCAGGACCACCCCGGCGGCTGCCGGGTTGCGGACGGGCGGCTGACGCGGCCGGTCGAAGGGTTCTGGGGCGACGGCGTGACGGCGACGGGGCTGTGGCTCTAGGGCGGACCGACGTTCAGCCTTGGGGGCGAAAACCTCGTCCTTGATGTTGGTCCACCCCAGCGTGGCGTCGCGTTCGAGCCGACAGCGGTGCGGCTTGGCCCGTAGCCTCGGGGTTGAATCCAGGCTGTACTTTCGCGCGCGCCGATGTAACCTTTGATTGTATAACAATGGAGGTCGCGTCATGCGCAAGCGTTCAGTGGCTTTGGCGGCCGTCGCCACCTGCATCCTGCTCACGCCCCCGGCTCTCACGCCAAAAGCCCAGGCGTTCGGCACCATCCGCAGCCTGGGCCAGAACGCCGAGCACGAGCGCATCACGCGCAGCGGCCTGGCCTCGTTCGGCTTCGGGGCGAGCTCTCTGGACCAACTGGCCGGCAAGAACGGCGCCTGGGGCGCGGTGGGCGCGCCCGACAATCCGGCGCGGGGTCTTATGAGCAGCAAGGCCGCCCATTGCGACGGCGGCGACTTCTTCGCGCCCGGCGCCTATCCGCAGAGCGCCGCCACCGCCCAGAGCATCCTGACCTCGTGCCGCACCTACATCTACAACAACATCAACGCCGCGGTGACCGACGCCGCGGGCCTGGTGAAGCCGAACCTGCAGCTGGACAGCACCAGCATCTTCGGCGGATGCACGTTCAACGGCGTCAAGGGCCGGGCCAAGTGCAACGTGTTCGAGGACATGGGCATGGCCTTCCACGCCGCCCAGGACTTCTACTCGCACAGCAACTGGATCGACACGCCGCGCGCCACGCCGTCGATCGCCAATCCCCAGGGCCTGAACAACACCGCGCCCGCGCCGTGGCTGTCGCCGGCCGGCGGCGCATTTCCAGCGGGCCTGATCAGCGGCTGCTACGACGGCTTTCCGGAGTCGCTGTACTGCGGCGGGCGGATCAAGCACGCGGTGCTCAACAAGGACACCACCGGCACGGAACGCGGCCTGCCGGCCTATAACCGCGCCATGGACGTCGCCGCCCAGGACACCCGGGCCAAGTGGGCCTATCTGGAGAGCCGCCTGGTCGCCGTCTACGGCGCGCCGCGCGGCGCCAAGATGATCTGCGTGCTGAAGCGGGACAATCCGGGGAGCTGCTGATCATCGCGGTCCTTCTCCACCTGGCGGGGAAGACGATCGCATGCACCGAAAAACGGGTGTCATCCCGGCCTCGGGGTGCGCAAGCGGCCCGCCTAGCGGCGGGTAGCGCGAAGATCCGGGACCGGGGCCTGAGCGCATGCGCTTCCCGTGGTCCCGGATCTGCGCGTGGCTTTCGCTGGGCTTGTCCGGGATGACAGTCGTTATGGATTATATCCGATCGTCCCCCTTGCGGGCGCGGGAGCGGATGAGAGGGCTCGCGGGTCTCTCCCGCGCCCGTCGAAACGACGCTGAGACCGTAGATCTCCCTGTCCAGGCGGCGGAAAATGCAACCGCCGCGACCTGCGCCGTTCTTCCGCCGCGCGAAGCGGGCTAGGTCGTTGACCACGCCCCTCGCGAGGATTTCCATGCCCGTCGACACGCCGCCCGCCGCTGAAGCGTCCTATGTCGAGCAGGTGATCGTCACCGCCGCCCGCCTGCCGCCGGCCGCCGCCGAGGCGGCCTTCTCGGTCGTCCACCTGGGGGAGGGCGACCTGGCCAAGTCCCAGCGGGTCGACGAGGCGGTGGGCCAGACGCCGGGCGTCTCGCTGTTTCGCCGCACCTCCAGCCTGTCGGCCAATCCGACCACCCAGGGGATCAGCCTGCGGGCCATCGCCCCGTCGGGCGCGGGTCGAACCCTGGTCACCCTGGACGGCGTGCCGCTGAACGACCCGTTCGGCGGCTGGGTGATCTGGTCGCAGTTGGCCCCGGACTCCCTAGCCGGGATCGACATCGTGCGCGGCGCGGGGGCGGGACCCTACGGGGCCGGCGCCCTGACCGGCGTCATCGGGCTGAAGGAACGCGACGCCGGCATCGCCGCCGACGTCTCGCTCGGCGAGCTGGGCAGCCAACGCGCTTCGGCCGCGGCGGTCTCGACCCTGGGCCGGTTCGAATTCTTCGGCGCGGCGTCCTACGACAGGTCCGACGGCTACGTGCCGGTGCGCGGCGACGCCCGGGGCGCGGCCGACACCCGGACCGACCTGGAGGCCAAGAGCATTTCCGGCCGCGTCGACATGGCCACGCGCCTGGGCCTGCTGTCGCTGCGCGGCGGCTTCTTCGAGGAGGATCGCCGGGCGGGGCTGGCCGGGGCGGGGGCCAACGCCTCGGGCAACGTGTTCAGCGCCACCCTGGTCAAGGCCCCGCGCGGCGCGGCCCTGGGCTGGAAGCTGCAGGCCTGGCGGCGGACCAGCGACCTGTTCAACAGCTCCGTCGCCGTGGCGGCCGACCGCTCGGCCACCACCCCGGCCAACAGCCAGGACAAGACCCCGGCCACCGGCTGGGGCCTGAACGGGGCCCTGCGCCGCAAGGTCGGCGGGCTGGAATGGGAGCTGGGCGCCGACGCCCGCCTGAGCGACGGCGAGGAACGCGAGCGCTACGCCTATTCGGGCGGGACCTATGCCCGGGGCCGCGTGGCCGGCGGCAAGACCTCGGTGGTCGGGGCCTATGCCGACGGCTCGTGGAGGACCGGTCCGTGGCTGGTGGCCGGCGGCCTGCGGCTGGACCACTGGGAGACCACCGACGGCTTCCGGGTCGAGCGCAACGCCCTGACCGGGGCCGTGCTGCTGGACCAGCGTCCGGCCGACCGCGACGGCGAGGTGGTCAGCGGCCGTTTGGGCGTGACCCGCGACCTGGGCGGTGGGACGACGGCGCGCCTGGCCGGCTACACCGGCTTCCGGCCCGCCAGTCTCAACGAGCTCTACCGCCCGTTCCGGGTGGGCAACGACGTCACCGAGGCCAATGCCGGATTGAAGCCCGAGCGCCTGCAGGGGCTGGAGGCCGGCGTCTCGCACAAGGGCGACAACGGATTGATCGAGGCCACGGCGTTCTGGAACCGGATCGAGGACCCGATCGTCAACGTCACCCTGGGCGCTGGTCCGGGAACCTTCCCGATCGGCGGCTTCATCCCGGCCGGCGGCGTGCTGCGCCAGCGCCAGAACGCCGGGACCATCGACGCCGTCGGCCTGGAAGGAAGGGCCGAGCGCAAGGTCGGCGCCGTGACCCTGAGCTCGGCCTTGTCGGTCACCGACGCCCGCATCGACGGCGGTTCGACCGCCCCGCAGCTGACCGGCAAGCGCCCGGCCCAGGCCCCGGTGTGGAGCGCCACGACGGGCTTGTCGGCCGAGCTGACCGAGAAGCTGACCCTGGCCACCGACCTGACCTGGGAGGGCAAGCGGTTTGACGACGACCTCAACAGCCGCGTGCTGGATCCGGCCTGGCGCCTGGACGCCCGCCTGGATTGGCGGGTGCGGCCGCTGGTGACGGCCTATGTGGCGGGCGACAACCTGCTGGACGCCGACATCCAGACCTCGCGCACGGCCGACGGCGTGGCGGGCTATACGGCGCCGCGGATTATCCGTGTCGGACTGCGCTTGGCGATCTGACTTGCCCCCAACCTGACGGCTTCGCCGTCTGTCCGCCCCCCATAAGGGGCGGGGCCTAGAGCGCTCTTCCCTCTGGGGGAAGACGACCGCGAAGCGGTCCGAAGGGGGCAAGCGGTCACCGCACCGGCTTGCCCTCGAACACCACCTTGGCGCCCTTCTGCACCGCCGCCCCCAGCTCGGCCGCGTCCCAGTTGGTCAACCGCACGCAGCCGTGCGAGGCCCGCTTGTTGACCAGCTTGGGGTCGGGCGTGCCGTGGATGCCGTAGGTGTCCTTGGTCAGGTCGATCCAGGTCGAGCCCACCGGATTGTTCGGCCCGGGCTTGAGGGTCAGCTTGGCCTTGGGCTTGCCGAAGGTCAGGCGCGCGGGATCGAAGGTGTAGGTCGGGCGTGGGGCCACGGTGTTGACCGCCCATTCGCCGACCGGGGCGGGGCGCTCGGTGCTGCCGACCGTGGCCGGATAGACCGCCAGCAGCCTGCCGTCGTCGGCATAGGCCTTGAGCACGCCCCTGGCGTTGTCGATCTCGATGCGGGCGACCTTGCCGTCCAGGCCGTCGGGACCCAGGGCGGCGACGACGATGGTGGTTCCGGCCCTGGAGAAGTCGACACCGGGATTGAGGGCCTGCAGCAGCGGCTCGTCCATGTGGAACTTCTCGGCCAGGGCCTCCAGCGGCGAGGCGTAGCCGAGGGCCGGCAAACTGGCCATCGCCTCGTAGTCGTCCTTGGGGATGTTCGGCGTGAACGGCCCGGCCACGTCCTGCGGCGTGATCACGTAGTCGGTCAGGACCGGAGCGGCGTCGGCGACCAGGGCGTCCCAGGTCGCGGGGTTCAGCTGGCCGTCGACGGTCAGGCGGCGGGCCGCCTGGAAGGCGCCGATCGCCAGGGTCAGGTTCGAACCCTCCCGGCCGTCGATCACACCCGGCGAGATGTGGGCGCGGTCCAGCAGCACCTGGGCGCGGACCAGATAGGCCTGCTTGGCCTGCGGCGTTGTGGCGGCCGGATCGAAGGCGGCGGCGTTCACGGCCTGGGCCAGGGGCGAGGGCGCGGCCGGGGCGGGCGGGGGGGCGGCCACGGGCGGCCGCGGCGGGACCGGCGGCGCGGCGGGCTTCGCCGCCGCCGGCTTCTCCTGCCGCGGGGCGGGGTCGGAGCAGGCCGCCATGACCGCCAGGCAGCCGAGCAACAGGACGACAGGACGCAGGGGCGGGGACATGCCAAGACTCCGAGGCGGGAACGCCTTGCCCCTCTCAAGCCTTGAGGCATGGCGAAGTTCCCTTCCCGCCGAGGAGCCCCGGTTGAAGATCTTGCGTCGGCTGATCTGGGCTCTGGGCGGACTGGCGGTGCTGGTCGCCGCCTTCGTCGCGTGGGTGCTGTGGCCCGGCGCCCGGCCCGCGCCGGCCTCGCCGCCGCCCTCGGCCTCGGCGCCGCGAGAGCCGCAGGCCTATGAGCCGCCGACCTACCTGCCGTCCAACGACCCGCCGGCCGCCCCGGGCCTAGCCCGGGCCGCCGACGGGACGCCCGAGGACTGCCAGGCCGGCGGCGCCTCGGCCAGCGCCGCCCCGGTCAACGCCGCCTCTCTGGCCACCATGGCCTGGGCGCCGTTCGGCCGCGCCGAGACCGGCTGGGAGATCTACGCGCCCCGCGTCGCCCACGAGATCCAGACGGCCTGCGGCCCGGGCACGCCCCGCTTCGCCGCCGCCCTGGCCCGCTGGCAGGGCGGTCACGGCTTGAAGTCGAGCGGGACCTTCGATCCGGAGACCTTCAACGTCATGCTGACGCGCTGGCACCGGGCGCGGCCGTTCGTGATGATCAACGGCCAGGGGATCTGCCCCGGCGCGCCGCCGGTCGCCCTGCTGTCCACCGCCAGGCCCGAGGAAAGCTACGGCGGCAAGACCATCCAGCTGCGGCCGGGCGCCCTGGAGGCCTATCGCCGGATGGTCGCCGAGGCCAAGGCGGCCGGCGTGGTGCACGATCCGCGCGCCCTGACCCTGTTCTCCGGCTTCCGCGACCCCGCCGCCGACGCCGCCCGCTGCGCCCAGGACAACAATTGCCAGGGCGTGTCGCGCACCATCTGCTCGGCCCACCGCACCGGCCTGGCCATGGACCTGTTCATCGCCGCCGCGCCGGGGTTCGGCCCCGACTCCAGCTCCGACCCCAACCGGCTGGCGATGGCCAGGTCGGACGTCTATCGCTGGCTGGTCGCCAACGCCGGGCGGTTCGGCTTCGTCAACTACGGGTTCGAGCCCTGGCATTGGGAGTGGACGGGCGAGCCGATGCTGCCGGGCGTGCCGATCGCCAGCCTGCCGCTGGCCGGCTCGGGCCGGCCCGGCGACCCGCTGCTCATTCCGCCCGCAGCACCGGCGCCGGCCGTTGGGACAAGGCCAGGGCCGCCGCCAAGAGGCCCCCCGCCATCGAAAGCCCCGCCGCGCCGGCCAGCAGGATCATGACCCCGCCCCAGTCGACGCTCCAGCGGGCCTCGAACACCTTGACCACCACCGGCCAGGCGGCGGCGAAGCCCAGGGCCACGCCCGCGGCGCCGGCGATCAGCCCGACCGCGCCGTACTCGATGGCGTAGGCGGCCAGGATCTGGCCGCGCGTGGCGCCCAGCACCTTCAGGGTCGCGGCCTCGCGCGCCCGGGCCCGCGCTCCAGCGGCGATGGCCCCGGCCAGGACGAGCAGGCCCGCCAGACCCGCCACCGCCGCCGCGCCGCGCACGGCCAGGGCCAGGCGGTCGAACAGGGCGGCGGCGGCGTCCAACTGCTCGCGGACGCTGATCACGTTGACCGACGGAAAGCTGTCGCCCAGCCGGCGGGTCAGGGCGGCCTCCTGGGCCTGGCCCAGCCGGGCGATGGCGACGTTGCGCAGGTCCGCGCCCTCCAGGGCCCGGGCGTTCAGCACGACGTTGAAGTTGGGGCCGAAGCCGCCGAACTCGATCTTGCGCAGCACCGCGATTCGGGCCTCGAGGTCGCGGCCCAGGAGGGTCAGGGTGACGGTGTCGCCGACCTTCAGCCCCGCGCCCTCGGCCAGCTCGGCGTTCAGGGCCAGCAGCGGCGGGCCGGCGTAGTCGGGCGTCCACCACCGGCCGGCGACGGTCTCGCCATCTTTTGGAGCGCCGGGCAGCAGGGTCATGCCGATGTCGTTGTCGAAGGCCCAGCGCTGGCCGGGCTTGATCCTGTCCTTGTCGACCGGTTCGCCCTTCAGGCCGCTGATCCGGCCGGTGGCGAAGGGCAGGCGCAGATAGGTATCGGGCGTCAGCGGCATGACCCTGGCGACCTCGGCGTCGAAGGCGGCGGCCTGGTCGCCGGGGATCTCGGTGAACACCATGGCCGGGGCCGTGCGCGGGGCGGTGGTGGTGATCTGAGCCAGCAGGGCCGACTGGATCAGCACGACGCAGGCCAGCAAGGCCACGCCCAGGCCGATGGCCGGGCTGGCGGTGCGGGCGGCCGAGCGCGGTCCGGCCAGGTTGGCCAGGCCCAGCTTGGCGGGGCCGGCCGCCAGGCGTCGAACCTTGCCCGCGCCCCAGGCGGCCGCGCGGCCCAGGGCCCAGAGGACCGCGAACGCGACGGCCACCCCGACGATCATGATCGCGGCGGCGATCGGCGTGGGGGCGGTGGCCACGGCCAGGGCGGCCAGGCCCGCGCCGGCCAGCACCGCCCCGAGGGTCTCCAAGCCCAGCGGAACGCCGCCGCCTAAGGTCCGCCGGAACAGGGCCGAGGGCGGCGTGCGCCGCGCCCGGGCCAAGGGGACCAGCGAGAAGGCCGCCGCCGCCAGCAGGCCGAACAGTCCGGCCTTGGCCAGGGGCCAGGGATAGACCGCGAACAGGGCGGGGATCGGCAGGGACGAACCGGCGACCTGGCCCAGGATCAGCGGCGCGACCGCCCCGACCGCCAGGCCGATGGCCACGCCCAGGGCGGCCAGCAGGCTGATCTGGATCAGGTAGAGGTTGCGGATCAGCGCCCCGTCGGCGCCCAGGGCCTTGAGCACGGCGATGGAGGGCTCTCGCGTCGCGAGGTAGGCGCCGACCGCGCCCGCCACGCCCAGGCCGCCGGCCACCAGCGAGGCCAGGCCGATGAAGCCCAGGAAATATTCCAGCTGGTCGATCAGGCGGCGCGCGCCGGGGGCGGCGTCGAGGCGGTCGCGGGCCTCCAGGCCGGCCTGGGGGAACCGGGCCTGCACGGCCTTGCCGACCGCGCGCGGGTCCTGGCCGGCGGGCAGGGCGATGCGGACGGCGCGGCCGGAGAGGCCGCCAGGGGCCAGCAGGCCCGAGCGCTCCAGCACCTCGCGGCGCACCAGCACGCGCGGCCCCAGGGCGAAGCCTCGCGACAGGCCGTCCGGCTCGCTGACCAGCACGGCGGCGGCTCTCAGGGTCGCCGGCCCGGCCGTGAAGCGGTCGCCCAGCTTCAGGCGCAGGCGGTCCAGCAGGGCCGGCTCGACCGCCGCGCCGGGCACGCCGTCGCGATCGGCCAGGGCGGTCTTCAGGTCGGGCGCGCCGTCGACCTTGACGGTCCCGGCCAGAGGGAAGCGGCCGTCGACGCCGCGCAGGCTGACCAACCGCCGGTCGCCGGTCGGCGCCTCGGCCATGGCCCGCGCGGCGGCGGTGTAGGTGGTGGTTCCCAGCCGGTCGAACGCCGCGCGTTCGGCGGGCGTGAAGTCGCGGTTCTCGACCGAGAAATAGAGGTCGCCGCCCAGGATCTCGCGGGCCTGGCTGGACAGGCCGTGACGGAAGGCCTCGGCCGTCGAGCCGGCGGCGGCGATGGCGGCCACGCCCAGGGCCAGGCAGGCCAGGAAGATCCGAAAGCCCCGAACGCCCGAGCGCAGCTCGCGGGCGGCGAGGCGGAAGGAGAGCGCCGGCATCAGGCTTCGATCTTTCCGTCGCCCATCCGCGCGATGCGGTCGGCGCGCTCGGCCAGGACGGGGTCGTGGGTGACCATGACCAGGGCCGCGCCCGCCTCGGCGACGAGGTCGAACATCAGGTCGGCGACGATGGCGGCGGTCTTGGAATCCAGGTTGCCGGTCGGCTCGTCGGCGAACAGCAGGGCCGGACGGGCGGCCAGGGCGCGGGCCAGGGCCACGCGCTGCTGTTCGCCGCCCGACAGCTGGTGCGGATAGTGGGTCAGGCGGGCCGACAGCCCCACGCGGCCCAGCCACTGGCGGGCGGTGGTCAGCGCCTCCCTGGCGCCGGCGATCTCCAGCGGGGTGGCGACGTTCTCCTCGGCCGTCATGTTGGGCAGCAGGTGGAAGGCCTGGAAGACCAGGGCCGCACGGCCCCGGCGCAGGCGGGCCCGGCCGTCCTCGTCGAGCCGGGCCAGATCCTGGCCGAACAGGCGCACCGCGCCCGCGGTCGGCTGTTCCAGCCCGGCCCCGACCGCGATCAGCGACGACTTGCCCGAGCCCGACGGGCCGATCACCGCCAGCCGTTCGCCGGGCGACACGGCCAGGTCCACGCCGCGCAGGATGTTCACCGGCCCCGCCGCCGAGGGCAGGGTCAAGGTCACTTTTTCGAGAGATAGGACAGGAAGATGGGGCGCGGTGGCGGTGGTCATGAAACTTCCTGAATCCTCGCCCATTGTCCGGGCGAACGCAGAACTACATAGGAAGAGATGAGCGTCACCGCACCGCGTTTTCTCAACCGCCGGCAGACCCTGATCGGCCTGGCCGCCGCGTCGCAGATCGCCGCGACGCCGCAGGACCGGGTGGTCACGGTGCTGGGCGACTCGATCACCGCCGGCCTGGGTCTGCCGGCCAGGGACGCCATGCCCGCCCAACTGCAGGCGGCGTTGACCCGCATGAACGTCTTCGCCAGGGTGCGGGCCGCCGGCGTGTCGGGCGACACCAGCGGCGGCGGCCTGGCGCGGGTCAATTTCAGCGTCCCGCCGGACACCGCCCTGTGCGTCGTGGCCCTGGGCGGCAACGACCTGCTGCAGGGGATCGAGCCCCGCGTGACCAAGGCCAATCTACGGGCCATCCTGCTGAGGCTGCGCAGCCGCCGGATCGGCGTCGTCCTGGTCGGGGTCGGCGCGCCGCCGCTGATCGGCGCGGCCTACGCCCGGGAGTTCAACGCCGTCTATCCGGCTCTGGCTCGCGAGTTCTCGATCCCGCTCTATCCCAACATCCTGGCGGGCGTCGGCGGCTCGCGGCAGCTGATGCAGGGCGACGGCATCCATCCCAACGCGGCGGGCGCGCGGATCATCGGCGATCGCCTGGCCCCGCTGGTGGCCCAGGCGCTGAAGGCGAGGCCGCTCCGGACCGCGGCTAGGTGAAGAACGTCACCGCCACCAGCACCACGCCGGCGATCCACACCGTCTCGAACACCATCAGCGCCACGGGCCGCCAGCCGGCGGTCATCAGGTCCTTGAACGAGGTCTTCATGCCCAGGCCGGCGATGGCCGTGACCAGGCACCAGCGCGAGATCTCATTGGCGGCGTCGGTGACCGGCTTGGCCAGCCAGCCCAGGCTGTTGACGATGACCAGCGCCGCGAAGCCGACCAGGAACAGCGGCACGGTCGGCCTGGCGCCGCCGGCCGCGCCGGGACCCATGCGCGCGACCACGAAGGCGATGGTGAACACCACCGGCAGCAGCATGGTCACCCGCAGCAGCTTCACATAGGTGGCCACGTCGCCGGTGTGAGGCGAGATCATGTAGCCGGCCCCGACCACCTGGGCGACGTCGTGGATGGTGCCGCCCAGGAAGATCCCCGCCCGGGTGTGGTCCAGGTGCAGGGCCGCGGTCAGCAGCGGATAGGTGATCATGGCGATGGTCGACAGGGCGGTGACCGTGACGACCGCCAGGATGGTGTCGCGCTCGGCGTCCTTGCCGCGCGGCAGGACCGAGGCGATGGCCAGGGCCGCCGAGGCGCCGCAGATGCCGACCGCCCCGCCCGACAGCACGCCGAAGCTGGACCTCAGGCCCATCCGCCGGGCCAGGACCGCGCCCAGGGCGATGGTGGAACCGATGCCGACGATCACCGTGACGATCGGCGTCAGGCCCAGGCCGAGGATCTGGCTGGCGGTGATCCGCGCGCCCAGCAGGGCGACGCCGAACCGCAGGACGGCCTTGGACGAGAACTCGATGCCCGGGATGCAGCGGCCTTCCTGGTGCAGGAAATGGAAGGTCATGCCGAACAGCAGGGCGAACAGCATGACCGGCGCGCCGTAGTGCTGGGCCAGCCACTGCGAGGCCAGGGCGATGGTCACCGCCACCAGCACGCCGGGATAGAGCTTGATCAGGGCCGACTGGCCGGGGAAGCGGGCCCCGGCCTTGGCCGGGACGGCCGGCTCCGGCCGCGACAGCCCTTCCATGCCCTCCAGGGATTGGAACAGCGCCCGCGCGGCGGCGGTGTCGGTGTCGAGATCGGAATTCATGATCGGGCCCTGGGCCGGCGAGTCGCGCCGGTCACCCCGGATCGAGACCCGATGCGCGGGGAAGGGACAAGGGGAAATCGGCGCGGGAGGCTTGCGGCCTTCCGGCGGGCCGGAGCTTTGGCGCGTTTCTGAACGACGCCTAACAGGCCCCTCACGACGCGTTCAGCCGCCGCCCGGCACCTAGAGGACCTTGGCCGTGAGATCCACGGCGTGAAACGGAATGATTGTTATGTCGGCATCTCTTCGCGTGGTTACGGCCAATCAACGGGCGAAGGTGGCGGTGGAGACGACCGCCAGCCTGAGCGAGCGGGTCCAGGACCTCCAGGCCGAGGCGCGGCGCCTGGCCCGCGCCCATATCGACGCCTTGCGGGCCAGCCTGCTCCAGACCCAGCGGA
This sequence comes from Caulobacter sp. UNC279MFTsu5.1, assembly GCF_900114015.1. GTDB lineage: Bacteria > Pseudomonadota > Alphaproteobacteria > Caulobacterales > Caulobacteraceae > Caulobacter. Next base: position 147,251 of record NZ_FORN01000006.1, on the reverse strand, counting down.
TCGCCGAGGAGATCGCCGGCGGCGGCGAGGCCTATCCCCCGGGCGTCCGCGACATCGCCCGCCGCCTGGGAGAGGACAGCGCCGCCCGGGCGATGACCATCGACGGCATCGTCTCGCGGCGCTGAGGCCATGGCCGTCTTCCCGCCGTCATCCCGGGCCCGCGGACCCGGGATGACGGTTTCGGGGAAGAGCGGCGTCAGAGCTCCCGGCCGCCGCCGCTGACGACCGGCTCGGGCTGTTGTCCGTGACCTTGGGCGTGGCCGTGCGCCGTATGCTGGTGCCTGAACATCCGGTCGACGATCTGGCCCGACCAGTTCTTGAGTTTGTCCATGAACACGAACACCACCGGGATGTAGAGCAGCGACAGGAAGGTCGAGGTGATCAGCCCGCCGATGACCGCGATGGCCATCGGGGCGCGGAACTCGACGTCGGCGCCGAACCCGACCGCGACCGGGAACATGCCCGCGGCCATGGCGACCGTGGTCATGATGATCGGCCGGGCCCGCTTGTGCGCGGCGTCCAGCAGGGCCTCCCGACGGGTCATGCCGCCCTTCATGGCCATGATCGCGTACTCGACCAGCAGGATCGAGTTCTTGGCCGCGATGCCCAGCAGCATCAGGATGCCGATCAGGGTCGACATCGAGAAGCTGCTCTTGACGAGCACCAGCAGGCCGAACGCGCCGCCGATCGCCAGGGGCAGGGCGGCCATGATGGTCACCGGGTGGGCGAAGCTGCGGAACAGCAGCACCAGCACGACGTACATCAACAGGATGCCGGTCACGAGGGCGGCGGCGAAGCCGGTGACCATCTCCTGGATGAACTCGGCGTCGCCGGCCGCCACTTCCTTGACGCCGGCCGGCAGGTTCTTGACCGAGACCAGGTCGTGAACGCGCTTGCTGGCTTCGCCGACGACGATGCCGTCGAGCTCGGCGGTGATCTCGGCCACCCGAGCCCGGTCCTGGCGCGAGATCTGCGACGGGCCCGCGCCGTAGCGCACGTCCGCCACCGCGTTCAGCGGCACCGAACCGCCGTGGCTGGTCGGGACCTTGAGGGTCTCCAGCACCGACATGTTCTCGCGCGCGTCGTCGGTCAGGCGCAGGCGGATCGGCACCTGGCGGTCGCCCAGATTGTACTTGGGCAGGGACTGGTCGATGTCGCCGATCGTGGCCACCCGCACGGCCTGGGAGATCGCGCCGGCCGAGACCCCGGCCCTGGCGGCCTGGTCGGGCTTGGGCGAGACGATGATCTCGGGCCGGGCGATGGCCGCGGTGTTGACCACGTTGGCCAGGCCCGGGACGGTGCGCATCTGGGACTCGACCGCGCGGGCGGCGGCCTCCAGCTGCGGGCCGTTGTCGCCGACCAGGCGCAGGGTGTAGCTGGAGCCGTCGCTGGGCCCGCCGCCGTTGTTGCTGCCGGCCCCGATCCGCGCGCCGGGGATCGCCTTGAACTGGTCGACCATCAGGCGGCTGAAGTCGCGCTGGCTCATCCGTTCGCCCTTGGGCGTCAGGTCGGCGGTCAGCTCGGCCTTGTTGACGCCGTCGCTGCCGACCGAGGCGTAGACCCCGGTCACCTCGGGACGGGCCAGCAGCTCGCGGGTCATGCGCTGGGCGATGGCGTCGGTCTCGTTGAGCGTCGCGCCGGGCGGCAGGGCGACGCTGAACGGCGCGCGGCCGCGGTCGGCCGCCGGCTGGAACTCGAACGGCAGGCGGGTGGCCAGGACGCCGGTGCCGATCAGCATCGGAATGGCCAGCAAGGCCACGACGATCTTGTGCGACAGCGCCCAGTTCAGGCTCTTCAGATAGGGACCCATCCACGGCGGGTCCTTGTCCGGCTTGTGGTGGGCCTTGAGCATGTAGGCGCCCATCAGCGGCGTCAGCATGCGGGCGACCACCAGCGAGAACAGAACCGAGACGCAGGCGGCCAGGGCGAAGGCCTTGAAGAACTGACCGATGATCCCGGGCATGAAGCCGACGGGCGCGAACACCGCCACGATGGTGAAGGTGGTGGCCACGACCGCTAGGCCGATCTCGTCGGCCGCCTCCATGGCCGCGTGATAGGGCGACTTGCCCCCGCGCATGTGGCGGACGATGTTCTCGATCTCGACGATGGCGTCGTCGACCAGGATGCCGACGGTCAGCGACAGGGCCAGCAGGGTGACGCCGTTCAGCGACTGGCCCAGCGGCGCCATGACCGCGAAGGTCGGGAACAGCGACAGCGGAATGGCCACGGCCGCCAGGAAGGTGGCGCGCCAGTCGCGCAGGAACAGCAGCACCACCAGCACCGCCAGCAGGGCGCCCAGGCCCAGGGCTTCCAGCGAGGCGTAGTAGCTCTGCTCGATATATTTCACGTTCGAGGTCAGCTCGATGATCTTCAGCTCGGGGTGGGCCTTGTCGAGCTTCTCAACCTCCTTGCGGACCTTCTCGGCGACCTTGACCTCGGAGGCGCCGCGCGAACGGACCATGTTGAAGGTGACGACTTCCTGGTTGTTGAAGCGCGCCTGGGTGCGCGGCTCGGCCCAGTGGTCGGTGACCTCGCCCAGGTCGCCCAGGCGCACGGTCTCGCCATTGTTCAACTGGACGCGGGTTTCGCGCAGCTGCTCGACGGTGTTGGCCGCGCCCAGGGTGCGGATGGCCCGTTCGGAGCCGGAGACCGTCACGCGGCCGCCGGGCAGGTCGGCGTTGGCCGATTGCAGGGCCTGGCTGACCTCGGCCGCCGTCACCCCGCGCGCCGCCAGGCGGTCGGGATCCAGCGCCACCTGGATCTCGCGGCTGACGCCGCCCTGGCGGTTGACCTCGCCGATGCCCTTGATGGCCAGCAGGGCGCGGCTGACGTCGTGGTCGACGAACCAACTGCGTTGCTCCGGCGTCAGGGTCGGGGCCTGGACCACGTAGGTGATCAGCGGATTGCCCGAGATGTCGATGCGCGTGACGTTGGGGAGCTGCATGTCCTGCGGCAGCGAGCTCTGCAGGTTGGACATGGCGTTGCGGACGTCGTTGGTGACCCGCTCGTGGTCGACGCCCAGCTCGAATTCGATGACGGTCGACGAAAAGCCGTCGCCGACGGTGGAGTTGATATGGCGCACCTGGCCCAGGCCCGCGATCGAGTCTTCGATCAGGCGGGTGACCTGGGTTTCCAGCTCGGTCGGCGCCGCGCCGGGACGCGCGGCGGAGACCACCACCAGCGGCAGGTCGACGTCGGGGTTGTCGTTGATCCGCATGCTGCTGAAGCCGGAGATCCCGGCGATGGTCAGCAGCACGAACAACAGCAGGACGGGGATCGGGTTCTTGATCGCCCACCGCGAGATGTTGTTGGGGTTGGGGCTGGGATTGTCCATCGCGGTCCCCTAGCGCTTGGCGACGGCGGCGATGCGCACCGCGTCGTTGTCGCCCAGGAAGCCCGCGCCCTCGACCACCACGCGCTCGCCGGCGTTCAGGCCTTCGGCCGAGGTCTGGTCGGCGTTGCGCGCCAGGATGTCGATGCGCCGGAAGCGGGCGTGGTTGTTGGCCTCGACCACGAACACGCCGGCCTGGTTCTGGCGATAGAGGATGGCGGCGGTCGGGATGGTCGGGGCCGGGCGGTTGCCGGCCGCGATCTGGGCGCGGGCGAACATGCCCGAGCGGAAGCCGCTGCCGGGCGCCAGGCTGATCCGGGCCAGGCCGACCCGGGTCTGGGTGTTGACCTCGGAGGTGACGATGCGGACCGTGCCCGTGGTCTGGCCGACCTGGTCGGAGGTGACGGTGGCCGGCATGCCGGCCTTGACGGCCAGCAGGTCGGCCTCCGGGATCTCGGCGTCCAGTTCCAGCCGGCCGTCGCGCACGATGCGGAACAGCTCGGTCCCGGCCGAGACGATCTGGCCCTTGGTGACGCTGCGGCGGCTGATCAGGCCCGAGACCGGGGCGCGGACGACGGCCTGGCCCAGGCGGGCGAGGGTTTCGTTGCGCGCGGCGTCGGCGGCGGCCAGCTGGGCGGCGGCGGTCTGCTGGCGGGCGGTGGCGGTGTCGAGCGAGGCCTGGGACAGATAGCCCTTGGCCTGCAGCTCGCGCGAGCGGCCCAGCGCGGCCTGGGCCTCGGCCAGGGTGGCCTTGGCGCTGGCCACGGCCGCTTCCTGCTGGTGCAGCTGGGCGCGCAGCATGGTGTCGTTCAGGGCGACCAGGATCTGGCCCTGGCGCACGACCTGGCCTTCCTCGGCGTTGACCGACACCGCGGTCAGGCCGCCGGTCTCGGCGCCGACGGGCACCTCTTCCCAGGGCGTGACGGTGCCCGAGGCGTTGATGATCCGCGGCAGCGACTGGATGGTCACCGCGGCCACGCTGACGGTCTGGCTGGCGGTCAGGGAGGGCTTGGGCGTCTTGGCCTTGGCCTTGTCGCCATGGTCGCACGCGGACAGCCCCAGGGCGCCGATGCAGAGCACCACGGGTAACGCAGTCGAACCCAGGCCGCGTTTTTTGATCCGTTGATGCACGACCACCTCAGCTCCGATAATTTTGAACAGCCCACGCCTTCTAACCGAGAAACGCTGTTCACCGGATTAAATGATCGTAAGGAGGCCAAACGGCGTCAGGCGAACTCGCCCGGAGGTGGTTTCGAGCGCCGGCCCGCGTTCCAGGCGCCCACCAGCAGGGCGCCCATCACCAAGTCGCTGATCAGGCTGCCGGCTACGTAGTAGGCGCGGGGGAAGATCTGGCGGTCGATCGCGGCGGCCAGGTGGATCAGGGCGGTGACGCCCTGGAACGCCGTCGCCGTCATGGTCCACCAGCGGTCCGTCGTCAGGGCCAGGTGCAGCAGGACCAGCAGCAGCAGGAGGTCGACGATCAGCACGCCGCTCTGGGCGCCGAGGGTCTGGTGGTCGTCCTGGACCAGGGGGCTGACGAACCAGGCCACGGCCATCGCCGCCGCGGCGACCCGCTCGACCCAGCGCCCGCGCCAGACGGCGAGGCCGCAGCAGGCCAGCAGCAAGGCGAGGCTGAACAGCTGGTCGGGAGTCTGGACGTACATCGGCAGGGTTCCGAGGCGGGATCCGGCGGCGAGTCGAGGCCGCAGGATAACCCGTTCCGTGGCCCGAACCGATCCCTGAAGTCACGGGCCCGATCATATGTGGGGGTGCATGATCGGGCCCGCGGCGCGAGACCTGAGCGGGGAGGGGTCAGGCGACGTCGCGCGTGGTCGGCACCGCCCGCAGGCCGCCGATCAGGAAGGCGGGGGGCTTCTTGCCGCCGCCGCCGAACGAGACGGCCGAGAGGCCGATGTCGTGCTGGGCCTTGCTGAGGCCCTGGTGGGTTTCGAGAATGTTCTGCCGGGCCACGCCCAGGGCGCGCATCGTCTCGATCGCACTGATCAGGGCGTCCTGGCCGACCATCACCGAGAGGTTGGCGGCTTCCCGCGAGGCCGGCATCAGGGTGGTCAGGGCGGCGGTGCTGGCGATGGCCGCGTCGATGGCCTTCTCGGCGGCGAACAGGGCCTCGGCGACGGCCTCGGCGGCGTTGCGGCGTTCCTTGAGCATGGCGGTTCTCCTCGCGCCGCGTGGGCCTGGGGCGGACGGCGCGTCATCGGGGTGAGGCTTGGGAGCGCGATCGGGACGCGGCGGTCTAGAACAGGCCCTGAAGGGCGTGCAGGCCGGCGAGCAAGGAGCCGAACGCGAAGGTGGTCGCGAGCATCACGGCGGCGATGAAGGCCAGCCGTTGGCCGAGCGTCAGGTCATTGGGGCCTCCCCAATTTCCGAACGGCCCTGGCCGGGCGGCAGGAAGCTCTCGTCCATCAAGGCGCCCGCCACGCAGAGGATCTCGCGCAGCACCATTTCCGGCGGCTTGAAACTGGCCTGCTTGCGGGTCGCGCTGACCAGGTCCGGCGCCATCAGGGCGCTCTGGGTGGTCGCCGCCAGGCTGGCGAGCTGTCGTTCCAGTTCCGTCCAGGTGAAGGCCGGCGCCAGGTCGTCCTGCGAATTGAGGGTCGGCCAGGTCTCGTGAAAGTTCAGGGCGTCGCGGCGCAGGCTGATGGCCTGGTCGATCGCGTCCTTCTGGGAGTCCGTGAGTGGCGGCACGTGCTGTTCCTTCCTCGATGTCGCGGCCTTCGGCCTGTGGGCCGGGGGATCGCGAAACCTCGACGGGGTCAAGAGACCCGGAGGAAGGCGTGGGGGCTAGCCCCGTCGCGTCGGACCCCGACGCGATCGGAGGGGGGGAGGGGGAGGAAGAGGGGGGAGAACAAGAAGAGGGGGGAGAACAAGAAGAAGGGGAGGCCTGACCGCGCGGCGAGACCAGGCGCGCCGCCTCGTAGCGGTCGGCGGCCCCGAGCCGTCGCCGCGCCTTGTCCAGATGCCAGTCGACGGTGTGCTTGGACAGGCCCAGGCGGCGCGCGATCTCCTTGGAGCTGAGATGCTCGTCCACCAGGCGCAGGCAGTCGCGCTCACGCGCGGTCAGCCGGTCCATGCCCCTTACTGTCTGGTCCAAGCCTTCGGCCCCCACGGTCATGGGGTGATTGTATTCCGAAGGCGTTCCACCGCAAGATGCAGTCAGCCCTTGGGCAGGTCCGAGGCGGCCAGGGTCGACGAAACCTTCCACAGGTCGATCGCGCCCTCGGTCGCGTGGCGGTCGATCTCGCCCAGCTCCTGCGCCGTGAAGTCCAGGGTGTTCAGCGCCGCCAGGGAGTCCTCCAGCTGGGCCACGGTGCGCGCGCCGATCAGGGCCGAGGTGACGCGCGGGTCGCGCAGCACCCAGGCCAGGGCCATCTGGGCGAGGGTCTGGCCGCGGGCCTTGGCGATCTCGTTCAGCGCCTGGATGCGGGCCAGGTTGTCGGCGCTGAGCAGGTGGCCGCCCAGCGAGCCTTCGCGGGCCGCGCGGGAGTCCTGGGGCACGCCGCCGAGGTACTTGCTGGTCAGCATGCCCTGGGCCAGGGGCGAGAAGGCGATGCAGCCGACGCCCAGGTCCTCCAGCGTGTCGAGCAGCTCGTCCTCGATCCAGCGGTTCAGCATCGAATAGGACGGCTGGTGGATCAGCAGCGGCACGCCTTCCGACTTCAGGATGGCGGCGGCCTGGCGGGTCAGCTCCGGCGAATAGGACGAGATCCCCACGTACAGCGCCTTGCCCTGCCGGTGCAGGTGGGCCAGGGCGCCCATGGTCTCCTCCAGCGGCGTCTTGGGGTCCACGCGGTGCGAGTAGAAGATGTCGACATAGTCCAGCCCCATGCGCTTGAGGCTCTGGTCGCAGCTGGCGATCAGGTACTTGCGCGAGCCGCCGACGCCGCCGTAGGGCCCCGGCCACATGTCCCAGCCGGCCTTGGTGGAGATCACCAGCTCGTCGCGGTGGGCGGCGAAGTCGCTGGCCATGACCTTGCCGAAGTTCTCCTCGGCCGAGCCGTAGGGCGGGCCGTAGTTGTTGGCCAGGTCGAAATGGGTGACGCCCAGGTCGAAGGCGCGACGCAGGATGGCGCGGCCGGTCTCGAACACGTCCGCGCCTCCGAAGTTCTGCCACAGGCCCAGCGAGATCGCTGGCAGGTCCAGCCCGCTGCGGCCGGTGCGGCGGTAGGGCATGGCGTCATAGCGGTTCGGGGCGGCGACATAGGGCTTCTGCACGGGGGAGTTCCTGTGTGGGGAGGTCACGGCGCCGGATGGAATGGCGCGAAACGCCTTCCCTGTCACCAGCGGTCTGGTTCCTTTTCGGCCCGCCGCATTGTCATCCCGGACAAGGCCCGAAAGGCCGCCGATCCGGGATCGCCGGAAACGCATGCGTTCACGCGTCGGTCCCGGATCTTCGCGCTGCGCGCTCGTCCGGGATGACAGCCGTTTTCGGTCTATCGCGGAACCAGCGCCCCGTGGATCGGCGCCACCCAGGCGTCCTTGCCGATGTCGTAGGCGATGAAGTCGCTGTCGAACTGCCAATAGGCCCAGGCCCAGCCGCGGGCCTCCGCCTCGCGGGCGGCGGCGGCGGTGTAGGCGACACGCGAGGCCATGTCGCCCTTGTCGTAGGCGCCGAACTCGCCCAGCAGCATGGGCCGGCCGTGGGCCTTGGCCCAGGCCTGGACGCCGTCGAAGTCGGTCTTCATCCGCTGGCGCTCGGCGTCCGTACCCCAGGTCACGCCGGTCTTGGGCGTGGCGGGGTTCCACGACGCGCCCTGGTGGGTGAACTCCATGGGCAGGTAGTAGTGGACGGTGGCGATCAGGTGGCGGTCGCCCTCCGGCAGCTTCAGCTGGTCCAGATGGCCGATATTGTTCCAGAAGGCCGGGCCGACGACGACGTTGCGGGTGGGATTGGTCGCCCTTACGACGGGCAGAAGTTCGGCGATCCAGGCGTTCCACACCTCGTCGGTGAGGCCCTTGCAGGGCTCGTTCAGCAGTTCGAACACCACCCGGTCCGGCGCGTCCCTGTAGTGTTCGCCGATCTGCTTCCAGAAGGCGATCAGCCTGGGCTGGCAGGTCGCGGGATCCTCGCCGCAGGCGTCGAAGTCGTGCTCGTCGAGGATGACGGTCAGCTTCTGGGCCAGGGCAGCGTCGACCACCTGATCCAGGGTCTTCAACCAGGCGGGGTCCAGCCGGTTGTCGGCGTCCATGTGCGCGAAGGCGTGCAGGTTCAGCCGCACGGTATTGAAGCCGCCATCCTTGATCGTCTTGAAGTGCCGCATCTGGAAGCGGCCCTTGGCCGGGTCCTTCCACAGCGGGTCGTAGCCCAGGACGTTGATCCCCCGGGTCATGGCCTTGACCTGATCCTGGGGCGAGATCTCGCGCGCGGCGGCCGGCGGGGCGGCCAGGGCCGACATCAGGGCGCAGGCGGCCAGGACGCCTGGAAGGGCCTGGAAGGCTTTGAGCATGGCGTTTCCTCGATCAGCCTCTGCGGACTTTGTGTGACAACGTTGTCAATCTTAGCCGGGAGCCGGCCGCGCGCAAGGTCGATCGCGCAGGCCGCTCAGGCGTCGCGACGGGCCGCTTCGGACTCGGTCTCGGGCGAGGCGGCGCGGATCAGATCCAGCACGTCGACCAGGATCACCTGCATGGCCTTCTGGGCCGCCTCGGCGTCGCGGGCGAAGATGGCTTTGGCCACGTCCTCGTGCGAGGGGATCGAGGCGGTGCGGCCCTTGATGCGGTTGGTGAAGCGGATCGAGATCCGCAGGGCGGTGTTCACCAGCTCGTGCAGGTCGCGATAGAACGGGTTCTTGGTGGCGTTGAGGATCGCCACGTGGAAGGCGATGTCGGCCGTCAGCGGATCGTCCTCGCCCTCGGCGGCGACCTTCATGCGGTTCAGCGCCTTGCGGATGCCGTCCAGGCCCGTCTCGTCGGCGTTGCGGGCGGCCAGGGCGGCGGCGGCGGGCTCGATGCCCAGCCGCATCTCGGTGAACTCGGCCAGCAGGCGCAGCGAGAACTTGCGCTCCAGCATCCAGCGCAGGACGTCAGGGTCCAGCAGGTTCCACTCGGTCTCGGGCTCGACCACCGTGCCGTGGCGCGGGCGGGCGCTGAGCAGGCCCTTGGCGGTCAGCATCTTGACCGCCTCGCGCGTCACCGTGCGGCTGGCGCCGAACTTCTTGGACAGCTCGCCCTCGGTGGGAAAGCCGACCTGGGCGTATTCGCCCGTGACGATGGCCTGTCCCAGGGACTCGACCAGTCCATAGGTCAGACTGAGGCCTGGCTGTGTACGGATCACCAAGTTGTCGCCCCTAAAACGCTTCTTGAAACGGTCGTCGTCAGAATAGGTCAGACCTTGTGTAGCCTGCTTCGTCCACGCTCGGAACAATCATGTCAAAGATGAAAGTCCCGCCACGGCAACCGTGACGGGGCCTTCGGGGTCAGGTTCGGGCGGTTTTCGACCCGAACCGCCGCCCCAAGCCTCACCACCAGGTCGCGTAGAGGGCGACCAGGATCACGATCACGCCCAGGCCGGCGATGTTGAAGCCGGTGGTGGTCTTGTAGCTGACCCCCTCCAGCGACACGACGTTGACCTCTTTCTTCTGGGGCGCGACCAGCGAGACCAGGATCGCGGCGGCCAGGGTCAGCAGGAACACCAAGCCCACGCGGTTCATGAACGGGATCACGAACACGCCCATCTTGTCGGCCACGAAGAAGGCGCCCGACAGGGCCGCGCCGCCGATCGCGGCCACCAGGGCCGAGGCGGTGGTGGCGCGCTTCCAGAACAGGCCCAGCATGAAGATCACCACGATGCCCGGGGTGAAGAAGCCGGTGAAGTCCTGGATGAACTGGAAGGCCTGCTCGGCCTTGCCCAGCAGCGGCTTGGCCATGGCGATGCCGACGATCACCGCGGCGATGGCGGTGACGCGGCCCACGGCGACCAGATGGCGCTCGCTCGAGCCGGTCCTGATCTTGGCGTAGACGTCCAGGGTGAAGATGGTGGCGATCGAATTGATCTTGGCGGCCAGCGACGCGACGATCGCGGCCACCAGGGCGGCGAACACCAGGCCCAGGACGCCGGGCGGCAACAGCTTCATCATCTCCGGATAGGCCTGGTCGGGCTTGGCCAGGCCGGGGACCAGCACCAGGGCGGCGATGCCCGGCAGCACCACGATCACCGGCATCAGCAGTTTCAGATAGGCGGCCAGGGCGATGCCCTTCTGGGCCTCGGCGATGTCCTTGGCGCCGAGGGCGCGCTGGATGATGTACTGGTTGAAGCCCCAGTAGCTGACGTTCATCACCCACAGGCCGCCGAACAGGACGCTGAGGCCCGGCAGGTCCTTGTAGTGCGGGTTGTCCTTGCTGAGGATCATGTCGAACTTCTCGGGGAACTGGACGGTCAGCTGGTGGAAGCCGGCCAGCACGTCGCCGTGCCCGATCTTGTTCAGCGACAGGAACACGATGATCAGGCCGCCGGTGATCAGCAGGGCCACCTGGACGATGTCGGTCAGGGCCACGGCCTTCAGTCCGCCCCACAGCTGATAGGCCAGGGCGAACACGCCGATGATCACCAGGGCGGTCATCTGGTCGACGCCGGTCACCGTGTGGATGGCGATCGAGCCCAGCCACAGGATCGAGGTCAGGTTCACGAAGACGTAGAGCACCAGCCAGAACACCGCCATCACGTTGCGCACGCTGGGCCCGTACCGCTGCTCCAGGAACTGCGGCATGGTCGAGATGTTGTTCTTCAGGAAGATCGGCAGGAAGAACTTGCCGACGATCAGCAGGGTCAGGGCCGCCATCCACTCGTAGGAGGCGATGGCCAGGCCCAGGGCGTAGCCCGAGCCGCTCATGCCGATGATCTGCTCGGCCGAGATGTTGGCGGCGATCAACGAGGCGCCGATCGCCCACCAGGGCAGGGCCCGGCCAGCCAGGAAGTAGTCGGTGGAGTCCTTCCGATGGCCGCCCTTGTCGCGGCTGACCCACTGGGCCAGGGCGAAGATGGCGACGGCGTAGATCGCCAGGATGACGAAATCGATGGTTCTCATTGGAGTCCCCCCTTTGGGCCCGGTTTCTCTTTATCGTTGCTATGCGGTCTGTTCGGCCCAGGCGGCGACCAGGGCCTTGGCTCGCTGGCCGACCTCCTGCGCGGTGTAGCCCGGGCGGTAGAGTTCGCCGCCGACCCCGATGCCGGCGACGCCGGCCTCGATCCACGGCTTCAGATTGGCCGCGCCCACCCCGCCGACGGCGTAGACCGCGATGTCCTTGGGCAGCACGTCGCGCACCGCCTTGATGTGGCCGGGGCCGTAGGTGCCGGCCGGATAGAGCTTCAGCGCCCTGGCCCCGGCCTTGACGGCGACGAAGGCCTCGCTGGGCGTGGCGAAGCCCGGCATGACGGTCAGGCCCAGGGCCACCGCGTGCGAGATCACCGAGGCGTCGGTGTTGGGGGTGACGATCAGCTTGCCGCCGGCGCCGGCCACCTGGTCGACGGCTTCCGGCGACAGCACCGTGCCCGCGCCGCAGAGGACCTGGTCGCCGAACGCGGCGCACAGCTTGCCGATGGTCACCAGCGGGTCGGGCGAGTTCAGCGGCACTTCGATGGCCTCGATCCCGGCGTCGACCAGGGCGGCGGCGATGTCGACGATCTCGTCGGACTTCACGCCGCGCAGGATGGCGACGATGGGCGGAGTCTTCGCGGCGGTCGGGTTAGGCAAGGACGTGGACTCCACTGTTCTGATCTGACGACAAGGCTGTTAGTCCGGCCAGGACGGCCGCGTCGCCGTCGACGGCGGCGCTGGAACCGCCGCAGGCGGCGATGGCCTGGGCGTAGAGGGCGCTCAGGGCGGGTGCGCCGATCAGCGACACCTGGCCCAGGTCCCCGAACCAGCTCGAGGTGGCCGCGACGTCGCCGCCGATCAGCAGGCCCGACAGGAAGCCCATGGCCTCGTCCTTGGGCAGGCCGTCCAGCAGCTGCCGGCTGCGGGTCTCGAAGATCAGGTGCGGCAGGCGCGCGGGACCCTGCTCGACGACCCGGGCGACGCCGCGGGCGAAGCCCTCGGGCGATTCAGGGCCGTCGCCGGGCGCGGCCTTGGCCAGGATCGAGTGTTCGCGCAGCAGGGCGTAGAGTTCACCGACCGGCGCGGTCAGGAAGCTGGTGATCGTCCCGTCCTCGACCACCACCCATTTGGTGTGGGTGCCGGGCAAGGCCAGCAGGCGCCGGCCCTGCTTGAGGGCGGGATCCAGTTCGAGCGCGCCCAGGATCTGGGTTTCCTCGCCGCGCATCACGTCCGGTCCGCCCAGGGCGTTGCGGCACGACAGGCCCGGGACGATGGCGACCGGCAGGCCGTCGGCGTCGAGATGCAGCAGTCGCGCGCGGATGTCGGCGGCGCCGGCCGGGCAGGGGGCGTAGGCCGCCTCGGCCCAGCCGTTGCGCGATCCGACCATGCCGCACAGCAGGGCCAGCGAGGGCCTTGCCTCGCGCCAGTCGCCGACCAGGTCCAGGAAGGTCTCGCGCGGCGAGGCCCCGCCCAGCGAGCCGACGCCCGGCCCGTCGCGGCGGTCCAGCACGCTCTTGCCCTGGCGCAAATAGAGCCGCAGGCGCGAGGTGCCCCAGTCGCCGAAGATCGTGACGGAGTTGTCCATGGGATTCATCTAGTGCGACTCGCGGGTGACGACCGAGCCGCTGGCGCCGACCAGGAAGTCCAGATCCGCGCCCTTGTCGGCGCCCAGCACGTGGTCGATGTAGAGCTTGGCGTAGCCGCGGATCGCCTTGGGCGCCGGCGGATCGGCGCGCCAGGCGGCCAGGCGGCTGGCCAGCTCCTCGTCGGAGATCAGCAGGTTCAGCGACCGGCTCGGACCGTCCAGCGCGATCTCGTCGCCGTCGCGCACGACGGCCAGCGGGCCGCCGGCGTCGGACTCCGGCGCGACGTGCAGGATCACCGTGCCGAAGGCCGTGCCGCTCATCCGGGCGTCGCTGATGCGGACCATGTCCTTGACGCCCTTTTCGAGAAGCTTGCGCGGCAGGGGCATGTTGCCGACTTCCGGCATTCCCGGATAGCCCTTGGGGCCGCAGCCCTTGAGCACCAGGATCGAGCCCGCATCGACGTCCAGGGCCGGGTCGTCGATGCGGGCCTTGAAGTCCTCGATGGTCTCGAACACCACGGCCTTGCCCCTATGGCTCAGCAGTTCGGGACTGGCGGCGCTGGGCTTGATCACCGCCCCGCCGGGGGCCAGGTTGCCACGCAGCACCCAGATGCCGCTGTCGGGCTTCACCGGAGCCTCGACGCTGCGGATGACCTCGGGGTTGAACACCTCGGCCGTCTCGTACTGCTGGCCGATCCGCTGGCCCGAGACGGTCTGGGCCTCGGGGTTCAGGAAAGGGGCCATCTGCTTCATCACCGCTGGCAGGCCGCCGGCGTAGTGCAGGTCCTCCATCAGGAAACGGCCGGAGGGCTGCAGGTCGACCAGCAGCGGCACGTCGCGCGACAGGGTGTCGAAGTCCTCGAGGCTCAGCTCGACGCCCAGTCGGCCGGCCAGGGCCAGCAGGTGGACCACGGCGTTGGTCGAGCCGCCGATCGCGGCGTGGACGCGCAGGGCGTTCTCGAAGGCGGCGCGGGTGGCGACCTGCGACATGGTCAGGCCATCGTGCACCATGCGCACGATGGTGCGGCCGGTGTGGTGGGCCATGGCGGCGCGGCGGGCGTCCACGGCCGGGATCGAGGCGTTGTAGGGCAGGCTCATGCCCATCGCCTCGACGATCGCGGCCATGGTCGAGGCGGTGCCCATGGTCATGCAGGTGCCGGGCGAGCGGCTCATGCCGCTCTCGGCCGACATGAATTCCGGCAGGGTCATCTCGCCGGCCCGCACGGCCTCGGAGAACTTCCACACGTCGGTGCCCGAACCGATGTCCTTGCCGCGGAACTTGCCGTTCAGCATCGGGCCGGAGGAGACGACGATGGTCGGCAGGTCGACGCTGGCCGCGCCCATCATCTGGCCCGGCGTGGTCTTGTCGCAGCCGCCCAGCAGCACGACGCCGTCGATCGGGTTGCCGCGGATCGATTCCTCGACGTCCATGGCCAGCAGGTTGCGGAACAGCATGGCCGTCGGTCGCATCTGGGTCTCGCCCAGCGAGATGGCCGGGAACTCCAGCGGCAGGCCGCCGGCTTCCCACACGCCGCGCTTCACGTGCTCGGCGATGTCGCGCAGGCCCGCGTTACAGGGGGTGATTTCCGACCAGGTGTTGCAGATGCCGATCACCGGCCGGCCGTCGAACACGTCGTCCGGCAGGCCCTGGCTCTTCATCCAGCTGCGATGGATGAACCCGTCGCGATCCAGCTTTCCGTAGCTGTGACCGCTGCGGAACCTGCCGCCCCCGTTTCCCTGACTCATAACCAGCCCTAACGTCGCGGCCAAGCCGCCTCATAATCTGCCTCCGGCATTTATAGTATTATAATGATAGTCGCAAACGCCTGAGGCGCTGTGACGCATTGTGCGAAGCGACTTGAGGCTGTGATTCTCCTGACGTTACGCGGGTTTACTGCAAAGCTTGTGGCCAAAAAGTCGCCTCCGCCGACCGAAATGATAGCGCTATCAATTTCGGCTTGAATGTCGGAATTATATGATTGATGGTCTGCAGCAGATCGTGTGATCGCCACGTGCGGCGCACGTCACCGACGCCCCTGAAGAGTGTCGGGACGGATCTCAATCTTGGGGAAGGAAACCGAATGTTGCCTCGTAATTCTCGTCGCGGCGCCATGCTCATGAGCGCGTCGGCGCTCGTCATTTGCGGCGCGCTGCCCGCCGTCGCCGCCGCGCAGACGGCGCCGGCGCAGTCCGTGGACACGGTCGAAGAAATCGTCGTCACCGGCCAGCGGGCCGCCATCCAGTCGGCGCAGAAGCTGAAGCAGAACGCCGAGCAGATGGTCGATTCGATCACCTCGACCGACATCGGCGCCTTGCCGGACCGCAGCGTCACCGAGGCCCTACAGCGCGTCTCGGGCGTCACCATCGGCCGTACCGCGGATCCCCGCGACGCCGACCGCATCTCGGTCGAAGGCAGCGGCGTGCAGGTTCGCGGCCTCAGCTGGGTGCGCGGCGAACTGAACGGCCGCGACAGCTTCTCGGCCAAGGCCGGCCGCACCCTGAGCTTCGAAGACGTGCCGCCCGAGCTGATGGCCGGCGTCGACGTCTACAAGAACCCGGCGGCCGACATCATCGAAGGCGGCGTGGGCGGCACCGTCAACCTGCGCACCCGCATGCCGTTCGATTCCAAGAAGCGTATCCTCGCCTATTCGCTAGACTCCAGCTGGGGCGACCTGTCCCGGAAATGGGAGCCCAGCGGCTCGGTCCTCTACAGCAACCGCTGGGACACCAATATCGGCGAGGTGGGCTTCCTGGTCGACCTGTCCGACTCCAAGCTCTCCAGCCGCACCGACACCATGTCGGTCGACCCGTACAACGTCCGCACCGACCTGGTTCCCGGCAAGACGGTGTACGTCCCCGGCGGCTACGGCTACCGCAGCCTGGAGTTCGAGCGCGAGCGCAAGGGCATCGACGCCGTCCTGCAATGGCGCCCGAACGAGCAGTGGGAAGGCACCTTGCACTTCCTGCGCTCGTCGGCGTCGCAGGCCTCGACTGAACGCGCCAACGGCTTCAACCCCGGATCGGGCAACGGCCCGGCGGCCGGGAGCAGCTTCACGTATAGCGATACCGGCCACTTCATCAAAGGCACGATGGCCAACGCGCCCAACGGCACGGAACTCGGCTCGTCGCTGATCGACACCCGCTTCGCCAACCGCAGCTCGGTGACCTCGGACTACTCGCTGAACCTGAAGTACAACCCCAACGACAAGTGGGCGTTCAGCGCCGACATCCAGTACATCTACGCCAAGACCAAGGTGGTCGATAACACCGCGTTCAACTCGCTGAACGGCGCGACCCTGCCCGCTACCCTGGACCTGACCGGGGACCTGCCCCAGATCACGGTCAACAACGACGCGGCCTTCCTGGCCAATCCGGCCAACTACTATCTGCTGGCGGCGATGGACCACCACGACCGCAACGACGCGGCCGAGTGGGCCGAGCGGTTCGACGGCGACTACAGCTTCGACGAAGGCAGCTGGCTGAAGTCGTTCCGCTTCGGCGTCCGCCACACCTTCCGCCAGGCGACCACCCGCGAAACCAGCTATCGATGGGACACGGTGGCGCCGAGTTGGTCGGCGAGCGGCCCGATCACCACGCTGGACGCCTACCAGGGCTATTACGGGGTCTTCGCCTTCGACAACTACTTCCGCGGCAAGGCCAAGCTCCCCGCGGCGTTCGTGATGCCGACTGCGGCCTTCGTGAACAACTACGGCGACACCTCGCAGGTGATCGACCGAATCGCGCGGGCGAACGGTGGCGGCTGGCGCGCGTTCAACGGCGTCTTCGACGAGCAGACCCAGTTCGGCGGCAAGGGCAGCATCAATCACCAGAAGGAAGAGACCCTGGCGGCCTACGGCCTGCTGCGGTTCGGCCACGACGTTTCGCTGTGGGGCGACCAGCGCGAGATCGACGGCAACATCGGCCTGCGCGTCGTCAAGACCGAGACCCAGGCCCAGGGCACCCAGACCTTCCCGGTCAACAACGGCAGCACCAGCTCCGATATCCCCGCCGCCGACCAGGCGTTCGGGAACGGGGCCTCCAGCCCCAACAAGGGCGGCCGCGACTATGTGAGCCTCCTGCCCAGCCTGAACGTGCGCCTGAAGCTCAGCCCGGAGATGTTCATCCGTTTCGCGACGGCCAAATCCATCGTCCGTCCGGACTTCCAGCAGTTGGCGCCGAACTACTCGATCGGCGCCTCCAATGGCTTCATCGTCGGCGGCGTCTGCACGAACAGCATCCCTGGCGGTTCCCAGGCCAACTGCGTCTATCGATATACGGCCAACGCCGGCAATCCGGAGCTGAAGCCGATCCGCTCGACCCAGTACGACCTGTCGTATGAGTGGTATTTCAACGCGACCGGCAGCGTGACGGCGACGGCGTTCTACAAGGATGTCTACAACTTCATCGACAACGTCGCGACCAACATCGACTTCACCAACAACGGCGTGACCCGCACCGTCCTGGTGACCCAGCCGTACAACGCCGGTCACGGGAAGGTTAAGGGCTTCGAAGTCGCCTATCAGCAGTATTACGACTTCCTGCCCGGCGCGCTGCGT
Source organism: Caulobacter sp. UNC279MFTsu5.1 (assembly GCF_900114015.1). Classification (GTDB taxonomy): domain Bacteria; phylum Pseudomonadota; class Alphaproteobacteria; order Caulobacterales; family Caulobacteraceae; genus Caulobacter. The sequence goes on along the minus strand of NZ_FORN01000006.1, from coordinate 129,728 downwards.
GGTTTCGGCGTGCAGGCCAACTTCACCTATATCGACAGCAAGGGCACCCGCAACGCTTCGGCCAACCCCTACGACAACACTCAGATCACCAACGCGCAGGTCAAGGACCTGCCGCTCGAGGGCATGTCGAGGACCAGCTACAACGTCGCGGCGCTCTACGACCTGGGCAAGGTCTCGGCGCGCCTGGCCTATAACTGGCGCGAGCGCTACCTGCTGACCACCACGGCCGCGAACATCAACATCCCGGCCTGGTACGACGACTACGGCCAGCTGGACGGCTCGGTGTTCTATACCGTCAACGACGCGCTGAAGATCGGCTTCCAGGCGGCCAACCTGTCAAACGCCAAGACCAGGATTCTGGTCACCTATCCCGGCAGGCCCGAAGAGGGCTTTACCAAGCACAACTGGGTCACGGCCGACCGCCGCTACTCGATCGTGCTCCGCGGCACGTTCTAGGGCCGTTTCGGCGACCCTCTGAACCGGTCCCCGTTCCGTCCCGGCCCAGCCGGGACGGGGCGGGGGCTTTTTTTGTTCCGCGCGCCGGGCGAAGGCGTTTAGCCTGCCCGCGCGATGCATGACGGGTAATCCGCGACATGACCGATAAAGCGCCTTCCAAGTTCGTCGTCGTCGGCGGTGGAACCGCCGGCTGGATCGCGGCCGCGACGCTGGCCCACGCCATGAAGGGCCGGGTCGGCGAGATCTGCGTGATCGAGTCCGACGAGATCGGCACGGTCGGGGTGGGCGAGGCCACCATTCCGCCGATGCAGTTCCTCAACAGCATGCTGGGCATCGACGAGATCGACTTCGTCAAGAAGACCCAGGCCACCTTCAAGCTGGGCATCGAGTTCCGCGACTGGACGCGGCTGGGCCATAGCTATTTTCACCCGTTCGGCCTCCACGGCATGCCCATCGAGGCGGTGTCGTTCCATCACTATTGGATGCGGCTTCGCCAGCACGGCGACACCAGCGCGATCGGCGACTATTCGCTGGCGACCGTGGCGGCGCGGGAGGGCAAGTTCGTCATCCCGCCTCGCGACCTGCCGCCCGAACTGCCCCAGCTGGGCTACGCCTACCATTTCGACGCCGGCCTCTACGCCCGCTATCTGCGCGACTACGCCGAGAAGCGCGGGGTCAAGCGCATCGAGGGCAAGATTGTCGAGGTCAAGCAGCGCGCGGCCGACGGCTTCATCGAGGCCCTGGAGCTGGAGGGCGGCAAGCGGATCGAGGGCGACTTCTTCGTCGACTGCTCGGGGTTCCGCGGCCTGTTGATCGAGCAGACCCTGAAGACCGGCTACGAGGACTGGACGCACTGGCTGCCGTGCGACCGGGCCCTGGCCCTGCCCTGCGACAGCGTCTCGCCTCGGACGCCCTACACCCGCTCGACCGCGCGCAAGGCCGGCTGGCAGTGGCGCATCCCCTTGCAGCACCGGATCGGCAACGGCTACGTCTATTCCAGCCCATTCATCAGCGACGACGAGGCCGCCGCCACCCTGCTGGCCAATCTGGACGGCGCGCCGCGCGCCGACCCGCGGCCGCTGCGCTTCACCGCCGGCCGCCGCAAGAAGGCCTGGAACAAGAACGTCGTGGCCCTGGGCCTGGCCAGCGGCTTCATGGAGCCGCTGGAATCGACCAGCATCCACATGATCCAGACCGGGATCTTCCGGTTGCTGTCCCTGCTGCCGGTGGGTGTCCGGGACGAGGCCACGGTCGAGGAATACAACCGCCTGTCGAAGATCGAGTACGAGCAGATCCGCGACTTCATCGTCCTGCACTACAAGGCCACCGAGCGGGACGATTCCGAACTGTGGCGCTACTGCAAGGACATGGCGATCCCCGACAGCCTGGCGCACAAGATCGAGTTGTTCCGGGCTCGCGGCCGGATCGCGCGGTTCGACGACCAGCTGTTCGCCGAGCCCAGCTGGCTGGCGGTGTTCCTGGGGCAGGGCGTCGAGCCCAACCACTATGACCGGCTGGCCGACGTGGCGCCCCTGGCCGACATCGAGCGCCGCCTGGCCGGCGTTCGCCAGACCATCGCCCAGATCGTCCAGGGCCTGCCGACCCATGACGAGTTCATCGCGCGCCACTGCCGCGCCGAACCTCTGGGCTGATGATAGCGCTATCAAATCGCTTGCCAGGGTGATTTGTATGATTATAACTATTTGTGTGAAGCAGGCGTCGCGCGGCGATTTCCGGCTTCACACGCGCCAACGGCGCGGGATTCGTCTCCCTGAACCCGCGCGGCTTCTTCGCCGCGCATCGTTCCCCCTGCGGACGATGCGCGGATTTTTTTTGCCCGGATCGATCGGCCTTCGCCTATCCTCGATAGGACGCCCGAGCGGCCTGAGCGGGCCTGACCTAAATCGCCTTGCAAAGCCGATCGGCTCGGCTATTTGTCGTACTTATATGGTAGCGGTAACGAGGCTGTCGCGGCGAGGCTTCGCAAGACAGACGGCCAACAGGGGAGGGGGCATTTGCGTTTCCACAAGATGGTGGCCGGCGACGGCTCGAAGACCCCGATCGGCGGCGCGGCGGGCGCCCTGATCGGCCGGCTGTCGCCCAACGCGTTCCTGGTCACCGGCTATCGGGCCCGCGTCGGTTTCGACTCGGCCAAGGCCGAGCGGTTCATGTTGGCCGGGATCGAGGACCGCCTGTGGAACGGCGACCAGGTCGATCACGGCTTGAACCTGACCACCCTGCCGCAGGCGCCGAAGGTCAAGCTGGCCACCTACTAGCGTCCGCCATTCAACCGCTCGTCCTGGCGTTCGCCGGGATGGGCGGCGACACAATCAAGATCATAGGGAAGAACGATGCGCATGCTGCCCAAGGCCCTGTTCGCCGGCCTCACGCTGACCCTCCTGGCCTCGACCAGCGCCCTGGCGCTGGACGGCGCCTTCGAGAAGACCGCCGACGGGGTGGTCGTCACCCCCGCCTCGGGACCGGCCAAGAAGGTGCGGCTGCAGGTGATGGGCGAGCGCATCATCCACGTCACGGCCACCCCGACCGACAGCCTGGATACGCCGCCGAGCCTGATGGTGACGGCCAAGCCAGGCGGCGCGTTCACGGTCGCGGAAGCCGCCGGCAAGGTGGTGGTCAAGGCGGGCAAGGCCTCGGCCGAGGTCTCACTGGCCAACGGCCAGGTCAGCTTCCGCGACGCGGCCGGCAAGCTGGTCCTGGCCGAGAACGGCCGGCGTCCGTTCAAGGCCGAGACCATTGACGGCAAGACCTTCTACAGCGTCAGCCAGCAGTTCAATCCGGGCACGGACGAAGCCTTCTACGGCCTGGGCCAGCACCAGAACGGCCAGATGAACTACAATGGCCAGGACGTCGAACTGGCGCAGTACAACCGCGACATCGCCGTGCCGTTCGTGCTGTCCACCCGCAACTACGGCCTGCTGTGGGAAAACAACGGCATCACCCGGTTCGGCGACCCGACGCCCTATGACGTGGCCTCGCGCGACCTGAAGATCTTCGACGCGGCCGGCAAGGCCGGCGGCTTCACGGCCAAGTACTACGTCAAGGGCGAGCTGAAGCTGACCCGGACCGAGAAGGACATCGACTACCGCTTCCTGAAGGACCTGCCCAACTGGCCGGCCGAGCTGACCGGTCCCGACAAGAAGCCGGTCAAGGGCGCCACCGTGGTCTGGGAAGGCTCGGTCGAGCCCTCGGTCAGCGGCGTCCAGAAGTTCAAGCTCTACTCGTCCAGCTACGCCAAGGTCTATGTCGACGGCAAGCTGGCGATCGACCGCTGGCGGCAGAACTGGAACCCCTGGTTCCACAACTTCAACGCCCCGATGCAGGCCGGGACCCGCCACAAGATCCGCGTCGAGTGGGATCCCAACGAGGGCTATATCGGCCTGCTGCACAACAACCCGATCCCGGCGGCCGACCAGAAGTCGCTGACCATGACCTCGGACGTCGCCCATGCGGTCGACTACTACTTCGTGGCCGGCGGCGACCTGGACCAGGTGGTCGGCGGCTATCGCGAGCTGACCGGCAAGGCCGTGGCCCTGCCGCGCTGGGCCTACGGCTTCTGGCAGAGCCGCCAGCGCTACGAGACCCAGGACCAGATCGTCGGGGTGCTCAAGGAGTACCGCGACCGCAAGCTGCCGATCGACAACGTGGTCATGGACTGGCGCTACTGGAAGGACGACGCCTGGGGCAGCCACAAGTTCGACGAGACCCGCTTCGCCGACCCCAAGAAGATGGTCGACGACATCCACGCGATGAACGGCCACTTCATGATCTCGATCTGGCCGAAGTTCTATCCGACAACGGAACACTTCAAGGAGCTCGACGCCAAGGGCTTCATGTACAAGCGCAACATTGAGCAGGGCGCGCTGGACTGGGTCGGCCCGGGCTATCTGAACTCGTTCTATGACCCCTATTCCAAGGAGGCGCGCGACATCTACTGGCGCCAGGTCAAGGACAGCCTGAAGGGCTTCGGCGTCGACGCCTGGTGGATGGACAGCGACGAGCCGGACATGCACTCCAACCTCGACATCCCCGAGCGCACCCTGCGCATGGGGCCGACGGCGATCGGCCCGGGGGCGGAGTTCTACAATTCCTATCCGCTGATCCACACCCAGGGCGTGTTCGAGGGCGAGCGCGCGCTGAACCCCGACAAGCGCAGCTTCATCCTGTCGCGCTCGGGCTTCGGCGGCATCCAGCGCAACGGCGTGGCTCTGTGGAGCGGCGACGTGGTCGCGCGCTGGGATGACCTGAAGGACCAGATCTCGGCCGGCGTGAACCTGTCGATGTCGGGCGTGCCCAACTGGACCACCGACATCGGCGGCTTCTCGGTCGAGGATCGCTACACCAACAAGGACCCCGCCCATTGGGCCGAGTGGCAGGAGCTGAACCTGCGCTGGTTCCAGTTCGGCGCCTTCAGCCCGCTGTTCCGCAGCCACGGCGAGTTCCCGTTCCGCGAGATCTACAACCTCGCCGACGAGGGGACCGAAGTCTACAAGAGCCTGGCCTGGTATGACGAGCTCCGCTACCGGCTGATGCCCTACACCTACACCCTGGCGGCCGACACCTATCAGCGCGACGGGATCATGATGCGCGGCCTGGTGATGGATTTCCCGGCCGACAAGACCGCGCGCGAGGTCAATGACGAGTACCTGTTCGGCAAGGCGTTCCTGGTGGCGCCGGTCACCCAGTTCAAGGCTCGCTCGCGGCAGGTCTATCTGCCGGCGGGGGCCAGCTGGTACGACTTCGAGAGCGGCAAGGCGTTCAAGGGCGGCCAGACCGTCAAGGCCGACGCGCCGCTGTCGCGCATGCCGCTGTTCGTCAAGGCCGGCTCGATCGTGCCGACCACGGTGGTCCAGCAATATGTCGGCGAGCAGCCCGACGCGCCCCTGACCGTGGTGGTCTACACGGGGGCCGATGGCCGGTTCGAGCTCTACGAGGACGACGGCCTCAGCAACGGCTACGCCCGCGGCGCCTGGAGCCGCATCCCGATGAGCTTCGACAACGCGACGGGCCGCCTGACGATCGGCGCTCGGTCGGGCAGCTTCAAGGGCATGGTCGAGAACCGGACGATCAAGGTCCGCTTCATCGGCGGCGGCGCCAAGCCGGTCGACTTCGACGCGGTCGACGAGACCGTGGCGTACAATGGCCATCCGGTGGTGGTGACGCGGAAGAAATAGGGGATTCGCGACTTTCCCCCGCCAGACCGCGCTTTAGGCCCTTCCCCCTATGGGGGAGGAGGGCCGAAGGCCCGGAGGGGGCAAGTGCGTGAGTTGCGGGAGCCCCTAAGCCTGCGCCACCAGTTTGCGGGTGATCAGCTCGGCCGCGTTCACGCGTTCGCCGCCGGGCTGCATCACCTCCAGGTGGACGTGGTCGGTGATGCCGGGATAGTGGGCCTGCAGGCTCTGGTCGGTCCCGATGGTCTCGCCCAGGCGCACCGCCTGGCCGACCTCGACGCCGGGCTTCACGTAGAAGGCGCGGGCGACGTAGCCTAGGGCCGGGTTGCTGATCTCGACGAACTTCAGGTCGCTGGAGCCGGCGTAGGCGTAGCCGATCTTGGTCACGTAGCCGGAGATCGGGGCCTGGACGTCCTGGCCGGCCGTGGCCACGTAGTCGACGCCTTCGTGGCTGCGCGAGCCGCCGTCGCGGCGGGCGCCGAACTGGCCGTCGCCGAACTCGTCGTGGCCTCGCGGGGCGCCGCCGGTAGGGTTGGCGAAGTCTGGGGCGCCGTCGCCGTCTATGTCCGATCCGCTCCAGACCAGTTCCTTGCGGACCGGCGTCTGCGGCTTGGCGGCCATCTCGGCCAGCAGGCGCTGGACGACCGGCGAGGGGCCCTTGGGCGCCCTGTGCGGATTCTCCATCGCCGCCACCACCATCGGAGCGAAGACCAGGGCCAGGCCCAGCGCGCCGCGCGTCCAAGGGGCGAGCTTGCGCGGGGCGAGCGTCTTCGCAGCCGATGCTTGCATCAAATCGTCCTGAAGTTGTCGATGGATCGTTTCGGAAGGTTTGGCGTTTGGGGTGGTTAATCGCCAGATAAGGCGAAGACGTGGCAAGCCAAGTGCGGCCAGCGGTCGCGCGCGTCCATGGCTGTGCTTGAAGCTTTACTGAACGTGGTTAGCCGATAGTCGGCTAGTCCGTGCGCAAGGCGATGGTCAATGCTCTGGTTTCCGGCGGAAGATCAAGCGTCACAGCCTCGCCCGCGTCGAAAAGAACCACGTCCAGCGCCGCGAGATTCCGCGCGTCCTCCAGCAGTACGACGAGCGTGAGCCCATCCGGGGCCGCGACGGCATCGCCGCGCCAGGGCTCGACCCGCGCCGTCCAGGCGCCGCGCCGGACCATGACGTTGAGGTCGCGGATCGGGCCGGCGGTCAGGCGCGCCGTGACGTGAGCCTCGCCCGCAAAGGCGAAGGGCGCGCCGGGCGCCAGGCGCACGACCTGGCCCTCGATTTCCAGCACCAGGCCGTCGCCCGCGATCACCGTCAGCACCCGGCCGACGCCGGGGAAGACCGAGAACGGCCCGTCGGCGGCGACGTCGGCCAGGCTGACCCGCCAATCGAAGCCGTCCAGCCCCGCGCCGGGCGGCCAGGCGGCGACCTCCCGCGTGACGCCGCCGCCGTTCTTCCACGGCGCGGCGACCCGGTCGGCGGCGCGGAGGATGCGCACTAGAGGATGCCCGGCAGGTCCAGCCCGTGCTCGCGGGCGCAGTCCCGGGCGATGTCGTAGCCGGCGTCGGCGTGGCGCATGACGCCGCTGGCCGGGTCGTTCCACAGCACCCGCTCGATCCGCCTGGCGGCGGCCTCGGTGCCGTCGCAGACGATGACCATCCCCGCGTGCTGCGAGAAGCCCATGCCCACCCCGCCGCCGTGGTGCAGCGACACCCAGGTGGCGCCCGAGGCGGTGTTGAGCAGGGCGTTCAGCAACGGCCAGTCCGACACCGCGTCCGAGCCGTCGATCATGCCCTCGGTCTCGCGGTTGGGCGAGGCGACCGAGCCGCTGTCGAGGTGGTCGCGGCCGATCACCACCGGGGCCTTCAGCTCGCCCGAGGCGACCATGGCGTTGAAGGCCAGGCCCAGCCGGTGGCGGTCGCCCAGCCCGACCCAGCAGATCCGGGCGGGCAGGCCCTGGAACTTGATCTTCTCGGCGGCCATGTCCAGCCAGTGGTGCAGGTGGGGATTGTCGGGGATCAGCTCCTTGACCTTGGCGTCGGTCTTCCTGATGTCCTCCGGATCGCCCGACAGCGCCGCCCAGCGGAACGGCCCGATCCCCCGGCAGAACAGCGGCCGGATATAGGCCGGAACAAAGCCGGGGAAGTCGAAGGCGTTGGTCACGCCTTCCTCCAGGGCCATCTGGCGGATGTTGTTGCCGTAGTCGACGGTGGGCACGCCGGCGGCCTGGAAGTCGAGCATGGCCCGCACATGCACCGCCATCGAGCCGCGGGCGGCCTTGTTCACGCTCTGCGGGTCGCGCTCCCTGGCCGCCGCCCACTGCTCCAGGGTCCAGCCGGCCGGCAGGTAGCCGTTGATCGGGTCGTGGGCGCTGGTCTGGTCGGTCAACAGATCGGGGCGAACGCCCGCCGCGAACATCGCCGGCAGCAGCTCGGCGGCGTTGCCCAGCAGGCCGACCGAGATCGGGGTCTTGGAGGCGTTGGCCTGCTCGATCCAGGCCAGCGCCTCGTCCAGGCTCTCGGTGGCCTTGTCGAGATAGCCGGTGCGCAGGCGCATCTCGATCCGCGACGGCTGGCACTCGATGGCCAGGCACGAGGCCCCGGCCATCACCGCCGCCAGCGGCTGGGCCCCGCCCATGCCGCCCAGGCCCGCCGTCAGCAGCCACTTGCCCGAAAGGTCGCCGCCATGATGCTGGCGGCCCATCTCGACGAAGGTCTCGTAGGTGCCCTGCACGATGCCCTGGGCGCCGATATAGATCCACGAGCCGGCGGTCATCTGGCCGTACATGGCCAGGCCCTTGCGATCCAGCTCGTTGAAGTGCTCCCAGGTCGCCCAGCGCGGCACCAGGTTGGAGTTGGCGATCAGCACCCGCGGCGCGTCGGCGTGGGTGCGGAACACGCCCACCGGCTTGCCCGACTGCACCAGCAGCGTCTGGTCGTCATCCAGCCGGCGCAGGGTCTCGACGATCTTGTCGTAGCTCTCCCAGTCGCGGGCCGCGCGGCCGATGCCGCCATAGACCACCAGCTCCTCGGGCCGCTCGGCGACGTCGGGGTGCAAATTGTTCATCAGCATCCGCAGCGGAGCCTCGGTCAGCCAGGACTTGGCGGTGAGTTCGGTTCCGGTGGCGGGGCGGATGACGCGGGTGTTGTCGAGGCGGGTCATGATGAAGTCTCGAGCGTTGAGAGGGCTGTTTTCCTCCTCACCCGCGCAGCGGGGGAGGAGAGGCTGAGGCGAAGGCGAGGCACGCCTTCAGTATGTCGGTGAGGGCGGCCTGCAGCGGCGCGGCGCGGGCCGGAGCGTAGGGCGTGGGCCAATTGTCCGGCGTCAGGACCGCCGGCTCGTCGATGTAGCCGCGACAGGCCAGCTCCATCTGGACGGCGTGGACGGCGGTTTCGGGCCGGCCGTAGCGGCGGGTGATCCAGCCGCCCTTGAAGCGGCCATCGGTGACGCGCGGCAGGCCCGTGGCGTCGCAGGCGGCCTCGACGGCGCGGGTCAGGCCCGGATCGCAGGCCGCGCCGCTGTTCGTGCCGATGTTGAACTGCGGCAGCTGGCCGTCGAACAGCCGGGGCGCGCGCGAGCGGATCGAGTGGGCGTCGTACAGCACCACCTTGCCATGGCGCGCGACCAGCCGGTCGAGCTCGGCCTGCAGGGCGGCGTGGTAGGGATCGAAGAAGGTCGCGCGACGCTCGGCGATCTCGGCGGCGTCGGGTTCCTGGCCGGGTCGGTACAGCGGCTCGCCGTCGAAGGTGTCGACCGGGCACAGGCCGGTGGTGGCCTGGCCGGGATACAGCGACGCGCCCGACGGGTCGCGGTTGACGTCGATCACCGTGCGCGAGACGCCGGTGCGGACCACCGTGGCGTCCAGGCCGCCGGCAAAGGCGTAGAGCTGCTCGAGCCACCAGTCGGCGTCCTTGCGCGCCAGCCACGGCGAGACCAGCCGCGCCTCGACCTCGGACGGGATGATCGTCCCGGCGTGCGGGATGCTGACGACCAGCGGGGCCTCGCCGCGGGTGATGTGAAGCCAGTCCATGCCGCTCATCCTGCCATCCCGGACAAGCCCGGCGGCGCCGGGCGCAGATCCGGGACCGCCGGAAGCGCGGCGCTCAGGCGTCGGTCCCAGATCTGCGCGCTTCGCGCTTGTCCGGGATGACAAGGTTGAGGGTCGAGGCGGGGACTCATGCTTCCACCCCCGGCAACGCCACGCCCGCCGCCGCCACGACCGCCCCCGACCGCACCAGGGCGTTGGCGGCCTCCATGTCCGGGTGGAAGTGGCGGTCGTCGCTCAGGTGCGGAACCCGCGCCCGCAGCACGCCGCGCACGGCTTCCAGGGCCGGGCTCGAGGCCAGCGGCGCGTGGAAGTCGCAACCCTGCGCCGCCGCCAGCAGCTCGATGCCGATCACCGCCTCGGCCGCCTCGACCATGGCCAGCAGGCGCCGGGCGCCGTGGGCGGCCATTGAGACGTGGTCTTCCTGGTTGGCCGAGGTCGGGATCGAGTCGACGCTGGCCGGATAGGCCTTCTGCTTGTTCTCCGAGACCAGGGCGGCGGCCGTGACCTGCGGGATCATGAAGCCGGAGTTCAGGCCGGGCTTGGGGGTCAGGAAGGCCGGCAGGCCCGAGCAGGTCGGATCGACCAGCATGGCGATGCGGCGCTCGGCGATCGAGCCGATCTCGCAGACGGCCAGGGCGATCATGTCGGCCGCGAAGGCCACCGGCTCGGCGTGGAAATTGCCCCCCGACAGGGCCTCGTCGGTGTCGGGGAAGATCAGCGGGTTGTCCGAGACGCCGTTGGCCTCGGTGGCCAAGGTGACGGCGGCCTGGCGCAGCACGTCCAGCGCCGCGCCCATCACCTGGGGCTGGCAGCGCAGGCAATAGGGATCCTGCACCCGCGTGTCGCCCTCGCGGTGGGAGTCGCGGATCGCCGAGCCGGCCATCAGGCCGCGCAGGGCGGCGGCGGTTTCGATCTGGCCGGGCTGGCGGCGCAGCGTGTGGATGCGCGGATCGAACGGCGTGTCCGACCCCTTGGCCGCCTCTGTAGCCAGGGCGCCGGTGACCAGGGCCGACTGGAACAGGCGCTCGGCGTCGAACAGGGCGGCCAGGGCGTTGGCGGTCGAGAACTGGGTCCCGTTCAGCAGGGCCAGGCCTTCCTTGGGGCCCAGGGCCAGGGGGCGAAGGCCGGCCTGGGCCAGGGCCTCGACCGCCGGCAGGCGCCGGTCGCCGACGAAGATTTCACCGACCCCAATCATGGTTGCGGCCATGTGGGCCAGCGGCGCCAGGTCGCCCGAGGCACCGACCGAGCCCTGGCACGGCACCACCGGCGTCAGGCCCTTGACGAGCATGGCTTCCAGCAGGTCGGTGGTGGCTGGCCGCACGCCGGAGGCGCCCTGCGCCAGGCTGGCCAGCTTCAGGGCCATCATCAGCCGGATCACTGGGACCGGCGAGGGCGCGCCCGTGCCGGCGGCGTGCGACAGCACGATGTTGCGCTGCAGGGTCTCCAGGTCGGCGTCGCCGATGCGGACGCTGGCCAGCTTCCCGAAGCCGGTGTTGATCCCGTACACCGGCGCGCCCTTGGCCAGGATGCGTTCGACGGCGGCGGCGCTCTCGGCGATCACCGGCGCGGCGCTTTCAGGCAAGCGCGCGGGCGCGCCGCGATAGACGGCCTTCCAGTCGGCCAGACTCACCTCGCCGGGATTGAGAACGACTTCGGTCACGCGATTTCACCCTTCCAGACGCGCGCATGCAGCGGGTTGAAGCCCATGCGATAGACAAGTTCGGCGGGACGCTCGATGTCCCAGACGGCCAGGTCGCAGGCCTTGCCGGCCTCCAGCGTGCCGATGCTGTCGAGGCGGCCCAGCGCCCGCGCGGCCTCGCGCGTCACGCCGGCCAGGCATTCGTCGACGGTCATCCGGAAAAGGGTGGCGGCCATGTTCATGGTCAGCAGCAGGCTGGTCAGGGGCGAGGTGCCGGGGTTGCAATCTGTTGCGAGGGCCATGGGCGCGCCGGCGGCGCGCAGGGTCTCGATGGGCGGCGGCTTGGTCTCCCGCACGAAGTAGAACGCCCCCGGCAGCAGCACGGCCGTCGTGCCGGCCCGGGCCATGGCGGCGATCCCGGCGGCGTCCAGATGCTCCAGGTGGTCGGCCGACAGCGCCCCGAACTCGGCCGCCAGGGCCGCGCCGTTCTGGTTCGACAGCTGCTCGGCGTGCAACTTGACCGGCAGACCGTGTTCGCGGGCGGCCTGAAACACCCGGCGGGTCTGGGCGGGGGTGAAGCCGATGCCTTCGCAGAAGGCGTCCACCGCGTCGGCCAGGCCCTCGGCGGCGACGGCGGGGATCATCTGGTAGCAGACGTGGTCGATATAGTCGTCGGGCGCGCCGGCATATTCCGGCGGCAGGGCGTGGGCGCCGAGGAAGGTCGTGGTCACCGACACGCGGCGGGCGTCGGCCAGGGCGCGGGCGGCGCGCAGGCTCTTCAGCTCGTCGTCCAGCGACAGGCCGTAGCCGGACTTGATCTCGATCGTGGTCAGGCCCTCGGCGATCAGGGCGTCCAGGCGGGGCAGGGCGGCGGCGACCAGTTCGCCTTCCGTGGCGGCGCGGGTGGCCTTCATGGTCGAGACGATGCCGCCGCCGGCCCGGGCGATCTCTTCGTAGGAAGCGCCGGCCAGCCGCAGCTCGAACTCGTGGGCGCGGTCGCCGCCGAACACCAGGTGGGTGTGGGGATCGATCAGGCCGGGCGTGATCCAGCGGCCTTCACAGTCGATCGTCTCGCGGGCCTCGAAGGCGGGGGCGTCGGCGGCGGGGCCGGCATAGGCGATGCGGCCGCCGGCCGTCGCCACCACGCCGTCCTCGACCACGCCCAGGCCGGGCCTGTCGACGGCGAAAGTGGCCAGGCGGGCCTTGCTCCACACCCGATCGCAGCGCATGGCCTGGGATCTCCCGACGCCGCTCCGGTCTCTTGCCGACGGCTTCAATATGTATAGACATATTCGTGCGACCCGAGGATTGTCCAGTGACCGACGACGAGTTTCCGTCAGAACCCGAGGCCGAGGCGCCGATCTACACCCCGCCGCCCAAGGCCGAGGAGGCGGTCGAGGCCGCGCCCGCGCGTGAGCCGGAGCGCCCCGCGCCGGCCGGTCCCCAGACCCTGTGGTTCGAGCAGGCCCTGCTGGCCGACGGCTGGGCCCGGGACGTGCGGTTCACGCTCAGCGAGGGGATGATCGCGCGCGTCGACACCGACGTCCCCTGCCAGCCCGGCGAGACGGCGCACGGCCCGTGCCTGCCCGGCCTGCCCAACCTGCACAGCCACGCCTTCCAGCGCGCCATGGCGGGGCTGACGGAGACGCGGGGGCCTGGCGGCGACAGCTTCTGGACCTGGCGCGAGCTGATGTACCGCTTCGTCGACCGGCTGGGTCCCGACGAGGTCCAGGCCGTCGCCGCCCTGGCCTATATGGAAATGCTGGAGACCGGCTCGACCCGGGTCGGCGAGTTCCACTACCTGCACCACGACAAGGACGGCTCGCCCTACGCCGACCCGGCCGAGATGGCCGCGCGGATCGCGGCGGCGGCCGGCGAGACGGGGATCGGCCTGACCCTGCTGCCGGTGTTCTACGCTCATGCCGGCTTCGGCGGGGTCGCGCCGGGCGCGGGCCAGCGGCGGTTCGTCCACGACGTCGACGGCTACGGCCGGCTGGTCGAGGCCAGCCGCGCGGCGACGGCCGGCCTGCTCGACGCGGTGGTCGGGATCGCGCCGCACAGCTTGCGGGCGGTGACCGGCGAGGAGCTGACCGCGATCCTGCCGCTGGCGGGCGGAGGCCCCGTCCACATCCACATCGCCGAGCAGACCCAGGAGGTCGACGACTGCCTGGCCGCCACCGGCGCGCGGCCGGTGCGCTGGCTGATGAACAACGCGCCTGTCGACAAGCGCTGGTGCCTGGTCCACGCCACCCACCTGAACGCCATGGAGACCGAGCGCCTGGCCAAGAGCGGCGCGGTGGCCGGCCTGTGCCCGATCACCGAGGCCAACCTCGGCGACGGCGTCTTCCCGGCCCCCGACTACCTGGCGGCGGGCGGGGCGTTCGGGGTCGGCTCGGACAGCAACGTGCTGATCGACGCGGCCGAGGAACTGCGGACCCTGGAATACGCCCAGCGCCTGACCCGGCGAGCCCGCAACGTGCTGGCCAGGGCGCCGGGAAGTTCGACCGGCGGCGAGCTGTTCCGGGCGGCGGTCAACGGCGGGGCCCAGGCCCTGGGCGTGGCCGGCGGCCTGCGGCGCGGGCGTCCGGCCGACTTCGTGACCCTGGACCGGACCCATCCGGCGATGATCGGCCGCGACGGCGACGCCCTGCTGGACAGCTGGGTGTTCGCCGGGCGGCACGGGGCGATCGACGGCGTCTGGCGCGGCGGTCGGCAGGTGGTCAGCGGCGGCCGCCACCATGCGCGCGAGGCGATCCTGGCGCGCTACCGGACGGCCCTGGGGAGCGTGCTGGCTTGAGCGCGCCGAGCCTGACCGGGAAAGACGGGACGCTGTCCCAGCGCATCCGCGGCGAGATCGAGGACCTGATCCGCTCAGGCGCCTGGGCCCCGGGCCGCAAGGTCCCGTCCGAGGCAGAATTGATGAGCCAGTTCGGTTGCTCGCGGATGACGGTCAACAAGGCGATGTCGGCCCTGGCGGACGAGGGGCTGATCGTCCGCCGCCGTCGCGCCGGCTCGTTCGTGGCCCGGCCGCGCGTGCATTCCACCGTGCTCGACATCCCCGATATCCAGGCGCAGATCCTGGCGCGGGGCGAGCCCTACCGCTTCGACCTGCTGGACCGGCGGCGGCGCAAGGCCAGGGCGGGCGACCCTGAGGAGATGGCCCTGGCGGCGGGCAGCGAGCTGCTGGCGCTGCGCGGCCTGCACGTGGCCGGCGACCGGCCGTTCGCCCTGGAGGACCGCCTGGTCAGCCTGGCCGCCGTGCCCGAGGCGGCCGAGCTGGACTTCGCCGAGGAGTCGCCGGGCGCCTGGCTGCTGCACCACGTGCCGTGGACCGAGGCCGAGAACCGGATCAGCGCCGTCGGGGCCGAGGCGGCCGTCGCCGAGCTGCTGGCGCTGGACGCCGGCGCGGCCCTGCTGGCGGTCGAGCGGCGCACCTGGCGCGCGGGCGAGCCGGTGACCTGGGTGCGGCAGCTGTTTCCGGGCGAAGCCTATGACTTGGTGGCGCGGTTCGGGCCGGCGCGGTGACCGTGCGTGGCGAGGCTGGGGACAGGCGCATGCGCCTGTCCCCATCATCATCTACAGCGACTGCCCGTCATCCACGGTGAACACCGAGCCCGTCACCGCCCGCGCCGCATCGCTGGTCAGGTACAGCGCCAGGGCCTCCAGGTCGCTCGTCTCCATCAGCCGCTGGCGCGGGAAGGTCGCCATCAGTTTGCGGCCGCCTTCGCTGTCGAACCAGTCGTCGTTCAGCTCGGTCCGGATGTAGCCGGGGCACAGGACGTTGACGTTGATCCCCTTGCGGGCCCATTCGCGCGCCAGGCTCTTGCCCATGTGGGCGGCGGCGGCCTTGGAGGCGACATAGGCGGTCAGGCCGGGCAACACCTTGTGCGCGCCGATCGAGGCGACCAGCAGGATGCGGCCGCGCCGGCTGTCGGGGCTTCCGGCCCGGATCATTCGCCGCGCGCCCTCGCGGGCGGTCAGGAAGACGCCGCGCGTATTGACCGCCAGGACCTTGTCGAAATCCTCGATCGCCAGGTCCAGCGCCGAGCCTTCGATGTTGATCCCGGCGTTGGCGATCACCGAGCCCGGCGCGCCGAACGCGGCCTCGACGGCGTCGTAGGCGGCGATCACCGAGGCCTCGTCCTCGACGTCCATGGCGAAGGCCCGGGCGGTTCCGCCGGCGGCGGCGATCTCGGCGACCAGGGCGTCCAGCTTGTCGGCGCGGCGGGCGGCGGCGGCGACCTTGGCTCCGGCTTTCGCGGCGGCGCGGGCCAGGGCGGCGCCGATGCCGGAGGAGGCGCCGGTGATCAAGACGGTGCGGCCGGTGAGGGTGGTCATGGCGTCTCCTTTTTCGGCAGTCTGGGAGGCCGGACGGGGAAGCGTCAATGTCGCCGGTGACGGATCCTCCCCCTGTGGGGAGGGCTATCGCATATGACTCAAAACGGCTGTCATCCCGGACGAAGCGCGCAGCGCGAAGATCCGGGACCGAGGCCTGAACTCAGCGTTTCCGGCGGTCCCGGATCTGCGCTTCGCTTGTCCGGGATGACAACTCTTTTCTCAGAAAATCCATATGCGATCGCTCTGCCCTCAGGGGGAGGGGCCTTGTTACACCAGCCCCGGCCCCGAAATCTTCACCACCGGCGTGAAGGCCGGCCGGGCGTCGGGCAGGGTCACGCGCAGGCCCTTGCCGTCGCGTCTGAACGCCAGCTCGCCGCCGCCCAGCAGCTCGACGCGCCGCACCTCGCCGGCGCTGGTCGGGCCCGACGCGGCCAGGCTCTCGATGACCAGTTCGCCAGCCGGCCAGGCCATCGGCAGGGCGTAGAGGTCGCCGCCCTTGGTGACGAAGCGGATGTCGGCGGCCTCGAACGGTTTGGCGTCGCCCTCGTTCTGCATGCCCTCGACCAGCTTGGTCGGGCCCTCGCCGAAGATCCGCCAGGGCCGCGAGGCGTAGATCGCCGGGCCGTTGACGGCGATCCAGCCGGCCATGCCCTCCAGCACCTTTTCCTCCTTGTCGTCGATCGAGCCGTCGCCGCGCTGGGGGATGGAGACCATCAGGCAGCCGTTCTTCGACACCACGTCGATCAGTCGCTGGATCACGTCCTTGGCGCTCTTGTAGCCGTCGCGGTCGTAGAGGCCGCGGTCGTAGTGCCAGTTGCCGATGCAGGTGTCGGTCTGCCAGGGCTCGGGCCGCAGGCGGTCGGAGAAGCCGCGCTCGACGTCCTCGACGATGCCGCGCCGCTGCAGGGGGCTGAGCTGCTTGCCGGTCACCACCACGTCGGTGGCGCCGTGCGCCGCCAGGGCCTGGTTGTAGTAGCGGGCCGTCGCCGCCAGGCCGGCCTGGCCGAGCGGCAGGGTGTAGTTGTCGAAATAGACCATGTCGGGTCGGTAGCGGTCGACCAGGTCGTTCTGCCGCGCCAGCCAGCTTTGCACGAAGCGCGGATTGTTCGGCGGCGGGGTCTCGATCCACTCGCCGTCGTGCTTGTCGTGCCAGGCGTTGGCGGCCTTGATGCTGTCGACGCCGTCGGGGATCAGCATGTTGGGGCCTGTATAGAGCTCCTGCGGGTCCAACCCTTGCCACCACTTGCCCTTGCCGTCGGCCTTGGTCAGGCGATAGGCGTCGTAGCGCTGGCCCTTCAGCGGGCCTTCGGCGTCATAGCCATAGGCGGTCTGCCACCAGTGCCAGGCGTGGGCCGAGTGGTTGGAGACGGCGAACCGCATGCCGTGCTGGCGAGCGACCTTTTCCCAGGTCCCGACGATGTCCCGTCCCGGGCCGACGCGAAGCGTGTTCCAGGCGTGGTGGCGGCTGGCGAACATGTCGAGGTTGTCGTGGTGGTTGGCCATCGACATGAAGTACTTGGCCCCGGCGGCCTGGTACTTCTTCATCAGGCCTTCGGGATCCCAGTTCTGGGCCTTCCAGCGCGGAATGAACTCCATGAAGCCGAACTTCGTCGGGTGGCCGTAGGTCTTGACGTGGTGCTCGTAGACGCCGTTGCCCTGGATGTACATCTGGCGGCCGTACCAGTCGCCGTATTCGGGCACGCATTGCGGGCCCCAGTGCGACCAGATGCCCAGCTTGGCGTCGCGGAACCAGTCGGGGACCTTGTAGCCCTGCGCCAGGGACTCCCAGCTGGGCTGGAAGCCCCCCTTGCGGGGGGCGGCGAGGGCGGGGGCGGCCGAGGCGGCGGCCAGGCCGGCGCCGAGGTTCAGCAGGTCGCGTCGATTGAAGCGCATGGAAGTCCTTAGGGCTGGGCCGGCGCCGAAGCGGTTGCGGGAGGATCGCCGTAGAGGATGCCTCGGCCGTGGACGCCGAGATAGACGCGGCCGAAGCGGTTGGGGTCGCCGGTCAGGGCGCGCAGTTCGGCGAAGCCCCAGCGGTCGTCGTGCAGCTTGATCCAGGTCTTGCCGACGTCGTCGGAGCGGAACACGCCCTCGACCCCGCCGACCTTGCCCCAGACGAACACCGCCGGATGGGCCTGGCCCGGCGCGGCCTTGCCGAAGCCGACCAGGCCGGCCTCGTCGACGCCGCCGACCGCCTTGAAGCTGTCGCCGCCGTCGGTCGAGCGCATCAGGCCCTGGAACGTGGGCAGCCACAGCTCGCCCTCGATCCCGGGGACCGCCCTCGGCGACCGTCCGCCCGGCAGGCTTCGCGCCGTGGTCTTGAAGGTCTCGCCGCCGTCGGCGCTGGCCAGCACCGCGCCTTGGGCGGAGTCGTAGAGGTAGAAGCGCGACGGGTTCACGCGGTCCGAGACTGGCGTGAAGTCCAGGCGGTCGCCGGGCGTCACGCCCTGGACCGGGCGCCAGGTCTTGCCGTCGTCGCTGGAGACCTGGGGAAGGGCGCCGCGCAGGGCCCAGACCATGCGCTTGCCATCGGCCGACAGGGCGATGCGGCCGGTGTCGAGCCGGCCGCCGCGCGGCGGGGCGCTGGCGAAGGCGATCCAGGTCTTGCCGCCGTCGGTCGAGCGGAAGCCGCCGGTGGGCGTCGGGTCGCTGGTTCGGACCAGGATGTCGGGCTCCAGTTCGGCGTAGTCCAGCCCGCGATTGGTGCCGCCGTGCGGGTCGAAATAACGGCTGCCCGCGGCGCGATCCAGGTCGTCGTGGCGGAAGCCGCCGATGTCGCCGATCGCGCTGATCAGGGGCGCGCCGCCCGAAGCGCCGTTGGGTGGCGAGACCAGCTCCAGCGCCACCGTCTCCTCCAGGCCCTCGTCGTCGAACCGCCAGTTCGTGCGGCCCGAGCGGTCGGCCTCGGTCAGGTTCCGGGTCCGCCACAGGCCGTAGCCGGTGACATAGATCGCCTCGTCGGGATCGGTCGGGTCGATGTCGACGTCGCCGATCCAGTGGCCCATGGCGCGGCCGGCCTTGCCCTCCAGGCCGCGGACCCAGGGGGCGCCGGCGGCGTCGTGCTCGGACTTTTCGCGCAGCGCCTTCCAGGTCTTGCCGCCGTTGGTGCTGCGGAACAGGTCGTCGCCCCGTCCCCAGCGGTCGAGGGTGGAGACCACGATCACGCCCGGATGGGCCGGGTCGAGGCTGAGGCCGCCATAGCCGAACAGGTCGCCGTCGCCGGGCTTGACCGGGGTGATGTCGGTCCAGGTCCCGCTGTCGGGATCGAAGGTCCAGACCGCCCCGTTGGTCACGCCGTTCGGACCCAGGGCGTTGCCGTAGGCGACGTGGACCACGCCCTTGGCGTCCAGCGCCAGATGATGCGGGATCAGGCCCTTGGGCTGGCCGCCGACCAGGCCCCAGGTCGCGCCGCCGTCGGTGCTGACCAGCAGGCCGCCGCCGCCGTTGCTGGCGGCGAAGCCGGCATAGACGATCGCCGTTTCGCCGGTCTTGGTCTTCTCCACCGGATCAAAGGCCACCAGGGTGACGTGCACCTTCGGGAAGGCCTCGACCCGCGACCAGGTCGCCCCATGGTCGGCGCTGCGGTAGAGGCCGTCCTTGGCCCCCAGGAACAGCACCGCGCCCTGGGACGGGTCGACCATCAGCCGCTCGCCGGTGTTGCGGCCGTCCTCGTTGCCGCCGATCTTGACCGGCAGCTCGGTCTTGGCCCAGGTCGCGCCCCGGTCGGTGGAGCGCAGCAGGGCGCCGCCGCGGGCGTAGGGGCCGGTATATTCGCCGGCCGCCATGTAGAGCCGGTCGGGGTCGTGCGGATCGACGGCCAGGCTCAGGGCCCCGGCCAGCTGGCCGTCGGCGCGCTTGAGGGCGTCGTTCAGCGCCACCCAGCGGTTGGTCGCCCGGTCCAGGCGATAGGCGCCGCCGATGTCGGTGCGGATATAGACCAGCCCCTTCTCGGTGGGATGGTAGACCACGCCGCTGACGAAGCCGCCGCCCAGCACCTCGACGGGCTTCCAGCTGTAGGGCTGCACGGTCGGCGCGCCGGCGACGGCGGGCGCGGCCAGGGCGAGCGCCCCGGCGGCGGTCGCCAGGACGAGAAGGCGTTTGAACGGGGACAACTGGTGCTTCCGTCTAGCGGGCGGGGGTCAGGCGGACGGCCGCGCCGCCGCTGGGGGCGAGCTTCAGAGTCAGCACGTCGCCGGCCTTGACCGTGCGGGTCGTGGCGACCAGGTCGGTCGGCGCCGCGCCGTCCTGGCGGATGTCGGCGGCGAAGGCCCCGGCCCCCAGGAAGCCCAGCGGGACCGTCACGGTCCGCCCGGCCTCGTTGGTCATGGCCCCGATCCACCAGTCCGCCCCCTTGCGGCGGGCCAGCACGATCGACTGGCCGATCTCGCCGCCGACGAACCGCGTCTCGTCCCAGGTGGTGGGGGCGGCGCTGACGAAGTCCAGGCCCGCGGGGCTGTCGCGATAGGTGTCGGGGCTGTCGGACACCAGGCCGAACGGGCTGTCATAGACTACGTACATGGCCAGGGCCTGGCCGCGCGTGGTCTGGACGAACGGCAGCTCGTTGCGCGGGTTGAACGTCGCCGGGGCCGCGTTGCGGAAGCCGCCGGGCGTGTAGTCCATCGGCCCCAGCAGCATGCGGGTGTAGGGCAGGGTGACGTTGTGGGTGGCGGTGATCCGCCGGCTCCACTTGTTGTACTCCGCCCCCAGCACGCCCTCCTGGGTCAGGTAGTGCGGATAGGTGCGGATAAGGCCCGTGGGATGCTCGGCTCCGTGCAGGTCGACCATCAGATGATGCTGGCCGGCCTTGGTCAGCAGGCGGTGGTAGAAGTCGACCATCTGCTGGTCGTCGCGGTCCATGAAGTCGACCTTGATCCCCTTGATCCCCCACTTTTCGTAGAGGGCCAGGGCCTCGTCCATCTGGGCGTCCATCGACTTCCAGTGGGCCCAGACCCACAGGCCGACCTTGCGCTCGGCGCCGTAGGCGACCAGGTCCGGCATGTCGATCTCGGGGATGGTCTGGGTGACGTCGGCGCCCGGCTTCACCGTGCCGGCCCCGCCGCTGTTCCTGTACCAGCCGTCGTCGATCAGCATGTATTCCAGGCCGTTGGCGGCGGCGAAGTCGATGTAGCGCCTGATCGTCGCGTCGTTCATCCCGGCCTTGGACACGCCCGAGACCACCGGGCCGTTCCACCAGTCCCAGGCGGCCTTGCCGGGCTTGATCCAACTGGTGTCCGCCAGGGCCGTCGGCGGGTTGAGGGTGGCGACCAGGTTGCTCTCGATCAGCTTGCCGGCGGTCGGCGCGATCATGATCACCCGCCAGGGCGAGACGAGGTCGGCGCCGGGCTTGCCGCGCACAGCGATCGCGCCGTCGTCCAGGCGCGGCGACAGCTTGACCTGCAGCCCCAGGCCGCCGTCGCCCCGGCCGGTCAGGTAGAGGCCGGCATAGTCCTTCAGGTCGGCCTCGGCGACGGCGAAGGCGGCGTTGGCGCCCTGGCAGACCAGCGGGGCGTCATAGAGATTGTGCTCGCGGATCTTCGAGGCCTGGACCGGGTCGAACTCGCCCTCGTGGCTGGAGCCGAACCTTCCCAGGTTCAGGCCCCAGCAGCGATAGTCGGCCGGGAAGTCGAAGCGGGTTTCCTCGCCGCGGACGTCGACCGCGTCGGCGCCGGCCGGCCGCGGCAAAACGTAGCGGAAGGCGACGCCGTCGTCATAGGCCCGGACGATCACCCGCAGCGGACGCTTCTTGCCCTCGGGCTCCTGGAAGTCGACGCTGAGCTGGTTGTAGTGGTCGCGGACGGTCCGGGCCTTGCCGGCCACCAGCTCGTAGGTCGTGTCGCTGGCCGCCGGCGCGGCGCCGATGATCTTCAGGCCGTGGGACAGCGATCCGCCCGTCGCCGCCAGGCCCAGGGGCGAGGGGGCCAGCAGCGGCTGGCCCTTGTAGGTCACGGCGTAGCGGGCTTGGCCGTCGCTGTCGGAAACCGTGACCTTCAGGGCGCCGTCCGGCGAGGCCAGCCGCTGTTCCGCGGCGCCGGCCGTGCCGGCGGCGACCAGCGCCAGGGTCGTCCCAGCCATCAGGCGCGCCGCCAGGCCAGCCGAAAATCCTCGCATGCCTTCCCTCCCCGGGTGTTTCTATTTGTCACACAAATTAGACGGTGTATGGATGCCCGTCGAGCTTTTAGATACCGGTACCAGAGACAGCGTCCCGGATTGCCCGGAACGCGCCGGCATGCGATTGACAGCGTTGTCGGAGTTCCAACGATAAACGATGCGGGGAGTTATGAACACCAAGGCCTTTTGCGCAGCGCTGCTGGCGACCACCCTCCTGACCGGCGCCGCGTCGGCGGCCGAGACCACCGCCCATCCCGCCCTGTGGCCCGCGGCCAAGAGCCAGGGCCTGGTGGATCCCCGGACCGAAGCCTTCGTCGATTCGCTGCTGGCCAAGCTGACCCTCGAGGAGAAGGTCGGCCAGATGATCCAGGCCGACATCGCCTCGATCACGCCCGATGACCTGAAGACCTATCCGCTGGGCTCGATCCTGGCCGGCGGCAGCTCTCCGCCGCTGGGCGCGCCGGACCGCTCGCCGATCGGCCCGTGGCTCAAGTCGGTCGAGGCCTTCCGCGACGCCGCCGCCCAGCGCCAGGGCGGCACGCAGATCCCGCTGATGTTCGGCATCGATTCGGTGCACGGCAACGGCAACGCCGTCGGCGCCACGCTCTTCCCGCACAACAGCGCCTTGGGCGCGACCCGCGACCCCGAGCTGATCCGCAAGATCGGCGCGGCCACGGCCCAGGAAACCGCCGCCGCCGGCTTCGACTGGGCGTTCGGCCCGACCCTGACCGTGCCGCGCGACGACCGCTGGGGCCGGACCTATGAGGGCTATTCGGAAGATCCGGAGATCGTCCGCAGCTATGCCGGCCAGATGATCCTGGGCCTGCAGGGCGCGGTCTCTCAAGGCGGCGTCATCCAGCAGGGCCACGTGGCGGCCAGCGCCAAGCACTTCCTCGGCGACGGCGGCACCCACGAGGGCAAGGACCAGGGCGACACCCAGGTCTCCGAGGCCGAGCTGATCCGCCTGCACGCCCAGGGCTACGTGCCGGCCGTCAACGCCGGGACCATGACCATCATGGCGTCGTTCAACAGCTGGAACGGCGAGAAGATGCACGGCAACAAGAGCCTGCTGACCGACGTGCTGAAGGGCAAGATGGGCTTCGACGGCTTCATCGTCGGCGACTGGAACGGCCACGGCCAGGTGGCCGGCTGCACGCCCAAGAATTGCCCCCAGGCCGCCAACGCCGGCCTGGACATGTACATGGCGCCCGACAGCTGGAAGGACCTCTACGCCAACACCCTGGCCCAGGCCAAGTCGGGCGAGATCCCGATGGCCCGCATCGACGACGCCGTGCGCCGCATCCTGCGCGTGAAGGCCAAGCTGGGCCTGTTCCAGCAGGCGCGCCCGCTGGAAGGCAAGGAGGCGGTGATGGCCTCGGCCGAGCACCGCGCCATCGCCCGCCAGGCCGTGCGCGAGTCGCTGGTGCTGCTGAAGAACAACGGCGTGCTGCCGGTGAAGGCCTCGGCCAACATCCTGGTCGCCGGCTCGGGCGCCGACGACATCGGCCAGCAGGCCGGCGGCTGGACCCTGTCGTGGCAGGGCACTGGCAACACCAAGGCCGACTTCCCCAACGCCCAGTCGATCTATTCGGGCCTGAAGGAGACGGTCGAGGCCTCGGGCGGCTCGGCGACGCTCAGCGTCGACGGCAGCTTCGACAAGAAGCCCGACGTCGCGATCGTGGTGTTCGGCGAGACGCCCTACGCCGAGGGCGTGGGCGACATCAAGACGCTGGAATACCAGCCTGGGAACAAAACCGACCTGGCCCTGCTCAAGAAGCTGAAGGCCGCCGGCGTGCCGGTGGTCGGCGTGTTCCTGTCGGGCCGCCCGCTGTGGGTGAACCCCGAGATCAACGCCTCGGACGCCTTCGTGGCGGCCTGGCTGCCGGGTTCGGAAGGCGGCGGGATCGCCGACGTGCTGATCGGCGACAAGGCGGGCAAGCCACGCACCGACTTCCACGGCAAGCTGGCGTTCAGCTGGCCCAAGACCGCCGGCCAGTTCACCCTGAACCGCGGCGACAAGAAATACGATCCGCAGTTCGCCTACGGCTACGGCCTGACCTACGCCTCCAAGGTCCGGGTCGGGACGCTGTCGGAAAAGCCGGGCTTCACGATCGCCACCGAAAACGTCAGCAACTACTTCGTCGGCGGCAAGACGCCGTCGCCGTTCGAATTCAAGCTGATCCCGACCACGGCGGTGCAGATGCGTCCCGTGGACGCCGGCAACGTGCAGGAAGCCGGCCGCCAGCTGACCTTCTCGGGCGACGCCGCGGCCAAGGCGGCCCTGGAGGCCGACAAGGCCTTCGATCTGTCGTTCCAGGCCAACGCCGACATCGACCTGCTGATCGACTATCGCGTCGACGCCAAGCCGACCGCGCCGGTCGCCCTGTCGATCGGGGCGGGCAAGCTGGACGTCACCCCGGTGCTGAACGCTTCGCCGGTCGGCGAGTGGAAGAGCCTGAAGGTGTCGCTCAAGTGCTTCCAGGCGGCCGGGACCGACGTGACCAAGGTCACCGCGCCGTTCGAGCTGTCGACCGCCGGCAAGCTGGTGGTGTCGTTGCAGGGCGTGAAGCTGACGACGGACCCGGCCGGCGCGGTCTGCCCGGGCAAGGCTCAATAAAAACGCCGCGCACCCCGGCGAAGGCCGGGTCCAAGCGAGGTTCAGGACGGGCCTAAGAGCCCGGAATAGCAAAGTCCGCCCGGGTCCCGGCTTTCGCCGGGACGGGCGGAGGTTAGGGATGGTGTCCATGCGTTCGAAGATCCTCGGCCTGCTGGCCGCCACAGCCCTGGCTGGGCTGGCCGTCACCGCCCAGGCCGCGCCCTTGCTGGCCCCGGTCTTCACCGACCACGCCGTCCTGCAGCGCGGCCAGCCGATCCGGGTGTGGGGCGCGGCCAGGCCGGGCGAGGCGGTCGAGCTGGCGCTGGGCGAGGCCAAGGCCAGCGCCACGGCCGACGCCGAGGGCCGCTGGTCGGCGACCCTGCCCGCCCGAGAGGCGGGCGAGACCCTGACCCTGACGGTCCAGGCGGGGGGCGAGCGCCAGACGATCTCGGACCTGCTGGTCGGCGACGTCTGGCTGTGCTCGGGCCAGTCGAACATGGAATATCCGCTGCGCCGCTCGCTGAACGGCGAGGCCGAGGCCGCCAGCTCGGCCGATCCGAACATCCGCCTGTTGCAGACTGGCCGCGTCAGTCTGCCCGAACCGACGGCGGCCCTGCCCAAGGAGGCGGCCTGGCGCGCGGCCACGCCGGAGACGGCCAACAACTTCAGCGCCGCCTGCTTCTTCATGGGCCGCGAGATCAAGAAGGCCACCGGGGTTCCGGTCGGCCTGATCGACGCCACCTGGGGCGGGTCGGTGATCCAGGACTGGATCAGCCGCGAGGGCCTGCACGCCCTGGGCGACTACGAAGAAGGTCTGGCCATCCTGGCCGACTACGCCAGGTCGCCGGAAACCGGCATGGCTCGGTGGAACGCCCAGTTCGACCGCTGGGCCGCCAAGGCCGAGCCGCAGGCCGCGGTGTGGAGCCGTCCGGGCTTTGACGACCGCGACTGGAAGACCATGCCGGCCGAACGGTTCTGGGAGGCTAATCCGGGCCTGGAGACCTTCGACGGCACGATCTGGCTGCGGGCCACGATCGTCCTGACCGCCAAGCAGGCCAAGCAGGGCGCCGTCCTGGCCCTGGGTCCGATCGACGATCTGGACATCACGTTCGTCAACGGTCGCCAGGTGGGCTCGACCCAGGGCTGGGACAAGCCGCGCGCGTACAAGATCGCGCCGGGCGTGCTGAAGGCGGGGCCCAACGTCGTCGCGGTGCGGGCCATCGACACCGGCGGCGGCGGCGGGGCCTGGGGTCCGGCCGCCGAGAAGGGGCTGAAGTTCGACGACGGCTCGTTCGCGCCCCTGGGCGCCAGCTGGCGCTACAAGGTCTCGTCCACCGCCGCCCAGAGCGGCGTGCCGCCGACCCCGCCGTGGGTGGGCGCCAGCGGCCTGTCGACCCTGCGCAACGGCATGATCGCGCCGCTGATCCCCTACGGGGTGAAGGGCTTCGCCTGGTACCAGGGCGAGGCCAACACCGCCGAGCCGCAGAACTACGAGCGACTGCTCAAGGCGCTGGTCGCCGACTGGCGCAAGTCGTTCCAGGGGGCGGACCTGCCGTTCCTGGTGGTGCAACTGGCCGACTTCGGGCCGCGCCGGACCCAGCCGGCCGAGTCCGGCTGGGCCGGCGTGCGCGACGCCGAGCGCCGCGTCGCCGCGGCCGATCCCAAGGTCGGTCTCGCCTCGGCGGTCGACATCGGCGACATCTACGACATCCATCCGGCCAACAAGCAGCAGGTCGGCCATCGCCTGGCCCTGCAGGCCCGCAAGCTGGCCTATGGCGAGACGGCCCTGATCGCCGCCGGCCCGGCGCCGCTGTCGGCGACGCGGGTTGACGGGACGGTGGTCGTGCGGCTGGACCAGCCGGCGGTGGTGCAGGGCGACGCCCGGCCGGCCGGGTTCGAGCTGTGCGACGCTGGCGGCGCCTGCCGCTTCGCCGACGCGGCCCTGGCCGGCGATCAGGTGCGGCTGGCGGTCTCGGCCGGCTTCACGCCGGTCAAGGTCCGCTTCGCCTGGGCCGACAGTCCGATCCTCAACCTCTATGGCGCCACCGGCCTGCCGGCGACGCCGTTCGAACTGGCGATCGCGCCTTAGGGGCGTAATCAATTGAGAGGCGAAATTATCTGAAGGATATTCGGAAGCCTAAAATCAGTTGTCCTCCCGGAAGCCTCGCAGAGGCTGTCCGGGACCCAGAGGACTGGGCGAAGGCGGTGCGGTTCACCTGGATCCCGGCTCTACGCTTCGCTTCGGCCGGGATGACAACCGTGAGATGTTGCAATTGAGTCCAGACCCTGGGCCGAATAGCGGGATCATCTCCGTCGTCTTCCGCCGCAAATCGAGGGTTTGGCCCCATGGCGGCGGCGCGGGGGGCCGCCTACCGTCATGGCTTGGCTTGCGCCCGACCACGACTTGATCCTGGGCAGGGGGACCGGCGCGGGCAGGGGCGACGGCGCGCGCGGACATCGCGCGCGCCGTCAACCTGCAACCCTCGAGGCCCGGCGGCATTGTCCTCCACCGAGGAGACCGCCGAGTGCCCGACGCCGCGTATCAGGAGCTAGCGAAGCTGTGGGAGGCGGTGTTCGGCGAACAGCCGTCCGTCGTCGCCGAGCCGGGGCTGACGGCCCAGATCCTGGTCCGCTGCCTGCCGCCTACGGAGCCGTACAGTTTCGACGCCGAAGCCCCGGCTAAACCGCCAGGGCCTTGAGCCGCTCGCGCAGGTCGCCCAGCTCGTCCAGCTGGATGTTCAGCTTGCAGAACAGCTGCTCGGGCACGGCCCTGGCCTTGTCGCGCAACGCGGCGCCGGCCTCGGTGAGGGTGACGACCACCCGGCGCTCGTCCTCGGGATCGCGAGTTCGCGCCACCAGGCCTTGCGTTTCCAGGCGCTTGAGCAGCGGGGTCAGGGTGCTGGACTCCAGGTCCAGCGCCTCGCCCAGGGCGCCGACGGTCCGGGGACTGGCCTCCCACAGCACCAGCATGGCCAGGTACTGCGGATAGGTCAGACCCAGGGCCTCGAGCAGCGGCCGGTAGAGCCGGGTCACTCGATTGGCGGCGCCGTAGAGGGCGAAGCACAGCTGGCGGTCGAGGCGCAGGGCCTCGACCGGTTCGCTGCTGGTCTTTTCGGTCTTGGCGCTCATGCGGCCCTTGTGGTGATCGCGACGTCGACATTGCCGCGCGTGGCGTTGGAATAGGGACAGACCTTGTGCGCCGTCGCAACCAGGGCTTCGGCCTCGTCCTGGGTCAGGCCCTGGGTTTCGACCTCCAGCGCGACCTCCAGCTTGAAGCCGACCTCCAGCGGGGCCAGGCCGACGACGCCGGTCACGGTCGAGCCGGTCAGGCCGATCTTCTGCTGGCGGGCCACGAAGGCCATGGCGCTCTGGAAGCAGGCGGCGTAGCCGGCCGCGAACAGCTGCTCGGGATTGGTCCCCTGGCCGTTGCCGCCCAGCGCCTTGGGCAGGGCCAGCTGCACGTCCAGCAGGCCGTCGTCGCTGCGGGCCTTGCCTTCGCGGCCGCCGGTGGCCGTGGCGCGGGTTTGGTAGAGGGTGGACATCGGATGCCTCCTTGGCGTTGTTCGATACTGAACGATTTAATCGTGTACGATTTAATAACAAGGGGCGGGGCGAAGTTTTTTATCGCGTGCGATCTATCGGCTCGGCCGCGCTACCCGGCCGGAGCCTTCGCGGCGCCGACCAACGCTCCCAGCGCCTCCATCGCCGTGAGGTCGCCGAGCAACTGCCGCACGATGCTCAGCGTGTCGGAATAGATCCGTTCGCAGACCAGGGTCTCGCCTTCGAACAGGAAGAAGGCGGCCATCTGGCAGCTGAACGGGCGACCGGTCGGCGGAAGGGGACCCAGCGGTCCCAATTGCGTGCCCTCGAGGAGGAATTCCACCACGACTCCGTCGTCGACATGACGCAGGGACAGCAGGGTGTTGCGCTGGTCGGGAAAGGTCTGGCGCGAGCTTCTGTAATAGCGCTCGACCTCGGGCCGGCCGTCGTGGACCGCGCCGGTGGCGATGATCTCGTAGCGGGGGTGGGGGAAGGTCGCCAGCACCTTGTCCCAGGCGTGGTCGATCTCGTCGGCCATGTGCTCGCGCACGATCGTCTCGCGCCGGGCGCGCAGTTCGTCCTGGGTCATGATCGTTCCTCCCGTCGCTCTTCGGCGGCGTCGAAGACAGTAGACCCGTCAGGTCCCGGCTTGGGAAGCCTCTAGGCCGCCCAGGCGGCCGCGAAGCGCTTCAGCTGCGAGCGGGCCGCGCTCTCGGCGCCGTCGCCCAGGGCTTCCAGGCGCAGGAACAGGTCGCCGGCCCGGTGGGGGCCGCGGGCGGGCAGGCCCTGGCCGGGCAGGCGCACCAGGCCGCGGGCGGCGGCCTTGGTCGAGATCCACACCAGGCGCGGACCCAGCGCGGTGGCGACCTCGATCCGGCCGCCCTCGGCCAGGGCGCGCGCATCCAGGCGCGCGGTCAGCCACAGGTCGTCGCCGCGCACCAGGGCGTCGGGATCGGGCGTGACCGCGACGCGGAAGGTGACGTTCTCGACCCGCACCTTGTCGCCCTCGCGCAGGCCGGCCGGCAGGGTCAGGCGCAGCTTGCGGGAATCCAGGCCAAGCTCCAGCGCGCCGCCGGCGAAGGCCAGGGCGGCGTCGATCCGCAAGGTCGCTTGCTCGACCCGGGCCGGCTCGGCGACGGCGGGCGGGAAATGGATCGGGCGCGCCGGGGCGTCCTGCAGCAGGCGATAGGCGGCCAGCACGTCGCGGAACAGAGCCGCGTCGCCGCCGGGGCGGTCCGGATGGGCGCGTTTGGCGGCTTCGCGATAGGCGGCCCGCAGCTCGCGCTCGTCGGCGCCGGGGGCGACGCCGAGGATGGCGCGGGCGGCCTGGAGACTCAGAACGGGAGATGCGCCGGCGGTCATGCCGCCGACCCTGCCGCCGTTTGGTCAACGGGGCGTTAAGTTAAGACTTTAGCGGATCTGGCCGCTCAGCAGCCAGACCAGGCCGAACACGCCGAACACCCCGGCGGCGAAGACGATCACCGCCCACGAGCCGCTCTTGCGGTGCCAGGTGATCGGCTCGTCGACCTCCGGCCCCTCGACCCGGGCCCGCTCGGCGGCCCTGGCGCGCAGCCGCCAGAGGTTCCAGGCCCCGGCCGCGAACAGGAACAGGCCGCCGGCCGCCAGGATGATCCAATCCTGGACGTCGTCGCCCTTCCACTTCACGGCTTCGTTGTAGCCGATCCACAGGCCGGCCGCGCACCACAGCGCCAGGGGGATCCAGGCCAGTCGCGCCCGCGTGCCGAGTTTCATCAGGGGTCAGGTCCATAGACGCGGAACGGTCCGCGACGTCGTCGGCGGCAGATGCGCGCGACCGGCCATCCTCGTCAAGCGCGGCCCGCCGCTCTATATCCAGGCCATGACCGACGCGCCCCTGATCCCCGCCTCGCCGTCCGAGGACGACTATGTCCGCCAGGTGACCGAGGCGACGCCGCCGCCGCTGCTGCCGGAGGGCGACCCGATCCGCCTGTTCGAGGAGTGGCTGGCCGAGGCCGGCAAGGGCGAACCGAATGATCCCAACGCCGTGGCCCTGTCGACCGTCGACGCCGACGGCCTGCCGGATTCGCGCATGGTGCTGCTCAAGAGCGTCGATGCGCGCGGCTTCGTCTTCTACACCAACACCCAGAGCGCCAAGGGCCTCGAGCTGTCGGGCCAGCCCAAGGCGGCCCTGCTGTTCCACTGGAAGTCGCTGCGCCGCCAGGTGCGGGTGCGCGGCGCGGTCGAGCCGGTGACGCAGGCCGAGGCCGACTCCTATTTCGCCAGCCGCGCCCGCCACAGCCAGCTGGGGGCCTGGGCCAGCGACCAGTCGCGGCCGCTGCCCGACCGCCTGGCCCTGGAACGCCGGGTGGCCGAGATGGCGCTGAGGTTCGGGATCGGCAAGGTGCCGCGCCCGCCGCACTGGTCGGGCTATCGCGTCCTGCCCCAGGTCATCGAGTTCTGGCGCGACCGCCCGTTCCGCCTGCACGAACGGCTGGTCTACGAGCGGGGCGGCGAGGGCTGGGAGACGAAGCGGCTGTTTCCCTAGACCCCGTACCGCGCCAGGAACGTCTCGACCGCTTCCTCGGAAATGTCGCGCAGCGGGCGGGCCGGCAGGGTCTCGTCGCCGGCCGCCAGGCCCAGCACCAGGGTGGCGTGGTCCAGCATGCCCAGTAGCTGGCCGGCCGCCCAGGCGGGATGGGCGGCCGCCAGTTCGCCGGACGCGATCAGGTCCTCGACGACCTGGGTCGCCGCCCCGCCCAAGGCCTGGTGGGCGCTCTGCAGGAAGTGATCGGCCACCGCCTCGAAGCGTCGACGCTCGCTAGTGACCATCCGGAAGATCGCCCGGGTCGCGGGCAGCGACATGAAGGTCGCATAGGCCAGGGCCAGGCTGGTCAGGCGGCCGCGGGCGTCGCCCTTCGCCCCGAGGCTGGCGCGCACGGGTTCGGCCATGGTCAGGACGGCGTCGTGGACGACGACCTCGAACAGCTTGGCCTTGCTGGGGAAGTAGGCGTAGAGGGTTGCTGTGGAGACCCCCGCCATCCGGGCCACCGCCTCCATGCCGGCGGCGGAATAGCCTTCCCGGAGAAAAACGCCGCGCGCGGCGGCGAGAATCTCGGTCTTCTTGCGTTCGGATCGATTGACGACTGCGCCGATCAGCATGCGGTGGCGACTCTATTTAAGATTACCTTAAGCATAGGCATTCAACTCAGGCGAAAGCAAGCGCGCCGGACGCGACGTGGCCGGAACTTTCCGCTATGGGGACGCCGCGCCCGAAATTCAGGCGCGGTTGACGAGGTCGGGGCGTGATCAAGGACGCGGAGACGGTTCGCGAGCAGGAAGTGGCCGCCTGGATGGGCGAGCGGGCCGATCGGGTGATCGAGACGTCCTGCGCCCGCGTGTTCCTGGTCGGCGAGGCGGCCTGGAAGGTCAAGCGCCCCGTCAATTTCGGTTTCCTGGACTATTCCACCCTGGAGCTGCGCCGCTGGTCGCTGGAGCGCGAGCTGAGCTTCAACCGCGCCGCCGCGCCCGACATCTACCGCGCCGTACGGCGCCTGACGCGGACCGATAGCGGCGGGGTCGAGATGGACGGGACCGGCGAGATCGTCGAATACCTGCTGGAGATGCGCCGCTTCGACGAGCAGGGGGTGCTGGCCCAGCAGCCCTGGGCCATCGACGACGCGCTGGAGGAGTCGCTGGGCCGCACCATCGCCCAGTTCCACGCGGGGGCGCCGCTGCGGCCGCAAGGCGGCGGCGTGGGGGCGCTGGGCTACACCATCGCCTCCAACGCCAACCTGCTGCGCGGCCTGGCGCCGCGCCTGGGAACGCAAGCCGTCGAGCGGCTGATCGCCGAGACCGACCTGGCGCTGGAGCGCCTGGGTCCGCTGCTGGACGAACGGGCGGGGCAGGGCTTCGCCCGCCACTGCCATGGCGACCTGCACCTGGGCAACATCCTGGTCGAGGCCGGCAAGCCGATCCTGTTCGACTGCATCGAGTTCAACGACTCGCTGTCCGACATCGACATCCAGTACGACCTGGCCTTCCTGCTGATGGACCTGGATTTCCGCCGCCGCCGCGACGCCGCCGGCCGGGTGCTGAACGCCTATCTGGACGAGGCCGCGCGCAGCTTCGGCGAGGGTCTGTGGACCGGCCTGGCCGCCCTGCCGCTGATGCTCAGCGTCCGCGCCGCCGTGCGCACCCACGTCTGGGCCTACAGCAACGACGACGAGGCGGCGCGGGCCTACCTGGCCACGGCGCTGGAGCATCTGGCCCCCAAGCCGGTCAGCCTGGTGGCCACCGGCGGCTTCTCGGGCTCGGGCAAGTCGACCTTCGCCCGGGTCTGCGCGCCCGGCCTGGGCGCGGCGCCCGGGGCGGTGGTCCTGCGCACCGACGAGATCCGCAAGCGCCTGTGCGGCGTGCCCTCGCTGCAGCGCCTGCCGAAGGAGGCTTACACGCCGGAAATGAGCGAGCGGGTCTATGACGAGCTGTTCCGCGACGCCGCCCTGACCCTGGCCGCCGGCCGCTCGGTGGTGGTCGACGCGGTGTTCCTCAAGCCCGAGCAGCGGACCCGCGCCGAGGCTCTGGCCAAGCAGGTCGACGTGGCGTTCCAGGGCGTCTGGCTGGAAGCCCCGCCCGAAGTGCTGCGCGCCCGCGTCGCCGCCCGCGTCAACGACGCCTCGGACGCCGACGTGGCGGTGCTGGAAAGCCAGCTGGCCCGCGACACGGGCGAGATCGCCTGGCGCCGCGTCGACACGGTCAGCGCCTTCGAGGACGAGGCCCGGGCGTTGGCGGAATCGATGGGCTAGGGGCCCTAAATCCCTCTCTCTAAGAGAGAGAGGGAATTCTTAAGACCCCGTCGCCTCCGCGCACCCTTCCGCCTTGCCGCGCACCGCGCCGCAGATCGACGACAGCAGGTCGAGCGGCCGGATCGGCT
Source organism: Caulobacter sp. UNC279MFTsu5.1 (assembly GCF_900114015.1). Taxonomy (GTDB): domain Bacteria; phylum Pseudomonadota; class Alphaproteobacteria; order Caulobacterales; family Caulobacteraceae; genus Caulobacter. The sequence goes on along the minus strand of NZ_FORN01000006.1, from coordinate 96,917 downwards.
TGCCCAGGTGGTCGTCGAAGCCCATGGCCAGGAAGCGCTCGCGGTCGCCCGACATGGCCGAGGCGGTCAGGGCGATGACCGGGATCGCCGGGTCGCCCGCCGCCCCGGCCCGGATGGCGCCCAGGGCGGTGATGCCGTCCATCACCGGCATGTTGATGTCCATCAGCACGGCGTCGAACGTCTCGACCTTCAGGGCGTCCAGGGCCGCCTGGCCGTGGTCGACGATGGTCAGGACCACGCCGGTCGCCTCCAGCATGGTGCGGACCACGACCTGGTTGATGGCGTTGTCCTCGGCCATCAGGATGCGCAGGGCGTCGAGGTCCGGGGCGTCGTGGCCCTCGACCGCCTCGGCCGGCGCGGCGGGCGTCGCGATCGGGACGGCGCGCAGGGTGAAGGCGAAGGCCGCCCCGCCTCGCCGGCTGGTTTCCAGCACCAGGTCGCCGCCCATCTGGCGGGCCAGGGCGCGCGAGATGGTCAGGCCCAGCCCCGTGCCGCCATGGTTGCGCGAGACGGCGTTGTCGGCCTGGGTGAAGCTTTCGAAGATGCGGTCGTGGACGCCGGCGTCGATCCCGACGCCGGTGTCGATCACGCGCAGCCGGATCTCGCGGGTCCCGTCCGCCGCCGATTGCGCTTCCGGGGCGGACAGCTGGATCGTCACCCCGCCCTGGCTGGTGAACTTCAGGCCGTTGGAGATCAGGTTCATCAGCACCTGGCGGATGCGCTGGGGGTCGGCCAGGATCCAGGCCGGGGCCGACGGGTCGATCTCGACGCGCAGCCACAGGCCCTTCTCGGCGCCGGCGTCGCGCCAGGCGTCGCCGGCGGCGCGGACCAGATCGTGCAGGTTGACGGGCGCATGGTCCAGCTCGACCCGGCCGGCCTCGATCTTCGACAGGTCCAGCACGTCGTTGAGCACCTGCATCAGGCTGTCGCCCGACTTGATCATCAGCTGCACGTGGCGGCGCTGGTCCTCGTCAAGCTTGGAGCGGTCCAGGGCGTGGGCCATGCCCAACAGGCCGTTCATCGGCGTGCGCAGCTCGTGGCTGGTGACCGCTACGAAGGTGGACTTGGCGCGATTGGCTTCCAGGGCCCGCTCGCGCTCCTCGCGCAGGTTCTGGGTCAGGGCGTCCAGCCGGTTGGCTGCGGCGCGATTGGACATCATGACGCTGACGGTGGTCAGCACCACGGTGATCAGGCTCCAGCGCGTGACGTTCGCCGCCACGCCGTGGGCGTCGTACAAGAACAGCGGGAAGACGACCAGGCTGGTCATCGGAGCGATGGCGCTGACCGCCAGCAGGGCGGCGGGCTGGTGCCGGAAGTTCTGGGTGTAGACGATCTGGCCGACCCAGATGGCGACGGCGGCCAGCTTCAGCTCGGGCGTGGGCGAGAGCCACAGCAGGGCGCCCAGCCCCGCCCAGATCAGGTTGATCGGCAGGGCCGCCAGGACGAAACCCGCCCGCAGTCCGAGCGAACCGCGTATCCCGGGCCTGAACCGGCGGGTGGCCAGCCGGGCCAGGCTCTCGGCGCCGATCAGGGCGGCCAGCCAGCCCACGGCGACCGGGATCCCCAGGGCGAAGGTCACGGCCGCGGTGGTCATCGTCGCCGGGATCAGGCGCGACGGCAGCAGGCGATGGGTGTCCAGCGCCACCTCGTCCAGCCGGTCGTCGGCCCATATGGCGTCGAACCTTCGCACCCGAATCCGCCCCGTCCGCGCTCTGTCGTTTAGGCGACAGAATAGACCATCAAAGGACTATCTTTGCTTGGGCGCAACCTGCGGCCGATCCGCGCGGCCTGGTCAAGGTTCGCGTCCCGGGCGCGCCGCGTTGCGCGGCGGACGCCGCCCCGCTAGCCTCGCCTGAACAACGATAACGGATCGGGAGCGCGCGGCCGATGCAGGGCTTGATGCAGCACGGGGCCTTGACGGTCGACAAGATCATCGACCACGCCGCCCAGTGGCACGGCGCGCGCGAGGTCGTCACCCGCTCGGTCGAGGGGCCGATCGTCCGCACCACCTACGGCGCGATCCACGACCGCGCCAAGCGGGTGTCCAACGCCCTGCTGGCCCTGGGGATCAAGCCGGGCGACCGGGTCGGAACCCTGGCCTGGAACACCGGCCGCCACATGGAGGCCTGGTACGGGATCATGGGCATCGGGGCGGTGTGCCACACCCTGAACCCGCGCCTGTTCCCCGAGCAGATCGCCTGGATCGCCAACCACGCCGGCGACCGCGCGATCTTCGTCGACCTGACCTTCATGCCGATCATCGCCGGCGTGCTGCAGCACCTGCCGACCGTCGAGCACGTGGTGCTGTTCACCGACCGCGACCACATGCCGGCCGACTTCAGGCCGGCGGGCGAGACGCCCAACTTCAAGGGTTTGCTGTGCTTCGAGGACCTGGTCGAGCAGCACCGCGCCGACTGCGCCTGGGGCGGCTTCGACGAGGGCACGGCGGCCGGGCTCTGCTACACCTCGGGCACGACGGGCGACCCCAAGGGCGTGCTCTATTCGCACCGCTCCAACGTCCTGCACACCCTGATCACCCTGCAGCCCGACGTGATGGGCCTGTCGCAGAAGGACGTGATCCTGCCGGTGGTGCCGATGTTCCACGCCAACGCCTGGGGCGTGGCGTTTTCGGCCCCGGGGACCGGCGCCAAGATGGTCATGCCGGGCGCGAAGATGGACGGCGCCTCGATCTTCGAGCTGCTGGACAGCGAGGGCGTCACCTTCTCGGCCGCCGTGCCGACGGTCTGGCAGATGCTGCTGCAGCACCTGAAGGAGACGGGTGCCAGGCTGCCGGCGCTGCGCAAGGTGGTGATCGGCGGGGCGGCCTGTCCCGAGCACATCATCCGCGCCTTCCACGACGACTACGACGTCGAGGTGGTCCACGCCTGGGGCATGACCGAGACCTCGCCGGTCGGCACCCTGTCGGTGATGACCGACGAACTGGAAAAGCTGCCCTACGACCAGCAGATGCCCTATCGCCTCAAGCAGGGCCGGCCGCCGCTGGGCGTGGAGCTGAAGCTGACCGACGACGCCGGCCGGCGCCTGCCGCACGACGGCAAGAGCTTCGGCAATCTGAAGATCCGCGGCCCGATCATCGCCGCCGAATATTTCCGGGGCGCCGGCGGCCGGATTCTCGACGACGAGGGCTTCTTCGACACCGGCGACGTGGCCACGATCGACGACCACGGCTTCATGCAGATCACCGACCGGGCCAAGGACGTGGTGAAGTCGGGCGGCGAGTGGATCAGCACCATCGACATCGAGAACATCGCCCTGGGCCATCCCAAGGCGGCGATGACGGCGGTGATCGGCGTGCCCCATCCCAAGTGGGACGAGCGGCCGATCCTGCTGGTCAAGCTGAAGGACGGCGAGACCGCCACCAAGGCGGAGTTCCTCGACTTCCTGCAGGGCAAGATCGCCAAGTGGTGGACGCCCGACGACGTGGTCTTCGTCGACGAGATCCCGCTGGGGGCGACCGGCAAGATCGACAAGAAGCTGATCCGCCAGCGCATGGCGGACTATGTGCTGCCGGCCCTGGCCGTCGCGGGCGTCGCCGAGGCCGAGGCCGCGGCCGACCCGGATCCCGAACCAGAGCCGCCGGCCGGCGCCCTGGCGGCCGCCGACGGGACCCAGGCCGCGCGGCTCTACGCGCCCGAGCCGGAGGAGCCGCTGGGCGAGCCGCCGCCCCTGGCCGAGCCGCCGGTGGTCGAGGCCTTGGCGCACGCGGACGCCGAGCCGGAGCCCGAGCCCCAGCCCGACCCTCCGGCCGCCTTCGCGCCCGAGGCCGAGCCCGTCTTCGAGGCCCGCGGCCAGCAGGAGCACTTTCCCCTGGACCCGCTGAACCCCGCGCCGCCCCTCGGGCCCGTGCCGGAAGAGGCCTTCCACGCCAAGCCGGTGTTCGTCGCCGAGGAGCCGCCGCTGGCCATGCCGGTGATCCCGCCGTCGACCGGCAGGAAGGCCAGGGCCAAAGCCGGCAAGTCGGGCGGACCGACCGCGGGGCTGCTCGACCTGGCCCTGCTGATCGCCCTGACGCCGGCCCTGCTGGTGGCGGCTGGTGCGCTGGGCGTGAAGTTCGGGGTGCTTCCCCCGGCGGTCGGCTATGACCAGATGACCCTGGACTGGGCCCCCAAGGCCGCCGTGCTGGGCGTGGCCACCGGCGTGCTGGGCCTGATCGCCGCCCTGTTCGGCGGCGTCTCGCGATTCTGGAAGAAGGCCCTGGCGGCCCTGGCGATCACCGTCGCCGCCCTGGGCGTCATGGTCGCCGCCAACGTCCTGGGCGGACGCACGCCGCCGATCCACGACGTCGCCACCGACTGGAAGACGCCGCTGATGCTGTCGGACGCGGGCCTGGCGGCGCGGGGCGGCGACGCCCAGACCGTCGAGGCCGATCCCAGCCTGCCGGTTGGCTCGCTCGCCTTCGCCGGCCGCCGCGTCGCCGACATCAACGCCGAGACCTGCCCGGCCGCCCGGCCGCTGGTGCTCCAGCGCTCGCCGGCCGACGCCTACGAGGCGGCCAAGGCCGCCGTCCAGGCCGCCGGCCTGACGATCGTCACCGACGACCCGATGGACGGCCGGCTGGAGGCCGTGGGCCAGAGCTTTTGGTATGGCTTGAAGGACGACCTGATCGTGCGGGTGCGGCCCGACACGGCCGGCGCCCGGGTCGACATCCGCTCGGTCGGCCGCGCGCCGGGTCCCGACATGGGCCGCAATTGCCGGCGGGTGGGGCGTCTGCTGGCGGCGGTGAAGGGGTAGTTTTTCACCCCTTGCCCCCTACGGACCGCTTCGCGGTCGTCTTCCCCCAGAGGGGGAAGAGCCTCGGCCGCCGGTTCCGTGCCAAAGGCTCCGCCCCCTATGGGGGCGGACAGACCGCGTAGCGGTCAGGTGGGGGCAAGTGTTCAGGCCAGCCGATATTCGGAATCCAACCCCGCCGCGCCCTCGCACGTCACCCGTCCCTGCTTCACCAGCAGCAGCACATGCGCCAGCACCGACATCGCCGCGGCTGGATGCAGCCGCGGGTCGACGGCGGCGTAGAGCACGGGGACCATGGCCTTGATCGTGGTCGGACCCCGCGCCAGGGCGTCCAGCACCTGGGCCTCGCGCGCCCGGCGGTGGTCGGCATAGGCCTGGACGAACGGCGCCACGTCGCGGACCGGCGCGCCGTGGGTCGGCCACAGGGTGTCGAAGCCCTCGGCCCGCACCTTCTCCAGGCTGGCGAAATAGTCGCCCATGTCGCCGTCGGGCGGGGTGATCACCGTGGTCGACCAGCCCATCACGTGGTCGCCGGAGAACAGGGCGTTTTCCTCCTTCAAGGCGAAGCAGACGTGGTTGGAGGTGTGGCCCGGCGTGGTCACGGCCCGCAGGGTCCAGCCCGGTCCCTCGAAGACGTCGCCGTCGGCGATCTCGACATCGGGGCGGAAGCCCTCGTCCTCGCCGGCCTCGAGCGCCAGGCGGTCGGGCAGCGGGCCCGGCGCCGGCGCGGCCAGATGCGGCGCGCGGCGGCCGAAGATGGTCGCCCCGGTCGCCTTTTGCAGCGGGCGAGCGAGGGGAGAGTGGTCGCTGTGGTGGTGGGTGACCAGGATGTGGCTGACCGTCTCGCCCTCCAGCGCCGCCAGCAGCGCCTTAAGATGGTTGTCGAGGTCCGGGCCGGGATCGATCACCGCCACGGTCCCGCGCCCGACGATGTAGGTTCCGGTGCCGACAAAGGTGAAGGGCCCCGGATTGTCGGCGATCACCCGGCGGATCGACGGCGAGACCTGGTCGCAGCGGCCGTATTCGAACTCGATCTCGCGGACGAAGGGGATCATGGCGGCCTCTCGGCGCCGGTCTTGCGGTGAACGATCCGTAAACCTTTCGGAGCCTGGATCATGACCGCCGACGCAGCGATTTTTGTCTCAAAACGGCTCCAGCGCGCGGCCTTCGCCATCCTGTGTCTCATCGCGGCTCAGTTCGTGCTGGCCAGCTGCGAGCCCGAACCGTCGGCGATGGCGGCCCGGGTCGTCCTGAGCCACCACTACTAGACGCCCAAGCCTAGACGCCGAGTACGCCCGACAGGTCGTAGCCGGCGTCCGCGCCCTGGCGCACCAGGGTGGCGCGGTCGGCCGCGCCCGACGCCGCCTGGCCCAGGGACCAGGTGACGATCGAGCGCGTGCCCGAGCGGCAGAAGGCCAGGACCGGCCCGTCGGCGCCCTCGACCGCCCGCCGTACGGCCTCGACCTGGTCGGGAGTCGGCCCGCCCCGCACCGGCACGTGCAGATAGTCCAGGCCCGCGGCCCGGGCCGCCGCCTCGACCTGGGCGCTGGACGGCTGGCCCGGCTCCTCGTCGTCGGGACGGTTGTTGATCACCAGCACGAAGCCCTCGCCAGCGGCGCGGTCCAGATCGTCGATCGCGATCTGGGGGCTGACCGAAAGCGAGTCGGTTACACGTCGGAACGCAGTCATGGGCTTTGATCACTCGCGGAAGGGGCGTGGGGCGCCACTGAAACGGCCAGGCCGCATCATCCCGGCACTTGGGCGCCCACGCAACGGTCGGTTCCAGCCAAATGTGTCGGAAATTTGAGCGATACTTAGGGAAAATATCCCAAGGATCGTCAGTGTTCAGCATTTGATACCGGTACCGAAGCGGTTTCCGGGTGCATTATCTCGAATGTCAATGGGATGTGGGGCGTTTTGACCCGATAAACCGCCTCTGGCCGCCCGCGGCGCCCGGCGCGCCGGTGCGGGTCGAATTTGCCTTTCGACCCAACGGGATACGGGGGGTGAGACCCGCGTTATCGGCAGGTTTGTGGAAAATCTGAGCGATGTTCGTCCGAAATGAGGCGATCGTGTTGCGATAATGCGACAGCCTGGGGCGATGTTATTACGGATTGGTAATGGCAATTGACCGGCGCGCGGCGCGCCTCCTAACGTCGACGCAACCGGGGAAATGTTTTCCGGGACACCTAAGTTCTCGTGGTGGAGTTGGGGCGAAAATCCAGACAGACCGAACGTAACGCCCCCGAAACGGGCGCGTGCGGGCGGTCGGGATGCTTCACCATGCAAGAGGGGATACTATGAAAATGACTTCCACCAAGGGCGGCGCGCGCGCGCGTCTCTTGACGTCGACGCTGCTGGCCGGCCTGGCCACCGTCGCCGCGCCGCTGGCCCTGACCGCGGTCGCCACGGCGATCCCGACCCTGGCCAGCGCCCAGGACTATACGAGCGGCACGCTCGTCGGCACCGTCACCGACACGTCCGGCGCGCCGGTCGCCGACGCCACCGTCGTGGTCAAGTCGCTGCGCCAAGGCTTCGAGCGGAACGTGACCACGGATTCCGGCGGTCAATTCCGCGTCCCCCTCATTCCGACCGGCGGCTATTCGGTCACGATCAAAAAGGGCGGCTTCCAGCCGCTGACCGACAGCAATGTCGCCGTGCGCCTGGGCAGCCAGTCGAACTACGGCTTCAACATGCTCGCCGAGGGTGAAGTCGAGGCCGTCGTCGTGACCGGCGCGGCCAACCCGCAGCTCGATTTCGCCCAAACCACGACGGGCACGGTGCTTGACGTCGAAACTCTGGTCAAGAACGTCCCGGTCGTCCGCAACGTCACCGCACTGACCCTGCTGGCGCCGTCGGCGGTCGAAGGCACCGCGGCGTTCACGACGCAAGGCCTCGGCCAAGCTTCGGTCGGCGGTTCTTCGGTCGGCGAGAACGTGTTCTACGTCAACGGCCTGAACATCACCAACTTCATCAACGGGATTGGCGGCGCTCTGGTGCCGTTCGATTTCTACAAGACGATCGAAGTGAAGACCGGTGGCTACGCCGCTGAATACGGCCGCGGCACCGGCGGCGTGATCAACGCCGTCACCAAGTCGGGCTCGAACGACTTCACCTTCGCCGTGCACGGCAACTGGGAGCCCGGCGGCATGCGCGCGCACGCGCCGGATACGTTCCAGACCACGAACAGCCGCGTCGGCCAGAGCTACAAGGACGTCGTCCTGGAAGCGGGCGGTCCGATCCTGAAGGATCACCTCTTCTTCTACGGTATCTATCAGCAGCCCGACACCAAGCAGACCACGGCCGCGAAGATTGGCAACTACTACGGCGTCCGCAAGTGGGACGACCCGGTGTGGGGCGTGAAGCTGGACGGTTACCTGACGTCGCGTCAGCACCTCGAGTTCACCTATTTCGACACCACGTTCACCCGCACCCAGCAACGCTATAAGTACGATGGGGTCACCGACACTATCGGCGCGGCCAGTTCGCAGGTGATCGACAACTTCGGCGGCCCCAGCTATGTCGGCCGCTATACCGGCAGCTTCACCGACTGGCTGACGGTCTCGGCCGCCTACGGCAAGACCAAGTTCAGCAACGACCTGATCAACAGTCCGTTCGACAAGCCGCAAGTCGTCGACACGCGCAACGGCACCTCGGTGACCATCTCGGACCAGACGGTTGCGGCTTCGACCACGCCGTCCGAAGCGACCCGCGAATTCTATCGCGGCGACGTCGACATCTACTTCAAGCTGTTCGGCGACCACCACATCCGCGCCGGCCTGGACAATGAAAAGACGACCTTCGTCAACTTCGGCGTCCGCAACGGCGGCCAGAACTGGACCATCCGGAAGAACCGTACCGCTACGGTCAATTCCCAGGGCTTCGCGCCGGGTCAAGAATGGTTTGACCTCCGCACCTTCACGGGCGGCGGCGAATTCCAGGGTGAAAACAAGGCGTACTACATCCAGGACGCCTGGGACATCACCGACCGCCTGACCCTGAACCTCGGCTTCCGTCGCGACAACTTCCTGGAACAGGATTCGGCCGGCCAGGCGTTCTCGAAATTCGAGGACCTGGACGCCTTGCGCCTGGGCTTCAACTGGGATCCGTCGGGTGACCGCCAGAACCGCATCTACGGTTCGTACGGCCGTTACTACCTGCCGGTCGCTGCCAACACCGCCTACCGCGCTGCTTCGAACAACCTCGATGTTCGTCAGTACTTCCTGCCGGCCGGCGGCGGTCTTTATATCGGTACGCCGGCGGCGACGAACCCGCTCACCACGCCCAGCACCGGCGGTCTGACCGCCGGCACCGGTCTGCCGACCGCGGGCCTGGGTCCAGTCGTCACTCGCACGACCAACCCGACCTTCACCAACCTGGCGGCCTGTACCCAACTGTTCCTCGACCGTGGCGTCGTCTCGGTGCCGGTCGGCACCCAAGCCTGCGCCGTCGGTTCGGCCGGCGTGGCTCCGCCTCCGGAATCGATCTCGGCCCTCAACGTGAAAGCCACGGCCGAGGACGAGTACATCCTGGGTTACGAGCACCGCTTCAACAGCCTGTGGAAGGCCAACGTCAACCTGACCTACCGCACGCTGCTGCGCGCGGCGGATGACGCGGCCATCGACCCGGCTGTGCTCGCCTACTGCGATGCCCACGGCTACGCTCGCTTCACCGCCGCCGGCGACGGCTGCGAAGAAACCTGGAGCGGCCTGAACCAGTACCTGATCGTCAACCCGGGCGAAAACGTGAAGGCGGTGCTCTACGCCCCGCTGCCGGGCGAGACCGACCTGCGTACGATCGAGCTCAGCGCGGCTGACCTCGGCCTGCCGAAGGTGAAGCGCGAGTACACCTCGCTCGAGTTCAGCTTCGAGCGTTCGTTCGACGGCAAGTGGGGCCTGCAAGGCTCCTACGTGCTCTCCGAATCGAAGGGTAACTTCGAAGGCGCCGTGAAGTCCGACACCGGCCAGGCCGACGCGGGCATCACGTCCGACTTCGACACCCCCGGCTTCATCCCGGGCACCTACGGCCTGCTGCCGAACCACCACGGCCATCAGTTCAAGCTGTTCGGCTCCTATGCGGTGACCGACAACTTCCTGATCGGCGGGAACGCCTCGCTGATCTCGCCGCGTCACTACGGCTGCCAAGGCCTGGTGCCGGATAATATTCCGAACTCGAGCGCTTCGAACACCTACGGCACGCTGCCGGCCCACTTCTGCGGTGGCAAGCTGGTTCCGCGCGGCTCGGCGTTCAAGGGCGACTGGATCAAGAAGGTCGACCTGTCGGTCCGCTACACCATTCCGGAAACGATCCTGCCGGCTGGCAATCTCGTGCTGCGCGTCGACGTGTTCAACCTGCTCAACTCCCACGGCGTTCAAGAGTTCTATGAACAGGGCGATCTGACCAGCGGTGGTCCGGATCCGCACTTCGGCGAGCCTGGTTCGTCGTCGGGCACTGTTGGCTCGGGTTATCAAACCCCGCGCTACGTGCGCTTCGGCTTCGATCTGGCCTTCTAAACCGAAACCTGCCTCGAAGACCAAGGACGGCGGGCTCGCGAGAGCCCGCCGTTTCTTTTTGGCCGCGACCGTGCGGCAAGGTGCGAGCCTGGCCCAGTCGTCTTGCCAGGAGCTTGTCGAGTTCATTCCTCTGACTCGAGTCGACAGGCTCGGAGCAATGGTTCAGCGCGCGTGGAGCGGGGCGACGCGGGGAGGGCCGCATGCGCCGCAGCGCCGGGGCGGTGGCGGACCCGCCGAGAAAGAAGCTTTCATCTCTGGGGCAAGTCGCGGGATATAGGGATCGGGCGCCTTGTTCCGGGTTTTGTTTTCCCATCGTTCTAGCGAAAACCCCGACCTTCGCCTTTCCGCACGATGCTTTAGGTTGAGCGCAGGTCCAGGGAGGACTGGAACTGTTCAATCCCGCGTCGTCGTGCTGCGCGCTTGTCCGGGATGAGCGCCCGCCCCTGGGCGATACGCGATAGCCGGCCTGCGGAGCGCGTTGGGCGAGCGCCTGAATGGTCTCACCCCCGAACGCCCCCCGAACCTTTCGAATATCGAGCCAGATAAATCCATCCGAGCTCGCCGGGCTAGCCTCCGAGCAGCGAGGAGGCTAGCCCTCGTGCGCGCCTCTCCAACCTTTTGAAGCCGCGACGAGCCACCGCCGGGCTGCGCGCCGACGGCGGGAACCCGAGTTCAAACGCGCGGCCTTTGCCATCGGAGATGGCGTTTCCTCGGCATGCGGAACAAAAAAAGGGGCCGCCCGGTCGCCCGGACGGCCCCTTCGACGTTATCCCAGAAGGGTCAATGAACCGGCGTATCGGCCAGCACCGACGCCCCGCTGGGCGTCGCGCGCAGCCGGGCCTTGGCCATCTCGTCCAGGATCGACTGCGAGCGCGGGTCGCCCAGGATCCAGGCCGAGGCGGCCAGGGTCCGCGCCGAGGTCTCGCTGACGCCCAGCAGCTTCTCCAGCGCCTCGAACGGCGAGGTCGAGCCGCCGACCTTCTTGAGCTTCACCTCGCCCTTGATCCCGGCCAGGCTCTTGGCCTTGTCGACCGCCTCGTAGAAGCCGCCCAGCTCGTCGACCAGGCCCAGCTGCTTGGCCTGGACGCCGGTCCAGACCCGGCCCTTGGCGATCTCGCGCACCCGGTCCTCGGGCAGCTTGCGGCCCTCGGCGACGCGGTGGACGAAGCCGGCGTAGATGCGGTCCATCCAGGCGGCGAACCGGGCGCGCTGGTCGGGGGTGAAGCCCTGGCCCGTGCCGAACGCGCCGGAATAGTCGCTCCCGACATGGACCTGCTTCACATCGACGCCGAACCTCGCCAGGGCGTCGCCCAGGGCGAACTTGCCGCCGAACACGCCGATCGAGCCGGTCAGGGTGGTGGGCTCGGCGACGATCGCCGAGGCGCCCGAGCTGATCCAGTAGCCGCCGGAGGCCGCATAGGTGCCCATGCTGACCACGATGGGCTTATTGGCCTTCTTGGCGGCCTTGACGGCGGCCAGGATCTGTTCGGACGCGGTGTCCGAACCGCCCGGCGAGGAGACCCGGAACACGATCGCCTTGACGTCCTTGTCGTCGATCGCGTCGTACAGGGCCTTGGCCACCTGGTCGGAATAGATGGTGCTGTCGCCGCCGAACGGCGAGCCGCCTTGGCCGCTGCCGGTCATGATCGCCCCCTCGGCCGAGACCACCGCGATGGTCGAGCCGCCGGTCTTGGCCGGGGCCTTCTTGGCGCGGGACGCGTAGTCGTCGAAGTCCAGCAGCTTGGCGCCCTTGCCGGCCCGCGACAGCATGGCGTCCTGGACGTCCTTCACCTGGCCGACCCGGTCGATCAGGCCCTTGGCCTTGGCCTCCTCGGCGCTGTAGGGGCCGGCCTCGATGGTCTTGATCAGGGCGGCCGGATCGACCTTGCGGTCCTGGGCCGCCGTGGTCAGGGCCGTGGTGTAGACCGACCCCATCCACGACAGCGTCGATTCCCGGTGGGCCGGCGTGTAGTCGCTATAGAGGTAGGGGTTGACCGCGTTCTTGTACTCGTAGCGCTGCTCGTAGTCGGCCTTGACGCCGTACTTGTCGAAGAAGCGCTTGAAGAACATCTCCTCGCTGGCGGCGCCGACGGCCTGCAGCGAGCTGTCGGGCTGCATCCAGAACTCGCTGGCCGCCGAGCCCAGCATGTAGGTCGAGGTGACCAGGCCCGAAGGATAGAGGCCCTGGCTGTGGGCGAAGATCGGCTTCTTGCCGACCGCACGGAAGTGCTTGAAGGCCAGGCGCAGCTCGTCGGCCGAGGCCGGGGCCATGCCGCCCTCGGGCAGGCGCACCAGCACCGCCTCGACCTTGTCGTCGGTCTCGGCCCGGCGCAGCGTCTGGATGATCGACATCACCGACTGGCCGCTGCCGCCGCCGAGCGAGGCGAACGGGTTCTGCGATTCCTGGTCGGACAGCCCGCCGCGCAGATCCAGCTGCAGCACCGTGTGGGTCGGAACCGGAGCGGGGCGGGCGGCGCTGGCCGCCATGACGATCAGAAGGAACGGGACGCCGACCAGGAACAACACCAAGCCGACGAAAACGCCGGCCACGGTCATGAGAAACTGCTTCATCGGAGGTCCTGCTGCCTTATGTCGCGCAAGCTAGTAGCGACCCTGGCGGCGCGGTCAAATGAACAGCGCGCAACCCAGGTCCCAGGCGCTGCAAAGAGGGCGAGCGGTCCCGCGGACAGCGTCTCGCGCAGGCCCCGGAGGGGGCGACGCCACGACGTCGTATCTTGGGGAATTTTCGGGAAAGGAATGGTCGGAGTGGCAGGATTTGAACCTGCGACCCCTGCGTCCCGAACGCAGTGCTCTACCAGACTGAGCCACACTCCGACTTGGAGGGCGGCTTATAGACAGGCCTCGACGGTCTCGCAAGCGGCAAAAATCGCTCCGCAAAAAGAAAAACGGCGGGAAAAAAGAAGTTCAAAGCAGCGTTGCATCCGTCCGACTCCTGCGCTATCTCCACCGCCTCGCCGGGCCCAGACGGGTCTCGCCGTTCCTGCTGGGGAATGGTGTAATGGTAACACTGCGGTTTTTGGTACCGTCATTCTAGGTTCGAGTCCTAGTTCCCCAGCCACTTCTTCTTTCAGATCAGCTTTCGCCCCAGGCGCCCCCCCCCAAGGGAGACCAGCCTCGCGCACCGGCGTTGCGTCGCAGTTTTCCACAGAAATTAGCCCCGGCGTCTCACGTCCGGGATTCTCGTCGGAGGCGATCGCCCTTCGCGTCCAGGGCGCGGGCTCGGTTCTGAAGTTCTTCTGATCCCTCAAGACCGACCTTGGCTTCAAAGGCCAAGGCGGAGTCTGTCATGATCCGTCCTGGGACAAGTCGGTCTGGCGCCGGCAAGTCTTTGTGTTTTCAAGGACAAGGCGCAGCTTCGACGAGGTTCGGCTTCGGAAAGCCACTGATCTTCGCCTCATCTGCTGGCGCTCGAATCATTGCGGCGTTGAAACTTTTGTCCCAGCACATCGGCATGACAGCGCTTGTTCGGGACGGGAAAACCAGCCGCCGACCGCCTCCCATGGTTTAGAATCGGAGGGGGTTTCTCGTTGCTGTTCTCAAGATTCGCTTACCTTAAGGGGGCGGCAAGCACGATTAGCCCGATTGAGTACTTGTATTTCGACGGGGCGGGTGTATTTCCAAGTCAAAGAACCACCGGAGAGACACTCGTGGAAGACAAAGCTACCCTGATCGAGCTCACCGCCGAGATCGTCGCCAATTACGTCGCCAATAACAGCACGTCGGTCTCCGATCTGCCGGCCCTGATCCGGGCGACTCACGATGCTCTGGCCGGTATTGGCTCTCCGGAAGCGGCTCCCGTCGAAACCGTTACGAAGGCTACGCCGGCTCAAATCCGTCGCAGCATTACGCCGGACGCCCTGATCAGCTTCGAAGACGGCAAGCCGTACAAGACGCTGAAGCGTCACCTTACGACGCACGGCATGACCGTCGCCGAATACAAGGCCAAGTGGGGTCTGCCGAACGACTATCCCACCACCGCCCCGGCCTATAGCGAAGCCCGCTCGGCCATGGCCAAGGCCCTGGGCCTGGGTCAAGGCGGCCGCAAGGCCAAGGCCCCGCGCGGCCGCAAGGGCTGATCGACCCTCCAAGGTCGACACCGAGCAGAACCCCCGCCGGCGACGGCGGGGGTTTTTCTTTGTCGGTTGTCCCGGCTTCGTGAGCGAAAACCGGGACCACGCTCGGCGACTGAATGTCGGCGTCAGCCGATCTTCAGCCGCACGAAGGCCATGCCGCCCGTCGGGCCGTCATAGCCCAGCGCCTCGGGCGCATCGAACGCGCTGGCCAGGCCGCCGAAGCCCAGCTTGACGGCGGCCGACAGCGGCACGTCGTAGATCGCGCCGACCGACAGCTTGCGCACGGTCGCTACGCCGCCGTGGTGGCCGGCCAGCTCGTCCTGCTCGACCTGCTCGGCCCGGGTGAAGACGGTCCATCGGTCGTCGGGCCGCACCGCCCCTTCGAACAGCCAGGCCTGTGGGGCGTCGCCGGGGATGCGGTCCTTGCGGGCCCAGGCCAGGGTGGCGCTGAGCGAGCCGTTGTCGCGGAATGGGCGGGCGTAAAGGGCGCTGAGCGAGGTGCGGGCCTCGTCGTCGTCGGGCTCCAGGGCCTCGGGGCTGTTGATCCGCGTCCAGCTGGCCTGCAGGGCCCAGTTCGGCGTCGGGTTCCACGAGAGGCGGGTCGCGACGCTGTCGAGGCGGCCGGTCTCGATGTCGTAGCGGCGCTGGTCCGGCTCGCGGCCGCGGAAGGCGCTGGCCTCGACCTTCCAGCTGGTGCGCGACAGGCCGGCGGTCACCACGCCGAAGGTGATGTGGGTCGAGTCGAACCAGTGGTGGGTGATCGGGGCCTCGGGACTGTCCATGGCCGCCTGGCGGTGCATGAAGGCCGGCGGGCCGAACGCCGGCTCGCCCGGCAGGCCGGCATAGAGATAGCCGTCGAAGCCGCCGCCCAGGCGCCGGCTGTAGCTGGCCGACAGCTCCATGAACAGGTCGTGCGGGTGCTGGCGGTCGACCAGCGGCGTTCGGCCGTCGGCCGTCTCGCCGGCGGCCAGCAGCAGCGGATAGCCGCGCCGGCCCATCAGCGGGTCGGGGCTGAGCATGGCCTTGAAGCCCAACACGCCGTCGCCGAGCGGTCTCTGGGCCATGCCCATCACCATGCCGGCGACGAAGGCCCTGTCGCCGCCGCGCGGGCCGCCCTGGCGGTCATAGACGCCGTTGAACAGGGCGTGGCCCATCAGCATCCAGCCGCCGTCGGTGTGGACCATGAGCCCGTCGCGCGGCGAGGCGTCGGGCTGCCAGCTGGTGCCGGAGGCGTCGCGGGTCATGCCATAGCCGCCGAGCGGGCTGTGCATGGGCGTGCTCATGTCCATGCCGGCGTCGTCGGCGTCGCCGGCCGGAGACGCCGCCGGCGGCGTTCCGGGCATGGCGCCCATGTCGTGGCCCGAATGGTCATGCTCTTGAGCCAGCACGGGCGTGGCCAGGCACAGGCTGGCGGCGAGGGTCGCGGTCGCCAGCAGGCGCGCGCGGAAAGTCTGGGTGGTCATCGGACCGACCTTTCTGAAGCGAGGGAATAATGATCCGCGCGGCGGCCGCGCGGAAGGCTTCAGGCGTGGGGTCTGGGAGGGCCGTGCTTGGGCGCGGGGCTCAGACCGTCGGCGGCCTGGCTGATCGGCGCAAAGGCGATGCGGACCACGGCGCCGGGCGCCAGCACCGGCGCGGCGTCGCGGACCGAGGCGGGCGGGCAGCCGGCGCAGCAGCTGAGCGGCATGGCGTCGGATCGGGACTTGTGGATCGGGGCCTTGTCGTGCGCCATGGCGCCCACGTCCGCCGCCGTCTCATGGCATGGGGGAACGATCTCGGCGTGGCAGGGCAGGGCGCGCAGCGGCCCGCCTGCGGCGAAGACCGCCGCCAGCAGGATCAGCATCAGGGTGCGAAGGCCGCGCATGGCGACATGGGTAGGGAGTCTGGGAGGAGGCGTCTAGCTTGGCCCAAGGGCGGACGTCGAATCCCTCTCTCAAAGAGAGAGGGATTCAGTGGGCTAGACCCCGCTCAGCTCCATCCCCGGCGCGTCGGGTTCGCGCGAGCCGCCGCCGTTCAGCGGGCGCTGCATCCAGACCAGGTCGACCCAGCGGCCGAACTTGTAACCCATGTCGGGGAAGACGCCCTTGCGTTCGAAGCCCAGGGCGGCGTGCAGGCCGATCGAGGCGGCGTTGCCGCTGTCGCCGATCACCGCGCACATCTGGCGCAGGCCCAGGGCCTGGCAGGCCTCGATCAGCGCCGACAGCAGGGCCTTGCCCACGCCCTTGCCGACGGCGTCCGGGCCGACATAGACGCTGTCCTCGACGGTGTAGCGATAGGCGGCCCTCAAGCGGAACGGACCGGCATAGGCGTAGCCCAGCACCACGCCGTCCTGCTCGGCGACCAGATAGGGCAGGCCCTTGTCGAGAAACGACGCGCGGCGGCGGCCCATCTCGGCCTGGTCCGGCGGGACCTCCTCGAAGGTGCCCAGGCCGTTGAGGACGTTCCAGCCGTAGATGGCGGTGATGACGGCCAGATCGGCGTCAGTTGAGGGCCGGATTTTCACGCTGCTCACGCCTTGCTCCATCCCTTCTCCACCGCCCACACGGCGAACGCATAGTCCAGGGCGATCTCCTTGAGGAAGTCGAACCGGCCCGAGGCGCCGCCGTGGCCGGCCTCCATGTTGATCTTGAGCAGAATCGGGGCGCCGCTGGTCGTGTGCTCGCGCAAGCGTGCGGTCCACTTCTCCGGCTCCCAATAGGTGACGCGCGGATCCGACAGGCCGCCGGTGGCCAGCACGGCCGGATAGGGCCTGGCGGTCACGTTGTCGTACGGCGAATAGCTGGCGATGTAGTCGTAGGCCGCCAGGTCCTCCAGCGGATTGCCCCATTCAGGCCATTCCGGCGGAGTCAGGGGCAGGGAGGTGTCGCTCATGGTGTTGAGCACGTCGACGAACGGCACCGCCCCGATGATCCCGGCCCACAGGTCGGGCCGCAGGTTGGTGATCGCCCCCATCAGCATCCCGCCGGCCGACCCGCCATAGGCCACGGTGCGGCCCTTGGCCCCATAGCCGGCCGCGTGCAGGTGTTCGGCGCAGGCGATGAAGTCGGTGAAGGTGTTCTTCTTCTTGAACTTCCGCCCGTCCAGGAACCAGCCGTAGCCCTTTTCCGACCCGCCACGGACGTGGGCCGTGGCCCAGATCCAGCCGCGATCCACCAGGCTGAGGTTGCGGATCGAGAACGACGGATCCATCGACATGCCGTAGCTGCCGTAGCCGTACAGCAGCAGCGGCGCCTGGCCATCCAGCTTGACGTCCTTCTTCATCAATACGGTGATCGGCACCTCTTGACCGTCTTCGGCCTTGGCGTAGAGGCGACGGGTCACGTAGGCCGCCGGATCGTGGCCGGACGGGATCTCCTGGGTCTTGCGCAGGGTCTTGGCGCCCGTGGCCATGTCGTAGTCGAACCACTGCCGGGGCGTGGTCGGCGACTGGTAGACATAGCGCATCACCGGGGTGTCGAATTCGTAGCCGCCCTCCAGGCTCAGCACATAGGCCTCCTCGTCGATGACGATCGGCTTCTCGGCCTTGCCGGCGCGGTTGGTGACGACGATGCGGGTGTTGGCGTTGACCCGCTCGACCCGGACCAGGTGGTCCTTGTAGGCGGCCAGGCCGGTGATGAAGCAACCGGGCTTGTGGGAGACGAAGTCCTTCCAGTGGGCGCGGCCGGGCGTGGCGACCGGGGCCTCGACCAGCTTGAAGTCGATGGCGTCGTCGGCGTTGGTCAGGATGACGAACCGGCCGTCCCAGTGCTCGACCGAATAGCGCAGACCCACGGTGCGCGGCTCGACCGCCTTGGGCGCGGCCGTCGGGTCGGCGGCCGGGATCAGCAGGGTCTCGGACGTCTCGTGGTCGCCGGCGCTGATGGTGATGAAGGCGTCCGAGCTGGTCGTACCCACGCTGACGAAGAAGCCGTCGTCGGGCTCGTCATAGACCAGCACGTCATCCTTCAGGCCGCCGCGGGCCGGGCGGCGGTAGATCTTGTCGGACCGGCCGTTGTCGTCGCGGTGGGTCCAGAACAGCCATTGCGAATCGGGCGACCAGGCGAAGTCGCCGGTGCTGCTCTCGACCGGCTCCTTCAGGATTTCGCCGGTGGCTAGGTCCTTGATATAGATGTGGTGCACCTCGGACCCTTGGGCGTCCTCGGCATAGGCCAGCAGTTTGTGGTCGGGGCTGTGGTCGGCGGCGCTGACTTGGCTGTAGGCCTTGCCCTGGGCCAGGGCGTCGCAGTCCAGCAGGATCTCCTCGCCCGTCGTCTGGCCCCGCGGCCGGCGGCAGAAGATCGGATGCTGGCCGCCGATGTTGAAGCGCGAATAGTACTCCCAGGGGCCGTCGGGGGCGGGGACGCTGGCGTCGTCCTCCTTGATGCGGCCCTTCATCTCCTCGAACATCGCCGCCTGCAGGGCCTCGGTCGAGGCGAGCATGGCCTTCACATAGGCGTTCTCGGCCGTCAGGTGGTCCTTGACCTCCGGCTTGATCAGGGTCGGGTCGCGCAGGACCTTCTGCCAATTGTCGTCCTTCATCCAGGCGTAGTCGTCGACCCGCACCCGGCCCAGCTGCTCGGTGCGCTTGGGAATCTTCTGGGCGACGGGCGGGGCGGGCTTCGAAGACTCGGACATTGCGCTCTCGGGCTGGAGGATCGACACCGACGTAATCACCGCCGCCGCGCTCGTCATCATTTTGCGCCGGTTCATGGTCAGATTTTCCCCCGCGATGCGTCAGAACGCCAACTTGTGCGCCCTGACAACGCTGGTCAAACTGACCCTCGCGTGCGGCGAATCGAGGGGCGTGAGGGCTTAGATGGCTTGGGACCTGTCGGTCGATCTGATCCAGGCTACCGTGCAGCTTGAACAGCCGCTCGGCGACGGATCGCGGACCGTCGGCACCGGCTTCCTGATCGAGAATCCCACGCCCGACGGCCGGCCGCGCACCATCCTGGTCACCGCCGCCCACGTCTTCGACAAGATGCCCTCGGCCTCGGCCAAGATCGGCTATCGCATCCAGAGCGCCGACGGCGTCTGGCGCTACGATCCCCACACCCTGAAGATCCGCGACGGCGACCACCCGCTGTGGGTCAAGCATCCCACCCGCGACGTCGCCGCCATCGAGGTTGAGGCCCCGCCGGAGTTCGCCAAGGCGGCGATCCCCCTGGCCTGGCTGGCCCAGGACGACACCTTCAACAAGTACAGCCTGGGTCCGGGCGACGAGATGATGGCCCTGGGCTTCCCGCGCGGCCTGTCGGCCAATCCGGCCGGCTTTCCGATCCTGCGGTCCGGACGCGTGGCGTCCTACCCGTTGGCGCCGGCCAGCGTGTTCCCGACCTTCCTGATGGACTTCTCGGTGTTCCCCGGCAATTCGGGCGGGCCGGTGTTCATGGCCCAGGGCGCGCGCCGCC
Organism: Caulobacter sp. UNC279MFTsu5.1; assembly: GCF_900114015.1. Lineage (GTDB taxonomy): Bacteria > Pseudomonadota > Alphaproteobacteria > Caulobacterales > Caulobacteraceae > Caulobacter. Next base: position 77,171 of record NZ_FORN01000006.1, on the reverse strand, counting down.
GGCCCGGCTCGACCGAGAGCCAGGAGGTGCAGTTCGTGGCCGGGATGCTGACCCAGCAGGTCGAACTGTCGGGCGAGCGCCTGGAGATCGGCATCGTCACCCACGCCAAATATATCCGCGAGACCGTGGCCATGCTGGACAAGCTGGCGGGGCCGCCCCTGATCCAGGCCAGGCCCGCCAAGCCGGTCGAACCCGCCACCCAGGCGGCGACCCAGGCCGCCGCGGCGGTGTCGGCCACGGCGATCGCGGTCGCTCGGTAGGATAGCCGACACAGGAACCTCGCTCCGCGCCTCCCGTTTCCAAGGGGCGTTCAAGTCCAGCAGGAGCGAGCCATGAGCACCAATCGAGTCGAAGGCGCCGTCGACAAGGGCGTCGGCGCCGCCAAGGAAGCCGTCGGCAAGGTCACCGACAACGAACGCCTTGAAGCCGAGGGCAAGGCCCAGAAGGCCAAGGGCGACCTCCAGAACAAGGTCGGCCAGGCCCAGGACAAGATCGGCGACGCGATCAAGCACTAGGCTTGATCGGATCGACGTAGACTCAGGCCGTGGGAGCGATCCCGCGGCCTTTGTCGTTTCAGGCTTTCGAAGGCCAGGATGTCGGCGTTCAACCGCTCGATATGCGTGAACATCAGGCCGTGGGGCGCTCCCTCGTAGACGATCAGTCGCGCGCCGGGCACGAGCGCGGCGTAGCGCCGGCCGCTGGCCTCGAGCGGCGTGGAGGCGTCGCGGTCGCCTTGGATGACCAGGGTTGGGACGCGGAGGGTCTTGAGCTCGTCACGCAGATCCATGGCCGTGGCCGACCGGTTGCACTCGACCAGGGCTTTCATCGACGTCTCCAGCATCAGGCCGCGCACCCAGTCCTTCATTTCCGTCGAGGTGGTCGGGGTCAGGAACGGGCCGCTGTTCTCTTCCAGCCAGCGTGGGTAGTCGCGCAGCAGGACGTGCCGGCGGAATTGCTCGAAGATCGCCGGATCGACGCCGGCGGGATTGTCGGGGCGACGCGCGGGGCAGGGCCCCATCGGCGCCAGATACAGCACCTTGGCGACCCGCCGGTCGCCGTTCCGGCTCAGGTAGCGGGTGATCTCGCCGCCCGCCATCGAATGGCCGACTAGCACGACGTCCTTCAGGTCCAGCGTATCCAGCACCGCCGCCAGGTCGTCGGCCAGGGTGTCGTAGTCGTAGCCGCGGCCCGGCGCATCCGAGCGACCGTGACCTCGGCGATCATAGGCGATGCAGCGCAGGCCCTGCTCGGACAGGGCGGCGGCCTGATAGGCCCAGGCCTCGGAGGGCAGGCCCCAGCCGGCCAGGAACACCACGGGCCGCCCCTCGCCCCAGTCACGATGAAACAGCCGCGTTCCGTCGCGGGCCACGATCGGGCTTCGCGCCGCCGCGACGGGCGCGGATGCGGGGCGCGGCGCGGCGGTCGATGGCGCCGCGGCGGCCAGGGCGGCGCCGAGGCTGGTCAGCAGGGTCATGGCCCGGCGGCTGGGCTGGTGGGCGAGGGCGGTCATGGCGATCTCCGGCGAGGCGCTCGTCGTTCGAGCCTCCTCAGGATCGGAGCCGCCGCGACGCCGGTCGATTACGCGGGAGGTAATGGCGAAGGCGCGGCCTTGGTCCTAGCCTGCCGTCATGACCACCACCGTTCCCACCTTCGGCGAGCGCCTGCGCGACTGGCGCCAGAAGCGGCGCCTGAGCCAGATGGACCTGGCGCTAGACGCCGAGATCTCGACCCGCCACCTGTCGTTCCTGGAGACCGGCCGCGCCGCGCCCAGCCGCGACATGGTGCTGCGCCTGGCCGAGCGGCTGGAGGCGCCGCTGCGTGAGCGCAACGGTCTGCTGCTGGCGGCCGGCTTCGCCCCGATGTTCCCCGAACGGTCGTTCGACGACCCCGGCCTGGCGGCGATGCGGACGGCGGTTGAAGCCGTGCTGCACGCCCACATGCCGTTCCCGGCCCTGGCCATCGACCGCCGCTGGATCCTGCTGACCAGCAACGCCGCCCTGGCGCCGTTGCTGGAGGGCGTCTCGCCCGAGTTGCTGGAGGGGTCGGTCAACGTTCTGCGGGTCAGTCTGCACCCCAAGGGCGTCGCGCCACGGATCGCCAACCTGGCCGAATGGCGCGGCCACATCCTGTCGCGGCTGCGCCGACAACTGGCCGAGAGCGGCGACGCCGAGTTGGCCGACCTGATCCGGGAACTGGCCGGCTATCCCGGCGGCGAGGCTCCCCCGAGGGCCGGCGAGGGGGCGATCGCCGCGCCCCTGCGGCTGAAGACGGCGACGGGCGAGCTGTCGTTCCTGAGCGCCACCATGACTTTCGGCGCGCCACTGGACGTGACGGTGGCCGAGCTGGCCATCGAGACCTTCCTGCCCGCCGATCCCGCCACGGCCGCCGCCTTGCGGACCATGGCGGGCGTCTGAAAGTTAGCCGTAGAGGATCGCGATCGTCTCCGCCACGCAGGCGGGCCGTTCCTCGCCCTCGATCTCGATGGTGCATTCGTTCTTCATCTGCAGGCCGCCGGCCTTGGGCTCGACGCTCAGCAGCTTCTGGCGCAGGCGCACCTTCTTGCCGACCCGGACCATGCCGGTGAACCGCACCTTGTCGCAGCCGTAGTTGATGCCGCGCGTCACGCCGGTGACGCGCAGGACGTCCGCGCCCAGCATCGGGATCAGCGACAGGGTGAGGAAGCCGTGGGCGATCGGGCCGCCGATCTCGCGGGTGGCGCGCTCGACGTCGACATGGATCCACTGGTGGTCGCCGGTCGCCTCGGCGAACTGGTTGACCCGCTCCTGGCTGATCTCGACCCAGTCTGAGACCCCGATCTCCTGGCCGACCAGGCTGGCGACGTCGGCGTAGGCGACTTCCTTCATGGCGTTTTCGCTCCCAAACATTTGTTTGGATAGTGGCCAGCCGCTACGCCCGCGGTCAAGCCGCGAAGGTCGGCGTAGGGAAGCCTGGCGCCTTTCCTGTCCCGCAGGGGGAGGAAAGGCGTTTCAGGTCGCTGAGGCGCAGGTGTCCGCGAGGCGCGCTTCGAACTCGGCCCTGTCCAGCACGAACCACACCGCCCGGCCCCGGTTCGACTCGCGGACGAAGTCGCGCAGGCTGGTGCTGGCCCCCGTCCAGGGCGTGACGTCGCCGACGAAGGCGACGCCCACCCGGTAGTTGGTGAACTTCTGGATCACCTCGCCGGCCATTCGGGTCTTCAGGTCGAGAAAGCCGGGGGCGAGCCGTTCCAGGGGAATGGCCAGCCAGGTCGCGTCGGCGGACCAGGCCTCGCTCAGGACGTCGTTGACCGAATGCTCGTCCAGCTTGGGGCCTTCGGCTTCGAAGACGAGCACCGGCGTGTCGTGGAGGGTTTCGAGGTGGGTCATGCTTTCCTTCAACACGGTCAGGTCGACAGCGCCGCTCGCGCCGTCTCTGGCAGCAGGCTGACCGCCTCATCCAGCAGCTTGCGCCACGCCTCGCCGCGACCGTGGGCTTCGGCATAGGCCTCGCGCAGAGCGAAGGGGTCGTCCTGGGCGAGGATATGGATCAGCTGCGTGGCCTGGACCCGGTCCTTGAGGCCCTTCTCCGGATTGACCTTGCGGTCGCGGCTGACGATCAGCTTGTGAACGGCGTAGCGCGCCGGAGCGGGGACGTTCACGAGGATTCCGCCACCATGCAGAACCGCGGTCTCGACCGGATCGCGCAGCAGGAAGTCCATATAGGGCAAGGGTGTGGCGTCGCTGCCCAGAGTGGGCAGGTAGGACGGCGCATCGCGCGGCGCGCCGCGATTGGTGGTCAAAATATCGACCCTATAGCGTTCGCCCAGCGCATAGCTGGGAGTTCGGGTCGGGTCGAAGACGTAGCTCACGGGCGTGAAACGCGGATCCAGGTCGCGCAGGATGTCGAGGATCGGCTTGCCAAGCGTATCGTCCAGGTTCGAGGCGACGCCGAAGTCCTGGGCGATGTCCAGGTCCATTGTCGCCAGGCTGGAGACGGACAGGCGCACGCCAAGATGCGCGGCGTAGGTCTGGAACGCCATCGTGCCGATCAGCACGGCTCGTAGGCGGAAGGCGCCGGCTTCGGCCAAGGCTTGGGTGATTTCTGCGCTCGTGCGCTCTGGGCGGGGCGCGCCCGAGGCCACGATCGCGGCTACGAGACGTCGACGGTCGTCCACGTCGGCGCGATGTTCGCCATGCCGGGCAATCCGCTCGCGCAGGGCTTCGTTGTCGGGTCCGACATAGACCTGCCGCCGGCTTTGGGCGCCGCCGGTCGGCATCTGGACGTACCAGTAGAGCCTGTCCTTCACGGTCTTGGAGACGAAGGTTGCGCCGGCCGGATATTCGCCAAGCCGCGCTAGTCGCAGCCGCTCCATCAGCTCGGCGTAGCTGGTGTGCGCGGAAAGGGGCAGCCGCTCGATCATCGGGTGAAGTTATACGCAAACTGAAAATCTGCGTATAACTTTTGCGTATAAACCCTGATGGAACGGCTTCGTCAGAAGGCGGCCGCTCGGTCGCCCTCATCCTGAGCCTGTCGAAGAACCAGGGCGTGGCCGGGCGGGTTGCGGGGTGTTCATACGCATGTTTGAATGTGGCCGAACCGGAAGGAAACACCATGGCCGCGCCCAGCTTCGAGACCCTGCTCTACGCCGTCGAGGACGGGATCGCGACCATCACCCTGAATCGCCCGGACAAGCTGAACGCCTTCACCGCCCGGATGATGAAGGAGCTGATCCAGGTCTTCGACCTGACCGACGCCGACGACGCCGTGCGGGTGGTGATCGTCACCGGCGCGGGCCGGGCTTTCTGCGCGGGGGCGGACCTGTCGGGCGGAGGGGCCACCTTCGACCGCACCAGTCCCCAGGCCCTGGAGCGGGAGGAGGGCAAGGTCGGCGACATCTATCGCGACGGCGGCGGCCGGGTGGTGCTGCGGATGTACGAAAGCCTCAAGCCGATCATCGCCGCCGTCAACGGCGCGGCGGTCGGGGTGGGGGTGACCATGCAATTGCCGATGGACATCCGCCTGGCCTCGACCGACGCCAGGTTCGGCTTCGTGTTCGCCCGCCGGGGCATCACGCCGGAGGCCTGCTCGTCCTGGTTCCTGCCGCGGCTGGTGGGCATGCAGACGGCGCTGGAATGGTGCTTCACCGGCCGGGTCTTCGGCGCCCAGGAGGCCCTGGACCGGGGCCTGGTCCGCTCGCTGCACGCGCCGGAGGACCTGTTGCCCGCCGCCCGCGCCCTGGCCCGCGAGATCGCCGACAACACCGCCCCGGTCTCGGTGGCGTTGTCGCGCCAACTGCTATGGCGCATGGCCGGCGCCGACCACCCGATGGAGGCCCACAAGGCCGACAGCCGGGCCATCCAGTCGCGCGGCGCGGCCGGCGACGCCAAGGAGGGTGTCAGCGCGTTCCTGGAGAAGCGTCCGCCGGCCTATCCGGACAGAGTGTCGGCGGATCTGCCGGATATTTGGCCGGAGTGGGGCGAGCATCCGTTCCGGTAGGGGCGGCCTTGAACCCTCTCTCTTAGAGAGAGGGAGGGGCCCGCCGCCGAAGGCGGTGGGAGGGTGAGAGGTTACATCCTGTCCGAACGGAGCACGGTCAGGATATCGTCGGCGCCCCCGCCTGCATCGCTCAGGGCCCTTTCGTTGGGCAATCTCAGAACCACGTATCCGAACAGTTCCAGCGTCTGGGTGCGACGCTCGTCGCAGTCTTCGCGGCCTTCATGGGCGGCGCCGTCCAGCTCGACGATCAGCTTGCCCGCCTCGCAGACGAAGTCGGCGAAATAACGGTCGATCGCCACTTGGCGCAGGAACTTGAAGCCGCCCAGTCGGCGGTTACGGACGAACTTCCAGAAGGCCTTCTCGGCCAAGGTCTGGTTCTGGCGAAGGCGGCGGGCTTTGGCGGTCGCGTTCATGGGGACAGCTTGGTCCGCTCCCTGGGGACCGCGCAACCGAAGGAATGAGGGTTTTCGGTTGGCGGTGAAACCTCTCACCCTCCCACCGCTTCGCGGCGGGCCCCTCCCTCTCTCAAAGAGAGAGGGGTCCTTGTTCGGAACTTCCGCCCCGGGAACGTGTCCCCAATCGGATCCTCCTCGCATCCCTCCACAAACGCGCTATATCCCCGCCCATGGCTGAAGCTTTCAACGACAAGACCCTGACCGGCGACAAGGCCGCCCGCTACGCCGAGGTGGCCGACGAGATCGCCTCGGTGCTGGACGGCGAGACCAACCTGACGGCCCGCATGGCGACGGTGGCCTCGATGCTGGCCAGCAGCTTCGACCACTATTTCTGGACCGGCTTCTACGTGGTCGATCCCAAAAAGGAACGCGAGCTGGTGGTCGGACCCTACCAGGGCACGCTGGGCTGCCTGCGCATCGCCTTCGGACGCGGCGTCTGCGGGGCGGCGGCGGCTACCGGCCAGACCCAGCTGGTCGCGGACGTCCATGCCTTTCCGGGACACATCGCCTGCGACAGCCGCTCCCAAAGCGAGATCGTCGTGCCGGTGTTCGACGCCTCCGGGACGCTGCTGGCGGTGTTCGACGTCGATTCCGACCGGCCCGCCGCCTTCGACGCCATCGACCAGCGAGGCCTGGAGACGATCCTGAAGGCCACGTTCGCCTGACCACATTCGCCTGAGGCGCGTATCGGCGCCGATGCAGGTGGCCCGGGGGTTGCAGTCCTGGTCCTCATCAATCCCTAACCGGATCGGATTAGGACACATGGCGATGCTGGAAATCGAGACCCTCCACCCGCGGGACCTGGCCGAGGCCGACCTGGGGACCTGGCGCGACATGGCGGCGGCCGAACCGGCCTTCCGCAGCCCCTTGCTGGGCCCGGACTTCGCGCGCGCCGTCGGGGCCGTGCGCGACGACGCCCGGGTGGCGGTGATCCGCCGCCGGGGCGAGACCCTGGGCTTCCTGCCGCACCACCGCCGTCCGGGGGGCATGGCCCGGGCCATCGGCTCGCCGCTGTCGGACTATCACGGCCTGGTCTCGCGCCCGGACGCCGGCCTGACCGCCGCCACGGTGCTGCGCGCCGCCGACCTGACCGCCTATCGCTACACCGGCCTGGTCGACCCTCACGGCGTGTTCGGCCGGAACGAGACCAAGGCCGCTCACGTGATCGACCTGGCCGGGACCGACGCCGAGGCCTATCTGGAGGCCGTCCGCGCCGCCAGCCCCAAGAAGATCAAGAACTGGCGCCGGCTGGACAACAAGCTGGAACGCGAGATGGGCGCCGTCGCGCTGGTCGGCCCCGACCGCTCGCGCGCGGCCTTCGACCAGCTGATCGCCTGGAAGCGCGAACAGCTGGAGCGCACCGGCGTCCACGACTTCCTGCGCCCCGACTGGACCCGCGGCCTGCTGCAGGACCTGTTCCAGACGCAGACTGGTCCGTTCCAGGGGCTGATGATCAACCTCTACGCCGGCGGCCAGCTGGTGGCCGGCCATTTCGGCGTGCGGCTGGACGGGGTCTACCATCCGTGGATCGCCTCGACCAACCCGGCCTATGGCGAGTGGTCGCCGGGCCAGATCTTCTTCATGCGCGCCATCGCCGCCATGCCGGGCCTGGGCCTGCACCACTACGACCTCGGCCCCGGCCACGACCACTACAAGGGCGCCTACGCCCTCAGTCAGGTGCAGATCGGCGAGGGCACGGCGACGGCCGCGACCATGGCCGGCCGCGTCGCCCATTCGCTGGACGGGGTGATGGCCCTGGCCGGCTCGCGCGGCGCGGGCCCGGTCGGGCGGCTGACCCGCCGCATGGACGCCATCGCCAGCGTCGAGCTGACCATGGGCGGACGGATGCGCGGTCTGGTCGACGCCTTCGCTAACCAAGCGCAAAGGCGCGGCGGGTAAGCTCGGCCAAAGCCCGGAGTTCCCATGCGCGTCACGGTCATGATCCCCACCCAGAGGCGTCTCGACGGCCTGGCCGTCGCGGCGCGTTCGGTGTTGGCCCAGCTCGGCGTCGACTTCACAGTCCTGGAGCTGGTGGTCGTCGACAACGACCAGGTCCCGTCGGCCCGGGCGACCGTCGCCGACCTGGCCGACCAGGCGCCGTTTCCGGTCCACTACGTGCACGAGCCGCGTCCCGGCGTGGCCCACGCCCGCAACGCCGGCATGGCCAGGGCGTCCGGCGAGCTGATCGCCTTCCTCGACGACGACGAGGAGGCCCCGGCCGGCTGGCTGGCGGCGCTGCTGGCCGCCCAGGCGCGCTACGAGGCCGATGTGGTGTTCGGTCCGGTCCGGGCCCGCGCCCCGGCCAGCGTGACCCGGCATCGCGATTATCTGGAGCGCTTCTTCTCGCGCGAGGGCCCGGCGCAGGCGGGGATCATCGATCACTATTACGGCTGCGGCGACAGCCTGCTGCGCCGCGCCGCCTTGCCCGACCCGGTCGCGCCGTTCGCCGTCGAGCGCAACCACATCGGCGGCGAGGACGACATGCTGTTCGGCCACATGCGGGCCGGCGGGGCGCGGTTCGCCTGGGAGCCGGCGGCCTGGGTCTGGGAAGACCCCGTGCCCGACCGCCTGAGCCTGGACTACACGATCCGCCGCGCCTTCGCCTACGGCCAGGGGCCTTCGGCCCACTGCGCCGCCGCCAGCCCGCCCGACCGCCTGGGCGTCGCCCGCTGGATGGCCGTCGGGGTGGTCCAGAGCGCGCTGTTCGGCCTAGTGGCCGGCTTCAAGTGGCTGACCCGGGCCGGCGACCGGGCCGACTGGCTGGACCGCGCCGCCCGCGGCCTGGGCAAGACCCTGTGGTGGGGGCCGTTCAAGATCCACTTCTACGGAAGGACCGCCTCGTGAGCATCATCAGCGACTGGACCGACGACAAGGCCAAGGCCTTCGGCCGCGAGAACCTGATCTTCCAGCACGGCCTGCACCAGCGGCCGATGTTCGATGACGAGGGCCTGGCCCGCCTGCTGGACCAGTATCCGCGCGACCAGTTGGGCGTGTTCACCATGGGCGAGGACCCCAAGGCCTGGACCACCTGGCGCAAGGGCGCGGCGGGGAACCTGACCGGCGACCAGTTGCTGGAGGCCGCCCAGGCCGGCCGCATCTGGCTGAACCTGCGCAAGACCAACGACTTCGTGCCGGACTACGCCGCCCTCTGCGACGAGATCTTCGCCGAGAAGGAGGCCCGCGTCCCGGGCCTGAAGACCTTCAAGCGCGACCTGGGCATGCTGATCAGCAGCGCCAACGCCCAGGTCTTCTATCACCTGGACGTGCCGCTGGTGTCGTTGTGGCAGGTCCGCGGTCAGAAGAAGGTCTGGGTCTATCCGGTCGCCGATCCCTATGTGGGCGAGCTGGCGCTGGAGAGGATCGTGCTCAAGGAGACCGCCGAGCAGTTCGCCTTCGACCCGGCCTGGGACGCGGGCGCGCAAGCCTACGACCTGACGCCCGGGACCATGGTCACCTGGCAGCAGAACGCCCCGCACCGGATCGAGAACGGCCCGATGCTGAACGTCTCGATCTCGATCGAATTCATGACCCCGCCGGCCCTGATGCGGGCCAACGTCATCTACGCCAACGGCGTGCTGCGCCGGCGGCTGGGCGCCCGGCCCCGCGTGCAAAACGGCTTCGGCCCCACGGCCCTGGGCAAGCTGGCCGTGGCGCGCGGCGCCAAGGCCCTGAACCTGCAGACCCCGCACGTGCGCCACCTGCCGGTGACCTTCGGCCTGGACGCCCAGCGGCCGGGCGTGCTGGTCGAGCGGGTCTAGATCTGCACGCTGGGCGCGCGCCGTCCGTCGTGGTCCGTTCCCTCCAAACGGAGGGACCCATGCGTAGGATCTTGCTGCTGGCGGCCCTGGCGGCGGCCATTCCCGCCCTGGCGCGGGCCGACCAGGCGATCCGGCCCGCCGCCCGCGTCCAGACCGGCGCGGCGGCAAAGGCGTCCAAACCTAGGCCTGGCCCGACCAGCGACCTGCCGTCGGGACCCAAGGCCGTGGTCGGGACGTGGGTTATGGCCCATGACGGCGAAGGCGCGGCGATTTGCAGGCTGCGCTTGGACGCCCCGGGCGTGATCGGCGGCTTCAGGCTGGTTGCGCCCAAGGCCTGCAAGGCCGTGCTGGACCGCTGGGACGAACTCTACGCCTGGTATGTCGCCGCCGACGGCGATCTGGTCATGGCCAATGTCACCCGCGAGACGGTGCTGCGCTTCCACAAGCTCGGCCACGACGATTGGGCGACCGGCGACGACGAGGATCGGCTGCTGCTCGAACGGGCCAGCAAGGTGGGGACCACCCGGTAAGGATCAAGACCGGCCGTCATCCCAGGCGAGGCATGGCCATGGCCCCGGGACCGATCTGAAAGGCGACGCTCAGGTGTCGGACGCGGATCCTCGGGCCGCGCGCTCACCCCGGGATGGCGGGCTTTTGGTGCGAGACACGATGGGCTGCGGGGCGGCTGGAGAGGACGCGACGACAATCCCCGCCCGTTCGGTGACCGTTTCCACCACCGGGCCCCAACCTCGCGTCAGTCTCACGACGCGGGGTCCATCGCCAACAGACCGCTGGCGATGCTCCGAATGACGCGAAGCGAGGGCTTGGATCGCAGGACAAGACCGCTCATCGGGAAGTCTCCTTCGGGGTTGTTCGAAGGACGATCGCGACGGCGGTTCTCCGACACTGGATCGTCAGGTTTCTGAGATCTTGGTCCTGGCCGCCTTGGTCAGGGCCCGCAGCGCGTCCTTGCCCACCCAGCGCGGGGCGGCGTCGGGCGAGGCGGCCAGGCGGCGGGCGGTCTCGATCGCGGCGGCCTTCAGGGCGGGGCTCTCGCGCAGCCCGATCGCCCGCAGCGCCCAGTTCACCGCCTTCTTGACGAAGTTGCGGTCGTCCGTCGCGGCGCGCTCGATCAGGACCAGCCCGTCGAGGAACGGCCGGTCCTCGGCGCGCTTGTCGTGCAGGGCCAGGCAGGCCAGCAGGGCGAAGGCGGCCCGCCGGCCGAACTCGTCGTTCAGCCCGGCCCAGGCCTTGATCCGGGTCCAGGCGTGGGGCGAGCGGTCGAACAGCTTGAAGCAGGCGGTGTCGACGATCGCCCAATTATCGAATCCGGCGCGCCAGGCGTCCATCTGCTCCGGCGTCACCCGGGCCGGATCGTCGACCAGGCAGGCCAGCATCCGGGCCTCGTAGACGCCGGTCGCCCACAGGGCGGCGGCCAGGTCGTGGTCGCGGCCAAGGCGCTTGGCCAGCGTCTGGAGATTGGCCATCGACACGCCCAGGGCGCCGGGCGCGACGATGCCGAACCGGTCCAGATTGGCCAGGTCGTGGCCGGTGGCGGCCGAGCGCAGGGCGGCCATGGCGTCGGCGAGGCGGTCTTGCATGCCTGCTCCTCTTGAGCCGCTCCTCTCGCCGCACGGCTTCCGATCTATAGACGAAGCTGCCGTCAAGCCCCGCCAAAATGTCGCGGCGCCGGTATGGTTAATGAGGCGTTAGGACTCAGTCGCCATTTCTCGAAGACGGCCGAGCTGGGCTGTGGAGATTCGTAGATGAGCGGGTTCAATCGGCTGCCTCTCGGCTGGAGGCTGATCGTCGTCCTTGGCCTGCTGGCGGGCCTGGGCCAGCTGGGCTGGGCGGCGTTCGGCGGGCCGGGCCTGGTCTCGCCGTTCAGCATGGCCGGCATGGCCACCCTGGTGGCGACCCTGGTCATCGGTCTCTTGGCTTGGAACGACGCCACGCGCCGCGCCCTGGACGGCCTGGCCCGCTCGGTCGACGCCCTTGGCGCGGGCCAGTACGACCGGTCGCTGACCTCGCCCGATACCGACGACGAGCAGGTCCGGAGCCTGGCCAAGGGCCTGGACGGCGTCCAGCGCCGGCTGGCCGGCGACCAGGCGGCCCGCGCCGCCGAGGACGCCGAGCGCGCCGTCGCCGACGCCGAGCAGCGCCGTCACCTGCAGGAGGTCGAGACCTACGCCCGCGCCCAGCTGACCGCGGTCAACGCCCTGGGGCAGGGGGTCGAGAAGCTGGTCGAGGGCGACCTGATCTCGCGCCTGCGCGAGGACGCCTTCCCGATCGAGGCCCGCAAGATCCCCAGCGACTTCAACGCCGCCGTCGACAACCTGCAGCAGACGCTGGCCGGCATCCTGGGCGCGGCGCGCGGCATCCGCGCCGGTTGCGGCGACATCTGCGCCGCCGCCGACGACCTAGCCCAGCGCACCGAGCGCCAGTCGGCCGGCCTGGAGCGGACCGCCGCCGCCCTCGACCAGATCACCGCCACGGTGAAGACCAGCTCCGACAACGCCGAGAAGGCGCGGGGCGTGACCCAGAGCGCCAAGTCCAACGCCGAGAAGAGCGGCCAGGTGGTGCGCGAGGCCGTCGAGGCCATGGGCGGCATCGAGAAATCCGCGCAGTCGATCACCCAGATCATCGGCGTGATCGACGAGATCGCCTTCCAGACCAACCTGCTGGCCCTGAACGCCGGGGTCGAGGCCGCCCGGGCCGGCGACGCCGGCCGCGGCTTCGCGGTGGTGGCCCAGGAGGTGCGAGCCCTGGCCCAACGTTCGGCCGACGCCGCCAAGGAGATCAAGGGCCTGATCCGCGCCTCCAGCGAACAGGTCGACAAGGGCGTCAAGCTGGTCGGAGAGACCGGCCAGACCCTGGAACAGATCCTGGGCCAGGTGATCGAGATCAACGACCTGGTCGGCGAGATCGCCGCCTCGTCCAAGGCCCAGGCCGGGGGGCTGGCCGAGGTCAACGCCGCGGTCAACCAGATGGGCCAGGTGATCCACCAGAACGGGGCCATGGTCGAGCAGTCGGCCGCCGGCGCCCGCGCTCTGGCCGCCGAAGCCGAGGATCTGGAGCGCCTGCTGGGCGGCTTCCAGGTCGGCGCCCAGATCCACGAATACCGTCCGCGCCAGGAAGCGAGTCGCGAGACCCCGGCCGCCCCGCGCCGCGACGCCTTCCGGGAACGCTACGTGCAGGGCGCCAATGCGTTGAAGATCGAACCGCGCTCGCGGCCCGGCGAATGGCGCTGACGCTCCGTCTTGTGGCGGAGCCGGGCGAAGCGGCGCACAGTCCTTGTTCCGCGCCGCTCATCCGACGTTAAGGGCGTTGCGGTCTAGGCTAGAGCATTTTCGAGCGAAGTGGATGCCGGTTCGCGTGAAGAAAATGCGTTGAAACAGAGATCTGGAGCGCCGGCCTGATGCAATCAGGTCGGCGCTCCAGAGTGCGACGGGTTTCCGTCAGGACGACCATGAACGATTTCGCCGCGCCCTTCGCCAGTCCCCAGCCCGAACCGGCCGCCACGCCGCGTTCGCGCGCCGCCCTGCTCAAGCGGCTGGCCGACGTGGTCTGCCTGCCGGCCAGCCGCATCAACGCCTTCGAGCGGGCGATGACCGCCGACCTGCTGGTCGAGATGCTGCGCGACGCGGTGGTGGGCGAGCGCGAGAAGGTGGCCCGGCGCCTGGCCAACCTGACCGAGATGCCCGGGGTGCTGGTGCGCCTGCTGCTGCGCGACGAACTGCCCGTGGCTCGCGCCCTGCTGGAGCACTCGCCGAACCTCAGCGACGCCGACCTGATCAACTGCCTCTACCACAGCACCCAGGACCATCGCCGCCTGATCGCCCAGCGTCGCGGCGTCAGCGAGGTGGTGGCCGACGCCCTGGTCGACATGGACGAGACGGCGGTCATCGAGACGTTGCTGAAGAACGACCTGGTGCGGTTCAGTCACCAGGGGCTGGAGAACATCGTCGCCTCCTCGCGGGACAATCCCCAGCTGATTCCCCTGCTGCTCAAGCGCGCCGAGCTGCGGCCCAGCCACGCCTATGTGATGTTCTGGTGGTCGGACGCCGAGGCGCGGCGCACGATCCTGCAGCGCTTCGCCGTGTCGCGCGAGATCCTGCAGGACGCTGTCGGCGACGTGTTTCCCCTGGCCTCGGCCGAGGGCTGGCAGGATCCGCTGTCGCGCAAGGCGTTGCAGTTCATTGAACGGCGTCAGCGAAATCGCGCCGCCATCGCCAAGAGCCCCTACGACAGCCTCGAGGACGCCATCGCCGCGGCCCAGAACGGCATGACCCGCGAGACGGCCGAGGAGATCTCGTACCTGTCGGGCCTGAAGCCGATGACCGGGGCCAAGATCTTCACCGATCCGGGCGGCGAGCCGCTGGCGATCCTGTGCAAGGCCACCGGCCTGCCGCGGGGCGCCGTGCGGGCCTTGTGGCGCGGGCTCCGCCGGCCCGAGACCGACGCCTCGGGCGCGCCGGCGCCCGGCCTGGAGCGCGTGCTGACCGCCTTCGACACCATCGCCGTCGACCGCGCCCAGACCATGCTGCGCTACTGGAACTGGTCGCTGTCCTCGGCCATGACCCCGGCCCTGCTGAAGGCCATCCGCGAGGGCGACGAGGCGGCGGTGGACGAGTATTCGGTGCCGCAGCGCGCCGCCATGCTGGCGCTTTCGCGCGATTTCGCACGCTAGTCGACCGCAGTCGTTGAATGTGTTCGACGAAGACTGCCCGGCTGTGTGGGAGCTAAAACAGAGATTTCTATCAACTGAAGGCTGTATGGCGGCATGGTCAGGCCAGTCCATCGGCTACCTTGAATGGTAGATACCCGCACGTCTATGTTTGCGAGCATGTAATAATCTGCTATTCGAGACTGAATTGGTTCCTATGGGACCAGTATGAGTCGGGGGAAGACAAGACAATGGACCAGAATTCAGACCTTATTGAAGTCACGGCCGGCCTCGTCGCCGCCTATGTTGGCGGCAACACCATCGCCGCGGCCGACGTGCCCGCCCTGATCCGCAGCGTGCACCAGGCGCTCGCGACGGTCGGAACCTCGGACGAGGCCGGCGAGACCAGCCGGGAACCGGCCGTCTCGATCCGTCGGTCGATCACGCCGGACTACCTGATCTGCCTGGAGGACGGCCGGAAGTTCAAGTCGCTGAAGCGCCACCTGCGCACCAAGTACGACATGAGCCCCGAGCAGTACCGCGCCCGCTGGGACCTGCCGAAGGACTATCCGATGGTGGCGCCGAACTACGCCCAGGCGCGGTCGGATCTCGCCAAGCAGATGGGGCTGGGGCAGGGCGGCCGCAAACCGGCGCGCCGGGGACGCGGCGGCTAGCGGCCGTCTCCACGCACCTGCCGGGCGGTGACCTGGCGGGTCAGGGGCGCGCCGGCCTCGGCTTCGGCAACGCTGGCCAGGGTGGCCTCGGCGATCGCCGACAGCGCCTCCTCGGTCAGGAAGGCTTGGTGCCCGGTGACCAGGACGTTGGGGAAGGTCAGCAGGCGCTGGAAGACATCGTCCTGGATGATCTCGTTCGAGAGGTCCTCGAAGAACAGGTCGGCCTCCTGTTCGTAGACGTCCAGGGCGACGCCGCCGACCTGGCGCGACTTCAGGCCTTCGATCAGCGCCGCCGTGTCGATCAGCGCCCCGCGGCTGGTGTTGACAACTATCACGCCCGGCCGCGCGGCGGTCAGCCGGTCCCTGTTGATCAGGTGGCGCGTTTGCGGCGTCAGCGGGCAGTGCAAGGTGATCAGGTCGACCTCCCTCAGCAGGTCGTCGACGGGGCCGTAGCGCACGCCGATCGCGACAAGGTCGGGATCCTCGACCAGGTCGCTGGCCAGCACCTGGCAGCCGAAGCCCAGGCGCAGGGTCCGGGCGACCAGGGCGCCGATGCGGCCCGTGCCGACCACCCCGACCCGCCGGCCGGAAAGATTGCGGCCGATCAGGCCGTCCAGGGCGAAGTTGTTCTCGCGGACCCGGTTCCAGGCGCGGGGGATGTTGCGGTCCAGGGCCAGGATCAGGCCGATCGTGAACTCGGCCACCGCCTCGGGCGAATAGGCGGGAACCCGCACGACGGCGACGCCCAGGCGCTCGGCGGCGTCCAGGTCGACATTGTTGTAGCCGGCGCAGCGCAGGGCCACGAGCCGGGTCCCGCCCCTGGCCAGCGCTTCCAGGGTCGCCGCGTCCAGGCGATCGTTCACGAACACGCACACGGCGGGGAAGCCTTCGGCCAGGGCGGCCGTGCTGGCCTCGAGCCGGGCCTCGAAATAGTCGATCCGGTGACCCAAGCCGCGATTGGCCGCGTCCAGGAAGCGGCGGTCATAGGCCTTGGTCGAGAAGACCGCCACGCGCATGGCCGCGCTCAACCGGCGACCGCCAGGGCCAGGTCCGGGCATGCGAGGGCGATCGGCGCGGGTTTCGGCATCGGCGGCTCCGGATCCTCTGACGGTCTCCGCCGGACCATAGCATGCGGCGAGGGCGCGTTCAGGCCGTTCGCGTCGCCCGGGTTGCACCCGGGCGGCGTCGAGACGGCCGAAAAACAGACGCGCCGGCAGGGCCGCATTTGGGTCCTCCGACCGGTCCGCGGGCGTCGAAAAATCTGAGTCTGAGCGTTCATTAACCTTAACTCAAACAATCGCTTGCGCCGTTCGCGCCCACTTTCCGGCATCGCGATTTCGCGCCGAACGTTTCGCTTGCGGATTGACTCACCTCAACAAACTTAAGCGTAGGCCGTGATTTTCACTGGCGGCGATTCGGTCCTTAAGACATAGTGAATCGTCGTGATTCCAACGGCTTGTTAAGGAATCTGAAGATGAACGCGCAGCTGAGCGCATCGGCCACGGCGGCCCGCGCTCACCAGGAGATGTTCGCCTACTGGGCGTCCCTCCGTCGGGGGGCTAGCCTCCCGTCGCGCGTCGACCTGCACCCTTCGGGCATCAAGCGCATGCTGCCGACCGTCAGCCTGATCGACGTCCGGCGCGGCCCGGACGAGGCGATCGACTACCGCCTGCGGCTGGCCGGCACCGGGCTCTATTCGGTCTATGGCCGCGAGATCACCGGCCGCACGCTGGAGGACGTCTACAACAGCGCCGCCGTCGAATACTGGCGCCGCGAGCTGGGCAAGGTCGTCACCGAGCGCCGCCCGGGCGTGGGCGTGCACAGCCTGGCCTGGAAGGGCTCGCCGCACATGTCGATCCTGTGGCTGCGCCTGCCCCTGGCCAGCAACGGCCGGGACGTCGACATGATCCTCGGCTACGACGCCGTGGTCGGGGCCCAGGCCGCCGACCAGCACAGCGGCATCCGCGCCGCCTGATCACCCCTCCAGGAACTGCTCCACCTCGCGCCGGCTCGGCATCGACGGCACCGCGCCCGGCTTCTGCACCGACAGGGCCGCCGCCGCGTTGGCGTGCTCGACGGCCTCGCGCAGGTCCATGCCCGCGGAGAGGCAGGCGGCCAGGACGCCGCAGAAGCAGTCGCCCGCCCCGGTGGTGTCGACCGCCTTGACCCTGCGGCCCTCGACCAGGAAGGCCTCGTCGCGGCGCACGGCGGCCACGCCGGCCGCGCCGAGGGTGACGATCACCGTCTGGTCCGGCCGGCTCATCAGCTTGCGGGCGACGCGGCTGACCTCTTCCAGGCGCGAGGGCTCGTAGTCCAGCCGGGCGTAGGTGGCCAGTTCGGTCTGGTTGAGGATCAGGATGTCGGTCAGCGGGAACAGGGCCGCGCCCTGGGGCAGGGCGGGGGCGGCGTTCAGGATCCGCAGCGCGCCCTTGGCGACGCCGGCCCGGAACAGGGCCTCGATGGCCGGGGCGGGGGTCTCCAGCTGGCACAGCAGCACGCGCTGGCCCTCCAGCGGCGTGGCGGCCACGTGCTGGGGCGAGAGGGTGGCGTTGGCGCCGCTGGTGACGACGATCATGTTCTCGCCGCTGGACGAGACCCAGACGTGGGCCTGGCCGGTCGGGATCGAGGGCAGCTCGGCGACGTCGGAGACCTGCACGCCGTAGCCGGCCAGCTTGGCCTTCAGGCTGGGGCCGCTGTCCTCCTTGCCGACCGCGCCCATCAGGCGGGTCGGGGCGCCGAAGCGGGCGGCGGCGACGGCCTGGTTGGCGCCCTTGCCGCCGGGGAACAGCTCCAGCGAGATGCCGGCCACGGTCTCGCCCGGCCGCGGCAGGTCGTCGACCCGCGCCACGGCGTCCAGATTGATCGACCCCAGTACGAAAACACCCATCGTTGTTCGTTCTTCTTCTCTAGATTCCCCGGTTGACGCGCCTTCTTCGCGCGAACCGGTTTCCACTTTGCTCGAAAGCGCTCTAGCCGCTCCCGGACCCCCGTTGGAAGCTCTCGACCAAGCTGCCGGCCACCAGCCGCCAGCCGTCCACCAGCACGAAGAAGATCAGCTTGAACGGCAGGCTGACCGTCGCCGGCGGCAGCATCATCATGCCCATGCTCATCAGCACGCTGGCGACCACCAGGTCGATGACCAGGAACGGGATGAACAGCAAAAAGCCGATCTCGAACGCGCGCTTCAGCTCCGAGATCATGAAGGCCGGCGTCACCACCTTCAGCGGCGTGTCGACGGCGGTCTTGGGCTTTTCGATCTTCGACAGGCGGATGAACAGGGCCAGGTCGTCCTGGTCGACCTGGCGCAGCATGAACACCTTGACCGGCTGGGCGGCGGCGTCGAAGGCCTCGGGCATCTCGATCTGCTTGTCGAGCAGCGGCTTGACCCCGGCGTCGTACGACTGCTCGAAGGTCGGGCCCATGACGATGGCGGTCAGGAACAGCGCCAGGCTGATCAGCACCGGGGTGGGCGGGCTCTGCTGGACGCCGATGGCGGTGCGCAACAGGCCCAGCACCACCACGATCCGCACGAACGAGGTGGTCATGATCACGATCGACGGGGCCAGGCTGAGCACGGTCAGCAGGCCCACCATCTGGACCACGCGCTCGGACAGGCCCGCGCCGGTGCCCAGGTCGACATTGATCGCCGACTGGGCCGTGGCCGCCGCCGGGCCGAGCACGGTGGCCAGCCCGGCCAGGATCGAGATGACCGCGGCCTGGCGAAGGTCCTTGGGATCGGCGCCGGTGATCAGCTTGAGCAGGCCGCGCATCAGACCACGGTCTCCGCAGAGGACTTCGACGAGGCTTTGGGCGGGGGCGAGGGCGAGGGCTTGGACGGCGCCGCCGGCCTGGCTTTCCCGGGAGCCCAGTCCAGAAGCTGGCCCTCGCCCAGCATCAGCAGGCGCTCCTCGCCGTCCAGGGTGAACAGCACGAGGCGGCGGGTGGGATCCAGCACCAGGGTCTCGACCACCTGCAGGCGGCGATCCTTGCGCAGGGCGGTCAGGCGCGACAGGGCGTCGGGTCCGAACTTGCGCAGGGCCACCGCGGCCAGCCCGACCAGGCCCAGGGTGATGGCCAGGGCGGCGACGGCGCGGATCAGTAGGAAGATGTCCATGACGCCTGGTCGAAGGAGGGGCTGGAAACGGGGGAGAAAAGCGAGTCGGGGACGAGGATAGCGCAGGGCGCGGCGCAGGGCCGCACCCCTGATGTGCCCCACGGTCCTTAATGGCCGATTAACCCTGTTTCTTCACCATGACCGGCATGGGTCCCGACGACATTCCCCTTTTCGCGATGCTGAAGAACCGCATGGGCTATCTGTCCCAGCGGCAGAAGGTCATCGCGCAGAACGTCGCCAACGCCGACACGCCCGACTACCAGCCGCGCGACCTGAAGGCCTACAGCTTCAAGGCGACGCTGGACCAGCAGGCGGCGGGCCAGCCCTATCGCGGCGGGCCGGTGTCCCCGACCGCGACCAACGGCGTGCAGATGATGGCCACCAGCGCCGCCCACATGGCGCCGTCCAGGCCGGTCAGCCCGTGGCGCGCGCCGGAAGGTCCGGACAGCGAGACCACCCTCGACGGCAATTCGGTGACGCTCGAGGACCAGATGCTCAAGATGACCGACGCGCGGATGAACTACGACGCGGCGGTCAGCTTCTACCAGAAGTCCATGGCCATGCTGAAGACGTCCACGCGTCGGCCGGGCGGCTAAGGGGTACGCTAGATGACCGAGATCCGCTCCCAGTCGATGGCGACCATGGCCATCGCCGCCAGCGCCCTGAAGGCCCAGCAGGGCCGCATGCGGGTGATCGCCGAGAACATCGCCAACGCCAATTCGACGGCCCGCACGGCCGGCGGCGATCCCTATCGCCGCCAGGTGCCGGTGTTCAAGCCGACCCAGGTGGCCGGCGGCGAGGGCGTGGCCATGGCCTCGGTCGATCCCGACCGCAGCGACTTCCGCACCGAATACGACCCCGGCAACCCGGCCGCCGACGCCAAGGGCTACGTCAAGCTGCCCAATGTCGACACCCTGGTCGAGGCGCTGGACATGAAGGAGGCGCAGCGCGCCTACGAAGCCAACATGAACGTCATCGAGACGTCGCGCGCCATGGAATCGCGCACGCTCGACATCCTGCGCAAGTAAGGAGCTAGGCGATGATCACCGCGCTCGCGGCCGCCAAGGCCTACGCCGCCCAGGGCTCGATGGCCGCGCCTTCGCTGGGCGGGACCGGCGAGGCCAAGAAGGCCATGGACTTCGGCGCCCTGCTGAAGTCGGCCATGACCGACACCCTGCACCAGACCCGCGCGGCCGAAACCAAGATGGCCCAGCAGGCGGCCGGCAAGGCCGAGCTGATCGACGTCGTCACCGCCATCTCGTCCGCCGAGGCCAGCCTCGACACGGTGATGGCCGTCCGCGACCAGGTGATCTCGGCCTACCAGGAAATCATGCGGATGCCGATCTAGGCGGCGGGCGTTGGCGCGGCGCTTCTCGGCGGAGGCGACGAAGGCCGGCGGTTTGACCGGACGATGATTGGCTGAGTTCGACCCCTGTGAGACGTTTAGACCAGCGCGATTGCATGGCCAAATTGGGCTCTCTCGGACTCTGGGAAAGTCCGCTGTCGGGAAGGGAGGCCCAGGCCGCCGGCTCGGAGTGGAGCGGCGCGTCGGCGGACCCCGGCGAGCGCCTGCTGGCGTTCGGCCCAAACTATGCCGCGCCATCAGACGAAATCGTAGCCTAAAGCCGCAAGGCTCCAGTTCGCGCCCACTGTTCCGTCCACCAAGACGTTCTGCAGGAAGCTCGTGCCGGCCGATTGCCAAATTGAGAAAGCCCCGCCGTCGTGGCGCCAAAGAAGATCGGCCCTGAGGTCGCCATTGAAGTCACCCGCGCTCTCGAGCCTCCAGTCGACGCCGACCGAAAAGTCGACATGGACGTTCTTCTGAAATCCGTCGCCGGTCGATCGCCACTCGCTGAAACCGCCGTCACTGTGCCGCCAGATCAGGTCGTCCTTGCCGTCGCCGTCGAAATCACCGGCCAACGCCAAAGACCAATCGGGACCGACTGAGCCATCGACTACGGCGTTCATTTGGAACCCGCTGCCCGTCGACATCCAGACGGTAAAGGTCCCTCCATCCTCGCGCCAGATCAGATCGTCTTTGCCATCGCCGTTGAAGTCGCCCGTCGCCGACAGGCTCCACGCAACGTCGACTCCTGCATCGGCATAGACGTTCTTCTCAAAGCTGGTCCCGGTCGATTGCCATTCGGTGAAAAACCCTCCGGAATGGCGCCAGATCAAATCGGCCTTGCCGTCGCCGTTGAAATCACCTGCCGCCGCCAATGACCAATCGGGAGACACCGTTCCGTCGACAACGACGTTCATGACGAAGTCGTTGCCGGTCGACCGCCATAGCGCAAACGTTCCTCCCTCGCGACGCCACATCAGGTCGTCCTTGCCGTCGCCGTCAAAATCCGCCGCCGTGGCCAGACGCCAGCTCGGATCGATGGCCGTCGTAAAGACGTTTTGGGTCACGGACAGTTGACCAGGCTGCGCCGCGAGCGCCCAGGTCGAGAACGCCCCGCCCACTTCGCGCCAAGCCAGGTCGTTGATGTCGTCGCCATTAAAATCCGCGACGAAGTTCATCGTCGGTAGCCGCGTTGCAAGAGACAGATTGACCCCGCCCTGGCCATCAGCCGAAGCGATCAGGCGCCCCTGGGGATTGCCCGCCAGGGTCAAGCTACTTCCCCCTCCCAGCGACACGGTCGCGTCGCTGCGGGTGAACGTGAAGCTTGAGAGGTCGGCGTCGCTGACATTGATCACATCGCCTAATGCGAAGTCGCTGATCACGTCGCCTGCCAGTTCGGCGCGGGAACCGCGGAAGATATCCTGCCCCGCTCCGCCCACAATACGGTCGTCGCCGAGGCCACCGACAAGAATGTCGTTTCCGGCGCCGCCCGAGATCAAATCTCCATCATCGCCGCCGACCAGGAGATCGGCCCCATCGCCCCCAGACAGGGTCCAGTTCGCAGTCGGGACGGCCATGAGTCCGTCCGAGAACGACAGGAACTCGACGCCACGCAGCGTATCGCGGCCATCCGTTTCGCTCTGAACCGTCACCACGCCATTTCCGAAGGTTAGGACGTGATCTGTTGCTGGCCCTACGAACACGACGGTGTCGATTCCCCAGCCGCCTTCGATCAAATCATCGCCCGCGCCGCCCTCGAGGCGGTCGTTGCCCGCGCCGCCAAGCTGATGGTCGTCGCCGCGCCCACCCCATAGCGAGTCGTCGCCATCGCGTCCGCGCAGGAGGTCCGCCTTCACGCCACCGTAGATGAGGTCGTTGCTGGCTCCGCCCATCAGCGGATCATTGTCCATCGCGCCATCTATGGCGAAGGCCACCACTGCCCCGCCCGCCGGATCGTAGCCGGCAAGATTGTGGGCCGTCAGCGTCCCAATATTGAGATCGGGGAATTCGGCGAGCAGCGTCCATTGATTGCCCCCGCCGTTGACGTCCATCTCGAGCCGGAGGGTCGATCCAGCCTGGACGAGCCGTAAGTGCTGGGTCGCGAAAGGGTTGTCCACTCCGTTCCAGTTGGTCAGGGTCCCTTCAAGATAGCCCGCAAGATCGACAACGTCGCCGCGATCACCCGCCGTGAAATGAGCAAGAACCAGGCTCGGAGCGTCCTGGGTCGTCCCATGGCTTGCCGCCTTGACCTCAACAACGTCCAACCCTGCGCCCAAACTGAAGCGGGCGTAATTTGCGTAGACGATCGTCGTGTAAGAACCAAAACCGGTGTCTGCGAGTAGCAGCCCATAGTCGCTGACGGTGATTCGATCGCCGCTATAGGCTTTGAGCGTCACAGCGCCCCCGGAGTCGATTACGATGCGATCATGCCCGAGGCCGCCGTCGAGATAGACATCCCCCTTATTGGCGAAGCCCCCCGTGATGCTCAGGACGTCATCACCTGCCCCACCTTCCAATCTGTCGCCGCCAACCCCGTTCAGGACGTCGTCGCCGTCACCCCCTTCCAAGTAGACGTTGCCGCCGCCCGTCAGGCGATCATCGCCCCCCTCGCCATCCACACGATCGCCGTTTTGTCCCGACAAAACGTCTGGCCCCTCCGTGCCCACGATCAAAGCCATGACATCCCCTCCCCCGAACTCGACGCGTTCATGCAATCGCACGTTGCCTTTATTGCGGTCACCCACAAACTGTCTTTACGTATTTGCTGCCAAAGGTGGGAAAGAGAATAATTGACGAGATAGCTCCGATTGGCCTCGGAATTCGATATATCGGAGTGAATGAAATAATCTTCTGAGCCGTGTCGCAGCTCACCGCTGTCGGGAAACGGAGAGGCGCCCGTCGGCGACCGCGATTAGCCCGTCTGGAGCCTTGGCCAAAAGAACGCCGGTCAGAAAATTCGCGCATCCTCAATGAACAGCAAAGCGGCTCGGGACCGACATCGACACGCGACCTCGAATGTCAGCTTTCGGCCTGGGCTCAATGACCGATCCTGGCGCGGAACAGTCGCGTCAGGTCTGCGGGTTCGGCGACCGGTTGAGCCCACCACCCATTGCCGACATTCCGTGCGTCCGCTCTAGGCCGACGCCAGCCCCTGTTGCTGGGTCAGTGTGAGTTTATGCACATCGGCGACGGTCCGCAGCAGACGCATCACGGCATGTTCTGGGAAGTCCGCCGGCTCAAAGGTTGGCCGCCGGTCAAGCTCTCCAAGGATCATCGCGTCGGTTGGCGAGAGCTGACGCGCGCACATGCTCCAAAGCCCGAATTCGCGGACCTGGGCGGGACCCTCGCCCAGGAGGATCGCATCGCGATGCCTGCGGTCGGTGCAAATATGCTTGAAAAGCTCGTGGACTTCGCCGGCCGGCCCTTCCAAGACCTGCAAGAACCATCCGCGATGTGCGATCAAAAGGCCGGTTATGTCCTTGGATCGATTGTTGCTGATCGACGACGCAAGGATCTGCTCAATATTTTCGTCTAGGTTCGCCAGGCACTCGGGGGTGGCGCGGCTGGCATAGACGACGCGAACGAGGGGTTGGGTTTTCATGGATCACCTGATCGGGTGGACTGCCGCCTAGATGCGGGACCACCCCGCTAGACCCGGTTAATCGGCCCGTGTGGCGAATCGCCGCTTGGAAGACGGCGACATCATCAACGCGAAAGAACGACCATCGACCTGGTGTCGGTCAACGGAGGCCGCCTCAATGGGTGATCGTGATGCTCACCTGGGGGATCGCCGCGATCCAGGCCGCGCCCCAGGCCC
This sequence comes from Caulobacter sp. UNC279MFTsu5.1, assembly GCF_900114015.1. GTDB lineage: Bacteria > Pseudomonadota > Alphaproteobacteria > Caulobacterales > Caulobacteraceae > Caulobacter. The sequence goes on along the minus strand of NZ_FORN01000006.1, from coordinate 52,867 downwards.
AGGCCTGGTCCACCAGCTGGTGCACGTCGATCAGGCCGCGCGCCGTGGCGATCATGCCGCCCCAGACCAGGACGTTCAGCAGCGCCATCAGCACGACGGCCTCGCGCAGGCGGGCGTTGGCGGCGCGAGCCCGCTTGCAGGCGGGGGTGAGGCGGGCTTCGAAGGGGCGGCCCGGGGCGAGGGTGTCGAGTGCGAGGGTCATGGTCGGTCTCCGGAAGCCGCTTCCCCTCGCGTCGAATCGCGCGGGGAATCAGCTGTCGCATTAGGCTTCCCACGCCGGGCGTTCTGGCTGACTGTGACAGGACGCCCCTGCGACAGCCTGTCCCGGGCGTTCCTCGTTCCTTCTGGCCTGGGAGCCGCATGACCGACGCCATCGTCCTGGACCAGGTGCGCAAGGCCTATGACGGCGCGACCGTTCTGGAGCCCACGAGTCTGTCTATCACGCGAGGCCAGTTCGTGGCCCTGGTCGGCGGATCGGGCGCGGGCAAGACCACCCTGCTCAAGACCATCAACGGCCTCGTCGCGCCCGACGGCGGCCGGGTGTCGATCGACGGGACGGCGACCGCCGATCTCGACGGCCCGACCCTGCGCCGGCGGATCGGCTACGTGTTCCAGGAGGTGGGCCTGTTCCCGCACCTGACCGTGGGCGAGAACATCGGGATCGTCCCGACCTTGTTGGGCTGGGAGGCCGCCGCGATCGCCGCGCGGACCGCCGAGCTGCTGGACCTGGCCGCGCTTCCCCAGGAGGTGGCCGCGCGCCGCCCGGCCGCCCTGTCCGGCGGCCAGCGCCAGAGGGTCGGCGTGGCCCGGGCCCTGGCGGCGCGTCCGTCGATCCTGCTGATGGACGAGCCGTTCGGGGCGCTGGACTCGGTGACCCGCACGGCCCTGGCCGACGACGTGCGCCGCTTGCACGACCAGCTGTCCCTGACCACGGTGATGGTCACCCACGATATCGCCGAGGCCGTGCTGCTGGCCGACCGAATCGTCGTGATGCGCCAGGGACGGGTGATCGCCGACGATACGCCGCGCGCCCTGCTGGCCGGCCACCCCGATCCGGCCGTCGAGGCCCTGATGCAGGCCCCCCGCCGCCAGGCGGCGCGGATGCGGGAGATCGCCGGTGAATAGCGGCCTGCTGTCCCTACTGCCGGAACGTCTGGCCTGGCACGTGGCCCTGTCGGCGGCGGCCCTGGCCCTGGGCTTGGCCGTCGCCCTGCCGCTGGGCGTGCTGGCCGCCCGCAGCCCGCGCCTGCGCTGGCCGGCCCTGGCCCTGGCGGGCCTCGTCCAGACCATCCCCAGCCTGGCCCTGCTGGCCCTGTTCTATCCGCTGCTGCTGGGGCTCTCGAACCTGGCCAAGGGGGCGTTCGGCCACGGCTTCTCGGCCCTGGGCTTCCTGCCGTCGCTGCTGGCCCTGACGCTCTATTCGATGCTGCCGATCCTACGCAACACGGTGACCGGCCTGGCGGGCGTGGAGCCGGCGGTGGTCGAGGCGGCGCGCGGCGTGGGCATGACCGACCGCCAGCGGCTGTGGCGGGTGGAGTTGCCCCTGGCCGCGCCGGTGATCATGGCCGGGGTGCGCACGGCGGCGGTGTGGACCATCGGGGCGGCGACCCTGTCGACCCCCGTCGGCCAGACCTCGCTGGGCGACTACATCTTCTCCGGCCTGCAGACCGAGAACTGGGCCATGGTCCTGACCGGCTGCGTCGCCTCGGCCGTGCTGGCCCTGGCCGTCGACCAGCTGCTGGGCCTGGTCGAGCGCGGGACCGAGCGGCGCGACCGGCGGCTGTGGGGCGCGGGCCTGGCGGGCCTCGCCGTCGGCCTGGCGGTCGCCGTCGCGCCCCTGGCCGCCGACCTGGCGCCGCGCCCGGCCCGCTACGTGATCGGGGCCAAGAACTTTTCCGAGCAGTACATCCTGGCCGAGCTGATGGCCGACCGGCTGGAGGGGAAGGGGGCCAGCGTCACCCGCAAGATCAACCTGGGCTCGGCGGTGGCCTACCGCGCCCTGGCCGCCGGCGAGATCGACGCCTATGTCGACTATTCCGGCACCCTGTGGGCGAACGTGTTGGGCCGCAAGGACAATCCCGGCCGGGCCGCGGTGCTGGGTGGGCTGCGCGCCGAGCTGAAGCGCCGCGACGGGGTGGTGCTGCTGGCCCCCCTGGGCTTCGAGAACGCCTACGCCCTGGCCATGCGCCGCGACCGGGCCCAGGCGCTGGGGATCCGGACCCTGGCCGACCTCGCGGCCAAGGCCCCTCAGCTGACGATGGGCGGCGACCTGGAGTTCTTCTCGCGCCCCGAATGGACCGGCGTCGAGACCGTCTACGGCCTGCGATTCAAGGCCCGGCGGCAGTTCCAGCCCACCTTCATGTACCGCGCCCTGAGCTCGGGCGAGGCCGACGTGATCTCGGCCTTCTCCAGCGACGGCCGCATCGCCGCCGACGATCTCGTGGTGCTGGCCGACCCCAAGGGGGCGCTGCCGCCCTACGACGCGGTGCTGCTGGTCGCCCCGGGCCGGGCGGAGGACCGCCGGCTGCGGGCGGCGCTGGCGGGACTGGACGGGGCGATCACGGTGGAGGCCATGCAGCGGGCGAACTATGCGGTGGACCGGGACGTGGGGAAGGTGTCGCCGGGGGAGGCGGCGAGGGCGTTGGAGGCGGGGCTCAAATAGGTCCTCCTCCGGTGGGGAGGCGGTCGCATATGGGTTCAAAGCCAAGGAAGCTGTCATCCCGGACAAGCCCGGCGAAGCCGGGCGCGGATCCGGGACCGCCGCAAGCGCCGAGTTCACGCCCCGGTCCCGGATCTTCGCGCCATGCGCTCGTCCGGGATGACAGTTTTATTTGGGCATGCGCCATAGCCCTCCTCGGTGGGAGGAGCGGACCACCTCGACCAACTCCCCCCTCCGTCGGCTTCGCCGACACCTCCCCCACAGGGGGAAGATTTACTCCTCCTCCAGCGACACCGGGATCGTCAGCCCGCGCTTGACCACGCCCAGGGCCACGTTGGTGGTGAACTTGCGGACATTGGGGTTCTCGGTCGCCAGCCGCGCCATGAGGGCGTCGTAGGTCTCGGTGTCCGGCGCGGTGACCACCAGGATGAAGTCGGCCTCGCCGGTCACGTAGAAGGCCTGCTGCACGTGTTCCTCGCCGGCCAGCCAGGCGCGCAGCTGGGTCAGCAGCTCGGGCCGGTCGCGCTCGATCTCCAGCGAGACGATGAAGAAGGTCGGCCGCCCCACCTTGCGCGGCTCGAGCATGGCGGTCTGGCGGACGATGACCCCGGCCTCCTTCAGCTTGCGCAGGCGACGCTGCACGGCCGAGGGCGACAGGGCCACCCGCTGGGCCAGGTCTTCCGACGTGCGGCCGGCGTCCTCCTGGATCAGGTTCAGCAGCTGGCGATCGAAGCGGTCGAGTTTCATGGGGCGGAACCTACGTCAAATCCACGCGCCGGAACGCCGAATTTCCGCGTTCCGGCGCCGATCTTCGCCGCCAACTGGCGCGTCGGCGCGGCTACACGTCACGGCGTCGTTTCGCTCCCCCTGAAAGGTCGCTCCCTTGCTCGATCATCTGGAAATCCGCACCCGCCGCCTGGACGACTGCACGGCCTTCTATCGGCAGGTCCTGGAGCCCGCCGGCTATCGCCTGGTCGTGGACGGCCCCAAGAAGGGCTTCGGCTCGAACGGCGGCCGGCTCGACTTCTGGATCGTCGAGGGCGAGCCGTCGATCGACGTGCACTACGCCTTCCTGGCCGCCGACCGCGCCGCCGTCGACAGCGCCTATGGCCGGTCCGGCCAGCATGGCGGCGTCCAGGAGCGCGCCCCGGCCGTCCTGCCGCAGATCCACCCGCACTACTACGCCGGCTTCGCCCACGATCCCGACGGCCGGCTGATCGAGTTCGTCAGCCACGTGCCGATGTAGGTCAAACGCCGGGTTCGGCTCACTTCCGGCTTGCGACGGTTTTGCGACAATGCTTGGTGGCGAGCATGCTCAGCCTGCCCAAAACCGTCGCCGCCGCGACCCTGACCGCCGCCGTCCTCGCCACGCCGACCCTCGCCGCGCCCGTCGAGACGCCCAGGCCCAGGCTGGTGGTGGTGATCTCGATCGACCAGTTCGGCGCCAATCTGTTCGAGCAATACCGCGCCGACTTCCACGGCGGCCTGGGCCGGCTGGCGCGGCAGGGGACGGTCTATCCCAGCGGCTACCAGTCGCACGGCATGACCGAGACCTGCCCCGGCCACTCCACCCTGCTGACCGGCAAGTCCCCGAACAAGACCGGCATCGTCGCCAACGACTTTTACGACCTGGCGACCGGCCAGAAGACCTATTGCCTGGCCGACCCGTCGGTGACCCTGGCCAACGACCCGTCGGGCGGCGGCCGGCTGGTCAGTCCAAAGCTGCTGATGGCCACCACCTATGGCGACTGGCTGAAGGCGGTGTCGCCCAAGAACCGGGTCTATGCGGTGTCGGGCAAGGACCGCGGCGCGATCAACATGGCCGGCCACCAGGCCGACGGCGTGTTCTGGCTGGAGACGCGCTTCGGCATGACCACCTGGGTCGAGCCCGGCCAGGACGCCAAGGCCCGGCTGGCGCCGGTGGCGGCGTTCAACGCCAAGCTGGTCGCCGACCAGAAGAAGACGCCGTTCACCTGGACCTACGCCGACAAGCGCTGCGCGGCGCTGGAGGGCGACTATGTCACCGGCGGCCGGGCCTGGCGGGCGGCCCTGCCTCGCCCGGCGCCGAAGGACGCCGCGGCGGCCACCGACGACCTGTCGGTCAGCCCCTATACCGACCGCGTGACCCTCGACGCGGCGCAGATGCTGCGCGACCAGTTCAAGCTGGGCGACGGCGAGGCGACCGACGTCCTGACGATCAGCCTGTCGGCCACTGACTTCATCGGCCACCGCTTCGGGACCAAGGGGCCGGAGATGTGCGACCACCTGATGCGGCTGGACGACCGGCTGGGCGTGTTCCTCGACAGCCTGGACAAGGTCAAGGGCCAGGTGCTGGTCGTGCTGGCCGCCGACCACGGCGGTTCCGATTTCCCCGAGCGCCTGGCTCAGCAGGGCTACGACGCCGGTCGCGTGCCGCCGGTCCAATGGCTGAAGGATCTCAACGCCGCCCTTCGCCAGCAACTGCAGCTGGCCTACGACCCGCTGGTCCAGGCCGGCGGCATCGAGTCGCTGTACGTGGTCGGGGCCGACGGCAAGACGCCGACCGCCGGCGACCACGCTCGGGTCGTCGCCGCGGCCCTGGCCGTGCTGGCCAAGCGCCCCGAGGTGTTCGCCGCCTACGACGCCAACACCCTGGTCACCACGGCCCCGCCGCCGAAGGGCGCGCCGCCGGACGAGGTCAGCGTCGCCGAGCGCATGCGCCGCAGCGCCTATCCCGGCCGGGTCGGCGACATCCTGGTGGCTTTCCAGCCCTACCTGACCCCGGCCTCGGCCGGCGCCACCTATGTGGCCAGCCACGGCAGCCCGTGGAACTACGACCGCCGGGTGCCGATCCTGTTCTGGTGGAAGGGCGGTCCGGCCCGCGAACGCGTGCTGCCGGTCGAGACGGTCGACATCGCCCCGACGATCGCCGCGGTCACCGGCGTGCCGGTCCCGGCCGACATCGACGGCCGCTGCCTGCCGTTGGGGGCGGGGCCGGCTTGCTAAACCCCTCTCCCGCAGGAGAGGGTTAGGGCCTGGCCAATCCGGGAGGCTCCATGCCACGACGCCTGATCGCGCTCGCCGCCTCGACCCTGCTAACGGCCGCCGCCGCCCACGCCCAGCCGAGCCAGGCCCAGCTCGATCGTTTCGCCGCCGTGCTGGACGTCCGCTACCGGGTGTTGGACAATCGTCCCGGCCCCGCCGTCTGCGCGCCTGCCCCGTCGTGCCACCTGGCCGAACTGACCCTGGCCGCGCCGCAGGCCCCGGCCGCCGGCTGGGCGCTGTATTTCAGCAGCGTCACCCCGATCCTGCGGGCCGGCAGCGACGACTTCGCCCTGACGTCCATCAACGGCGACCTCTACCGCCTGGCACCGACCACGGCCTTCGCCGGGTTCGCGCCGGGACGACCGATCCGCATCCCCCTGAAGCTGGAAGGCCACCAGCTGTCCGAGCTCTATCCGATGCCCAACTACTACGTCGCGGCCGAGGGCCTCGCGGCGCGGACCATCGCCAGCACCCGGCCGACGGTCGATCCAGAGACCGGACTGGAAAGCCTTCCGTTCGTCGCGCCGTTCACCGACGAGGCCCGGCTGGCCGGCGGCTCGGCGGCTGACACGACGGTCTGGGCCACCGCGCCGCGGGTCTTCGCCGTCAACGCCGCCGCCGGGGCGAGTGTCCAAGCGATCCCGCGCGGCGCCGTCCTGCCCACGCCCTTGCGGACCCGGCTGGACCCGAGCGGCGGGGACCTGGACCTGTCGCGCGGCGTGAAGATCTCGATCGCTGGCGCGCCGCGCGCGGCCCTGGCCGCCGGCCTGGCGCATCTGGCCCGGGCGGGGGCGGGCGAAGCCGACGGCGGCGTCCCGCTGCGGATCCGGCTGGCGCCCGCCGAGAAGCTGGCTCTCGGCGGCTATCATCTGGCGATCAGGGCGGGCGGGATCGAGATCGTCGCCTCGGACCCCGAAGGCGCGGCCAACGGCCTGGCGTCGCTGGCCCAGCTGATCGACGCCCGTCGCACGGTCCCGCTGCTGGCCATCGACGACGCCCCGCGCTTCGATTTCCGCGGTCTGCACATCGACGTGGCCCGCAACTTCCATTCCAAGGCCGAGATCCTGGCCATCCTCGACCAGATGGCGGCCTACAAGCTGAACCGCCTGCACCTGCACTTGGCCGACGACGAGGGCTGGCGGGTCGAGATCGCCGGCCTGCCGGAGCTGACCGCGATCGGCTCGCGCCGCTGCCACGACCTGGCCGAGCGGACCTGCTTGTTGCCGCAGCTGGGCTCCGGGCCGGATCCGTCGACGCCGGTCAACGGCTTCTATTCCCGCGCCGACTATGTCGAGATCGTCCGCGCGGCCCAGGCGCGCCACATCCAGGTGATCCCGTCGTTCGACATGCCGGGCCATTCGCGGGCGGCGATCAAGGCCATGGAGGCGAGAGCCGCCCGCCTGCGCGCCGAGGGGGCGCCGGAGGCCGAGGCGGGCCGCTACCTGCTGAGCGAGGCCGAGAACAGGTCGGTCTACAGCAGCATCCAGCACTACAACGACAACACCATCAATGTGTGCCTGGACAGCGCCTACGCCTTCCTCGGCAAGGTGGTCGACGAGATGGTCGCCCTGCACGCCGCCGCCGGCCAGCCGCTGACCCGCTACCACATCGGCGCCGACGAGACCCCCGGCGCCTGGAGCGCCTCGCCGGCCTGCGCGGCTTATGAGGCCCGGACCGGGGTCAAGCCCGCGGACCTTGGCGGCCACTTCATCGAGAAGGTCTCGGCCTTGCTGGCGGCGCGGGGCGTGGTCGTGGGCGGCTGGAGCGACGGCATGGGCCACGCCCAGGCTGACCGCATGCCGGCCAAGGTCCACTCCAACAATTGGGGCGCCCTGGCCGGCGAAGGCCCCGCCAGCGCCCACCTCCAAGCCAACCAGGGCTGGGAGGTGGTGATCTCCACGCCCGAGGTCCTGTATTTCGACAGCCCCCAGGCCGCCGATCCCAAGGAGCGCGGCTACGACTGGCCCTCGCGGGCCACCGACACCCGCAAGGTGTTCGACTTCATGCCCGAGAACCTGCCGGCCCACGCCGAGCTGTGGACCGACCTGCACGGCAAGCCCCAGGCCTCCAAGGACGAGCATCCGCTGCAGCCCGGCGTGCGCTTCGGCGGCCTGCAGGGCCAGCTGTGGAGCGAGACGATCCGCTCGGACGCCCAGGTCGACTACATGCTGTATCCGCGGATGCTGGCCCTGGCCGAGCGGGCCTGGCACGGCGCCAGCTGGGAGACGCCCTACACGCCGGGCAAGGCCTACGACCCCACGACCGGCGCTTTCACGGCCGAGATGCGCGCCCGGCGCGACGCCGACTGGGCGGCCTTCGCCAACCTGCTGGGCGGGCGCGAATTGGCGCGGCTGGACGCGGCGGGCGCAGCCTATCGCATCCCGACGGTCGGGGCGGTGGTCGAGAACGGCCGGCTGCGGGCCAATGTCGAATTCCCCGGCCTGCCGATCGAATACCGGGTCGACGGCGGCGCCTGGCGGCCCTATGCGCCGGACGCGCCGGTCGCCGGCAAGGTCGAGGCGAGGGCCCGCTCGGCCGACGGAAAGCGGGCGGGGCGGACGGTTTTTATCCCCTAGGCGCCGCAAACCTCATCAGCGCATTGCACAAAAATCATGGCGGGCGCCGCCCAAAGGGGCGCCGGAGCCCTTCGCAACGCCCGTTACGATCCTGCAACGGTCGCGGCGCTTGCGGAAATTTCAGGTTCGACGAACTGTTTCCATCGCGGCCGTGGCCGTGAGTTACGTCTGTATTCGCGTATAACAACAAGAACACGCTTACCGGGAAACGCCTTAGAGGAGAAAAACAATCGCGCTTAGATAGCGCACGAGGGGGTATCATGAATAATCGTACGCGAAATATCCTATTGTCGGGTGTTTCGACTGTCGGCATCGGTCTTGCTTTTGGTGTCAATGCTTATGCAGCCGCTGCGCCCGAGCCTTCGCCGGACGTGGCCGAACTCGAAGCCGTCATCGTCACCGGGACGCGCACGTCCGGCATGAAGGCCGTCGACAGCCCTGCGCCGATCACCGTGCTGGGCAACGACGTCCTCAAGAAGACCGGCCAGCCGGACATGATCCAGGCGCTGGCCCAGAACGTCCCGTCGTTCAACGCCCAGGCCTTCGGCGGAGACACCGCCAACCTGACCCTGTCGGCCAAGCTGCGCGGCCTGAGCCCCAACCACGCCCTGGTGCTGGTCAACGGCAAGCGTCGTCACGGCACGGCGAACCTGGCGGTCCTGGGCGGACCGTTCCAGGGCGGCGCCTCGGCCGACCTGAACTTCATCCCCCTGGCCTCGGTCGACCACGTCGAAGTGCTGCTGGAAGGCGCCGCCGCCCAGTACGGCACCGACGCCATCGCCGGCGTCATCAACATCATCCAGAAGAAGTCGACCACCGGCGGCGAGGTCGTCCTGTCGGGCGGCAAGTATTTCGACGGCGGCGGCGACACCGGCGACTTCACCGCCAATGTCGGCTTCGCCCCCAACGACAAGTCGTACCTGAACATCACTGGCGAGACGAAATATCACGGGTTCAGCTTCCGCGGGGATTCCGACCCGCGCACCCTGAACACCCCCTACAACACCACCTCGAGCTCCAGGCTTTCGAACTATCCGGAGATCGTCAACGCCAGCGACTATCCGTACATGAACCGGATCGCCGGCGACGCGCAGTACCGCCTGAGCACCCTGGCCTACAACTTCGGCTACGAGGTGACGCCCGACATCGAGCTCTACAGCTTCGGCACCTACGGCTACAAGAAGAGCCAGGCCTATGAAAACTACCGGGTGCCCAGCCTGGTGGTCGGCAAGGACGGCACGCGAGCCCGTCCGCTGGGCTTCAGCCCCAAGGAGTCGATCACCGAGCACGACTACGCCGTCACCGGCGGCGCCAGCGGCGTGCTGGCGGGCTGGAACTTCGACCTGAGCACGACCTACGGCAAGGACGACGAATCGGTCAACGTCCTCAACTCCCTGAACCGCTCGCTATACATCGACAGCTCGACCGCGACGACCAAGGGCTTCTCGCCCAGCAACTTCCATGCGGGCGACTTCATCGGCTCGCAATGGACGACGACCCTGGACGTGACCCACGACTTCGACGTGGGCCTGGCCGGGCCGCTGACCTTCGCGGCCGGCGCCGAGTACCGGAAGGAAACCTACGAGATCAAGGCCGGCGACGAGGGTTCGCGCTACAAGGAAGGCTCGCAGTCCTATCCGGGCTTCTCGCTGACCGACGCGGGCAAGCACGATCGCGACAACAAGGCCGTTTATGCCGATCTGGCCGTCAAGCCGATCGAGGCCCTGCAACTGGACGCCGCGGTCCGCTACGAGAAGTTCAGCGATTTCGGCGACACCACGGTCGCCAAGCTGACCGGCCGCTACGACTTCTCGCCGGCCTTCGCCGTGCGGGCCACGGCCAGCACGGGCTTCCGAGCCCCGACCCTGGCCGAGGAGTTCTACTCGGCCACCAACGTGTCGCCGACCTCGGCCTTCGTGCAGCTTCCGCCCAACTCGGCGGCCGCCAAGCTGGTGGGCGTCAACGGCCTGAAGCCGGAAAAGTCCGATAACTACAGCGTGGGCTTCGTGACCCACCTGGTTCCGAAACTGACGATGACGCTCGACCTCTACGAGATCAAGATCAAGGATCGCATCGTCGGCTCCGGCTCGCTGTTCGGCTCGGGCGGCGCGATCAACTCGCCGGCGGTGCTGGCGGCGATCATCGCCAACGGCAACGTGCTGGACTCCACCGTCACCCAGACCGGCATCAACATCTTCACCAACGGCCTGGACACCCGCACCAAGGGGGCCGACTTCGTGGCCACCTACAGCAGCGACTTCGACGATTGGGGCCGCGTGGACTGGTCGCTGACCGCCAACTACACCAAGACCGAGGTCACTCGGATCGCGCCGCCGCCTTCGCAGCTGGCGCCGGGAGTGTCGCTGTTCGACAAGACCGCGATCTCCAACCTGGAGGACACCGCGCCGAAGTACCGTGTCGTGTTCGGCGAGCTGTGGTCCAAGGACAAGTGGACCGTGAACCTGAAGGAGTCGCTCTACGGACCGGCCTCGCAGTGGGCCAGCCGCACCGGCGCGACCTACTACAAGACCGAGATCAAGGCGGCGGTGCTGGTCGACCTCGACGTCAGCTACCAGGCCCTCGACTCGGTCAAGCTCAGCATCGGGGCCAACAACCTGCTCAACAAGTACCCCGACCGGGTGAACGGCGGCCTGAAGGACGACTATTTCCGCGCCAACAGCAACGGCTACGTCACCAAGTTCCCCAGCTTCTCGCCGTTCGGCATCAACGGCGGCTACTATTACGGGAAGATCACCTACAGCTTCTAAGGTCCAGAGCGGTCCCGGCGTCCACGGTTCGGATGTCGGGGCCGCGATCGGGCCAGGTCCTCGAGCCGGATGTTCGCGTCCGGCTCGTCCTGTTTCAGGGGGGGCGAGGGGCTTCTTTGCGGGCCTGGACGCCAAGCCGATGATCAGAAGACGGCCAAAGGGCGCCGTGGGCGCCGCGCAAAGGGGCGCCAGGGTCGGTCTGGTGTTACGCCGGCGTCCATTAAGGGGTGCGACTATTGCCGAACTTTACCCTGTGAGGAAGTCTTCGATCAGCGGTGGTCAGCTGCTGATCGTATATGTGACCAGCGTTTGAAATATTATTCCTACGGTTGACAGCATTCAGATCAAAAAAAAGAAATCTATCGGGGGATTCCGCAGGCGGCGAAACCACAACGCGTTCATAACGCCACCCAGGGGATCTTAATGAATAAGTGTTCGAGGAATATCCTGCTAGCCGGGATCTCAATTCTTTCGCTCAGCATGGCGAGCGCCGGCCTGGCCTACGCCGCTGACGCGCCGGCCGAGACGCCCGCCACCGAGGTCGAGACGGTCATCGTCACCGGCACCCGCACCACCGGCATGAAGGCCGTCGACAGCGCCGCGCCGATCCAGGTCGTCGATTCCACGTCGTTGAAGCGGGCCGGCAAGCCGGACCTGATCGCGGCCCTGGCCCAGGCGATCCCCTCGTTCAACGCGCAATCCTTCGGCGGCGACACCGCGGCCCTGACCCTGTCGGCCCGGCTTCGCGGCCTGAGCGCCAACCACACCCTGGTGCTGATCAACGGCAAGCGGCGACATGGCACCGCCAACCTGGCGGTCCTGGGCGGACCCTACCAGGGCGGCGCGGCGGCCGACCTGAACTTCATCCCGCTGTCGGCCATCGACCACATCGAAGTGCTGACCGACGGCGCCGCGGCCCAGTACGGCACCGACGCCATCGCCGGCGTGGTCAACATCATCCTGAAGAAGAACACCTCGGGCGGCTCGCTGGACGTCACGGCCGGCCGCTATTACGCCGGCGACGGCAAGACCGGCAACGTGTCAGGCAATATCGGCCTGTCGCCGTTCGCCAACTCCTACCTGAACCTCACCGCCGAGACCCGCTACCACGACTTCAGCGACTGGGGCGGCGCCGACCAGCGGGTCGTGCGGGCCGTGGCGGCGGGCGCCGACTGGGCCACCAGCCTGGCGGGCTATCCGCACACCAACAAGATCTCGGGCGACGCCCGCTATCAGCTGACCACCGTGGCCTACAACGGCGGCGTGGAGATCGGCGACCTGGAGCTCTATTCGTTCGGCACCTACGGCCACAAATACGCCGGCGCCTACGAGAACTTCCGCACGCCCACCCGCCTGCCGCAGCTCTATCCGCTGGGCTTCAACCCGATGGAGACCATCAAGGAAGAGGACTACGCCGTCACCGGCGGGGTTAAGGGCACGGTGTTCGGCGGCTGGGACTGGGACCTGAGCTCGACCTACGGCCGGGACTTCGACGCGATCAACGTCACCAACTCGGTCAACAAGGATCTCTATCTCGCCCCGTCGACGGTTCCCGGCCATGGCTCGACCCAGTCGGCCTTCCACGCCGGCGCCTTCCTCGCCACCCAGTGGAGCACCACCCTGGACGTCAGCCGTCCCTTCGACGTCGGCCTAGCCGGACCGTTGACCGTCGCCTTCGGCGCCGAGCAGCGTCACGAGACCTACAAGATCAAGGCCGGCGAATACGCCTCGCGCTACAACGGCGGCTCGCAGTCCTATCCGGGCTTCTCGTTGACCGACGCCGGCAAGCACGAGCGGGACAACGTCGCGGCCTATCTCGACCTAGCGGTCAAGCCGGTGGAGGCCCTGCAACTGGACGCCGCCGTCCGCTACGAACACTTCAGCGACTTTGGCGACACCACGGTCGGCAAGCTGACCGGCCGCTACGACTTCTCGCCGGCCTTCGCCCTGCGCGGCACGGCCAGCACCGGCTTCCGCGCGCCGACCCTGGCTGAAGAATACTATTCGGCCACCAATGTCGGGCCGACCTCGGCCTTCGTGCAACTGGCGCCCAACTCGGCCGGCGCCAAGCTGGTGGGCGTCAACGGCCTGAAGCCTGAAAAATCGACCAACTACAGCGTCGGCTTCGTGGCCCACCCGGGCGGGGGGCTGTCGGCGACCTTCGACGTCTACCAGATCAAGATCAAAGACCGCATCGCCGGCAGCGGCTCGCTGTACGGGGCCGGCGGCGCGGTGAACTACCCGGCGGTGGCCGCGGCGATCGCCGCCAACGGCAACTCGATCTCCGACGACGCCACCGACATCGGCATCAACATCTTCACCAACGGCCTGGACACCCGCACCCGCGGGGCCGAAGCGGTCATCAACTATGCGAGCAGCTTCGGCGACCTGGGCCGGGTCGACTGGAGCCTGGCGGCCAACTACGGCAAGACGGAGGTCACCAAGATCGCCGCCGCGCCGGCCCAACTGTCCGGCGCCTCGCTGTACGACAAGTCCGCCATCTCCGACCTGGAAACCGCCGCGCCGCGGTACAAGGTCTCGGCCGGCGCGCTCTACAGTCTCGGTCCGGTGACGGTCAACCTGCACGAGACGCTGTACGGAAAGTCGTCCAGCTACACCACCTACGACGGCGGCACCTACTGGTTGGAGAAGATCAAGCCGGCCTTCATCACCGACCTCGAGATCGACTGGCGGGTGATGGAGCAGTTCAAGGTCTCGGTCGGGGCCAACAACCTGTTCGACAAACAGCCGGAGAAGAAGAGCGCCGCCCAGATCAAGGATGCCGCCGACAACGGCAACGGCGCGCAGGACATCTATCCCAGCTTCTCGCCCTATGGCCTCAATGGCGGTTACTACTACGCCAAGTTCTCCTACGACTTCTGATCTCCGAAAAGCGTTGTGAAACAAGGAAAAGCCGGGTCTCGCGCCCGGCTTTTCTGCATTTTCGTCAACGATGTCCGCCGACGGATTTTCCGGCGGTGAAATCTTGATTTCGGGCGTGAAATTTCACGCCGCCCGCTCTCCGCACAAGCCTCGCCACCGGCGCCCAAGGGGGCGGCGCCAGAGGGTTTTCTCATAAGACGGACAAGTTTTTCGCATTGTTGTCGGACCGGCTTGGTCTGACATAGCCAAGGCGGTCGCCTGGCTAGCAGGCGTCTTTCGCGACAAGAAAAAATCGGGGACGAGTATGGGTGATCAATCGGCGGCCGCGCCGTTGGGCGGGGCTGGCGGCGTACTGACGCGGCGGCGGTTCTTCGAGGGGCTGGCGGCGTTCGGCGGGGTGTCGCTGGCCATGGCCGGCATGGACGCCCTGGGCTTCGGCTTCGCCTCGGCCCAGGCCGCGCCGCCCAAGCTGGAAGGCGACGCCAAGGGGACCAAGGTCGTGGTGCTGGGCGCGGGCCTGGCCGGCATGACCGCCGCCTACGAACTGACCAAGGCCGGCTACCAGGTGCAGATCATCGAGGCCCGTTCGTTCGCCGGCGGCCGCTGCCAGACGGCCCGCAAGGGCTTCCAGCACACCGACCTGGTCGGCAATAGCCAGACCTGCGAGTTCGACGAGGGGCTCTACATCAACCACGGCCCGTGGCGGATCCCGTATCACCACCGCTCGACCCTGCACTACACCAAGCTGTTCGGGGTGCCGCTGGAGAGCTTCGTCAACGACAACGACGCGGCCTATGTCTATTTCGAAAAGGGCGACGGGCCGCTGGCCGGCAAGCCGATCCGCAAGGGCCAGATCGCCGCCGACGCCCGCGGCTACGCCGCCGAGATGATCGCCAAGGCCGCCTCCAAGGGCCAGCTGGACGCGCCCCTGACCCCGGAGGACCGCGACCTGTTCGTGGCCTACATGATCAACGAGGGGCGCTTGTCTCCGACGGATCTTGCCTATACCGGCACGGAGGGCCGGGGTTTCGCCGTCCATCCCGGGGCGGGCGTGGATCCGGGCCCGGGCAAGCCCTCGACGCCCTACAGCCTGAGCGACGTGCTGCACTCCAAGGCCTGGCGGGTGCTCAGCTCGGTCTCCGGCTACGAGCAGCAGCGCACCATGCTGCAGCCGATCGGCGGCATGGACCAGATCGCCAAGGGCTTCGAAAAGCGCGTCGGAACGATGATCCGCTATTCCTGCGTGGTCGACAAAATCAAGCAGGGCCCCAAGGGCGTGGTCGTCACCTACACCGACAAGTTCGGCGAGCAGGACACCATCACCGCCGACTACTGCGTCTGCACCATCCCGCTCAGCGTGCTGAAGAACATCGACGCCGACTTCTCCGCGCCGTTCAAGGCGGCGATGTCGGGCGTGGCCTATGCGCCGGTCAACAAGATCGGCCTGCAGATGAAGACCCGGTTCTGGGAGGAGAACCACCAGATCTACGGCGGCCACATCTATAACGACATGCCGGGGATCGGCACGATCACCCTGCCGTCCACCGGCTGGCAGGGCCAGAAGGGCGTGCTGCTGGGCTACTACGCGTTCGGCGGCGAGGCGGCCAAGATCAGCGCCAAGAGTCCGGCCGACCGCGCGGCCTTCGCCGTGGCCGCCGGCCAGAAGATCTTCCCCGAATACGCCGAGAACTTCGAGAACGCCTTCTCGTTCAGCTGGCACCTGGCCGAGTTCAATCTGGGCGGCTGGGCCGAGTGGGGCGAGGAGGGGCGCAAGTCCGCCTATCCGGTGCTGACCGAGCCCGACGGCCGCGTCTATCTGGCCGGCGAGCACCTGACCTATCTGGGCGGTTGGCAGGCGGGCGCCATCGAGTCGGCCTGGCAGCAGATCGGCAGGCTGCACGCCCGCGTGCTCAAGGCCTGAAGTCGCGCTATGCCTGTTTCTGCTGTTTCAAGGTTCTCCGGGGAGTTTTCATGAGTCGCTCGATCGCTTTCCTCGTTCGTTTTGCGGGAGGGCTGCTGGCCGCCTCCGCTGTCTCGGCGGCCGCTTTCGCCGCCACGCCCTCGGCCCTGTTCAACGACAACTGCTCGGCTTGCCACCAGACGACGGGCAAGGGCGTGAAGGGGGCCTTCCCGGCCCTGGCCGGCGATCCGTACGTGCAGGGCGATCCGGCCCCGATGATGGCCACGGTCCTGGCCGGGCGGGCCGGCATGCCGTCGTTCAAGGACGATCTGAGCGACCTGGAGCTGGCCTCGGTGCTGACCTATGTCCGCACCTCGTGGGGCAACAAGGGCAAGCCGGTCAGCGCCTCCGACGTCGCGGCGGCGCGGGCCAAGCTGAAGGCCGGCAAGAAGCCGGCGAGCCTGCAGGCGCACTAGCGACAGTAAAATCCGCTCATCCCGGCGAATGCCGGGACCCAGATGGAAAGGCGGTCGGGCCGACGCCAGGAGCTCTGAGCTTCTCCAGTCGACCACACCGCCCTGGGATCTGGGTCCCGGCATTCGCCGGGATGAGCGGCGAGAGGAATGGTTTTGATCTTTCGGACCCAAATTCAACAGGAGACGACCATGAAGCGCCTGATCCTCGCCGCCGCGGCCCTCGCCAGCCTCGCCGGAACCGCCGCCAACGCCCAGGAGATCGTCCGGGGCGGCGCGCCGACCTCGCCGATCGCCAGCGTGGTGACCGTGCCGGCCGGCTACGACACCATCTATGTCAGCGGCATGACCCCGCCGCCGCTGGACCCCAAGGGCGATCCCGCCCTGACCGCCACCTTCGGCGACACCAAGACCCAGACGATGGGCGTGCTCAAGCGCATCGAAGAGGCGCTCAAGAGCCAGGGCGCGACCATGGGCGACGTGGTCATGATGCGCGTCCTGCTGGTCGGCGACCCGGCCAAGGGCGGCAAGATGGACTTCGCCGGCATGATGGAAAGCTACAAGACCTTCTTCGGCACCGCCGAACAGCCCAACAAGCCCTCGCGCATCACCAGCCAGATCACCTCGTTGGTGCAGGGCGGCATGCTGGTCGAGATCGAGGTCCAGGCGGCGCGGAAGCCGAAGTAGAGCGCATCTGAACGATCCTTAAGTTGCATGGTCCCGGCCGGGGGCGCGATGGTTCGTCGGGCTCACGGTCGGGATTTTTCATGAGACGCATGCTTCTGGCGGTCCTGGTGGTTGTGGCCTTCGCCAGGCCGGCCCTGGCGGCCGACTATCACGCCATCGTCCGCCGGTTCGTCGACGAGCAAGGCTTCAACGGAGTCGCCCTGGTGGGACGGGGCGACAAGGTCGTGGCTGTGGAGGCCGCGGGCCTGGCCGACGCCGCCGCCGCCAGGCCGATGACCGCCGACACCCGCTTCGAGGTGGGATCCATCTCCAAATGGATCGCGTCCATCGTCGTGCTCCGGCTGGTCGATAAGGGTCAGCTGTCGCTGGACGCGCCGATCTCGACCTATCTGCCGGACTACCGACCCGACACTGGCAAGGTCCTGACGCTGCGTCGGCTGATGAGCCATTCCAGCGGCGTGCCCAACCAGGTCGACGCCGCCCGCAAGGCGGACCCGGCCGTCAAGGGCGTCGAACTGGAGCAGATGGAGGCCGTGCGCCGCTACGCCAGCGGCGACCTCGCCTTCGCGCCTGGCTCGGCCTGGGACTATTCCCATTCCAACTGGATCCTGGTGAAGGCGATCGCCGAGCGCGTGTCGGGTAAAGTCTACGCACAGCTGGTGCGGGACGAGATCGTGCGGCCGCTAGGGTTGAAGAACAGCGGGGTGTTCCACGGCATATCCGCCCGGTCCGTCGAGGCGGCCGAGGGCTACGCCGCGCTGACGCCTGTTCCACAGCTGAAGTCCTCGCCCATGCCCGACTACATGGCCATGGTCGGCGGCTACTACACCACCGCGCCCGACCTGCTGAAGCTGATGGACGGCGTGCTGGGCGGCCGCCTGCTCAAGCCGGCGTCGCGCCAAGCCTTGCTGATGGTGCTGATGCCTGACCAGCACTACGCCCTGGGTGGACGCGTGAGGGCGCCCATGATCGCCGGTCGGGCTCGCGAGGCGGCCTGGGAGGACGGCTCCAACGGCGGCTTCCGTGTCCTGGCCCGGCGAGTCCTGGCCGACGGTCACACCGTGATCGTGCTGACCAACGCCAGCTTCGACTACCAGAAATTGGGCGATCTGGGCGAGGCGCTGATGGAGGCCGGATACCCTTGACGGGCGACGTTTCGCCACGCGCGCAACGGCCCCCTGTTAATCCTCCCTAACTGGCTGTTAACCATGACGGGCGATGGTGCGAGTCACCGTCAGTTCCCCGCGTGCGCGCGTACCGTAGAGGCCTTCCGATGACCGGAGCCGAAGTCCTGGATGTCGGCCGCGACGCGATCTGGCTGACCCTGCAGCTCTGCGCGCCGATCCTGATCGTCGGCCTGGTGGTCGGCGTGGCCATCGGCCTGTTCCAGGCCCTGACCCAGATCCAGGAGGCCACCCTGGTCTACGCGCCCAAGATCGTCGCGATCTTCGTTTCGCTGCTGCTGTTCCTGCCGCTGATGGGCGCGCTGATGTCCGGCTTCATGAAAGAGATCGCCGCCAAGATCGCCGGAATGTAGGGGGCAGGGGGCTTTGGACAGCTTCGCCACCGTTCTGCAGGTCTATACCGGCGGGCTGGTCTTCGCTCGGATCGGCGCGATGGTCATGCTGATGCCCGGCATCGGCGAGACCGTGGTGCCGCCGCGCATCCGGCTGTCGTTCGCGGTGCTGATGGCCCTGCTGCTGGCGCCCCTGGTCTCCAAGTCGATCGTCACCGTGCCCAGCAGCGTCGGCGCCATGAGCGGCGCGGTGCTGCACGAGGTGCTGGTCGGGCTGATGATCGGGGCGGTGTTGAAGCTGTTCGTCAGTTCGCTGACCACGGCCGGCGAGATCATCTCGCTGCAGACCACCCTGTCGTTCGCCCAGACCACCAACCCGGCCGGGGCCCAGACCAGCACGGCGGTGGCCACCTTCCTGTCGATGCTGGGCCTGACCCTGATCATGGTCACCGACCTGCACCACCTGTTCATCGGGGCGATGGTCAAGTCGTACGACCTGTTCCCGTTCAGCCGCCCGGTGCCGGTGGGCGACGCCGCCGCCCTGGCCGTGCGCACGGTGGCCGACTCGTTCAAGCTGGGCCTGCAGCTGTCGGCCCCGGTCCTGGTGTTCTCGATCGTCTTCAACCTGGCGACCGGCCTGGTCGGCCGGGTGATGCCGTCGTTCCAGATCTTCTTCGTCACCTCGCCGCTCAGCGTCATCCTGGGCCTCTCCTTGCTGGGCCTCTCGCTCGGCGGCATCGCCATGGTGTGGACCGATCGCTATCGGGACCTGCTGGCGGTGTTCAACTAGGGGGACGCCATGGCCGACGAGCAGGACGACGCCTCGAAGACAGAAGAGCCAACAGCCAAGAAGCTGTCGGACGCCCGCGCCAAAGGCGACGTCCCGAAATCCGCCGACATCTCGCAGTTGGCCTCGCTGTCCGGGGCGTTCGGCGTCGTGGTCATCGCCGGCGGCTGGCTGACCCGCGACATGGTCAATTCCCTGACCCCGTTCCTGGCCCATGCCGGCACCATGGACGTCGAGGGCGGCATCCGCGCCATCGCCAAGACCGCGGTCATGGCCGCCCTGCCGGCGGTGATCCTGGTGATGGTGGTCTCGGGCCTGCTGGGGGCGGCGGCCAACGTGGCCCAGTCCGGCTTCATCCTGTCGGCCGACAAGATCAAGCCCGACCTGAAGAAGCTGGACCTGATCAAGGGCCTGGGCCGGATCTTCGGTCCCGACGGCTTCGTGCAGTTCGCCAAGTCGGCCCTGAAGTTCCTGGTCACCGGGATCATCGCCTGGTTCGTGGTCAAGCCCGACGCGGCCCAGATCACCACCCTGGTCGGCATGGACGTCGGGGCGATGATCCCGATGTCCATGAAGCTGTGCACGAAGCTGTTCTGGATGGTGCTGATCTTCCTGATCGCCACCGCCGGCTTCGACTGGTTCTGGCAGCGCATCCGCTTCAACAAGCGCATGCGGATGAGCCTGCAGGACGTCAAGGACGAGATGAAGCAGTCCGAGGGCGACCCGCATATCAAGGGCAAGCAGAAGCAGCTGCGCATGCAGCGCTCGCGCCAGCGGATGATGGCGGCCGTGCCCAAGGCGACCGTCGTGGTCATGAACCCGACCCACTACGCCGTGGCGCTGAAGTACGAGCAGGGCGAGACCGCCGCGCCGATCTGCGTGGCCAAGGGCGTTGACGACCTGGCCCTGAAGATCCGCGCCGTGGCCGAGGAGGCCGGCGTCTACGTGCTTGAGGACCCGCCCCTGGCCCGCGCGCTCTACGCCGCCATGGACATCGACGAACAGATCCCGGCCGAGCACTTCGAGGCCGTGGCCAAGGTCATCGGCTTCGTGATGAGCAACAAGCAGGCCAAGAAGCGGGCCTGGGCGGACTGACGGGCTTGGCTCAAGCCACGTAGCGGGCGACGACCATGCCCAGGATCGTGATGATCAGCAGGCCGCCGGCGATGCGCTGGCTGCGGGCCGGGGCGCCGCGATCGACGATCTGGACCACCAGGGCGATGACGGCCGCGGCGACGGCGACGGCCAGCACCTGCTCCTGCCGGCCGAAGGCGCCGCCGTGTAGGAGGACGGCTAGCGGAACCCCGGTGACGATGGCGACTCCCGCCGCGCCGAACTGCGGACGGCGCAGGGCGTCGATCCCGCTTCCGCCCGTCCGAGCCAGCACGAAGGTCGAGCCCGCCCAGAAGGTGGCGGACAGCACGTGAAGTGACAGCAGCAGCATCAGGCCGATGGTCATGGCGGCATCCTTTCGTGAACCGCCGTTCCGGCGGCGCGATATAGATAGACATTGAATCATTCGATGTCTATCTATTGGTCCATGAACGCTCCAGGTCCGCCCTCCGCCCCGCCGATCGGCTTCGTGCTGGCCCAGGTGTCCAAGGCCGTGGCCCGGAGTTTCGACGAGGCGATGACCCAGGCGGGCGGTTCGCTGCCGACCTGGCTGGTCCTGCTGTCGCTGACGCCCGGCGGCCATCGGCCCCAGTCGGACCTGGCCCAGGCCGTCGGCGTCCAGGGGCCGACCCTGACCCACCACCTGAACGGCCTGGAGGCCCGGGGCCTGATCACCCGCGTCCGCGACAAGGCCGACCGCCGCGCCCACCAGGTGGCCCTGACTCCGGAGGGCCGGGCGATGTTCCTGCGGCTGCGCCAGACCGCCGAGCGCTTCGACGCCCGCCTGCGCGGCGACCTGACGCCGGAGGAGGTCGACCTGCTGCGCGGCCTGCTGCACCGCCTGCGCGCCAACGTGGCGGACTAGGTCGGCGACCATAATCCCGTCACGGAATCAGGAATCGATCACGGATCGCGCTCCGCGAGCGGGTTAAGGCTATTCTATCCCGCGAATCGATGGGCTGGACGCCCGCAAGGCTGCAGAAGGATTTCGGTCGACCATGACCGAGACGCCCATGAAAGACTTTGGCGCGACGGATTCCGTCGGCGCCGGAAAGCGCCGCCCCGATCTGTTGATCTGGGGCGCGGCCATATTCCTGGTGCTGGCCGCGGTGTTCGCCGCCGCCCCCGCCCTGCGGGCCGGTCCGGCCACCCTGGCGGGGCTGCTGCTGCTGGGCGGGCTCGCCGGCGTGGCGATCCTGGGCCTGGTGGCCATCCGCGCCTCGACCGCGATCGGCGATCCCGAGCCCGAGGGGGCCGAGGCCTTCGTCGAGGCCCTGTCCGAGCCGGCCGCCGTCACCGCCGCCGACGGCCGCCTGCTGGCCGCCAACGCCGCCTGGATCCAGGCCGTGGGCGACGCCCGCCGCCTGCCCCGGGGCGCGGCCGGCGCCCGCCTGTTCGCCGCCCTGGTCAAGGCCCGCGACGGCCAGCGGGCCGAGGGAACGCTGATCATCGCCGGGCAGGAGCGGCGCGCTGAGGCCGCCCGCCTGAGCGGAGGCCGCCTGCTGGTCCGCCTGCCGTCGGTGGTCGAAAAGGAGGTCTTCGTTCCGACCGCCGCGCCCGCGCCGGTCGTCGCCCCGTCCGCCCCGGCCCCGCGCTCGCTGGACGCCTTCTCCGGCGCCTCGCCGTTCGGCGCGGCCCTGCTGGAGGGGCTGGACCCGTTCAACTCCCGCATCCTCGAGGCCAATCCTGCCCTGGCCGCCATGACCGGCGTCGCGCCATCGGGCGCGCTGTTCGGCGCCCTGATCGACCCGCCCTCGCGCGCCGAGGCGGAGACCCGGCTGGCCGAGGGCAAGAGCGGCCCGTTCGAGGTGCGCCTGGCCCGCGACCCGACCCGCATCGCCCACCTCTATCTCTACCGGGCCGACGAGCGGCTGGTGGCCTATCTGATCGACGTGTCCGAGCAGAAGCAGATGGAGCTGCAGCTGGCCCAGGCCCAGAAGATGCAGGCCATCGGCCAGCTGGCCGGCGGCGTGGCCCACGACTTCAACAACCTGCTGACCGCCATCCAGCTGCGCCTGGACGAGCTGCTGCACCGCCACCCGGTCGGCGATCCCTCGTACGAGGGCCTCAACGAGATCCGCCAGACCGGCGTGCGGGCCGCCGACCTGGTCCGCAAGCTGCTGGCCTTCAGCCGCAAGCAGACCGTGCAGCGCGAGGTGCTGGAGCTGGGCGAGCTGATCAGCGAGTTCGAGGTGCTGCTGCGCCGGCTGCTGCGGGAAGACGTCAAGCTGGTCACCGACTATGGCCGGGACCTGCCGCAGGTGCGGGCCGACAAGAGCCAGCTGGAAACCGCCGTCATGAACCTGGCCGTCAACGCCCGCGACGCGGTGCGGGCGGCCAAGGGCGGCGGCGTCGTGCGCATCCGCACCGCCCGCCTGTCCCAGGACGAGGCCCAGTCGCTGGGCTTTCCCGGCGCCGAGGGCGACCAGGCCTTCATCGAGGTCAGCGACGACGGACCCGGCATCCCGCCCGAGGTGATGGGCAAGATCTTCGACCCGTTCTTCACCACCAAGCCGGTGGGCGAGGGGACGGGCCTGGGCCTGGCCACGGTCTATGGCATCGTCAAGCAGAGCGACGGCTGGATCCACGTTCACAGCCGTCCGGGCGAGGGCGCGGCCTTCCGCATCTTCCTGCCCGTGCACGAGCCGACCCCGGCCCAGCAGGCCGCCGCCGCGACCGCCGCCGCCGCGCCCGAGGCCAAGCCGCGCCCGCCGCGCGACCTGTCCGGCGCCGGCCGCATCCTGTTCGTCGAGGACGAGGACGCCGTGCGCGGCGTCGCCGCCCGCCTGCTGCGCGCCCGGGGCTACGAGGTGCTGGAGGCCAGCGACGGCGAGGAGGCCCTGATCATCGCCGAGGAGCACGCCGGCACGATCGACCTGCTGATCAGCGACGTGATCATGCCCGGCATCGACGGCCCGACCCTGCTGAAGAAGGCCCGCGGCTACCTGGGCAACGCCCCGGTGATGTTCATCAGCGGCTACGCCGAGGCCGAGTTCAGCGACCTGCTGGAGGGCGAGACCGGCGTGACCTTCCTGCCCAAGCCGATCGACATCAAGACCCTGGCCGAACGGGTCAAGCAGCAGCTGCAGGCGGCTTAAGGGGCGGCGAGCGTCTTCTTCGAGGCGCGTTCGGGAACGCGCATCGGACCGCATTGCTCTGAATTCCTCATCCTGAGGCGCCCGCGCAGCGGGCCTCGAAGGACGCAAAGCGGTTCGATCCCACCAGCCGTTGCGGACGTTGTCCGCCCCCCCCGGGGGGGGCGGAGCGCCTCACCCTCGCTGCAGCAGCACCGTCGGCGCCTCGCGGTAGGTGGTGCGGGCCACCTCCAGGAAGCCCATCTTGTAGGCCAGCTTCAGGGACGGGGCGTTGTCCGGATCGATG
The DNA here is from genome assembly GCF_900114015.1 of Caulobacter sp. UNC279MFTsu5.1. Lineage (GTDB taxonomy): Bacteria > Pseudomonadota > Alphaproteobacteria > Caulobacterales > Caulobacteraceae > Caulobacter. The sequence goes on along the minus strand of NZ_FORN01000006.1, from coordinate 29,100 downwards.
ATGCAGACCACCGGCGCGTCGCCCCACTGGTCGCGGCCCCAGGACAGGGCGCCGATGATCGCCTCGCTAGCGAAGCCCTTGCCGTGGGCCCAGCTGGCCAGGGCCCAGCCCATTTCGGGGATCCCGTCGATCGAGGGCTGGATCCCCCGGCGGAAGTCGGCGAAGCCGATCTCGCCGACATAGCGGCCGGTCGCCGTCTCGCGCGCCGCCCAGTAGCCGTAGCCCAGCACCGCCCACAGCCCCCGGGCCCGCAGCAGGCGGTGCCAGCTCTCCTCGGGCGTCGAGGTGCGGCCGCCGATGTGGCGGGTGACCATCGGATCGCTCCACATCGCGGCGCTGTCCTCGAAGTCGGAGGCTTGCGGCGGGCTCAGGGTCAGGCGGGCGGTGGTCAGGGTGGTCAGGGTGGGCGGGATCGTGGACGGAATCATCGAGGTCCTGTTCGGCTTTGCGCGGCCAGCCTATACGGGCTGAACCTGTTCGCCAGGACCTGATCCATGACCGCGCCGCAAGACGCCATCGCCGCCCGCCGCAAGCTGACCAACAGGCTGATCGCCGGCAAGGACGCCCGCCGCCTGGCCCCGTTCTTCGCGCCGGACGCCAAGGTGATCGTCGGCGACGGCTCGCTGATCCTGGGGGCGCGCGACGTGCTGGAGGCGTTCGCGGGCCAGTTCGCCGACCCGGCCTTCGTCGCCTATGTCCGCACGACCGAGCGCATTGAGCTGGACGCCGCCGGCGACCGGGCCGCCGAGCACGGGACCTGGGTCGGGACCACGCGCGGCGTGGCCGACACTCGCGGGACCTATCTGGCGACCTGGCGCAAGGTCACTGGCCAATGGGTGATCGAGAACGAGCTGTTCGTGACCCTGAGCTAGGGGGCGGAGCGACGCTTTCGACCGCACGAAACGTGCGCTTCGCCGCAAGATGACGGGAAATTAATGCCGGCGCCGTTGCCCGGCCGGGCAAGGCCCTCTACCCCTTGGCGTCCGAAGATCGAGGGAAGGGGACCCAACCTTGCAAAACCGCCGTCAGATGCTGCTGTCCACCGTCGCCGTGGGCCTGGCCGCCGCGACCCCCGGCCTGGCCCTCGCGCAGGGCGCCGCGCCGGCCCCGGGCGAGAGCGCCAAGCTCAACGCCCTGTTCGACGCCATCATGGCCAAGCAGCTGCGCCAGTCGCCCGAGACGGCCACGGGCCTGGGCCTGGACGTCGGCGACCTGGCCTGGACCAAGTCGCAGCTGGGCGACCGCTCGTTCGCCGCCATCGACGCCGGCGTCGCCCAGACCCGCCAGCAGCTGGCCGACCTGCGGGCCATCGACCGCAAGGCCCTGACCGGCATGGACGTGGTCAACTACGACACCGTCGAGTTCACCCTGGCCGTGCAGGACGAGGGCAACAGCAAGTTCACCTACGCCGGCGGCGGTTCGGGCGCGCCCTATGTGCTCAGCCAGCTGACCGGGTCCTACCAGTCCTATCCCGACTTCCTCGACACCCAGCACTCGATCGAGACCAAGGCCGACGCCGACGCCTATCTGTCGCGCATGGAGGCCTTCGCCCGGCTGATGGACCAGGAGTCGGCCATCGCCAAGCGCGACTACGCCGACGGCGTGATCCCGCCGGACTTCGTCATCGACAAGGCCCTGATCCAGATGAAGGCCTTCGCCGGCACGCCCACCGCCGAGGCGCCGCTGGTGCTGTCGGTGGCCCGCCGGACCAAGGACAAGAACATCCCCGGCGACTGGGCCGGCGAGGCGAGCAGGATCTACGAGACCTCGGTGCTGCCCGCCCTGAAACGCCAGATCGCGCTGCTGGAGAGCGTCCGTCCGAAGGCGACCCACGACGCCGGCGTCTGGCGCCTGAAGGACGGCGGCGACTACTACGCCGTGTCGCTGAAGAACTACACGACCTCGACCCTGACTCCCGACGAGATCCACCAGCTGGGCCTGGACCTGGTGAAGTCGATCTCGGCCCAGGCCGACAAGCTGTTCAAGAGCATCGGCATGACCAAGGGCACGGTCGGCGAGCGGATGGCCGAGCTGGGCAAGGACGTCTACGACAACACCGATCCGGCCAAGGAACAGCTGATCCGCGACCTGAACGACAAGGCCAAGTGGATCGAGAAGCAGCTGCCGGCCTATTTCGGCCAGCTGCCCAAGGCGCCGCTGGAGATCCGCCGCGTGCCCAAGGCCATCGAGGCCGGCGCGCCGGGCGGCTACTACAATTCGCCCTCGCTGGACGGCAAGCGCCCGGGGATCTACTGGATCAACCTGCGCGACACCAAGGAACAGGCCAAGTACACCCTGACCACCCTGACGGTGCACGAGGGCGTCCCCGGCCACCACCTGCAGCTGTCGATCTCCAACGAGACCAAGGGCCTGCCGCTGCTGCGCAAGACCATCGGCAATTCGGGCTATACCGAGGGCTGGGCGCTCTATTCCGAAGAGCTGGCCGTTGAGATGGGCATCTACAAGACCGACCCGCGCGGCCACATCGGCATGCTGCACGACGCCCTGTTCCGCGCCGTCCGCCTCGTGGTCGACAGCGGCATGCACTACAAGAAGTGGAGCCGCGAGCAGGCGGTGAAGTACATGGCCGAGACCATGGGCGACGAGGAAAGCGGCACGATCACCGAGATCGAACGCTACGTCGTCTGGCCGGGCCAGGCCTGCAGCTACATGATCGGCAAGATCACCTGGCTGCGGGCCCGCGAGCGCGCCAAGAAGGCCCTGGGCAAGCAGTTCGACATCCGCAAGTTCCACGACGCCGGCCTGCAGGCGGGCATGACCCCGCTGACCGTGCTGGACCGCGTGATCGACGACTACATCGCGCGGACCAAGGCGGGGAAGTAATACCCTGATCCCTCTCCCCTTGTGGGAGAGGGCGGCCTCCGAAGGAGGTCGGGTGAGGGGGCGAAGAACAGAAACGCCGCGACAGCCTCAAGGCCGGTCGCGGCGTTTTGCTTTTGAAAGACCCCTCATCCGTCGGCCGCGCCGACACCTTCTCCCGCAAAGGGAGAAGGATCCCGGACCTACCCCCACCCCTCCGACACCCCCGCCCGGCGCGCCGCCGGCGTCACCGCGCCGATCTTCAGCGCCGGCTGCGGCTGGTCGCTGGGCTTGCCGAACAGCCAGCCCTGGGCGAAGTCGACGCCGGCCTTGCGGAGCACCTCCACGACATCGGCGGTCTCGACCATCTCGGCGACGGTGCGGACGTTCAGGTCTTGGCACAGCTCGACCAGCCGGCGCACCATCGCCCCGTCGCGGCCGTTGCCGGCCAGCTCGCGGACGTAGCGGCCGTCGATCTTGACGATGTCCAGGCTCAGCTCCTGCAGATAGGCGAACGACGAGGCCCCGGCCCCGAAATCGTCCAGGCAGACCAGCGAGCCCAGGCCGCGCAGGGCCTGGATATGCTGGTTGGCGCGCGGCAGGTCGTCGATGGCGCTGGTCTCGGTGATCTCGAAGATCAACCGGCCCCGGGCGACCTCGGCCTTGGCCAGCAGGCGGTCGACATGGTCGACGAAGCCTTCGTTGACGATGGTTCGGCCCGAGACGTTGATCGCCAGCTTGAGCGCGTCCGAACGGTCGGCGGCCAGGCGCTTGACCGCCATCTCGGCGATCGCGTGGTCCAACTCCTCGATCAGGTCGAACTCCTCGGCCATGCGGATCAGCTGGAACGGGCTGCCGCCGTCCTCGAAGCGCACCAGGGCCTCATGGTGGTGGGCCGCGCCGGTCTTCAGGTCGACCACCGGCTGGTAGGCCAGGGTGAAGCGGCGCTGGCTGACCGCGACGCCCAGGGCCCCGGCCCGCGACAGGGTGCGCTTGACCGAGCGGTTCATCGCCTCGGACAGGCTCAGCGGCGGGGTGTCCTTCAGGCCCTCGCGCAGGAAGTCGTCCAGGGCGTAGCGCAGGGCCTTCAGGCCACGCGACGGGGCCACGCCGCCGTCGATCGGCACGACGTGGGCGCTGGCCTGGACGGTGGTCGAGCGGGTCAGGCGCTGAGCCATGTCGTCGGCGTGGTCGGCCTTGGCGCGGACCAGGGCGAAGCGGTCGGGCGACAGGCGGGTGGCCATGCCGCCGGCGTGCGACTCGGCCCGCACGGCGCCGGCCAGCTTCAGGTCCAGGGCCCGGGCCTCGGGCTGGGACAGCTGCTGGCGCAGGGAGTCCAGGTCCGAGAAGTCGACCATGGCCAGCTCCAGTTCCAGGCCGGTGACGCGCGCCGCCTCGAACAGGCCGCGGGCGATGTCCTCGAAGCTCTGGCGGTTGCGCAGGCCTTCCTCGTCCACCTGGCCCGAAGGCGCGTTGGCCGGCGTGACCGAGACCGAGATCCTGTCGCCGTTGTCGGGCAGGGCGCGCATGGTCAGGTTCACGTGACGCGGCGGCTCGCCGGCCATGCGCACCGTGACCGGGCCGCGTCTCTGGCCGTCGTCCATCACGCGGGTCGCCGCGTCGATCAGCGGCTGGTCGGCGGCGGCGAACAGGTCGCGCCAGGCGCGGCCCGTCAGCGTCCGCTCGTCCTGGCCCATGATCCGCTGCGCCGCGCCAAGCGCCAGCGACACCCGGTCGTTCTCGATTTCCAGAAGCAGGTCGGCGCTGGCGAAGGCCAGGCCCAATAGGCGGCGCGGATCGATCGACAAGGCTGCAGTCCCCCGGAAGAGGATCAGGATCGCCGGGGCGGCGTTAAGGACCGGTTTCGACGGGCTCGCGCCGCACGTTCGGGTCCGGGAGACGGTCGCATGGCTCCCAGCGATACGACCGATCTTGGCGCATATCGTCTTTACAGTAAGAACATGTTGCGAACATGGAACAAAACATGTACGCATTAATCATTCTACAGGCGGGTGGACGCGGCGGTCGCGAACCTCCGATCCGACTGTCGGAATCATGGAATAAGGGCGGATCTCCAATGAGCAATCAGGCGGCTTTGAAACTCGTGGGCAAAGAAGACGGCGACAAGCAAAGGGCTCTGGAAGCCGCGCTGGCCCAGATCGACCGGGCGTTCGGCAAGGGCTCGGTGATGAAGCTGGGCGAGAAGGGCAAGGTCGAGATCGAATCGATCTCCACCGGCTCGCTCGGCCTGGACATCGCGCTGGGCATCGGCGGCCTGCCCAAGGGGCGGGTGATCGAGATCTACGGTCCGGAAAGCTCGGGCAAGACGACCCTGGCCCTGCACGTGGTGGCCGAGTGCCAGAAGGCCGGCGGCACCGCCGCCTTCGTCGACGCCGAGCACGCCCTGGATCCGGGCTACGCCTTCAAGCTGGGCGTCAATCTCGACAACCTGCTGGTCTCGCAGCCCGACAACGGCGAACAGGCCCTGGAGATCACCGACACCCTGGTGCGCTCGGGCGCGGTCGACATCGTGGTCGTCGACTCCGTGGCGGCCCTGACCCCCAAGGCCGAGATCGAGGGCGAGATGGGCGACAGCCTGCCCGGCCTGCAGGCGCGTCTGATGAGCCAGGCGCTGCGCAAGCTGACCGCCTCGATCAACAAGGCCAACACCATCGTCATCTTCATCAACCAGATCCGTCACAAGATCGGGGTGATGTACGGCAGCCCGGAAACCACCACCGGCGGCAACGCCCTGAAGTTCTACGCCTCGGTCCGCCTGGACATCCGCCGCACGGGTTCGATCAAGAACCGCGACGAGATCGTCGGCAACAACGTCCGGGTCAAGGTGGTCAAGAACAAGGTGGCCCCGCCGTTCCGCGAGGTCGAGTTCGACATCATGTACGGCGAGGGCATCTCCAAGCTGGGCGAGATCATCGACCTGGGCGTCAAGGCCGGGATCATCGACAAGGCCGGCTCGTGGTTCTCGTACAACAGCCAGCGCATCGGCCAGGGCCGCGACAATGTCCGCGAGTTCCTCAAGGCCAACAAGGATCTGTCGGCCGAGATCGAGGCCGCCGTGCGCCAGTCGTCCCGGAAGATCGAGGAAGAACTGCTGGTCGGCGGCCCCGACGACGACGGCGACGAATAGGACCTCCCCGGTCCGGGCCGCCTTCCGGCGCCCGGACCGCTCGAAGGTTTCGCGGCCGCCGCCCGCAGCGGGCGACCCCGCCTCATAGCCCGCCGCGCACACCGCCCGGCCGGCCGCGATCCCCGGACGCCTGGACCCCATGCCAGGCGTCCGATTTCGTTGGTCTGGGGTTCTCCTCCCCCTCAGGGGGAGGTGTCGCCTCGGGCGAAGTCCGAGGTGACGGAGGGGGTCTGCCGAGGCCGCCGCCTGAGATCCTCCTCCTCAGGGGGAGGTGGCTCGAAAGGCCGGAGGGGGTAACCGAGTCGGCCGCCCAGTTTCTCCTCCCCGTCCCCACAGGGAAAAGGACTTGTCGGGTCCGGCAGCGGCTCGCCGCGCGCTCGCGCGCCAACGCGTTTCCACAAATCTTGAAACCGCGCTATGCAGCGCCGACTTCCGGTTCGACCGGACCCAGTACGAACACCCGAGACGCCGATGCCCAGCCTGAACGAGATCCGCAGCACCTTCCTGAACTATTTCGGCGCGGCCGATCACGCCATCACGCCCTCGGCGCCGCTGGTGCCGCAGAACGATCCGACCCTGCTGTTCGTCAACGCCGGCATGGTGCCGTTCAAGAACGTGTTCACGGGCGCCGAGACCCCGCCGCATCCGCGCGCGACCTCGTCGCAGAAGTGCGTGCGGGCCGGCGGCAAGCACAACGACCTGGACAATGTCGGCTACACCGCCCGCCACCACACCTTCTTCGAGATGCTCGGCAATTTCTCGTTCGGCGACTACTTCAAGGAACAGGCGATCCACCACGCCTGGACCCTGCTGACCCGCGACTTCGCCCTGCCCAAGGACAAGCTGCTGGTCACCGTCTACCATACCGACGATGAGGCGGCTGATCTGTGGAAGAAGATCGCGGGGCTGGACGATGGCCGTATCATCCGCATCCCGACCAACGACAATTTCTGGTCGATGGGCGACACCGGCCCGTGCGGCCCGTGCTCGGAGATCTTCTTCGACCATGGTGAGGGCATCCCCGGCGGCCCGCCTGGCAGCCCGGACGAGGACGGCGACCGCTTCATCGAGATCTGGAATCTGGTGTTCATGCAGTTCGAGCAGATGGCCGGCGGCGAGCGCGTCTCGCTGCCCAAGCCGTCGATCGACACCGGCATGGGCCTGGAGCGCGTCGCCGCCGTCCTGCAGGGCGTGCACGACAACTACGACATCGACCTGTTCAAGGCGCTGATCGCCGCCAGCGTCGAGCTGACCGGCGTCAAGGCGCAGGGCGACCAGGCTCCGTCGCACCGGGTGATCGCCGACCACCTGCGCTCGTCCTCGTTCCTGCTGGCCGACGGCGTGACGCCTTCCAACGAAGGCCGCGGCTATGTGCTGCGCCGGATCATGCGCCGGGCCATGCGCCACGCCTACCTGCTGGGCGCCAGCGAGCCCCTGATGCACCGCCTGGCCCCGACCCTGGTGGCGGAGATGGGCGCGGCCTATCCCGAGCTGCGCCGCGCCGAGGCCTCGATCGTCGAGACCCTGCGCCAGGAGGAGGAGCGCTTCCGCGTCACCCTGGGCCGCGGCATGGGCTTGCTCGACGAAGCCACCGCCAACCTGACGGCCGGCGGCGTGCTGGACGGCGAGACCGCCTTCAAGCTCTACGACACCTACGGCTTCCCGCTGGACCTGACCCAGGACGCCGTGCGCGCCAAGGGCATCACGGTCGACACCGACGGCTTCGACGTGGCCATGGACCGCCAGCGCCAGATGGCCCGCGCCAACTGGGCCGGCTCGGGCCAGCAGGGCGCCGCCGCCGCCTGGTTCCCGATCCGCGAGGCCAACGGCCCGACCAACTTCGTCGGCTACGACACCACCGAGACCACCGGGACCGTGAAGGCCATCGTGCTGGACGGCGCCCCGGTTTCGTCGGCCGAGGCCGGCGCCAGCGTCGATGTCTTGCTGGACCGCACCAGCTTCTACGCCGAGAGCGGCGGTCAGGCCGGCGACACCGGCGTGATCGAGGCGGGCGGCGTCGAAAGCCGCGTCGTCGACACCCAGAAGCAGGCCGGCGACCTGCACGTCCACCGCGTCGAGCTGGCCGGCCCGCTGAAGGTCGGCGACCCGGTCGTGGCCTCGGTGGACGCGGCCAAGCGCACCACCACCCGCGCCAACCACTCGGCCGCCCACCTGGTGCACGCCGCCCTCCACCACGTGCTGGGTCCGCACGTCGCCCAGAAGGGCCAGATGGTCGACGGCGACCGCATGCGCTTCGACTTCAGCCACGGCGGCCCGCTGACCGCCGACGAGATCGAGCGCATCGAGGCGGAGGTGAACGCGGTCATCCGCCAGAACGTCCCCGCCCAGACCCAGGAAATGGCCCCGCAGGAGGCCATCGAGGCCGGCGCCGTGGCGCTGTTCGGCGAGAAGTACGGCGACAGCGTCCGGGTGCTGACCCTGGGCGAGTCCCTGACCGAGGCCGGCAAGGCCTATTCGGTCGAGCTGTGCGGCGGCACCCACGTGGCCCGCACCGGCGACATCGCCCTGTTCAAGATCGTTTCCGAGCAGGGCGTGGCCGCCGGCGTGCGCCGCATCGAGGCCCTGACCGGCGAGGCGGCCCGCCGCTTCCTGCTGGACCAGGCCGGCGTCGCCAAGGCCCTGGCCGACCAGTTCAAGACCCCGGTCGCCGAGGTCCTGGCCCGCGTCGACGCCCTGGTCGCCGAGCGCAAGGCCCTGGAAAAGCAGCTGGCCGAGGCCAAGAAGCAGCTGGCCCTGGGCGGCGGTTCGGGCGGCGGCGCGGCGGGTCCGGAAGACGTCGCCGGCACGGCCCTGATCGCCCGCGTCCTGGACGGCGTCGGCGGCAAGGAACTGCGCGGCGTGGCCGAGGAGTTCAAGAAGCAGCTGTCCTCGGGCGTCGTCGCCCTGGTCGGGACCACCGACGGCAAGGCCGCCGTCACCGTCGCCGTCACCGCCGACCTCACGGCTCGGTTCAGCGCCGCCGACCTGGCCAAGGCCGCCGTGCTGGCCATGGGCGGCCAGGGGGCCGGCGGCAAGGCCGACTTCGCCCAGGGCGGCGCGCCCGACGCGACCAAGGCCCAGGACGGCCTGGACGCCATCAAGGCGGCGCTGGCGGGCTGAGCCAGGACGGCTGGACAGCGACCGGAAACCGCCAAAGAGCGGTTTCCGGTCAGCGCACCTTGGCCCCGACGCCTGCAGGCTGTTTCATGGCGAAATCTTAACTGGATTTCCGAGCGGGCCGCAGATCACCTCGGCGCCATGCGGCGATCAGCGATCAGAATGCTGGCGGTCGGGTTCGCGTCGATGATCGCGAGCGGCGCCCATGCCGGCGAGGCCTGCCTGCGCATGGAGCCTGGCGAAGGCGGCGCGCCCCTCATCCGGGCCGCGATCAACGATCGGGGACCCTTCCTGTTCGTCCTCGATACGGCCGCCAGCGGGTCCACGCTGGATCCGAACGTGGTGCGGAAGCTGGCCCCGCCGCGCGATACGGCCACCGAGCAAGCCCAGGGCCTCGGCGGACCGATGGATGCGCCGCTCTATCGAATTGCGTCCTTCGAAGCAGGACCCTTGATCCTGCGCAACTTCACCGCCCCGGAGATTCCCGCGCCCGAATTCGCGGAGCGGGACATCGCCGGTCTTGCCGGTGTCGATCTGTTCGGCGACAAGCTGGCGGTCTGGAGACCGGCGCGACGTTGCGTCGATGTCTTCCCCTCGGGCCGCGAGCCGAATGGGGGCGGCTGGAGCCCCATCGAGGCGACCTGGATCCGCCCCTGGAAGATCCTGCTGCCAGTCCGGATCGATCAGGTCGAAGGCTTGGCCCTGCTCGATACGGGGGCTCAGTATTCTGTTCTGAACCCGGCCTTCGCCGATCGCCTGGGCCTGGCCGAAGCTTCGGGTCGGCTGCAGCCGGGCGGCGAGATGTCCGGTATCGACGGCCGCCCCCTGAAGCTGTCTCAGGCGGAGGTGAAGTCCGCATCGGTCGGCGTCTGGACCTGGTCCGGTCCGACGATAAGGATCGCGGACCTGCCGGTGTTCGAACGGCTCGGTCGGGCGGATGCCCCCTTGATGATCCTGGGCATGGATTGGCTGCACGATCGCCCGTTCGCGATCGACTACGGCGCCCGGAAGGTCTGGCTGGGCGGCCCGTGACCGTCGACCCGGCCGGCTAAGCGAGGGGGCGACCGCCGGCGCTTCCCGACGATATCAGCCAGCGCCCCGTCCAGCGTGGGGTGGCTGAACCGAAATCCGCCGCCCAGCGCCGCCGCTGGAACCACCCGTTGGCCCTTCAGCAACAGCTCGTCGGCGAAGGCGCCGAGCGCCAGGCGCAGCGGCGCGGCCGGGGCCGGCAGCAGGGCGGGGCGGCGCAGGGCGCGGCCGAGGGCGCGGGCGAAGGCCGCGTTGCGGGCCGGTTCCGGGGCCGTGGCGTTGACCGGCCCTTCGAGGGCGGGCGTGGCGATCGTGTGGGCGATCAGGGCCACCAGGTCGTCCAGGTGGATCCAGCTCATCCAGTGACGGCCGGCCCCGAACGGCCCGCCCAGGCCGAACTCGAACGGCGTCAGCATGCGCGACAGGGCGCCGCCGTCGAGGGCCAGCACGATGCCGATGCGCAGGCGCACCACGCGTACGCCCAGGTCCCGGGCCCGCATGGCCGCGCGCTCCCAGCGCCGGCAGACGGTGCGCGAGAAGCAATCGTGGCCGTCGGCGGTCTCGTCCAGCACCTCGTCGCCGCGCAGGCCGTACCAGCCGATGGCCGAGCCGCTGACCAGCACGGCGGGGCGATGCTTCAGCCGCGCGATCAGCGCGACCACGGCACGGGTCACGGCCAGGCGCGAACCGACGATCCGCCGGCGTTTGGCGGCGGTCCAAAGGCCGTCGGAGATCGGCTCGCCGGCCAGGTTGACGATCGCGTCGATCCGCGTGTCGTCGGCGATCTGGTCCAGGCTGGTGACGATGCGGATCGGGGCGGGCAGGCCGGCGGCCGTGGCGCGGTCGCGGGTCAGGGCGGTGACCTCGTGGCCGGCGCCGACCAGGGCCGCGACCAGACGGCGGCCGATCAGGCCCGTGGCCCCGGTGACCAGGATCGACTGGCGCGGCGCCAGCGCCGCGACCAGGGGAACGGGATCGGTCGCGACGATCCGCCGGGTCCGACCGGCGGCGAAGAGGTCGCGCAGGCCAAACACCACCACCCCGACGGCGGCCAGGGCGCAGAGTCCGCTCCAGACGCTGTAGAACGCCGGGGCCAGCGCGATCGGGTTCGTCGCCCATCGGGCCAATATCGGGACCACCAGCGCCAGCACCACGCCGTAGTTCAGGGTCAGCAGGGCGTGGACGACCCGTTCGCTGGCCGGCAGCCTGCGGGTGCGGTCCTCTTCGACGAAGTCCCACAAGGTCACGGCCAGCTCACCCAGCATCAGCACGATCAGGGCGATCGCCGGCGCCCCCTGCGGCCGGCTCCAGCCCAGGGCCAGCAGCATCACCGCATAGGACAGGTTGCGCGCGCCGTGCAGCCGCAGCTCGCCGACCTGCGACGGCCGCCAGGCCAGGCGCTCGGTCAGCTCGTGGTGATAGAGGGTGTCGAACCCGCCCATCGCCACCTGGACGAACACCAGGGTCCAGATCAGGTCGGTCATCGGCCTTGCTCCTCGCTGGCCGGGCGCTCGCGGAACATCCCGACCTGGCGAAGCATCCGGCCCAGCAGCGGATGGCGCAGGTCCAGCACGAAGGCGAAGCCGCCGTCGCCCTGGTCGATGTGGCTGATGGTCAGGGCCCCCGGCGCCAGCCAGGCCGGCAGCCTCAGGCGCAGGCCCAGCCGCGCCGGGCCCAGCGCCAGGAAATAGCCGCGGCTGTGGAAGTGCAGCGCCGTCTCGTCGGCGCTGACCGCCAGGGTGATGCCGAAGCCGCAACCGAGATACTCCTCCAGGCCCGTGGGGCCGGCGAAGCGCTTGCTGCTGTGGATCACCTGCGGGAAGCCGTGGGCCTGGTTGTACATCCGGGTCCAGAACTGGCCGCCGGCCCGGCCGTCCTCGGTGACCGTCACGACCGCGGCCACGCCCAGGTCGTCGTACAGGGGCAGGGGCGCGCCGATCAGGCGGCACAGCTGCGCCAACGCCCAGCCGGCCCGGTTGCGCCGGCTTTCGGTGATCTCGCCGACATAGGTCACGGCCATGCCGGGACGCAGGCGCTTGCTGAACCGGTCGCGCACGGCCTGGGGCAGGCGGCTCCAGCCGGCCTCGCCCAGCAGGGTGCGGAAGCGCAGGTCGTGCAGCTCGGCCGGCGCGGTCTCCGGAAGGTCCCGAACGGCCGCCGGAAGGGTTCCTGCGATCTCGAGCATGGCCAAATCCCCTGTTCCTGTTCTACCTGTTATTTCTGTCTAAAGAGAAATGATCGACCAAATTTTTAAGTCGCCTTGTCCGCCTTGCCGCGCCCGATGTTCAGCAGGCCGACCACCTTGGAGCCCATCTTGATCAGCGACATCAGGGTGCTGGGCGGCACGGTGAGCATCTGGCCGTACCAGCTGTCGATCGTGGTGACGAAGCCGTGCATCTCCTTCAGGCGCTTGCGGGCGACCGCGCTCAGGGCGGGATCGTGCTCGGCCGCCGCCAGGACGGGGCCCAGCGCCTCGACCATCGGGTCGATCTCGCGTTCCTTGCGGCCCTGGGCGATGCGGGTCAGCATCTGCCAGAGGTCGGCCTCGGCCTCGTAGTGGTCGCGCCGGTCGCCCAACTGCGGCACGCGGCGGATCAGCTTCCAGCCGATCAGCTCGCGGATGCTGTTGGAGACGTTGGAGCGGGCCATGCCCAGGCTGTCGGCGATGTCCTCGGCGGTCATCGGCTTGTCGGCCAGGTAGAGCAGGGCGTGGATCTGGGCGACGGAGCGATTGACGCCCCACTGCCCGCCCATGTCGCCCCAGCGCAGCACGAACTGCTCGACCGCGGCGGGGAGGCGTTTCGCGTTGTCTGCTGTTTCTGTCATGACAGAAATCTATGATTGGTGGCCTGCTGAGTCAAGTCGAGGGGGATGTGGCTTGACGAGCGGTCGTCCCTCAAACGGGTTGTCATCCCGGACAAGCGCGAAGCGCGCAGATCCGGGACCGCCGGAAGCGCTTGCGTTCACGCGTCGGTCCCGGGTCTTCGCTTCGCTGCGCCCGGGATGACAACATTATTGGGTGGGGCCGAGGCCTCCCCCAGCCCAACGTGCTGAGTGTCGCGGCAGACCGCGCCGAAATAATGAACGCCGGTCTCCCACTGGCGAAATTCGTGATCACGAAGCTCGCCGTCCCGCCCCGGCCGGCGCAACCTGCGGCTGGGACCAGGGACGAGGAGGGACGGATCGTGAGCGAGGAAACCACCGGCGGCGTCAGCTACGAAAAGGTCGGCGCCGAGTATTTCGACAAGCGGGGCCTCAAGCGCTATGCGGGCGTGTTCTCGCTGTGGGCCCTGGGCGTCGGGGCGGTGATCTCCGGCCAGTTCTCGGGCTGGAACCTGGGCATGGGGACCGGCGGCTGGGGCGGCATGCTGGTCGCCACCCTGATCATCACTATCATGTACCTGGGCCTGACCTTCTCGATCGCCGAGATGGCCGCCGCCCAGCCGCACACCGGCGGGGCCTACAGCTTCGCCCGCGCCGCCATGGGACCATGGGGCGGCTTCATCACCGGCCTGTGCGAGAATGTCGAATACGTGCTGACGGCGGCGGTCGTCTGCTTCTTCATCGGCTCGTACCTGGGCGGCATCTTCGAGACGCCGGCCTGGGTGCAGCCGCTCTACTGGATCGGGGCCTATGTCGTCTTCGTGGGGCTGAACGCTGGCGGAGTGGCGATGTCGTTCCGGTTCACGGTGGTCATCACCCTGCTGGCCCTGGCCTGCCTGGCGGTGTTCTGGATCAGCGCCCTGCCGCACGCTGACTTCTTCAAGTACGCCCTGAACGTCGGCCCGGGCGGGACCGAGCTGAAGGACGGCCACGGGCCGTTCCTGCCGGCCGGGGTCGGCGGGGCCCTGGCCCAGCTGCCGTTCGCGGTCTGGCTGTTCCTGGCTATCGAGCAGCTGCCGCTGGCGGCCGAGGAGAGCCACACCCCGCAGCGCGACCTGCCCAAGGGCATCCTCCTGGGCATGGCCACCCTGATCGTCTCGGCCCTGCTGGTGCTGTGGCTCAACAGCGCCATCTCGCCGGGCGCCTTCGCCCTGGCCAAGTCCGGCGAGCCGATCCTGGAAGGCTTCCGCACGCTCTATGGCGGCGGCCTGGCCAAGGTCCTGTCCGCGATCGCGGTGGCGGGCCTGATCGCCAGCTTCCACGCGATCATCTTCGCCTATGGCCGGCAGATCTATTCGCTGTCGCGGGCCGGCTACTTCCCGCGCGCCCTGTCGGTGACCCACGGGGTGCGCAAGACCCCGGACGTGGCCCTGATCACCGGCTCGGCCGCCGGCCTGGCCGTGATGCTGGCCGTCTGGTTCATCCTCGGAGCCGAGAAGGGCGCGGCGGTGATCGGCGGCACCCTGCTGAACATGGCGGTGTTCGGGGCCATGCTGTCCTACGTGGCGCAGGGCGTGTCGTTCATCCTGCTGCGCCGGAAGTTCCCGACGATGGAGCGGCCCTACAGGAGCAAGTTCGGCCTGACTGGCGCGGGTCTGACGGTGGTCATCTCGCTGGTGACGATCTTCTACCAACTGAAGGACCCGATCTATCGGAGCGGAGTGATCGGGGTGGCGATCTGGTTCGCGGCGGGCGTGGCCTATTTCGCCCTGTTCGGCCGCAAGAAGCTGGTGTTGTCGCCGGAGGAGGCCTTCGCCATCAGCGGCGGCAAGGCCGCCTACGAGACGCACTGACAAGCCGGCCGGCCCTTCCGGGATGGTTGGTCAATGTAACGCATTGTAAAAACCGACATTCACCCTCTGGTCGATCTCCGGCGCATGGCCTTTAACTCCGTCCCGCAGATTATCGGGGGGCGGATCGATGGGGTGGTCGGAAGCCGGACGGCGAAACCTGGAGGGGGGCGCGGGCGGAATCGCGATCCTCAACCCCCTGGTCGGCGAGATCGCCGAGGCGCTGCTGGACCTGGGCGGGGCGGCCCATCGCGACCTGGTCGTGGCCTATATCGCCAAGCGCCGAGGGGTCTACCGGCCGTCCGAGGCGATGCAGCGTGAACTGGACGAGGCGTTCGCCGCCTATTGCCGGGGCGCCAGCGACCCGCGGGCCGCCAACCTGCTGCACCTGCCCTATGGCCCGCACAGCCGCCGCTGGGCCCTGACCGACCACGCCTACGGCATGCTGCGCGGCCAGGCGCGCGCCGAGGCCCGTTGAAGTTGGACCTGCCGCTGCGGGCCTTGGCCGACAGCCTCGGCCTGGATCTTGCGCGGCGTCCGCGCCTGCTGCTGGTCGCCGCCCTGCTGAGCCTGGCGCTGTGGAGCGTGATCGGCTGGGCCGCGTGGTGGCTGGTCGGGCGGCTGGTCTGACGCTAAGGTTCGGGCGGCCAAGGGCCGTCGGGGGTGTTCCATGCGTATGTTGTCGACGACCCTGGTCGCGGGCCTGCTGCTCAGCGCCTGCGCCACGCCGCCTCAGGTGGCGAGCGAGGGCGATTTGACGGTCTTGCGGGGCCAGACCGCCGTGATCGAGGCCGGGCCGGCCGCGTCGCCCGGCGTCGACCAGGCCCTGGTCCAGGCGATCCAGGCCCGGGTGGCCAGCCGGGTCGGCGAAGCCGGCGCCGTCCAGCCGGGCGCCATGCCGGCCCGCTATCGGCTGCAGGTGACGGTCGGGACCTCGCCCGCCGCGGTGGGCGTCTCCACCGTCGTCGGCCCGCAGGTCGGCGTCGCCCCGTGGCGCAGCGCGCCCACCAAGCTGCGCCCCTGGTCGCGGCGGGGACCGGTCCGCACGGCCGCCCTGGCGGTGCTGGACCTGTCGAGCGGCAAGGTCGCGGCCTGGGCGACGGTCCGCACGTCCGGCGACGACCCGGTCGACCTGGCCGACCGGCTGGTCGCGGCGTTGACGCCGGCCAAGAGCTAAGGGCGCGCGGCCCGCAAGCCGTCCCCAGTTTGTCCCCTGAATCTCGTCGTGATCTCGAATACCGATGTTCACCCAGGCGGCGTGACGCGCTATCGAGGGGAAACAACGAAGAGGAAGCCCATGACGTCGCGGTCGATGATCTCCGCCCTGGTCGCCGCCTGCCTGCTCGGCGCGGTCGCCGCGCCCGGCTTCGCCCAGGTTCCCGCCAACCTGGCGGCCGCCCTGGCCGACCCGGCCCGGCCGGCGGCCGACACCGCCCGCGACGCGGCCCGCCATCCGGCCGAGCTCCTGGCCCTGGCCGACGTCAAGCCGGGCGGCAAGGTGGCCGATTTCATCATCGGCGGCGGCTATTTCACCCGCATCCTGTCGGCCGCGGTCGGACCGACGGGAACGGTCTACGCCTATCAGCCGGCCGAGTTCATCAAGTTCCAGGCCAAGTACGGCGAGGACCTGAAGACCGTCGCGGCGGCCTACAAGAACGTCACGCCGCTGGACGGCAGCCTGATCGGGCTGGATCTGCCCGACGGCCTGGACGCCGTGGTCACCGTCCAGAACTATCACGACCTGCACCTCAAGCCGTTCCCGGCCGACACGGCCGCCAAGATCAATGCCGAGGTGTTCAAGTCGCTGAAGCCCGGCGGGGTGTTCCTGGTCGTCGACCACTACGCCGCCGACGGTTCGGGCCTGTCGGCGCCGGATACGCTGCACCGCATCGACATCGCCGCCGTCAAGTCCGAGGTCGAAGCCGCCGGCTTCAAGCTGGCCGCCGAGAGCCCGCTGCTGCGCAACCCGACCGACCCGCGCACCGCCAGCGTCTTCGACCCGGCCATCCGCGGCAAGACCGACCAGTTCGTGCTCAAGTTCGTGAAGCCATAGGGGAGGGGAAGGGGACACGCGCTCGCGGCCAGCCGCGCCGCGCAAGAGCGCGATGCGCGAGGGCGTGTCCCCCGGTTCCGATGCCGCTCAGGCCATCTCCGGCAGCCGCAACGTGAACGTCGCGCCGCCGCCGGGCGTGCTGCGGCAGCTGACCCCGCCGCCGTGTCGCGTGGCGGCCGCCTGGACGAAGGCCAGGCCCAGGCCCGCGCCGCCCGCGGCCTCGGCGCCCGGCCGGTCGAAGCGCTGGAACGGCCGGAAGGCCAGGGCGGCCTCCTCGACGGTCAGGCCCGGCCCCTGGTCGGTGATCGACAGGTCGACATAGGTGCGGCCGCCGTCCAGCACCGTGGCGGCGCGCACCACGATCGTCGAGCCGTCCGGACCGTACTTC
Source organism: Caulobacter sp. UNC279MFTsu5.1 (assembly GCF_900114015.1). Classification (GTDB taxonomy): domain Bacteria; phylum Pseudomonadota; class Alphaproteobacteria; order Caulobacterales; family Caulobacteraceae; genus Caulobacter. The sequence goes on along the minus strand of NZ_FORN01000006.1, from coordinate 11,872 downwards.
ACCGCGTTGCCGATCAGGTTGACCAGGGCGCGGGCCAGCACGCCGCGATCGCCCAGGGCCATCATCGGCCCGTCGCAGCCCTCCTGGCGGATCTCGATGTGGCGTTGGCGGCATTGCGGCCACAACTCGTCGATCGCCTCGACCGCCACATCGCACAGGTCCACCGGCTCCATCGTCGTCTGGGTGACCTCGGCGCGGGCCAGTTGCACGAAGCCGTCGGCCAGGGCCAGGGTGCGGCGGGCGTAGGCGGCCAGGCGTTCGGACGCCTCGGGCGGCAGGCCGGGCGTCGTCGCCAGCAGGGCCAGGATCGAGGTCTGCGGCGAGCGCATGTCATGGGTCAGCAGCTGCAGCGCCTGCTCGCGCTGGCGCATGGCGGCGGTCAGGGGCGTGATGTCGGCCAGGCGCACGATCCAGCCTTCGCTCTCGCCCGCGGCGTCGCGCCGGAACACGGTCTGGATCTGGAAGGCGCGGCCGTCGGCCAGGTGCAGGTCGATCGGATGGCCGCTGTCGCCCTCGGCCGGCCAACTGGCCGGAAAGGTGCGGCCCAGGGGCTCCAGGGCGTTGAGGGCGTCGGCCAGGCCGCCGCCTTCCAGCACCCAGGGGCGATCGGCCAGCAGGGTCTGGGCGGCGGCGTTGGCGGCGATCACCTGGCGCTCGGCGTCGGCCACCAGGGTGGCGTCGGGCAGGCTGAACAGGGCGTCGGCCGAGAACCGCCGCAGGTCGTCGATCCGGGTGATGGCCGCGCCGAGGCTGAGGGCCTGGCGGGTGACGACGTCGCTTTCGAACTCGGCGTCCGCGCCGGCGGCGCCGGCCGGATCCACCGAGCGCAGGCGGTCCAGCTCGTGGCCCAGCAGGTCGTTGACCCGTCCCAGCCGGCCCCAGCCCCACACCAGCGAGACCAGCGCCATGCCGAGGATCGCCGCCACCGGCGACAGCCACAGGTGGCCGCGGGAGAACAGGGCCGCGCTGGCCCCGACGGCCGCGACCAGCAGCACGGCCAGCAGGGCCAGGTTGGCGCGAGGCGGCAACACCAGCAGCCCGGCCAGCAGCAGCCACAGCAGGCTGAGGGCGAAGATCAGGCGCGCGCCCAGACCGGCCGGCTTGATCATCCGCCCGCCGCGCAGGCCGTCCAGCACGCTGGCCTGCAGCTGCACCCCGGTCATGCTGGCGGCGTCGGGGGTGACCGGGGTCGGGAAGGCGGGGCCCAGGCCCGGCGCGGTCAGGCCGACGAACACCGTCCGGCCGGCGATCATCTCGGGCGGGACCTCGCCGGCCAGCACGCTGGAGAAGGCCACCTGGCGATAGCGGTCCGGCGGCCCCGCGAACGGGATCAACAGGGTCGGGGCGTCGCCGCGCGTGGCGTCGGGAGCGTCGAACGACTTGGTGGCGCGGTGGACCACGGTCATCAAGTCGGGTTCCAGCTCCGGCCCGTTGGCCTCGAACGGCGCCATGCGGCGCACCACGCCGTCGGGGTCGAAGCGGACATGGACCAGCCCGACCGCCGCCGCGCCCTGGGCGATGATGGGCAGGGGCATGACCAGGGTCGGCGGCGCGCCGTTCTGGGCCGGGGGCTCCAGGAACTGCGGCAGGTAGACCTTGCCCGACCGGGCGACCGCCGTGGCCAGGGCCTCGTCGGCGGCGGGGTCCTGGGACGGCTGGCCGAACAGCACGTCGTAGACGATCGCCTTAGCGCCGGCCTGGCTCAGCCGGTCGATCATCGCGGCGTGCTGGGCGCGGGACCACGGCCAGGCGCCCAGTTCGCGCAGGCTGCGCTCGTCGACGCCGACGATCAGGATCGAGGGATCGACCGGACGTTCCGAAGCGCGCACCAGCCGGTCGTAGAGGATGTTGTCCAGCCGCGTGGTCAGCGGGCTGGCGGTCAGGCCGGCCAGGACCAGGCCGGTGAGGGCGGCGACGGCCAGCCAGCGCAGCAGCCGCCGGCGCGGAGATCGCGGCGGTCCGGGCCTCAGCCGCCGGAGGGGGGCCAGGCGCGGGACGGGCAGGCTGGGAAACGCGGCCAAGGCCTAGCTTCCGATCTTCAGCGACTGCGGCGGCGCGACCTTCTCGGTGACCACGCCGTTCTTCACCCGCGTGGCGCTGACCCGCCAGCTGTAGAGTCCCGGCGGCAGGTCGGTCAGGGTCAGCTGCGGCTCGACCAGGCCCGGCTGGTCGACGATGGGCGCGGTCGGCTCGGTCCCGGCGAACAGCTGGAAGCGGAAGCTGCGTACGCCGCCGCCCGCCGCGCTCCAGCGGAACAGGAAGTTGCGATGCTTGCCGCGGACCTCGGCGACGGGCGGGGCGCCCGGCTCCAGCACGTCCAGGTCGCGGTCGAAGCTGTAGTCGGCGGGCTGACCCTCCAGGCCGGAGGGGTCGAGGGCGGTGACGCGGACGAAATAGGTCCCGTCCGCCAGGGGGCCGAAATCGGCGGCGGGTTCAGCCTGGGTCGCCTCGTCGAACAGGTCGACGAAGCCGGCGTCGTGCGACAGCAGCAGCCGGTAGGCCGCGACTCCGGCCTGGGGCCGCACGGCGAAGTGCACGGTCCGGTCGGTCTGGTTCTGGTCGGCCTCGTTCAGCCGGGGCGGGGGCAGCAGGGCGACAGGGGCGCTGACTCCGGCTCCACCGGAATTGACCGTGACGCCGAAGCCGGCCGGAACCGGCGGACCGGCTGGCGGCGCCTCGCCGGGGCCCACGCCGACCGCGCCCTTCAGCACCTCGGTCCGGGCGCGCCCGTCCGCCGCCGCGACCCGGAACTCGGTGCCGCGCACGGCCGAAATCGACACCGGCGTGCGCACCTCGAAGCGGGCGTTGGGATTGGGGTTTGGCGTCGCCTGGATCGCGCTGCGGCCCTCGTCCAGCTTGAACACCCGCTGCGGGGCGTTGGTCAGCAAGACGCTGCGCAGCCGCACCACGCGCATGGCGGTGTTCGAGGGCAGAGTGACGCGCGAGGCGTCCTCCATCTCGAAGGTGGCGAAGGCGCCGGGGCCGGTGATCACCCGCTGGCCTTCCCTGAGGGCCATGCCCGTCTGGGCGGGCGCCCGCCGGCCGTCGGTCTCGATCTCGACCTTGCCGCTGAAGGCGCTGAGCCGGGCGTCGATGGGCACGGTCTTGAGCAGGTCCGCGTCGATGGTCAGGGTCTTGCCCACGGGCATCACGCGCGGCTGGCTGATCTGGTTGGCGCGCTGCACATGGCGGTAGTCGTTCGTCTTGCGCAGATAGGCGCGGCCCAGGTCGAACAGGGTGTCGCCGCGCTGGACCACGTAGCGGACCGGCGGGTCGGCCGGTGGCGCAAGGGCGGCCTTCGGCGGCTTCGCCGGGGCCCGCGGCGCGCACAGGGCGGGGCCGGACGCCAGGGCCAGGACGGAGGCCAGGGCGAACAGCGAAGGTCGAAGGATCATTCAGCGGCTCCGGACGCGGCGTCGGTCTCGGGCTCGCAGACTTCCAGCCGGTAGCCGAACCCATAGACCGTCGTCAGTCTAAAGCCGTTCGCGGGGCGCAGGTGAAGCTTTGATCGCAGGCGCGAGACGTGGGCGTCCAGGGTGCGGGTCTCCAGGTCCGGCCGCTGGCCCCACACCCGGCGCAGCAGGTACTCGCGCGACAGCGGCCGGGCCAGGTTGTTGAACAGCAGGGCGGCCAACTGGAATTCCTTGGGCGTCAGGGTCTCGACATTGTCGCCCCAGGCGACCGTCTGGGCGCCGGGGTCCAGGCGATAGGGGCCGTGCTGCTCGACCTGGGGGGCGGCGGTCGGGCGGTAGGCGCGCCGGGCCAGGGCGTTGACGCGGGCCAGCAGCACCGGCGGCTGCAGCGGCTTGACGATGTAGTCGTCGGCCCCGGCGTTGAGCCCCTCGACCAGGTCGGCCTCGACCGAGCGGCTGGTCAGCAGCAGCACCGGCGGCGAAGGGCTCAGCAGTTCGCCGACCCGGCGCAGGGTCTCGATGCCGCTGAGCTCGGGCATGTTCCAGTCAAGGATCAGCAGGTCGAAGGTCTGGCGGCGCAGTTCGGCCAGCAGACGTTCGGGACGCGTGAAGCTGGTGCAGTCATAGCCCGCCGGCCCCAGAAGGGCGGCGACCAGCGCGTTGTGGCTGTCGTCGTCGTCGAGCAGGGCGACTTTCATGCGTTCACTTGCAACCAAGATAACTCGCGCGCCCCGCGGATGGGGGCGCGGGGCGCGCGGCGGCGGGACGCTGTCCAGGGGGAGGATCAAGGCGGCCATCCGCGCTGCGCAGCGTAACGCGCCCATGCGCCGTCCGCTCCGGTTGTACAGTCAAATTTACAATGGTTTACAGTCCGGTTCGAGGCCGTTCGCGGCGCCGGGCGCTCGCGAGAAAAAAACGCCGTCCTCCCCCGCATAAAAGCGGAGGAAGACGAATGGACTTACCCCCCGAACGCGCGACCGCCGCCGCCGAAGCCGCCGCGCGAGATCACCGCGCTGCGGGTCTGGACGCGGGCCGGGGCGCGCATCTCCGGGGCGTTGAAGGTGTCGGTGCGCACGCGGGTGCGGCCGGTGACGTAGTCGCGCGACAGCGGATACCCCGAGCCGCCGTAATAGGTCCCCTCGCGGTCGCGGTACATCGGCGCGCCGTAGTAGCCGCCGCCCATGTTGTTCAGCGCCTGGCCGACGATGAAGCCGGTCAGCAGCGGAGTGAAGAAGCTGCCGCCGTTGTTGTCGTTGCGCGGCACGCACTGGGAGACGCCGTAGCGCTCCTCGCAGGTCTGCTGGTCGCTGAACTTGGGGGCGTTGGCGGCGCTGTCCTTCTGGGCCTGGTCATAGGCCGTCTGGCATTGCTCGGCGGTCATGTCGCCGGAGCTCTTGCAGTCGGCCAGGCTGGCGTAGGTCTTGGCGTCGACCTCGCGCGAAGCGGCCGGCGGGTCGCCCCACTGGGTGGCCGTGCCGGGATCGTCGCAGGCGCTGACCGAGATCGCCGTGCCGGCCATCAGGCCGGTCAAGGCCAGGCCGCTGGAACGCAGGCGGCGGCGCGGAGGGGAGGGCTGATGGGTCATGGCGCGCCTCAGGCCGTCATGCAGGCGGCGTTCAGCACGCCGACCGCCAGGGAGATGCTCAGCAGATAGACGCCGGCGGCGATCTCGCCCTTCTCGATCCGGGCGGCGACGTCCTTCATCACCACCATCCGCACCAGGGTGAAGGCGGCGATCTGCAGCACGCCGGCCAGGGCCGCCCAGGCGCAGAACTCGATCAGCGATACGGTGTTGCTGAGCGCCGAGGCCAGGGGCAGCACGTAGCCGACCAGGGCCCCGCCCAGGGCCAGGGCCGCGGCGACATTGCCCTCGCGGATCAGCTTGCCCTCGTTGTATGGCGTCACCCACTGGTAGACGACCTTGAAGATCACCGTGAACAGGCCAGCGGCGACGAAGGCCACCACGAAGGCCAGGGCGCTGGCGCCAAATCCGTGCAGATCCATGTCTTTCCCCCTAAAGCGGTTTGTGGGCCTAGGCCCGGAATTCGCCGACGCCCAAGGCCACGCCGATCATGATTTCGAACGAGACTTCGCGCTGGCGGAGGTCCTCGTTCTCGTTCTCCTGCTGGATGGCCAGCAGAAGCTCGCGGCCGTCGCCCGGCAGATCGCGGGAGAACAGCATGCAGGTCTGGAAGATCCGCCGATCGGGGATCCCGTCGCGGTCGTCGTGGACGTCTTCCCAGAAGCTGACCGGCTCCTGGCTCTCGGCCTCGTCGCCGAACCAGTCGCGGCGGTATTCGGGCAGGCCCGGACCGGTGAAGGTGCGCGCCCGCAGCCGCCTGGCCCAGGCCTCCTCGTCGGCCCGGCCGCCCGGATAGGCGCTGTCCCACGGGATGAACAGCGTGATGTCGGTGACCCGCTGGCCGTCGCGATCATCCGAGACGGCTTGGAACATGATGTTGTCGTCGGTGTAGAACCGGTGGACGAAGCCGCCCTCGCGCAGCTCGACCAGGCCCTGGGCGGTGATTTCCAGCGTATCGGTGTCGAGCGCGAACTTCAGGTCGTCGCCCAGGCGCCGCCAGGCCAGACTATCCAACCAGACCGTGCGGCCCAGGGTGACATTGCGGATCGCCGGCAGGGCCGAGGCGGGGCTTGCGTCCTTGCGGCCGAAGAGCTTGCTGAACATGAACGACCCGGCTTGCGAAACTCGCGTCACATGTACGACGTCGAACCCGGCGACAAAAGAGGGAAGGGGATTACCAACTTGTCATCCGCGCACGTAAGGTTGCGCTCTCGACGACTGGCGTTCGTTCGCCCATCTAGTATGAAACGGCCCCAAGACGGGTTCGCCCCCAAAAGACACGCTCCCGAGGAGACACCGCCCGATGACGACCCCCGCCTGGACTGTTCGCTCGCTGAAGACGGCGCTTTCCGACGGCTTCAGCGACGCCATGACGGCCCGCGTGGTCGAGGGAACCGATCCGATCCTGCTGGTGACCATGCACGACCACGGCGACCTGGAGATCTTCGTCAGCGTCAGCGACCAGCAGATCGCCGCCTCGGTGCTGCTGTGGCCGGTCGACGAACAGGCCGACCGCCACGCCTTCAACGAATTCCTGCTCAAGGCCCAGAAGCTGGTGCCGCTGTCGAACTTCGGCATCAGCGCGGTGAACGGCCGCGACTATTACGAGCTGTTCGGCGAGCTGTCGCCGAGCTCGTCGCTGGACGACATCCTGATCGAGCTGCGGGTCCTGGCGCAGAACGCCATCGAGGCCGCGTCCGACCTGCGCTCGTCCTTCACCCCCGCCGCCGCCTAACTTTTTTCGACGCGCAATAGCCGCCGAAACCGGTATCCACTTTCGGCTATTGCGCTTCCCGATCCTCGGAGACCCCTCATGTCCATCTGGAACAAGCTGTTCACCCTGGGTCGCGCCGGCGCGCACGAAGCCACGGCCGCCGTCGTCGACGCCAACGCCCTGCGCATCCTCGACCAGGAAATCCGCGACGCCGACACCGCCCAGGGCAAGGCCCGCGACGACATGGCCACGCTGGTCGCCCGCCGCCGTATCCTGGAGAAAGAGGTCGCCGGCTTCCGCGACCAGGTCGTGAAATACGAGAGTTCGGCCCGCGCCGCCGTCGCCAAGGGCGACATGGACCTGGCCCGCCAGGTGGCCCAGCGCATCGCCGACCTCGAGCAGGACATCGCGCTGAAGGAGCCGCAGATCGGCGACATGCGCGCCGCCGAGGACCAACTGCACCAGGCCATCACCGCCACCGACCGCCGCATCGAGACCCTGCGTCGCGAAGTCGAGGTCGTGAAGGTCAACGAGAGCGTCCAAAAGGCCCAGGCCGCCGTCTCGGCGCGCGGCGCCGGCGCCGGCGCGGCGCTCGGCTCGGCCGCCGACAGCCTGGCCCGCATCAAGGAGCGCCAGGCGATCCGCGGCGAGAGGATCAAGGCGGCCGGCGAGCTGGAAGACCGCCGCACCGGCGCCGATCTCGACGAGAAGCTGCGCCTGGCCGGCATCCTGCCCGGCCAGTCCAGCGCCGACGACATCCTGGCCCGCCTGGCCCCGGCCGCCCCGCCGCTGCAGATCGAGCAGAAGGCCGGCGACGGCGGCAAGACCGAATAGTGCGCCGCCTCACGCTGACCCCGCGTCCCGACTGGCAGGCCAAGGCCGAGGCGGTCGGGTTCGTCTATCACCACACCGAAGGCCAGGCCTATTGGGACGAGAGCGTGGCCTACGCCTTCACCCTGGAGCAGGTGGAGCAGGACCTGGAGCCGGCCGCGGCCGAGCTCCACGACCTATGCTTGGACCTAGTCGACGAGGTCGTCGGGAGCCAGGCGCTGATGGAACGGCTGGCGATCCCGGAGGCGCACCGCGACTTCGTCGCCGCTTCCTGGCGCGCCAAGTCGCCGTCGCTCTACGGCCGCTTCGACTTCGGCTATGACGGCAAGTCAAAGCCGAAGCTCTACGAATACAACGCCGACACCCCGACCAGCGTCTTCGAGGCCGCCACCTTCCAGTGGTTGTGGCTGGAGGAGCTGATCGCCAATGGGACCTTTCCCGCCAACGCCGACCAGTTCAACAGCCTGTTCGAGGCCCTGCGCGACCGGTTCAAGATCCTGTTCCCCACAGGCGGCTTCGTCCACTTCGCCAGCGACGAGGACGCGGTCGAGGACCGCCAGACCGTGCGCTTCCTCGAGGATCTGGCCTTGCAGGCCGGGGTCGAGCCCAAGTTCGTGGCCATGGACCACATCGGCCTGAACGAGGAGGGCCAGTTCGTCGACCTGGAGGGCTTCGTCCTGCAGGCGGCGTTCAAGCTCTATCCGTGGGAATTCATGCTGCGCGAGCCCTACGCCGCGCACCTGAACACCGCCCAGGTCCGCTGGATCGAGCCGCCGTGGAAGGCGATCCTGTCCAACAAGGGCGTCCTGCCGCTGCTGTGGGAGCGCCACCGCGGCCACCCCAACCTGCTGGAGGCCTATTTCGAGGGCGACCCGGCGGCCTCGGCCCTGGGCGGGCGGTTCGTGAGAAAGCCGCTGTTCTCGCGCGAAGGGGCCAATGTCGAGATTGTCGGCGGAGACGAGCCGGTGCTCGACCAGGGCTATGGCCAGGAGGGCGCGATCGTCCAGGCCTACCACCCGCCGCCTGAGTTCGACGGCAAGCGGCCGGTGGTCGGGGCGTGGATGGTGGGCAACGAACCGGCCGGGATCGGCGTCCGCGAGGACGACAGCGTGGTTACCAAGAACCTGGCGCGGTTCGTGCCGCATGTGATCGAGGGCTAGGGGTCACCACCCCATGGTCAGGCCCGTGCGGAAGGCTGTTCCGCCGCCGCTCAGTCCGGACGCGACGCCGAGATTGAGGTAGGCGTTCTCGTTGACGACGAAGGCGCCCTGGAAGGCCATGGCCGATTTCCCCTCGTAGGACCCGTAGTTGATCGTCAGGTTCAGGCGCTTGCCCGGGATGAACCCGTTGCCGCTCAACGCCACGGCGGTCGCGGTCGCGACCTTGAACTGCGAGGAAAGGCGCGCGACATCCGCTTCGCGGGCGTTGGACTCGGTCACGATCGCCTGTCCCAGGACCGTCTCGGCCGCCCGGGCCCGGTTCGTCTCGGTGGTGATCGCCTGTCCCAGGACCGCTTCGGCGGCCACGGCGCGGTTCGTTTCGCCGCCGAGCGACGCGTTCATCGAGGCCACCGAAGAGGCGGTCGCGAAATCGGAGAGCGGCAGGGTGGTGGTGGCGACGGAATAGGCCGCGGTCGGGAATCTCGGATCTTGGTAGGGGCCGCTCACGAGGACGCCGACGCCCTGGCTCGCCCCGTTGGCGGGGAACTCGCTCTGTGTCACCGAAGGGCTGGTCTGGGTCACGGTGTCGTAGTTGGACGTGAAGTTGACGCCGCCCTGGCTCAATTGCCCGTTATCGCAGACGCCCTGCGTCACCACTCGGGGCTGTCCGGGCGCGTCGACCTGACAGTACTGATAAACGGGCTTGATGACCGTTCCAAAGGTCGGCTGGCCCGAGAAGTCGCCGGGAGCTATTTGAGCCGCGGACCGATTGAAAATCGAAAACATCATGGTCGCGGCCAAGAGAAGTACTTTCACGCGCATATACTGCCCCTTTATTGAAGCGTTGCTGAATTGGCCGGAGGCTGTCGCGAATGTCGTCGGAAAGCTAGACCCTAGGTTGGGTGGGATGGCGGTCGTCGAAAATCTTCGTCGCCCCCGTCGATCCGTTCAGGACTGGTTCGTCGTCCTCAATAGCGAGACAGTCCGGCGGCGACGGCGCCCCCGGTTCGCTTCAGCGAGGAGTCCCAGATGCGTTACATGTGCTTGATCGTCACCGCGCCCCCCGGCCCGCCGGAGGCCACGCCCGAGCTGGTCGAGGCGATGAACACCCTGGCCAATCGCGAGATCCAGGCCGGCCGGATGCTGGGCGGCGGCGGGCTGCTGCCGATCGACGCCGGGGCCCGCGTCTCGCTGGCGGCCGACGGCAAGTTCACCGTGCTGGACGGCCCGATGGTCGAGGCCAAGGAGGTGATCGGCGGCTATGCGATGTTCGAATTCGCCAGCAAGGAGGAGGCCGTCGCGTCGGCGGTCGAGTTCCTGCAGCTGCACAAGGACCACCAGCCGGGCTGGGCGGGGACGTGCGAGATCCGTCCGATGATCGAGCATTGATCGCGGCCTCGGTCGCTTCCGGCCGGCGTCGATGAGCGACGCCGACGCCCATCGCGCCGTCCTCGCCGTCTGGCGGGTCGAGCACCCCAGGCTGATCACCAGCCTGGCGAGGATGCTGCGCGACGTGCCCCTGGCCGAGGAACTGACCCAGGACGCCCTGGTGGCCGCGCTCGAGACCTGGCCCACCAGCGGCGTGCCCGAGCGCCCCGGCGCCTGGCTGATGGCCACGGCCAAACGCCGGGCCCTGGACCGCCTGCGGCGCGGGCCGATGCTGGAGCGCAAGCACGGCATGGTCGCCCGCGACCTGGAGGCCGAGCAGCAGGCCATGCCCGACTTCGACTCCGCCCTGGACGACGACATCGGCGACGAGATGCTGCGGCTGATCTTCACCGCCTGCCATCCGCTGCTGTCGCGCGAGGCCCGTGCGGCCCTGGCCCTGCGGATGGTCTGCGGCCTGACCACCGAGGAGATCGCCCGGGCCTTCCTGCTGTCCGAGGCCGCGGTCGCCCAGCGCATCGTGCGGGCCAAGCGCGCCCTGTCCGACTCCGGCCTGGCCTACGAGACCCCGCGTGGCGAGGAGCGCTCCGCGCGCCTGGCCTCGGTGCTGGAGGTCGTCTACCTGATCTTCAACGAGGGCTACACCGCCGCGCGCGGCGACGACTGGCAGCGGCCCCAGCTGTGCAACGAGGCCCTGCGCCTGGGCCGGGTGCTGACCGCCATCGCCCCGGACGAGCCCGAGGCCCATGGGCTGATGGCCCTGATGGAGCTGAACGCCTCGCGCACGGCGGCGCGGACCGACGCGGCGGGCCGGCCGGTGCTGATGCTGGACCAGGATCGCGGCCTCTGGGACCTGCTGCAGATCCGGCGCGGCCTGAAGGCCCTGAAGCGGGCGCGCGACCTGGGCGGCGCGAGCGGCTTCTACGCCCTGCAGGCGGCGATCGTCGCCTGCCACGCCCAGGCGCGGACGGCGGCCGACACCGACTGGCCGCGCATCGCCGCCCTCTACGCCGACCTGACGGCGGTCGCGCCCTCGCCGGTGGTCAGGCTGAACCGGGCCGTGGCGGTGGGCATGGCCGAGGGGCCGGCCGCCGGGCTGGCGATGGTCGAGGCCTTGGCCGACGAGCCGGCACTGAAGGCCTACCACCTGCTGCCCGCCATGCGCGGCGACCTGCTGTCCAAGCTGGGCCGGTTCGACGAGGCCCGCGCGGCGTTCGAGGCGGCCGCGGCGCTGGCGGGCAACCGGCGGGAGAAGGCGCTGCTGCTGCGGCGGGCGGAGGAGTGCTAGGTAGTTCCCCAAGTCGCCCGTTGCGCTTGGAGGCCGGGCTTTTGTTCGGGATGATCGTTCGGCGCCGTGGATGACTATGGGGACACGCGCTCACCCGATGGTCCGGGATCGATTTTCCGAGGCTTTGCCGTGAGAGCGCGTTCCCGGTTGGGCGTCTGTCCTCGGCGGATAGCGAACAGAGTTCAGCAATTTCAGCAGCTTGAACTTTCTCGACCCGATCTGTCCTCACCCCCTCAGACCGGCCGCATACTGCTTGCACCTGAAGGCATGGGGAGGGCGCAAGTACGGCGACCGATGCGGCCTTCGGGGGTGGACGAGCGGGAAGGCTTGTCCGTCGTGTCCCACAAGGACGTTCCAGGTCGGTTCGGAGCAGGTTCGCCTTGGTCGCGACGAAACTCCGGCGCCGGGGATAGACGGATCGAGCCAGCAGGCCTGGGCTGAAATCGCCCAGGCGGTCCGGAAGGGTCGTCAACCTTCCGCCCGTCGGGGGCCTCCATC
>NZ_FORN01000098.1 GCF_900114015.1 Caulobacter sp. UNC279MFTsu5.1 | reverse complement strand
ATCGGCGCCAGCCAGATCAACGAGGCCATCCAGCAGCTGGACAAGGTCACCCAGCAGAACGCCAGCGCGTCCGAGCAGATGTCGGCCACCTCCGAGGAACTGGCCGCCCAGGCCGAGGAGCTGCAGACCTCCATCGCCTATTTCCGCCTGTCGAACGCCGCCCAGACGTCGCGCAAGGCCGCGCCTGTCGTGCGCCTGCCGGCGCGCGGATCCAAGCCCGCGCCGCGCAAGGCCGCCGCTCGCGCCGTCGCCGCCCAGCAGGCCCGGGCCCAAGGCTTCGCTCTCGACCTGAGCCAGGGCGGTCCCGATCCCGACGACCGCGACTTCACCGAATACTGATCCCTCCCGCCGCCACGCCCCTCCGATCTCGTCCAAGGACAAGACCATGCGCTTTACGATCAAATTGCAGCTCGGCCTCGCCTTTGGCCTGATCATCGCCCTTCTGCTGGCGGCGACCCTGTTCGGGATCAGCAGCCTGTCGACCACCAACCGCGACATGAACGCGATGGTCGACGGTCCGGCCGTGCGCCTGCAGGCCGCCCAGGAGCTGAACATCCACATGCTCAATGTGGTGCGGGCCGAAAAGAACATGGTGCTGGTCGACAGCCCCGAAGAGGTGAAGACCCTCGAGGCCTCGATCGAGAAGGAAAAGCGGGCCTTCGAAGTCCTGCTGGCCAAGGCCGAGGGCCTGGCCACCGCCGAGGGCAAGCCCAAGTGGCAGGCTCTGGGCGGCGCTTGGGAGCGGATGATCGCCGCCCATGACCGCGTCTACGCCCTGGCCATCGCCAACAACGACGCCCAGGCCGCCGCCATCTCGATGGGCGAAGGCCGCAAGGCGGTCACCGAGGCCGGCGCCCAGGTGCAGGAGCTGGTCGAGCTGTCGCAGGCGCAACTGGACGCCGCCACCGACAAGGCTGACACCGACTTCGCCAAGGTCCGCGCCAGCCTGATCGGCCTGGCCGTGGTGTCGCTGCTGATCGCGGTCGGCGCGGCGCTCTACATCTCGATGGCGGTCGGCAAGGGCCTGGGCCGCGCTTCGGACGCCGTGCGCTCGGTGGCCGACGGCGACCTGACCCGGACCGTGGACATCACCACCAAGGACGAGATCGGCGACCTGCTGGGCCATGTGAACGTGATGATCGAGCGCCTGCGCGGCGTGGTCTCCGACGCGGTGTCGGCCTCGGAGAACGTCTCGGCGGGCAGCCAGGAGTTGTCGGCGGCTTCCGAGCAGGTGTCTCAGGGCGCCACCGAGCAGGCCTCGTCGGCCGAGGAAGCCTCGGCCTCGATGGAGGAGATGGCCGCCAACATCAAGCAGAACGCCGACAACGCCGCCCAGACCGAGAAGATCGCCCGCCAGTCGGCCAAGGACGCGGAAGTCAGCGGCGAAGCGGTGAGCCGGGCCGTCGAGGCCATGCGCACGATCGCCGAGAAGATCACTATCGTGCAGGAGATCGCCCGCCAGACCGACCTTCTGGCCCTGAACGCGGCGGTGGAAGCCGCCCGGGCTGGAGAACACGGCCGCGGCTTCGCGGTGGTGGCCTCGGAGGTGCGCAAGCTGGCCGAACGTTCGCAGACCGCCGCCACCGAGATCGGCGCGGTGTCGTCGGACACGGTCAAGGCCGCCCAGTCGGCCGGCGAAATGCTGACCACCCTGGTGCCCAACATCCGCAAGACCGCCGAATTGGTCGCCGAGATCAGCGCCGCCTGCCGCGAGCAGGACATCGGCGCCAGCCA
>NZ_FORN01000059.1 GCF_900114015.1 Caulobacter sp. UNC279MFTsu5.1 | reverse complement strand
TGAATTGCCCATAGGCCCGCGCCCCCGGCGTCTGGTTTCTCCCGAAAGGGATCGAGACCGGGTCCGGCTAAGCCTCAACAGGGCTGCCCACCGGACGCTGGCGGAAAACGACCGCGCGGAGCGATCGGCTTCGTCGAAACGGTATTTATCAAAGAACTCCGGACGTCGTCCGGCGCTCCGCGTCCCTTTCCATCCGCTCAGCGGCCTGCCGCGTGAGGGCGAGAGATCGTGCCGGTTATCACTTGCCCCCACCTGGCGGCTTCGCCGCCTGTCCGCCCCCAGAGGGGGCGGAGCCTTCGCACCGGCGCTCTTCCCCCTCCGGGGGAAGACGACCGCGTAGCGGTCCGTAGGGGGCAAGCGGGCGGTGCACAGCCCCCCGTTTGACTTCCGTAGCGAAAGAAGACGAACCTTCGCGCACGAAACGACCGAAAGCCCCAGCGTGACGTCCTACACCGACCTGATCGCCGCCATGACCGCCACCGAGGCCGGCTTCGCCGCCCACGTCACCGACGACTGGCGCCAGGGCCGCACCACCTATGGCGGGCTGTCGGCGGCCCTGTGCCTGGAGGCGGCGCTGAAGGCGGTTCCCGACGCCCCGCCCCTGCGCTCGGGCCAGTTCGCCTTCGTCGGCCCGGCGGCTGGCGAACTCGAAATCCGCACGCAGATCCTGCGTCGCGGCAAGTCGACCCTGTTCATGGGCGTTGACCTGGTCGGCGAGCAGGGCCTGGCGACGCGGGCGATCCTGACCTTCGGCGCGGCGCGCGAATCGCGCCTGGCCCATCTCGACCTGCCCGCCCCGGCCGCGGTCGCGCCGGACGAAGCGCCCGACTTCTTCCCCGAGGGACGCGGTCCCAACTTCACCCGGCAGTTCGAGTTCAAGACCGCCGGCGGCGCGCCGATCGGCGCGTCCGGCCCGCCCGACTTCCGGGTCTGGATCCGCCACAAGGACCCGGCCGCCCGCTCCCTGGCCGCCCTGGTCGCCCTGGCCGACGCCTTGCCCCCGGCGGCGATCACCCTGTTCCCCGAGCGCGCGCCGATCTCGACCATGACCTGGGCGCTGGACGTGCTGGCCCAGCCTGCATCGGACGACGACGGCTGGCGGCTGATGAAAAGCCGGGCCGACACCGCGCTCGAAGGCTACAGCGCCCAGGACATGGCCGTCTGGGACCGGGCCGGAACCCCGTTGATCGTTGCGCGCCAGAACGTGGCGGTGTTCATCTGAGGATCTTGCGTATTGGGGGGTGGAGCGTGATCCGGAAGACCTTGTTGATTGCCGGCGCCGCCCTGGCCACGCTGCTCGCCACGACACCCTCAATGGCTAGGCCAAAGCCTAAGGCGGCGGTCGATACGAACGCCCGGACACCCGCTGAATTCCTCAAATCGCTCGACGCCGTCATACCTCCGTCGGAGGAAGGCGGCGCTGTCGTCGCCTTCATTTCTCCTGGCCGTTCGGTCGCCGACGAACAGGCGGCTCAAGGCTCCGGAAAATCCACGGCCCTCGAGAGCGCGCTCGGCGCGCTCGCCAGCTACAAGCTGCTCAACCCCAAGCTCCACGCCGTCATCACCCTGAACTCCCACGCCCTGGCCGACGCCCGCGCCCTGGACGCCGAGCGTCGGGCTGGCAAGCTCAGGGGCCCGCTGCACGGCGCGCCGATCCTGCTGAAGGACAATATCGAGAGCGCCGACGACACCGCCACCACCGCCGGCTCCCTGGCCCTGAAAGACAATATCACCGGCCGCGACGCTCCGCTGGTCAAGCGGCTAACCGACGCCGGCATGGTGATCCTGGGCAAGACCAATCTGTCGGAATGGGCCAACATCCGCTCCAGCCACTCGATCAGCGGCTGGAGCGCGGTGGGCGGCACGGTGCGCAACCCCTATGTGCTGGACCGCAGCGCCTGCGGCTCGTCCAGCGGTTCGGGCGCGGCGGTGGCGGCGGGCCTGGCGCCGGCGGCGATCGGCACCGAGACCGACGGCTCGATCACCTGCCCCGCCGCGATCAACGGCCTGGTCGGCCTCAAGCCTACCGTCGGCCTGGTGTCGCGCACCCACATCGTGCCGATCAGCCACAGCCAGGACACCGCCGGCCCGATGACCCGCACGGTCACCGACGCGGCCCTGATCCTGACCGCCATCGCCGGCTCCGATCCCGCCGATCCGGCCACCAGGGAGGCCGACGCCCGCAAGACCGACTACGCCAAGGGCCTCGACAAGAACGCCCTGAAGGGCGTCACCCTGGCCGTCGCCCGCTTCTACACCGGCTATTCGCCGGGCACGGACGCGGTGTTCGAGCAGGCCCTGAAGGACCTCAAGGCCCAAGGCGCGACACTGGTGGACGTGAAGGACTTCGACGAGGGCCCGATCGGCAAGGCCGAGGGGGTGGTGCTCTACACCGAGCTGAAGGTCGACCTGAACGCCTACCTGGCCTCGACCGACCCGGCCAAGGTCAGGACCCGCACGCTGGCGGACCTGATCGCCTTCAACAAGGCGACCCCCAAGGAGCTGGAATGGTTCGGCCAGGAGAGCTTCGAGAAGGCCCAGGCCACCAAGGGCTATGACGATCCGGAATACATCAAGGCCGTGGCCGACGGGAAACGCCTGGCCGGGCCCGAGGGGATCGACAGGATCCTGAAGGAGACGGGCGCGGTCGCCATCGTCGCCCCCACCACCGGCCCGGCCTGGACCATCGACCCGCTGAACGGCGACCACTACGGCGGCTCGTCCACCACCCTGCCCGCCGTGGCCGGCTATCCGCACCTGACCGTGCCGATGGGCCAGGTCGGCGACCTGCCGGTGGGGCTCAGCTTCATCGGGCCGGCCTGGAGCGAGGCGCGGCTGCTGAACCTGGGCTTCGCCTACGAGCAGGCGACCCATCGCCGGACCGAGCCGAAGTTCCTGCCGACGGTGGCGCCGGAGAAATGACAGGCCCTCACACCTTCGGCCGGATCACATCCACCGGCGGGGGCGGGGGCGTCACCCCCGAGGGGTCCACCGGAACCGGTGGGGGACCGCCCGACGGCGGAACATAGGGATAGCGCGGCGCGCAGGCGCTCAGCGCCAGCAGCAGGGCCCCCGCCAGCAAACCGGCCCTCAGCATCCCGACGGCCCGCCGCGCGCATCCGGTCGCGGTCCCGAGGGCAAGGCGCCGTTCGGCCCCAGGCCCAGCCCTTCGCGGAAGCAGCGATTGTCGGCGCGCGGGTCCCAATACTGGGTCGAGCCGTCCGGGGCGCGGAAGGCCCAGCGCTCGCCCGTGCGGCCGGTCCGGCCGCTGACCGCCATGTCGCCCGGCCCGTCGGAGCTGACGCGATAGGCGTCGCCCGACAGCCGGTCGACGGCGCAGGCCTCGGCGACGCCCGGCCGCGAGAGGTCGCCGCGCAGGGCGGCCGACGAACCGGTGTCGCGGTTGAAGGCGCTGACCTCGGTCTCGCCTTTCCCCCCGACGAACACCTGGGTGCCGGTGGCGCGGTCATAGGTCATCACGTCGGGCGCCTCGCCGGTCAGCGGCGCGCCGCAGGGCACGGGACCGCGCGAACCGCCGCCGGGTGGACCGCGATCCTGGGCCAAGGCGACGCCGCCCAGGCTGGTCGAGGCGATCAGGGCGGCCATCAGGCCGACGGCGAGCTGGCTCATCGCGAGGTTCCCCCTTGCTGAGGCTTGACCGGGACATAGGGCTGCGGCGAACCGGGGCCCACCGGCCCGCCGGCGGCGGCCGAGGCGTCCAGCAGGTCGAGCGACGGATCGGGCGGACCGCCCGCCAGAGCGGGCGCGGCGACGCCAGCGGTGACGACCGCCGCCGGCCAGTAGCCGTCGAAGTCCTGGCGGGCCCGGTCGCGCGGGGTGCGGAACAGCTCCGGCCCCTCGAACCACGGCCGGCAGGTCAGCTTGCCGTCGAAATAGCCGGTGATCAGCGCCTCGCAGCCGCCGGGCCTGGCGTAGACCCGGTTGTCGCGGGCTCGCACCTGGGCGCCGTTGTCGGCGAACAGCCCGGCGCGCATCACCCCGGCGATGGCGTTGTCGGCGGCGTAGACCGTGCCCGAGCCGGCGTAGACGCCGACGTCGGCGGCTTCGAGTTTGCCGTCCAGCACCCGCACGTCGGCGTTCTCGACCACCACCGCCCAGTCGCTGTCGCGGACCACGGGGCGCAGCAGGGTCGTCTCGTCGCCGCCGCCCACATAGATCCCGCGCGAGAAGCCGTCGACATAGAGGCCGTCGATCTGCACCAGCTGCGAGCGGTTCATGCCGGCCAGCACGAAGCCCGCCGAGTTGCGGCTGCGGCTGGAGCCGGTCCAGTCGCCCAGGCGGACGATGCGCATGTCGCGGATGCGGCTGTCGTCGCCGGCCTCGAAGGCCGCGCCGATGGCAGTGGCGGCGACCTCGACATTGTCGGCCATCACCGTGCCGGTCGCCTTGACCACCGCTTGGCGCGTGCGGCCGATGAAGGTGACGCTGGACGCTTCCAGCCGGCTGTCGCCGAGGTCCAGGGCCGAGCCGTCGCCGTCGTAGCGGACGACCACGTTCTTCAGGGCCAGCTCGGTGGCGCGGCCGGTGATGCACGAGGCCGAACCGGCCCGCAGCGCCTCGATCCCCACGCCCTCGATCACCACATAGGCCACGCCCGGGGCGATGCGGATGCAGGGCTGGTCGACCGGCGCGACCAGGATCGGCCGGCCGCGCGCCGGGACGTAGCCATCGACCACGATGGTCACCGAGCGGGTGATGTTCAGGGAGTCGACGCAGGCCCCGCCGCCACGCGAGCGCAGGGTCAGGGTGTCGCCGTCACCAAGTCGCTCCAGCACGTCGCCCACCTCGCCCGGATAGGACCGATCGCAGTCGACCCATGTGCGGTAGCGCCCGCCTCGGCCGTAGCCGTAGCCCGTGCCGTAGCGCGGCTTGAACCGGGGCTTGCGATCGTGCCTGACCCGGCAGCCGCTCGACAGGTTCGGCTCGAGCAGCAGGCCGAAGCAGGGGCGGATCTGCTGGTCGACCTTGGCGTCGGGCGATCCCGCGACGGCGGCCGACGGCAGGACGCCGAGCGCGAGGCCCCCGACCGCCAGGGCCGCGACGAGCGTGCGGAGGCGGATCATCGATAGTCCCTTTCGGCATAGGGCTGGGCCCGCGCCTCGCCGACGGCGCGCGGCGGCCGCGAGACCTGAGAAAGCAGCTGTTGCAGCCGCCACACCGACGGCTTGAAGCCGGCCAGGGCCCCGTCCAGCTGGTAGACCACGGCCTTGGCCCGATCCTGGTCCGCCACGCCCTGCAGGCCCAGCGAGAAGAAGGTCGACATGGCGTACTTGGCCTCGGCCGACCCCTGGCGCTCGGCTTCCTCGTACCAGTGATAGGCCCGGGCGTAGTCGCGCGGCACGCCCACCCCTTCGGAGTACATCACGGCCAGCACCAGCTGGGCCTTGGACGAGCCGTTAACCGCCGCGTACTGCACGGCCCGCACCTTTTCGACGCCCGTCAGACGGCCGGTGGCTGGCCGGCCGATCATGGCCTGGAAGGTCTGGGCGTCGTTGAGGCTCAGCATCCGCTCGTCGAGCAGCGGCGACGGGATCACCCGCAGATAGGCCAGGGATTCGCCGATGTGCACGAAGGGCAGCTCGGGCAGCCGCGCCAGCGCCGCCTCCCTGGCCTCGCCCGACGGATCGCTCTCGTCGGAATGCGGCACGCCGCTGTCCGGCGATTCCGGCGGATAGAACTCGTAGGGCGGGATCCAGCGCTTGGCTTTGGCCTCGACGAAGCCTCCGTAGGACGCGCGCTGCGGCGACGAGCGCTCGAAGTCCTTGAGCATCACATAGGCCGACACGTCGCCGGTCTGCACCGCCAGGTAGTTGTAGAGATAGGCGTCGACGTCGTTGCGGCGGAACAGGTCCAGCGCCGCCGGCGCGCCGGTGCGCTTGGCCGACCCATAGGCCTCGATGGCCTGGAGGTTGTCGGACGGCTCGCCGAAGGGCCCGAAATAGCCGTCGTGCATGCGCGCCAGGGTCCGATAGCCGTCGGCCCCCCGGGTGGACAGGATGTAGATCACGCGGTTGCGGACCTTCTCGCGCTCCTCGGTCGACATCCGCGACAGCAGGCGATCCAGCGCGCCGTAGGCGGCGTGGCGCTCGAAGGCGCGGCAGTCGTCGAATCGCGACAGCGGCCCGTCCTTGCCGCCCCGCCGCTCATAGGCGGCGATCGGCGAATAGCCGCCGGAATTGGCCAAGGCCATGGCGTACCAGACCGCCGCCTCGACGGGATCCTCCAGATTCTTGTCGGCGGCGCGCTGGCCTTCGTAGCGGCGGGCCAGCTCCAGCTGGGCGAAGAAGTCGCCGCGGAAGCCGCCCTGGCGAAAGGTGCGGATTTCCTGCTGCTGCTGATTGAACTGGCCGGAAACGCCCTGGGCGGCCTGCGGGCGCGGACACGCGCTGGCCCGCTTGTGGAACCAGAAGCTGGGTCCGGTGTCGCAGCCGACGAGCGGGATCACCACCGCGGCGACCACCGCTCCGACCGGCGTCCGGCGGATCAGGGTCCAGCGATGTTCGACCAAATAGGCCAGTCCACGCCCCAGCCCATGCCAAGGGGCGGCGAGATGCGAAGCCGCATCGCTGGTCTCGTGCATCGCTCCCCCTCAGCACGCCGTTAACCATGATTTACAAGGCACTCATGTGCTTGGCCGCAGGTACTGTCAAGCTCGCCGAACACCGTTCGCAAGACGGTCATGAAGATGCCCGCCGAAGGACGCCGGTCGCCAGCGAATCCCGCGTTTTCGGTCATGGCCCAGCTTTCGCCACACGGCGCGCGCCAGCATGATGCGCAACCCTGGGAGGACTGAAAGTCATGGCGTCACGCCCCCTTCGCATCCTTGGTTCGACGGCGCTTTCGCTGCTGATCGCCGGTTCGGCCGGAGGCCCCAGCCTGGCCCTCCCGCCCCCCGGCGACGGGGCCGTGACGCCGGAGGCCTGCGCTGCGCTCGGCTACGCCGCGCCGGTCGAGGAAAGCTACGACAGCGTCGTCGTCACGGCGACCAAGCGCACGCGCCAGGACAGGCGAGCGTCCCGGGAGCCGAAGGTTCCATCGCCGGGCCTCGTTGCACCGCCCCCTCCTCCGCCTCCGCCGCCTCCGACGACCTACAGCGCCGCGCAGATCGGCGGCTTCATGCCGCCGTCGCCCCTGCCCGTGCCCCCCGTGCGCGACACCGAGAAATATCCGGGCGCCGCCGCCAACCCGGTCAAGCGCGTGGCCGATGAGCCGGTCTCGACCTTCTCGATCGACGTCGACACGGCCGCCTACGCCAACGTCCGCCGCTTCCTCAACGAAGGCGCCGCCCCGCCGCGCGACGCGGTGCGGGTCGAGGAGCTGATCAACTATTTCGACTACGGCTATGCCCGACCGACCGCCCAGGAGCCGCCGTTCAAGGCGACGATCGCCGTCGTCCCCTCGCCCTGGTCCAAGGATCGCCAACTGTTGCACATCGGCGTCCAGGGCTACGCCGCGCCGCGCGCCGGCCAGCCGCCGCTGAACCTGGTGTTTCTGGTCGACACCTCCGGCTCGATGTCCGGACCCGATCGCCTGCCGCTGGCCCAGAAGGCGCTGAACGTCCTGATCGACCAGTTGCGTCCGCAGGATCGAGTGGCGATCGTGGCCTATGCCGGCTCGGCCGGGGCGGTGCTGTCGCCCACCGACGGGCGCTCCAAACTGAAAATGCGCTGCGCCCTGACGGCGCTGCATTCCGGCGGCTCGACCGCGGGCGGCCAGGGGCTGAAGCTGGCCTACGACCTGGCGCGCCAGAACTTCGACCCGAAGGCCGTCAACCGGGTGATCCTGATGACCGACGGCGACTTCAATGTCGGCATCGCCGAGCCGGCGCGCCTGAAGGACTTCGTGGCCGACCAGCGCAAGAGCGGCGTCTACCTGTCGGTCTACGGCTTCGGCCGCGGCAACTACAACGACACCATGATGCAGGCCCTGGCCCAGAACGGCAACGGGACGGCGGCCTATGTCGACAGCCTGCAGGAAGCCCGCAAGCTGCTGCGCGACGACTTCGACAGCGCCCTGTTTCCCATCGCCGACGATGTGAAGATCCAGGTCGAGTTCAATCCGGCCAGGGTCAACGAATATCGGCTGATCGGCTACGAGACCCGGCTGCTCAATCGCGAGGACTTCAACAACGACCAGGTCGACGCCGGCGAGGTCGGTTCGGGCGCGGCGGTGACGGCGATCTACGAGATCACCCCGGCCGGGGCGACGCCGTCGTCCGACCCGCTGCGCTACGGCGCCAAGCCGCCGCCGGTGACCGGCGGCGACGAGCTGGCCTTCCTGAAGATCCGCTACAAGCCGCCGGGCGGTTCGACCTCGAAGCTGATCGAGCGCCCGATCGGATCCGGCGACGCCCGCGCCAGCCTGGCCGCCGCGCCGGAGTCCACCCGCTTCGCCGTGGCCGTGGCGGCCTATGGCCAGAAGCTGCGCGGCGATCCCTGGGTCGACGCCGGCTTCGACTGGGGCGCGATCACCGACCTGGCCCAGGGCGCGCGCGGCGAGGATCCGTATGGCCTGCGCGCCGAGTTCGTGCAGCTGACCCGGGCGGCCAAGGACGTGAAGGGAAGCTAGCCGGTCAGGTGATCAACCCCAGGAACGCCAGACGGTCACGCTGGTCGCGCGTTCCCGGGGTGAAGTAGCGCTCCGACCAGGCGTCGGTGTCCTTCAGGGCGAAGACCTGGTTGGCCGCCAGCTTCTCGTCCTTGCGCGACCGGAACCAGTAATGCTCGAACATCCGCATGAAGTCGGCGACATAGACGTCGGCCACCGCCGTATCGCCCCGGAAGACCAGCACGTTGGAGTCGTTGGCCACCGTCGAGTTGGTCGAGAAATTGGCCGAGCCGGTGATCAGCACCGGATCCGCGCCGAACGGATCGGCCAGGATGATCTTGGAGTGGATGTGGATGCCGGCATGGTGGAAGCCCTCGTCCATCATCAGCCGGTCGCGGTCCAGCTTGCGCTTCTGGAAGTCGGTCAGCTTGATGCCCTCGAACGGCTTGGCCACGGCCGCCATGTTGCCGGGGTCGGCGTTGAGCCTGTCGATATTGCCCTTCTCACCGTACGAGCCTTCCTTGTCGGCCAGCATGAAGCGCATGGCGCCGTCGGTCGGCGACTGCAGCACGGCGCGGATCGTCTCGTGCAGGGCGAATGGGGCGCTGATCATCAGCACCTTGGCCGTCTTGCAGATGTCGGCGTAGAGATCGATCATCCCCAGGCCGTTCTGCGGCGAGAACAGCGGCGTCGTCCCATGCTGCACCGCCGCCCGGTTCAGCGGCGTGGGCGTGATGAGGTCGTTCTTCGCCTGGGTGGCGTCGATGCTCAGGTCTTGCGCCAACACCTGGAAGCCGGCCTCGTAACGCTCGGCGACGGCGGTGTCGTAGACCGCGTGGCCGACGTTCAGCTGGCCGTAGATGCCGCCCTCGGTCCAGTTGGTGCCGCCAGTCCATACCGCGATCGGCTTGAGCGCCCCGGCCGCGTCCTTGCGCAGCAGCACCAGGTACTTGTTGTGCATGATCGCCGAACCCTGGGTCCGCGGCGTGGTCGGGAACTCCACGCCCAGGCTCTCGATCGCATGCCGGTTCTCCTCGGCCGTCTTCCCGCCGTTGCGGGCGTGATAGACGATGTGCACCTCGGCCCCGCGCTTCTGGGCCTGGATCAGCGCTTTGATCGGCGTCGGTTTTTCGAACTCGTAGATGCAGCCGTGCAGGGCGAAGTCCGGTCCGTCGGCCTTGGCGATGAAGGCCACCAACCCCTCTTCCAGCCCGCGCGACAGCCAGGTCAGGGCCTCGGGGATGTCGTCGGGATCGTTGTCGCCGAACTTGCTGACATAGGCCTGGCTGGCCGCCGCCCCGCGGTTGAAGAAGATCGAGGTGGCCTCGCTGCGATTGTCTTCGGTGCGCAGTTCCAGGCTGACCCCGCCGGGAATGGCGTCGAAACCGCCGGGGCGCTCGGCGATCACGCCCTGCGCCAGGATCTCGGCCGGCGTCCCGTAACGGGCCACCACCCGGTAGCGATAGAGCCGCCCCGGCTCGGTGGTGTAGTCGCCCCAGCGGAACTTCTGCAGCGGGGCCCGGGCCGTGGTCACCCATTCCGGGTTGGGATCGCTCATGAAGCGCAGCGAGTTGGGCAGCCAGCGGCGGTCGCCCGTGCCGACGTCGGTGCGTTCGATCGAGAAGCCCAGGCATCCGGCGCGGCGCTCGTCGGCCAGGTCGAACGCCAGCAGCGTCGCGTGCGTCCCGGCGATCACCCGCACCGTCAGGCCATCCTTCGAAGCTCTCGCCCGCATCGTCGACTCTCCCCCGCCGCTTTAAGCGGGAGAATGAACGAGGCGCACCTTAAAGGCGAGTCACGTTCAGCGAACCTGGATCATCGTCCGGTCGGCATGTCCTTGAACGCCACGTCCTTGTCGACCCGCACGTCGCCCGGCAGGCCCAGGACCCGTTCGGCGATGATGTTCTTGAGGATCTCGTCGGTGCCGCCGGCGATCCGCAGCCCTGGAGCCCACATCAAACTCTGCTGGAACGCCGCCTCCATCGGGGCCAAGGCCGGATCGACGAGGATGCCGTACTCGCCCTGGGCCTCGACCGCGGTGTTGGCCAGGTCCTGCATCTGGTTGGCCGCGATGATCTTGCCGATCGAGCTTTCCGGACCCGGGGTCTGGCCGCGCGACAGGGCGGTCATGGTCCTGAAACGGGTGAACTTCAGGCCCTGGGAATTGACGTACCAGTCGGCCAGCTTCTCGCGGAAGGCGGCGTCCTTCAGGACCGGGCCGTTGGCCCCGGACAGGCCGCGGGCCAACTCCATGACCCGGCGATAGTCGGGACCGGCCGAGCCGCCGACCGC
Source organism: Caulobacter sp. UNC279MFTsu5.1 (assembly GCF_900114015.1). Classification (GTDB taxonomy): domain Bacteria; phylum Pseudomonadota; class Alphaproteobacteria; order Caulobacterales; family Caulobacteraceae; genus Caulobacter. Next base: position 18,385 of record NZ_FORN01000059.1, on the reverse strand, counting down.
CAGGCGCTCGTTCATCAGGGTGACCAGGGCCACTTTCCAGCCGTCGCCGACCCCGCCCAGCCGCTGGCTGTCCTTGGCCCGCAGGTCGGTGAAATAGACCTCGTTGAACTCGCGCCCGCCCGACATCTGGTGGATCGGCCGGCATTCGACCGCCGGATCGCGCATGTCGATCCAGAACATGGTCAGGCCCTTGTGCTTGGGGACGTCGGGATCGGTGCGGACCAGGACGATGCCGTAGTCGCTATAGTGAGCGCCGGTGGTCCAGACCTTCTGGCCGTTGATGATCCAGTCGTCCCCGTCGCGCACGGCCCGTGTCCGCAGGGCCGCCACATCCGAACCGCCGGCCGGTTCGGAGAACAGCTGGCACCAGATCTCCTCGCCCTTCACGGCGGGCGAGACGAAGCGCTGCTTGGCGGCCTCGTCGGCGAAGGCCATGACCGTGGGCACACACATGCCCAGGCCGATGGTGAAATAGCCGTAGGAGACGCCGGCCTTGGCCTCTTCCTGGCTGAAGATCACCGACTGGATCGGCGTGCCGCCGCCTCCGCCGACGGCCGCGGGCCAGGTGATGCAGGCGTAGCCGGCGGCGGCCTTGCGGGCCTGCCAGGCCTTGCCGGCCGCCATGTGCTCGGGCGTCGTCGGCTTGGGTTCGCCATGCTCGGCGCGATGGGCGGCGGCGGCCTCGACCAGCCAGGCGCGGGCCTTCTCGCGATAGGCGGCTTCCTCGGGGGAATCGTTGAAATCCATCTTGGTGCTCCTTCCTGCTCCCCTTGCGGGAGAAGGTGTCGGCGAGGCCGACGGATGAAAGGTCGAAAGGCCCGCAAGGGGAGAGCGAGAACCTCAGGCGGCGTTCTTCTTCTCCAATTCGGAGACCAGCCGCTCCTTCCAAAGCTTCGGCGATCCGGCCACCAGGCTCAGTTGCCGCGATCGGCGGTAATAGAGGTGGCAGTCGACCTCCCAGGTGAAGCCCATGCCGCCATGCACCTGGACGCTTTCCTTGCTGGCGAACCAGAAGGCGTCGGAGGCGGCGATGCGGGCGGCGGCGGCGGCGGTCGGCAGCTCCGGCGCATCGACGTCCAGCGCCCAGGCCCCGTAATAGGCGTTGGAGCGGGCGACCTCGTTCTTGACGTACATGTCGGCCATCTTGTGCTTCATGGCCTGGTAGCCGGCGATGACGCGGCCGAAGGCGTAGCGGCCCAGGGCGTATTCGCGAGCCATCTCCAGGCAGCGGTCGGCCCCGCCCAGCTGTTCGAAGGCCAGCAGGACGGCGACGCGGTCGAGGACCGCCTGCACCAGTTCGAACCCCCGCCCCGCCTCGCCCAGCCGGTCGGCGGCCGCGCCGTCGAAGGTCAGGCGGGCCACGCCCCGCGTCGGATCCAGGCTTTCCAAGGTCTCGGCCTTCACGCCGCCCGCCTTCAGGTCGACCAGGAACAGCCCGGGCCGCCCGCCCTCATTGGCCAGGACCAGGGCCAGGTCGGCCACGTCGCCGTCGGTGACCGGGATCTTCACGCCAGACAGCTTGCCGCCCTCGACCCTGGCCTGCAGGGCCGAGGGGGTGATCACGCCCGGCCCTTCCGAGGTCGCCAGGCAGCCGATTACCTCGCCCGTGGCGATGCGGGGCAGGATGGCGGCCTTCTGGGCGTCGGTTCCGTGGGCCATGACGGCCTCGGCCAGCACATAGACCGTCGAGGCGAAGGGGATCGGCGCCACGGCCCGACCCAGCTCCTCGGCGATGGCGCACAACTCCACCCGTCCCAGGCCAAGACCGCCATGCTCCTCGGGGATGGCCGCGCCCAGCCAGCCCTGCTCCGCCACGGCGCGCCACAGCTCCGCGTCGTAGCTCCTGGCCGGATCGTCGAGCACGCCGCGCACCACCGCGGAGGAACACCGCGCGGCGAGGAACTTGCGCGCCTCGTCCTTGAGGAACTTCTGGTCGTCGGAATAGTCGAAATCCACCTGGATTCCCTCCCTTGGCGCCCGCTCTTGTGGGGGGCGGCGCGTCCTGGAGGGCACGATGAACGATCGTTCGCCCCAGGGAAAGATTGACCTCGCGTCAAGGATTTCAGGTTCTTATGACCATCCCGAACTCAGTGAGAACGCGTGCGTGGCCAAGACCGTCTTCCAGCGGAACCAGAAGGTGTGGGTCGAGAGCGTCGGCGCCTGGGCGACGATCGAAAAGATCGTGCCGGTCTGGGCCAAGGGCTTCGACGAACCCGTGCGCGTCACCTACGACGTGGGCCTGGGACGCGAGTTCGCCGCCCACGAGCTGAAGCCGGAAGACCGCGTCGACGGCGGCGCCGACGCGGCGACCGCCAACTGGCGCATCCTGCGGGCTCGCAACAAGTGGCAGCAGGAGAGCGACTGCCTGCATCACCCCTATCCGGGCACCTATCCGGTCGTGGTCACCGATCCCAACGACTGGGGCGGCTGGCGCACGCCGGGGGCCGAATACGACCGCGATCCGCGCAAGATCGAGTTCCAGGCCCGGCTGATCGCCGCCGCGCCCCAGCTCCACGCCCTGGCCCGCCAGTTGGTCGAACTGGCCGCCGACCATCCCGAGGACGCGCCTCCGGCCCTGGTCGCCCTGGCCCAGCGCGCCTCGGCGATCGAGCGGAGCCTGCACGAGGTGCCGGCCGCCGAGGTGGCGCCGAGCGCGGTCGAGGCGGGCTGAGCCTAGTTGAAAACTTCGGCGACCGGCGGAGCCAGTTCCGCGCGCGCCTTGAAGTTCCCTTTCCTCCACGCCTGGTAAAGCACCACGACCGCCACGCTCGTGCCGATCACCATGGCCGGGACCGAGGCCTCCGGACCGAACGCCCCGCCGCTCAACCAGTCGGGCGCGCCGGGCTTGGGCGCGCTCAGATAGAGGCTCTCCTGGACCGGAAAGCCTGAGACCCGCGCGCCCCAGATCCAGCCCTGCGTGAAGTTCCAGGCCGCGTGCGCGCCGATCGACATCCAAAGGCGGCCGGTCAGCAGATAGAACGAGGCCAGCATCAGCCCCGCCTCCACCGCGATGGCGACGGCGGCCACGGGGGTGGCGTTGGGATTGGCCAGGTGCAGCGCGCCGAACAGCGCCGCCGACAGGGCCAGGGCCGGCCAGATGCCGAAGGCCCGCATCAGCAGCCGCAGCACGATCGCCCGGAAGATCAGCTCCTCGAAGACGCCCGAGGCGACGCCGATATTGATCATGGTCAGGGGCGAGGACGCCCGCGGACCTGAAATGTCGTAGAGGCCGAACCCCGCCAGGGCCGCAACCACGGCGGTGAGCATCGCGGCCCCGACCACCAGACCGATCAGGAGCTCGGGCGCGGCCCGCCCCAGGTCCAGCTCGCCGGGCCAGCGCCCCTCGGCCAACCGCACGACGCCGGCATAGAGCGCCAGCCCCAGCGCGCTCAGTACGACGACCAGGACCAGGCTGAGCGGCGCAGCGCGCTCCCCGATGTTGCTGGCCGCCGCGTAGACGACGACGAACGCCCCGAACAGCAGCGCGCCCCAGCCCAGCGCCCGCAGCCAGCGTAGCGGGCCCGGATGCAGAAAACGGCGCGAACCCAGGTCCATGCCGACGGCCGATAGCGAAACTTCCGTAGGCGACATGAATCGGGTCCCCGAACCAGAGCGGACCTTTGGCGGGTTCGGACCGGGGTTCAAGTGACGAACAGTTTAGAGAGGCCCGCCGTCGCTCGCGGGCGGCCAGTCCCGCCCCGAACCCGGTCGGCGCAGGCGGCCATGCGACGCGAAACCCGCCTCGGGCCGCACCACGCCCAGGTCGATCTCGCCGCCGGCCGGGCTCAGCCGCCAGCAGCGCCGCCCAACCCAGATCAGCACCTCCAGGCCGCTCGCCGCGCCGGCGCCGGCCCAGCCGCGCAAGGTCGCCTCGAACGGCGCGCGCCGCCAGGCGGTCGGCTGGGCCGGATCGAGCTCGACATTGATCACCCGGCCGCCCTCGCCCGCATGCAGCACGAAACCGCTGCGATCCGGCCGCCACGTCTCGTCCAGCCGCCCGTCCAGCAGCCAGTCGCAGGCGAAGTCGGCGCAACCCGGGGGCCTGGCCTCATAGATCCCGCAGCCCTTGTCGCGCTTGTAATAGCGGCACCAGACGTGCGGCGCCTTCTCCAGCTCGCGCACGCCGATCAGCTTGCAGCACTGGCCGCACGCGCCGCATTCCCGATTGGACATCGCCGCCCCACTTCCGGTTGGGCCCTCTCTAATCGCTGGCGGCGCGCCCGACTAGAACCGATAGCCGACGCCGGCCGAAACCACCCACGGATCCAAGTTCACCTTGGACTTCAGCGCGCCGTCATTGATGCTGGCGTCGGTCTCGAACCAGACCTTCTTGACGTCGACATTGAGGCTGTATCGGCCCGTCAGGGCGACATCGGCCCCGGCCTGCAGCGCATAGCCGAACCCGTCGTCCAGCTTCACCTTGAAGCCGTTCTTGTCCTTGTCGCTGTAGAACAGCATGTAGTTCAGGCCCGCGCCGACATAGGGGCTGAACCTGGCGGCCGGATAGGGGTGGTACTGCACCGACACCACGGGCGGCAGCACCCAGGTCTTGTGGACCTCCACGTCCGTGCCCGGCCCCACGGCCTTGACCGTGTGCTGGGTCGTTCCGGCGATCACCTCGACGGCGATCTTGTCGGTGAGGAAGTAGCTGAGCCCGATGGTCGGCATCACATCGTCCGAGACCTCGGCGCGCAGGCCGGTCGCCGCGCCGGCCGACGTCACGATCGGATCGCCCGCGTCGGGACTGACCTCCGTGGCCCGAACATTGAGCATCCAGGTTCCCTTGGCCTTGGGCGCGAAGGCCTCTTGGGCGTGGGCGGTCGATGCGGCGAACAGACCGGCGGCGGCGAGCGCCAGGGCCGAACGGATGGCGGTGGTCATGGATGATATCCCCTTCTCTCGGACAGGCGTCGACGGACGCCTCGCGACGGGGGGATGCGGCCGCTGGCGGCCGCGAACTTTGATCCTGAGCAAAGACCACAATTTCCGTGGGAGAATTGCGGTTACTACCTATCGCGCGCCGTCTGTTTCTCGCTTTGGGCCTCTCGCCGCCGGGACCGAGCCCGCCTACATTGCCGCCATGCGCACAGACACGCCCCAGCCCGTCCGGCTCTCGGACTATCGCCCGTTCCCGTTCCTGATCGAGACCACCGCCCTGGAGTTCCAGCTGGAACCCGCCGCGACGCGGGTCAGGGCGACCCTGGCGATCAAACGCAGCGGCGTGGCCGGCGAGGCGCTGTTCCTGAACGGCGAGCGGCTGAAGCTGATCTCGGCGGCCATCGACGGCCAGGCGCTGAGCGCCAACGAATACAGCCTCGACGGCGAGGGCCTGACGATCCACGAGGTCCCCGACAGCTTCGTCCTGACCACCGAGGTCGAGATCGATCCCTCGGCCAACAAGGCCCTGATGGGCCTCTACATGTCCGGCGGCCGGTTCTGCACCCAGTGCGAGGCCGAGGGCTTCCGGACCATCACCTTCTTCCCCGACCGCCCGGACGTGCTCAGCCGCTTCACGGCGCGGATCGAGGCCGAAGAGACGTTCCACCACCTGCTGAGCAACGGCAACCTGGTGGAGTCCGGCCCGCTGGAGGGCGGCCGCCACTACGCCGTCTGGAACGACCCCTTCCCCAAGCCGGCCTACCTGTTCGCCCTGGTCGCCGGCGAGCTGGACGTGCTGGAGGACAGCTTCGTCACCATGAGCGGGCGCGCCGTGGCGTTGAAGGTGTTCGTCGATCCGGGCCAGGCGCCGCGCGCCGCCTACGCCCTGGACGCCCTGAAGCGTTCGATGAAGTGGGACGAGGAGGCGTTCGGCCGCGAATACGACCTGGACCTGTTCATGATCGTCGCCGTGCGCGACTTCAACTTCGGGGCCATGGAGAACAAGGGGCTGAACATCTTCAACAGCTCGCTGCTGCTGGCCCAGCCCGAAACCGCGACCGACATGGACTACGAACGCATCGAAAGCGTCGTGGCCCACGAATATTTCCACAACTGGACTGGCAACCGCATCACCTGCCGCGACTGGTTCCAGCTGTGCCTGAAGGAGGGCCTGACGGTCTTTCGCGACCAGAGCTTCAGCGCCGACATGCGCGGCGAGGCCGTCCAGCGGATCAAGGACGTCAAGGTCCTGCGCGCCCGGCAGTTCGCCGAGGACGCCGGCCCCCTGGCCCACCCCGTGCGGCCGAGCAGCTATCTGAAGATCGACAACTTCTACACCGCCACGATCTACGAGAAGGGCTCGGAGCTGATCCGGATGCTCAAGACGATCCTGGGCGCCGAGACCTTCCGCAAGAGCCTGGATCTCTACTTCGAGCGCCACGACGGCGAGGCGACCACGATCGAGGCCTTCATCGCCTGCTTCGCCGACGCTTCGGGCCGCGACATGAGCGGCTTCTTCGCCTGGTACGAACAGGCCGGCACACCGGTCGTGTCGCTGACCCATGACTATGACGCGGCGGCCAAGGCGTTGGAGATCACCCTGGCCCAGAGCACCGCCCCGACCAACGGCCAGCCAATCAAGCGCCCCCTGCCCGTGCCGGTGACCATCGGCCTGCTCGACCGTGCGGGCGAGGTGCTTCGCGCCAGCGAGGTCGTGCTGCTCGAGGCGCCGACCACGACTATCCGCTGGGAGGGCGTGGAAAGCGCGCCGGTAATCTCGGCCCTGCGCGGCTTCTCCGCCCCGGTCAACCTGACCACCGACACCCGGCCCGTCGATCGCTACGTGCAGTTCGCCGCCGACCCGGACCTGTTCAACCGCTGGGAAGCCGGCCAGACCCTGGCCCGCGAACTGATCCTGGGCCGCGCCGCCGATGCGCCGAACGAGATCGGCGAGGAGCGCTACGCCGACGCCCTGGGCAAGGCCCTGGTCGACGACGCTTCGGACCCGGCCTTCAAGGCCCTGCTGCTGGCCCTGCCCACCGAGGGCGACCTCAGCCTGGCCGTCGATCCCGTCGATCCGGCGGCGATCCACGCGGCGCGCGACCATCTGAAGACCGTCATCGCCGTCCATCTGGGCGATCTTCTGCGGCGGCTGCACGGCGACCTGCAGAGCGGCGGCGAGTTCTCGGCCGACGCCCGGGCCGCCGGCAAGCGCGCGCTGCGCAACGCCTGCTGCGACCTGTTGGCGGCCGATCCACACGCGGTCAATGTCGAGCGGGTGGTCGGCCATTTCGAGAGCGCGGCCAACATGACCGACGCCATGGGCGGCCTGTCGGCCCTGGTGGCGATCGGCGGTCCGCCGGCCGAGAAGGCCCTGACCGCCTTCCACGCTCAGTGGCGGCACGAGCCGCTGGTGCTGGACAAGTGGTTCGCCGCCCAGGCCCGCGATCCGGGCGAAGGCGCGATCGGCCGGATCCTGGGCCTGACGGCCCATCCCGACTTCGACGCCGGCAACCCCAACCGCCTGCGGGCCCTGGTCCAGGGCTTCTCCAGCGGCAATCCGGCCCGTTTCCACGACGAGACCGGCGCCGGCTATCGCTTCCTGGCCGACCAGATCCTGGCCGTCGATGGCTTCAACCCGATGACGGCGGCCCGGCTGGTCGAACCGCTGGGGGCCTGGCGACGCTACGTGCCCGAGCTGGGCGTCCTGATGCGCGAGCAACTGGAGCGGATCCGCGGCCATGTCGGCCTGTCGAAGAACGTGCTGGAGCTGGTCTCGCGGGCCCTGGACTGACGGTTCCAGCATCTGCCGGCGTCGAGCTTGGAATGATTCTTCGGCGCCACAGTTGCGACTAAAGGGCTCATCCCCGGCCAAAACCACGGTTCGGCGGTGACGCAACCCTTTGGCGTGCGGTAGATTCACCATCTCGGCGAAGTGACTCGCCGCGCGTTGTCGGGAGCATTGGGCGTTGGAGCGTGGCGGGGCGAGAACCGGGAGGCGGGCGGGAGCCGGTCTTTCGGCGGCGGGCGCGGCCCGCTCGCGCGCCGCGCGGTCGCCGTCCCAGGCCTATGTACGCCTGGCCATCCTGGCGGCCTTGCTGCTCCTGGCGATCTACACCGCCTTCGGCGTCAACCGGCTCAAGGACGAGGCCAACGCTCCGCCCGGCGGCGCGGGCCTAGCCGCCCAGGCCAAGCTGGTCGCCGCCGCCGCTGAGACCAACCTGGCCGCCCAGCGCGCCGGCCTGTCGGCCGCTTCCGACCTGCTGCAGCGCGACGCCAGCGCCCCGATCGACGCGGCCGAGACCGCCCTGCGCGCCGCTGGCGGCGAGGCCATGGCCGTGGCCGTGGTCAGCCCGACCGACGTGCTGGCGGTCGCCGGCCGCGACCCTTCGGCCGACTGGAAGGCCGCCGCCCGATCGGCCGGGGCCTCGGGCCGCAGCCTGTGGATCGGCGGCGGCACGACCGGCCGCCTCTATGTCGTCATGGCCACGCCGGTGGCCGGCGGCCGCGGCTTCGTCATCGCCTCCAGCGACCCCGTCCGCCTGATCGCCGAACCCGCCAAGGGCGCGGTCAGCGCCCTGATGCTGGCCGACGGCCGGATCCTGGCCTCCGGCGGCCGATCGATCCAGGGCGCGACCAACCTGCGCGAAGCCTTCTCGCTGTCCCTCGACGATCTTGGCCCCGGCGCTGCGGCCCTGCGCGGCCAGTCAGTCGACGGCCAGGCCCTCGACGTCGCGATCCAGCCCCTGGCCCAGGGCGACCTGCTGGCCGCCGCCGGGGCCCGGCCGCGCACGGTCGCCAACATCGACCGCCAGGTCATGGAAGGCGCGTTCTCGCTGCTGGCCCCGCTGGCCGTCGGCATCGCCCTGGCCCTGATGCTGATGCTGCAGAGCCGCCGGGTCGAGACCGCCCAGCAGGAGTTCGTCGACAGCGAGCAACGCTTCCGCCTCGCCGTCGAAGCCGCCCGCTGCGGCATCTGGGAGTGGGAGCTGGGCGGCGACCAGGTGTTCATGTCCGACGTCACCGGCGCGATGTTCGGTTGGGGCGGCGGCGGCGTGGTGCCGGGACAGGAACTGCTGGACCGCGTCTCGGTCGACCATCGCGACAAGGTCCGCCAGGCCCTGGCCAACGCCGCCACCTACGGGGCGTTCGACGTGTCGTTCCGGGTGCCGGCCCGCGACGGCGGCCGCGCTATCTGGATCGACGCCCGCGGCCAGGGCTTCGGCAAGCCCGGCGAGGACGGCTATTCGCGGATCATCGGCGTGGCGCTGGACGTCACCGAGGAGCGCCTGGCCCAGGCCCGCGCCCAGGCCGCCGAGAACCGCCTGCGCGACGCCATCGAGAGCGTGTCCGAGGCCTTCGTGCTGTGGGACCGCCAGGGCCGGCTGCTGATGTGCAACCGCAACTACCGCAACGTCTTCAACCTGGAACCCAAGCTGCTCAAGCCAGGCGCGCCGCGCAACGAGGTCAACCGCTTCGCCGCCCTGGCCATCAAGCACGACCAGCCGGCCCCCGACGGGGCCAAGGGCGTGCGCGAGGCCGAGCTGAACGACGGCCGCTGGATCCAGATCAGCGAGCGCCGCACGGCCGAGGGCGGGCTGGTGATGACCGCCGCCGACATCACCGCCATCAAGAACCAGGAAGAAGCCCGCCGCCTCAACGAGGAGCAGCTGCAGTACGCGGTCGCCGGCCTGGAGCGCTCGCAGGAACAGCTGGCCGAGCTGGCCCGCAAGTACGAGATGGAAAAGGTCAAGGCCGAGGGCGCCAACAAGGCCAAGAGCGAGTTCCTGGCCAACATGTCCCACGAGCTGCGCACGCCGCTGAACGCCATCAACGGCTTCTCCGAGATCATGATGAACGAGATGTTCGGCCCGCTCGGCGACCAGCGCTACAAGGGCTACAGCCTCGACATCCACAATTCCGGCCAGCACCTGCTGGCGCTGATCAACGACATCCTCGACATGTCGAAGATCGAGGCCGGCAAGATGAACCTGAAGTTCGAGCCGCTGAACCTGGAGGACGTCACCGAGGACGCCGTGCGCCTGGTGCGCAACCGCGCCGAGGCCGCCGGCCTGAAGCTGGAGATCGACTTCCCGCCCCTGCCCGACGTCGAGGCCGACTATCGGGCGGTCAAGCAGGTGCTGCTGAACCTGCTGTCCAACGCCATCAAGTTCACCCCGCGCGCCGGCCGCGTCACCGTCCGCGCCGAGGTGCGCCGCGATCCGCTGGGCGAGCGCGTGCGGGTCTCGGTCACCGACACCGGCATCGGCATCGCCGCCGAGGATCTGGCCCGCCTGGCCAAGCCGTTCGAGCAGGTCGAGAGCCAGCACGCCAAGACCACCCAGGGCACGGGTCTTGGCCTGGCCCTGACCAAGTCGCTGGTCGAGATGCACGACGGCGCGCTGGAAATGACCTCCACCCCCGGCGAAGGCACCACCGTCAGCTTCATCCTGCCGATCAACCAGAGCGGCCTGTCCTCCCTGCGCGACTTCGCGGCGGCGTGATCCTCGCTTGAAGAAGGTCCTGTTCGTCTGCAGCCAGAACAAGCTGCGCAGCCCCACCGCCGAGCAGGTCTTCTCGACCTGGCCCGGCGTCGAGGCGACCTCGGCCGGGACCAATCACGACGCGGAAGAGCCCCTGACCGGCGAACTGGTCGAATGGGCCGACATCATCTTCGTGATGGAGCGGACCCACCGCAGCAAGCTGTCCAAGCGCTTCAAGCGGCACATCAAGGGCCGCGTGATCTGCCTGAACATTCCCGACGACTATGACTTCATGGATCCGGCCCTGGTGACCCTGCTGGAGGCGCGGGTCGCGCCGCATCTGCCCTAGCTCCGCCGCCAGGCCAGCATGTGCGGAAAGGGCGGCGCCCCCAGCGCCTTGGCGCGATGCGGTTCATGGGTCAGGCCCCACATGGCCAGCATCGGCACGCCGACATAGCCGCCCTGGCTGAACATCTCGGCCAGGGCCTTGCCGCCGCCGCGATAGCCGCCTTCGTGGAACGGCACCGAGGGGTCCAGCCCCAGGTGGGTCGCGGCCGCGAAGGACCAGGCCAGCGCCGCCATCTCCTCGCCGGGATCGTCGGACACGCTCTCGTCGCGGCGGTCTGGATCGCCGACCGCCACGTGGCCGGCCTCGTGCAGCAGGTCGCCCGGCCAGGCCAGCCGGGCCGGATCGACCCGCAGCCCCCCACCCGCCACCGCGACGCCCGGCAGGAAGGTCTCGTGATCCAGAGACGCGACCTCGACCGGAACGCCGACCTGGCGCAGGAACGCGACGATGCGGCCGACCAGCGGATCGGCGAACTCGTCGGCCAAGATCTTCGCCGCGCCTAGCGTCACCCGTCCTTCCTCCGTCCCGTCGGGATCAAAGCCGCTCCTTGGCCGCCCGTAAACCCAGCCATTCGCGAGGCCGAAAAACGAGATGCGTTCCGATGGCTCCCGCCCCGTGTACGCCAGGCTGAAGCGGCGTCACGAACCCGTCGCCAAACCCTCGCCGAAGCGTCGCAGGCTTGCCCTAACACCCCGGACCTTGAACGCCCGACAGGGGCGGAGGTCGGAGGGTTTCCATGCTCATCAAATCTGCTCGCCACGCCTTGCTGGCGGCGAGCGCGCTTGGCGCGCTCGCGGTCGCTTCGATCGCCCACGCGGCGAACGCTCCGGCCCCGGCCGCCGTCGCTCCGGCCGCCGAGCCCGCCGACGCGGTCGAGCAACTGCTGGTCACCAGCCTGTCGACCACTCGCTCGGCCGTGCAGCTCAGCGGTTCGGAAATGCAGAAGATCCTGCCCGGCCTGTCGCCGCTGAAGGCGATCCAGACCCTGCCGGGCGTGCTCTACGTCACCGCCGATCCGTGGGGCAACAACGAGCAGAACACCTCGCTGTTCATCCACGGCTTCAACGGCCAGCAGTTGGGCTACACCCTGGACGGCGTGCCGCTGGGCGACCAGAGCTACGGCAACTACAACGGTCTGTCTCCGCAGCGCGCCGTGATCAGCGAAGCGGTCGGCAAGGTCATCCTGTCGTCGGGCGCGGGCTCTCTGGGCACCGCCTCGACCAGCAATCTCGGCGGCGCCGTCGAGACCTTCACCAGCGATCCGCACGCTCAGTTCGGCGGCCAGTTGAACGAGACGGTGGGCAGCTACGCCGCCACCCGCACCTTCCTGCGCGTCGACACCGGCACGTTCGGAGCCAACAACACCGCCTACTTCGCCTATGCCCATCAGGACGCCCGGGCCTGGGACTTCCGCGGCCACCAGGGCGGCGACCAGGCCAACCTGAAATATGTTCGCGACGGCGAGGCCGGCAAACTGACTTTCTATCTGTCCTATTCCGACAAGATCGAGCCGAACGAGGACGGCACCACCCGCTACGTCCCCGGTCGCGCCGGCAAGCCCTATGACAGCTACCAGCCCTACACCCGCCCGTTCTTCTATCCGGACTTCCACGCGGCGCTGGATTATCTGGACGCGGCCGGCAACTACCCGGTCACCGAGGGGGAGAACTATCGCAACTATTTCAGCGCCGCCCAGCGCACCGACTATCTGAGCTACCTGAAATACGACGCCAAGCTGGCCGACAACGTCACCTGGTCGAACCAGGTCTATTACCATGACGACCACGGCCGCGGCATCGTCGCCGGACCGATCCGGGTGGCCGGCCTGCCGGCCCTGTTCAACTTCTATTTCCCCAACCAGAACCTCAAGCAGGTGTTCGGCAATTCGGGCTACGCCACCCGCACGACCGAATACCAGATCGACCGTCTGGGTGGGATTTCGACCCTGAACGCCACGGTCGGCGATCACCAGATCGAGGCCGGCTTCTGGTACGAGCACAACAAGTCGTCGGCCTATCGCCGCTGGTACCCGTTCGACGTCAACCACCCCACCACGCCCTACGACGTGCCGACCGGCTGGCTGATCACCCAGTACGGCAGCGAGATCGACAACAAGGTCTACCAGTTCTACGTCCAGGATCAGTGGCGCATTCGCGAGAACCTGGTCCTGCAGGGCGGTTTCAAGAGCAGCGTGCAGGACGCCACCGGCGCGGTGCCGGTGCAGCCGATCGTCGGCTCTCTGGTCAATTCGACCGGCCTGCCGGTGGGCAATATCAAGACCAAGGAGTGGTTCCTGCCGCAACTGGGCGCGGTGTGGACCCTGGACGGCGGGTTCGAAGCCTTCGTCAACATCCAGAAGAACCTGCGCCACTTCCAGACCTACGGCGGCGGCGGCCTGTCGCCGTTCAGCCTGGGCAGCCAGGCGGCCTTCGACCAGTTCAAGAAGAGCGCCGATCCTGAAACCGCCTGGACCTACGAGGCCGGCGTGCGGGGCAAGCGCGAGGTCGCCCTCGGTCCGATCACCGGTGTCGACGGCCAACTGAGCGTCTATCACACCGACTTCAGCAACCGCCTGCTGGGCGTGGCTCCGTCGGCGGCGGCGATCTCGATCGTCGGCGGCGCGGCCATCGTCCAGAACGTCGGCGCGGTGAAGACCGACGGCGTCGACCTGGCCCTGACCTTGACGCTGGGCGATCACTTCTCGTTCTACGACGCGGTCTCCTACAACCGTTCGGTCTATCAGGACGACTATGCCAGCGGCTCGACCACGGTCGGCGGCGTCATCACCCCCACGGTCGTGCACATCGCCGGCAAGAAGGTTCCCGGCAGCCCCGAATGGATGAATAAGTTCGTGGCCAGCGCCAACTTCGGGGCCTTCCAGGCCCAGTTGGTCGGCGACTATGTCGGCGAGCGCTTCGCGACCTACACCAACGACCTGAAGGTCGACAGCTACATGCTGCTGAGCCTGCAGGTCAGCTACGATTTCCAGACCCCGGCCAGCTGGCCGATCGACAACCTGAAGCTGAGCGCCAACATCACCAATCTCGGCCAGGAGAAGGGCGATCTGAACGTCACCGTCTCCCAGCCGGCCGGCAGCTATTCGACCTTCCCGATCCCGCCTCGCCAGGGTTTCGTCACCCTGTCCACGCGGTTCTAGGGCTGAGCGGCCCGCCGCCGATCCTCCCCTCCCGGTCGGCGGGCCCTGCTCGCGTCGAACGCCCCGGACCTCGCGTCCGGGGCGTTTTTCGTTGGGCGCGCCACGATACTTAGGCAACCGACAAACTATTTCTTGACGCGTCGCACGGCGTCGCGATACTTAGGCACATGGCTAACCAACAACCCTCGCTCGACCTGATGTTCCAGGCGCTGGCCGATCCCAGCCGGCGCAGCATCGTCGAGCGCCTGTGCGCCGGCCCGGCCTCGGTCAGCGAACTGGCCCAGCCGCTGGCCATGTCCCTGCCCTCGGTGATGCAGCACCTGCAGCTGCTGGAGGGCAGCGGCCTGATCCGCTCGGAGAAGGTCGGACGGGTGCGGACCTGCCGCCTGGAACCGGAGGCGCTCAGCGCCGCCGAGACCTGGATCAACGAACGCCGCGTGCTCATGGAACGCAAGCTCGACCGCCTGGGGGAGTATTTGCGCGCCACGGCTGGCGACGAAGACGAAGACTGACCTTCAAACCCAGAAAGAGGATACGACCATGACCGAACGCTCCGTCGTCCACGCCACCTTCGTCATCAACCGGGTCTACGACGCCTCGCCGGCCCGGGTGTTCAAGGCTTTCGCCAATTCCGAGGCGCGCGATCGCTGGTTCGTGAAGTCCGAGGGCTGGCCCGTGGCCGAATACACCTACGACTTCCGGGTCGGCGGCCAGGAGTACGGACGCTTCAGCCCCGACGGCAAGATGATCGTCCTCAACGAGACCACCTACTGGGACATCGTCCCGGACCAGCGGATCATCAGCGCCTACGCCATGGACATCGACGGCAACCGCATCTCGGTGTCGGTCGCGACGATCGAGCTGAAGCCCGAGGGCAAGGGCACGCGCCTGACCTATACCGAACAGGGCGCGTTCCTGGACGGCTACGATATCCCCGCCCAGCGCGAAGCCGGGTGCCGGGACCTGTACGAGAAGCTGGCGGAGGAGCTGGAGCGCCAGGGCGAGGACGCCTGAGGCCAGAACCGCGCCAAGAGTCGGGGATACGCCCCTGGGCGTGTCCCCGCCCCCATCCCCGGAGTTCCCATGTCCCTGACGCTGCACATGCACCCGCTGGCCTCGTACTGCTGGAAGGTGCTGATCGCCCTCTATGAGAACGACACGCCGTTCGAGGCCCGCCTGGTCGACCTGAGCGATCCGCAGGTCGTCGCGGCCTTCAAGGCGCTGTGGCCGACGGCCAAGATGCCGCTGCTGCGCGACGAGGCCCAGGGCCGCACGGTCCCGGAAACCTCGATCATCATCGAGTACCTGCAGGCCGCCTATCCCGGCCCGGTGCGGTTCATCCCCGACGATCCGGAGGCCGCCCTGCGGGTGCGGCTGCTGGACCGCCTGTTCGACAACTACGTCCAGGAGTCGATGCAGAAGATCGTCGGCGACCGGATCCGGCCGGCCGGCGCCAAGGACCCGCACGGCGTGGCCCATGCCCGCGGGCAGCTGGTCATGGCCTACGACCTGCTGGAGGCCGAGCTGGCGGGGCGGACCTGGGCGGCTGGCGAGGCGTTCAGTCTGGCCGACTGCGCGGCGGCGCCCGCCCTGTTCTACGCCAACAAGGTGGCGCCGCTGGGCGAGAGCCATCCCACCGTCTCGGCCTATCTCGACCGCCTGCTGGCCCGCCCGTCGTTCGCGCGGGTGCTGCAGGAGGCCGAGCCCTATTTCGCGATGTTCCCGGCCGAGGACAGAACCTAGGCCAGGCTGTCGGCCTCCCAGGCCAGGAACTCCGGAGTCTGCAGCACGCGCTCGCAATAGGCGCCGGCCGGGCCGGTGTCGCCATAGTCCGACAGGTGGATCCCGTAGGTGCGGAACCGGGTCGCCACCGGGGTGTAGAAGGCGTCGGCGATCGACCAGTCGCCCAGCAGGAACGGCCCGCCCGAACGCTTGAGCAGCTGGTTCCAACGCTCGACGATCTTGCGCACGTCCTTCTGGGTGGCCTCGGAGATCGCCACGGCGCCGGGCGCGGCCTCCAGCGCCATCGGGCATTCGCCACGCAGCGACGTAAAGCCCGAATGCATCTCGGCGGCCGCCGACCGGCCCAGGGCCCGCAAGGCGGCGTCCTGGGGCCACAGCCTGGCGGTGGGGAATTTCTCGGCCAGGTACTCGCAGATGGCCAGGGAATCCCAGATCGCCAGATCGCCGTCCTTCAGCACCGGCACCAGATGGCTGGGCGAATGCTTGGCGATCTCGACTTCGGACGTCCCGACCTGGCGCAGCTCGACCACGGTCTCCTTGAACGGCTCCCCCGTGTGCTTCAACGCCAGCCAGGGACGCAGCGACCAGCTGGACCACTTCTTGGTGCCGACGACGATTTCCATGGCGAGCCTCTTTCGCGAACGGGCGGACCCCAGGGCTTAGCCCGAGCGCTCGCGCGGAACAACGCCGGTCGTCCTCGCCTAGTCGTTTTGACCCAAGAGCGGCCTGGGAAAGGCATAGGCCCAGGGATGCGGTTCGCCGGGCGGGCCGGCGTCGCGGGCCAGGGCGCGCAGCGTCCGGGCGCGGTTCAGCTCCTCGAAGGGAACGATCTCGGCTGACCGGGCGAGCGGCGCGGGGCGCGGACGGGGCAAGGCGTGCATGGGGGACCTCCTTCAGGGCCGTCTGTCGCGGCCAGGGGTCCATTGAAGGCCTTCGCGCCTGAACGGACGCGGGCGCCCTCGTTGTCCAGCGTTCATCCGGACGCCGCCAAACGGCCGCGATTTCCCCCCTGGCCTTGGCGCTTCCGTTACGTCTACAGTCGGCCCAACGATTAGAACAAATGTTTGAAGGGAGAGGCCCAGGATGGCGCAGGCGAACATGCCTAGCGGCGCACAGCCGCCAATTCTGCAAGCCGGCGCGCAGCCGCTGTATTCCAATGGCTACAAGGCCGCGGTGCTGGGGCTGCTGCTCGCCACCTACACCTTCAACTTCATCGACCGCACGATCATCGCCACCATCGGCCAGGCCATCAAGGTCGACCTCAAGCTGACCGACACCCAGCTGGGCCTCTTGGGCGGTCTCTATTTCGCCCTGCTCTACACCCTGCTGGGCATCCCGATCGCCCGCATGGCCGAGCGCTGGAACCGGGTGACGATCATCTCGATCTCCCTGGTCGTCTGGTCCGGCTTCACGGCCCTGTGCGGCAGCGCCGCCAGCTTCGCCCAGCTGGCCCTCTACCGCTTCGGCGTCGGGGTCGGCGAGGCCGGTTGCTCGCCGCCCAGCCACTCGCTGATCAGCGACTATTACGAGCCCAAGAAACGCGCCTCGGCCCTGTCGATCTATTCGTTCGGCATCCCGCTGGGCACGATGTTCGGGGCCGTGGCCGGCGGCTGGCTGGCCCAGGAGTTCAGCTGGCGCGTGGCCTTCGTGATCGTCGGCCTGCCCGGCATCCTGCTAGCCGTGCTGGTCAAGCTGATCGTCAAGGAGCCGCCCCGCGGCCATTCGGAGGTCAAGGAACGGCCGCTCGAAGCGGAGGACGTCGTGGTCGAACCGCCCAAGCCGCCCTTCTCGCTGATCAACGAATTCAAGGAATTGTGGGCCGTGCTCTGCGTGCTGTTCGGCAAATGGCCCGTGCTGCACATGATGCTGGGCGTGACCATCGCCTCGTTCGGTTCGTACGGTTCGGGCGCGTTCGTGCCGCCCTATTTCGTCCGCACCTACGGCCTGGGCCTGGCCCAGGTCGGCCTGATCGTCGGCCTGATCGGCGGCTTCTCGGCCGGGGTCGGCACCCTGGTCGGCGGCTTCCTGACCGACTGGTCGGGCAAGCGCAGCGCCAAGTGGTACGCCCTGGTCCCGGCCCTCGGCCTGCTGGTCGCGACGCCGATCTACGTCGCCGCCTACCTGCAAACCAACTGGCAGACCACCGCCCTGATCCTGCTGGTCCCGGGCATCTTCCACTATACCTATCTGGCCCCGACCTTCGGCGTCGTCCAGAACTCGGTCGAGCCGCGCCGGCGGGCCACCGCCACGGCGCTGCTGTTCTTCTTCCTCAACCTGATCGCCCTGGGCGGCGGGCCATGGTTCACGGGCTGGCTGATCGACCACCTGGCGCGGTTCAACTTCAACCACCCGAGCTCGACCGGCATCCTCCATGCCCTGGGCGGTTCGTTCACCGATCCCGGCGCGGCCAGCTTCACCGCCCAGTGCCCGGGCGGCCTGGCGCCCAAGGGCTCGCCCGCCGACCTGGCCGCGCTCTGCAAGGGCGCCATGGCCCGCTCGACGCAACAGGGCATCATCGTCCTCCTGTGCTTCTACGCCTGGGCCGCCCTGCACTACGGCCTGGCGGCGATCGGCATGGTCCGGCACATGCGGGAGCGGGCGGCGGCGCAGGCTTGAGGACGCCGCGATCCCCCTCCGGCCCTCCGGGCCACCTCCCCCAGAGGGGGAGGATCTATGAACGCCGCGCCAGATGCTCCCCCCTTGGGGGAGCTGTCGCGGAGCGACTGAGGGGGTCGCGCGCACGGCTTGGCCGCCACGCGCTTTCGCTGCGATGGG
>NZ_FORN01000056.1 GCF_900114015.1 Caulobacter sp. UNC279MFTsu5.1 | reverse complement strand
GAGTATTTGTGTGTGCGTTTCGGCTTGGACTGACCGCTCCGCGAAACCGTTTTTCTCAAGGGACGTCGACTGAGGGCTTGTTTCATCCCGGTCGACGTTTCCCCTCGGACGGGCAGGATCAAAGTCGCCCGGAAGGGGCCGTCGGCGACTCCGACAGATCCTGGAACAGGCCGGTTTGAACCTCCCGGCCCCGTCGACCCGCCTGTCCCGCCATCGTTCCCGCCGAACCTTGGGACCTTCTGAGCCCCGCCGCCCGCCAGGAGCCGATCGCCAGGCCCAGGCGGCCCCGCTCGGTTCCATCTCCATCGCCTGCTTGGGCCGGTACCAAGAGCCCTCCCCCGCGATGGGGACAGCTATGATTGTGCAACACCCTCGAGGTCCGAGGACTTGTGACGCTGCTTTTTTGCAGGGCATTGAGATCGTTGAGGTTCGGGTCGACGACGACGGGGACGGACGAGCGCCTGTCCCCGTTCCGAGGCCTATTTCAGGCGCAGCGTCAGCCCGGCCACGAACAGGGTCGCCGCGTCGGCGGCCTGGGCCAAGGCCTGGTGCAGCCGACCGGCCTCGTCGCGGAACCGCCGGGCCAGGGCATTGTCGGGCACGATGCCGAAGCCGACTTCGTTGGACACCAGCCACAGCGTCCCCTCGAACCGCCCGACCGCCTCGACCAGTCCGGAGGCCGCCGCCGCTGCGTCCCGCCCGTCCAGCATCAGGTTGGAAAGCCAGAGGGTCAGGCAGTCGACGACGACCACGTCGCCGGTCCCCAGGCCGTCCAGGGCGGCCGCCAGGTCCAGCGGCGCCTCCAGGGTCGTCCAGGCCGGACCCCGGTCCTGGCGATGGCGGGCGATGCGCTCGGCCATCTCCGAATCGAAGGCCTGGGCGGTGGCGATCATGACCAGCCGGCCGCCGGTTTCCGCGGCCAAGGCTTCCGCCGAGGCCTGGGCGAAGGCGCTTTTTCCGGATCGGGCTCCGCCCAGGACGAGGGTGAACGGCAAGACGCGCTCCAGATTGCCCAGTCAGATTGACCGTGTGCGGCGCAACATATAGTGCAGCTCACGCGACAGGTTCCTCGAAAGAGGATGAAAAGGGAACTCGGGTGCGAAACCCGGGCTGCCCCCGCAACTGTAAGCGGCGAGCCCGCGCGTCACGAAGCCACTGACTGCTTTCCTCGGAGAGCGGCTGGGAAGGCGACGCGCACCGGCGACGACCCGCGAGCCAGGAGACCTGCCCGTCGCGGTCGTCCTTCGTCCGGCCGGGGTGCGCCGTACGATGGGGTTCTTTCCCCCGAGGCGACATCGCCAGGCCAGCCCGATTCCTCGGGCCGGCCTTCGTTGCCGCGCACGGAGGACTTGAACATGCGCTCGACTTCCATCCTGGCCCTGGTGGCCGCCCTTCCCGCCCTCGCCCTGCCGAGCCAGGTCCTGGCCGCCGACGCCGTCGACGCGCCCAGCGAAGTCGACCAGATCGTCGTTACCGCCGGCCGCGCCGCCGACAAGCTGTCCGAAACCCCGGTCAGCATGACCGTCATCGACGCCGAGACCCTGCGCCAGCGCCAGGCGGTGGTGGTCTCCGACCTGCTGTCGCGCACGCCCGGCGTCACAGTCACCCGCAACGGGGGCGTGGGCGGCTCGACCCAGGTGCGCATCCGCGGCGCCGAAAGCGACCAGACGGCCGTGCTGATCGACGGCGTCAAGCTGAGCGACCCGTCGGCGACCGGCGGCGGCTACAACTTCGCCACCCTGCTGGCCGGCGACGTCGACCGCATCGAGGTGTTGCGCGGCCCGCAATCGACCCTGTGGGGCAGCCAGGCCATCGGGGGCGTGGTCAGCATGATCACCAAGACCCCGGACGGTCCGCTGGCGGGCGACGCCACGGTCGAGGGCGGCTCGCGCGCCACGGCCTACGCCCGGGTGGGCGTCGGGGCCGGCGGCGACTGGGGCGGCTGGCGCCTGGCGGCGGGATCCTACACCACCGCCGGCGTCTCCAACTTCGACCAGGCCCTGGGCGGCAAGGAGAAGGACGGCTACCGCAACACCGCGCTCAGCGGCCGCCTGGACCTGAAGGCGACGGATTGGGCCAGCCTGGACGCGCGCCTGTCCTACGCCAAGGGCCGCAACGAATTCGACGGCTTCCCCGCCCCGCTGTTCTCGTTCGCCGACACCGCCGAGTACGGCAAGACCAAGGAGCTGGTCAGCTATCTGGGCGCGCGCCTGTCCAACTTCGACGGCGCCCTGAACAGCCGCATCGGTTATTCGTACACCCAGACCGATCGCGACAACTACGACCCCAGCCAAGCCGTCACGACCAAGACGTTCGACGCCAAGGGCACCGACAACAGCCTGGAATACCAGGGCACCTGGACGATCAACCCGGTCTGGCGCGCGGTGTTCGGGGTCTCGACCGAGCGCTCGTGGTTCCGCACCGCCGCGCCCTCCAGCTTCGACCCGACCCCGACGCCCGACCGCCACGCCACCGGCATGGACAGCGTCTACGGCCAGCTGCAGGCCAAGCTCGCCCCCGGCCTGACCCTGACGGGCGGCGTTCGCCACGACGACCACGACACCTTCGGCGGCGCCACCACCTACCAGGCCGGCGCGACCTGGAGCCCGAACGGCGGCGCCACCGTGATCCGCGCCAACTACGGCGAAGGCTTCAAGGCCCCGTCGCTGTACCAGCTGTACAGCGACTACGGGAACACCAGCCTGAAACCGGAAGAGGCCAGGAGCTGGGACGTCAGCGTCGAGCACAGCGTCCTGGACGGCCGCCTGCGCGGGGCGATCACCTATTTCAACCGCGACACCAAGAACCAGATCGACTTCATGTCGAACAACACCCCGCCCAATTTCGGCGGCTACGCCAACACCGCCAAAACCCAGGCCGACGGCGTCGAGGTGGAGGGCAGCTTCGAGGTCAATTCCGTCCTTACACTCTCGGCCAACTACACCAATATGGACGCGGTCAACCGCTCGGCCGGCCCCAACTACGGCAAGGACCTGGCCCGCCGGGCCGGCGAAACCGCCTCGGCGGACGCCGAGCTGAGCCTGCCGAACGGCCTGACCGGCGGGGTGACGATGCAGTATGTCGGCCACAGCTTCGACAACGCCAGCAACACCCGGCGGCTGAAGAGCTACGTGCTGACCGACGTGCGGATCTCCTATCCGATCAACGACACGTTCGAGCTGTACGGCCGGATCGAGAACCTGTTCGACCAGCAGTACGAGACCCTCTACCGCTACGGGACCCTGGGCCGCGGCGCCTTCGCCGGCGTGCGGGCCAGGTTCTAGCCATGGCGACGCCGGCGGCCTTCCTCGGCCACGGCGGACGCCTCGGCGCGGCGCGGACGGCCTGGCCGGACGCGCCGACGCCGTGGCTGGACCTGTCGACGGGGATCAATCCCTGGCCCTATCCGGTCCCGGCTCTGGCGCCGGAGACCTGGTCACGCCTGCCCGATCCGGACTCGCTGCTGGCTCTGGAACGGGTCGCAGCCGAGGCGTTCGGCGTCGAGGATCCGGCACGGGTCGTCGCGGCGGCCGGCAGCGAGGCGCTGATCCGCCTGCTGCCGCGCCTGGGCGAAGCGCGACGGATCGCCATCCCGCCCCGGACCTATGGCGGTCACGCCGAGGCCTGGCGGGCGGCCGGCGCCCTCGTCGTCGATCCAGGCGACGCGGCGGCCGACCTGCGGGTGCTGGTCAATCCGGACAACCCCAGCGGCCACGCCCTGCCGTCCGACCAGGTCCTCGGCCTGACGGACGGGCCGCTGCTGGTCGACGAGGCGTTCGTGGAGGTCGATCCGACGCTCTCCGTCAGCCCGCTGGCCGGCGCGCCGGGCTTTGAGCGCCTGATCGTCCTGCGCTCGTTCGGCAAGTTCCACGGCCTGGCCGGCGCGCGCCTGGGCTTCCTGGTCGCCGCACCGGCCCTGGCCGCCCGCGTCCGCCAGGCGCTGGGCGACTGGCCCGTCTCCGGCCCGGCGATCGCCGCCGGCCTGGCGGCCTATGCCGACGCGGACTGGGCGGCGCGCACCCGCCTGCGTCTAGCGGAAGACGCCGCCCGCCTCGACGCCCTGCTGCGCCGGGCCGGGTTCGCGATCGCCGGCGGCACGGCGCTGTTTCGCCTGGCGCGCGCGACCGACGCGCCGCGCCGCTTCGAGACCCTGGCCCGCGCCGGGATCCTGACCCGCCCCTTCCCCTGGGACGAGACGCTGATCCGCTTCGGCCTGCCCGGCCCGCAAGCGGACTGGCTCCGCCTCGCCAACGCCCTGGAGAGCCTCCGATGAGCGACGACCCGAACGCCCAAGACCTCAACGCCAAGCACGCGCAAGCCATGAAGGCCCTCAAGGCCGAGCGCGACGCGATGATGGAGACCAAGACCCTCGAGAAGGGCCTGCTGCTGGTCCATACCGGCGACGGCAAGGGCAAGTCCTCGGCCGGCTTCGGCATGGTGGCCAGGAACCTGGGCTGGGGCCTGAAGGTCGGCGTCGTCCAGTACATCAAGGGCAAGTGGAAGACCGGCGAGCGCCTGTTCTTCAGCAAGTTCCCCGACCAGGTGCGCTACGCAGTGATGGGCGAGGGCTTCACCTGGGACACCCAGGACCGCGAGCGCGACATCGCCGCCGCCCGGGCCGCCTGGCTGGTGTCGCAGGAGATGATCGCCGATCCCAAGCTGGACTTCGTGCTGCTGGACGAGATCAACATCGCCCTGCGCTACGACTATCTCGACATCGACGAAGTGGTGGCGGTGCTGAAGGCGCGCCCCAACGACAAGCATGTCTGCCTGACCGGCCGCAACGCCAAGCCGCAGCTGCTGGAGATCGCCGACCTGGTCACCGAGATGACCCTGGTCAAGCATCCGTTCGAGCAGGGCTTCAAGGCCCAGCGCGGGGTCGAGTTTTGACCGGGCTCACGCGTCGCGCCGCGGTCGGAGCGGGTCTGGCGGCGGGCCTTGCGGGCGGCGCGGCCAGCGCCGGCGCCCCGCCCCGCGTCATCTCGCTGAACCCCTGCCTGGATGCGGTGCTGGTCCATGTCGCCGACCGCGCCCAGATCGTGGCGCTCAGCCACTACGCCCGCGACCCGCAGCAGTCGGGCATCGCCGCGATCGCCCGGACCTATCCGATCACCTACGAGAGCGCCGAGGAGGTGATCGCCCTGCGGCCGGACGTGGTGCTGACCGCCGCCCACTCCTCGCCCGCCACCCGCGCGGCGCTGAAGCGGCTGGGCGTCCGCACCGAGCTGTTCAAGGTGCCCAACAGCTGGGTCGAGAACCAGGACCAGATCCGGCGCATCGCCGAGTCCGCCGGCCATCCGCGGCGCGGCGAGGCGCTGATCGCCCGGGTCGAGGCGGCGATGGCCAGGGGCGCGCCGCGTCCCGGAACCCGCCCGATCACCGCCCTGGTCTTCCAGCCCAACGGCATGGCGGCCGGCCACGGCACCCTGGTCGACGAGATGATGCGCCGCGCCGGCTTCGTGAACGTCGCCCAGCGCTACGGCCTGAAGAAGTGGGGCAACGTCTCGCTGGAGCGGCTGCTGGACGATCCGCCCGAGGTGCTGCTGGCCGGCCAGGCCGCGCCCAACGCCGCGACCTGGGCCGAGCGGATCCTGAACCATCCGGCCCTGGCCAGCGTCTCGTCCCGCATGACCCGGGCGGCGTTCCCCGAGCGGCTGCTCTATTGCGGCGGCCCCGGCCTCGTGGACACCGTCGCCGCCCTGGCGACCGCCCGCCGCCAAGTCCTGGGAGCCGCCGCATGACCCGACGCCTTCTGCTGCTGGGCGGGCTTGGCTTGCTGGTGCTGCTTCTGAGCGGTCTGTCGCTGATGGCCGGCCGGGTCTGGGTTCCGTGGAGCGCCTGGTCGCAGGCCGCCCACGACCCGCGCTGGGCGATCATCTTCGAACTGCGGCTGCCGCGCACCATCCTGGCGGTCGCGGTCGGCGCGGCCCTGGGCCTGTCCGGCGCGGCGATGCAGGGCTACACCCGCAACCCGCTGGCCGATCCCGGCGTGCTGGGCGTGTCGTCCATGGCCGCCCTGGGTGCGGTGATGACCATGTATCTGAGCCTTGGCCTGACCACGCCCTGGCTGCTGTTCGTGGCGGCGATGATCGGCGCGGGGCTCGGCGTGGCCGTGATGCTGGTCCTGGCCGGCGGAACCGGCGGGACCATCACCTTCATCCTGGCCGGAGTGATCCTCAACACCGTGGCCAGCGCCGGCGTCGCCCTGGCGCTGAGCCTGGCCCCCAGCCCCTGGGCGGCGCAGGAGATCATCAACTGGCTGCTGGGCTCGCTGGCCGACCGCAGCGCCGACGACGTCTGGCGCGCCCTGCCCTTCATCGTCGCCGGTTCGGGCGTGATGCTGATGCTGGGCCGGGCGCTGAACGCCCTGACCCTGGGCGAGACCGGGGCCCGGGCGCTGGGGATCGACCTGAACCTGACCCGAGTGCTGCTGGCCGTCGGCGTCGGTCTGGCCTCGGGCGCCAGCGTGGCGGTGACCGGCATGATCGGCTTCGTCGGCCTGATCGTCCCGCACCTGATGCGGCCGCTGGTCGGCCACCAGCCGGGCGCCCTGCTGGCCCCCAGCGCCGTGGCCGGGGCGGCTCTGGTGCTGGCCGCCGACATCCTGGTGCGGCTGACGCCCTCGGCCGCCGAGGTTCGCCTGGGCGTGGCCATGGCCGCCGTGGGCGGGCCGTTCTTCCAGGCCCTGCTGATCTCGATGCGCCGGAGGCTGGCATGAAGGACACCGGCATGAACGAGACCGGCATGAGCGATCTGGTCGCCGATAACCTGACCGTCGCCCTGGGCGGCCGCGCGGTGCTGGCCGGGGTCGCGGCGCGGTTCCGCACGGGCGAGGTCACCGCCATTGTCGGGCCCAACGGCGCGGGCAAGTCGACCCTGCTGGCCTGCCTGGCCGGATTGCGCCGCCCCGACGCCGGCCAGGTCCGCCTGGACGACCGGCCGGTCCTGGCCCTGAACCCCCGCGAACGCGCCCGGCGCATCGGCTTCCTGCCCCAGACGCCGGAGGTGGCCTGGGCCGTGGACGTCGAGACCCTGGTCGGGCTTGGCCGCACCCCGCACAGCGGCGCCCGGGGGCTCAGCGACGCCGATCACGCCGCCGTCCGGGCCGCCCTGGTCCGCACCCGCATGACCGGCCTGGCCCATCGCGATGTCACCACCCTGTCGGGCGGCGAGCGGGCCCGCGCCCTGCTGGCCCGGGTGCTGGCGGGCGAGCCGTCGTGGCTGCTGGCCGACGAGCCGCTGGCGGGACTGGACCCCGGTCACCAGCTGGACGCCGTCGACCTGATGCGCGCCTTCGCGGCCGAGCGCGGCCACGGCGTGGTCATGACCCTGCACGACCTGGGCGTGGCCCTGCGCCTGGCCGACCGGGTGCTGGTGCTGCGCGATGGGACCCTGATCGCCGACGCCGCGCCGCTGGACGCCCTGACGCCCGCCGTGCTGGAGCAGGCCTATGGCGTGAAGGCCGCGATCGTGGCGGGCGGCGCCGGACCGTTGATCGAACTGATCGGACGGGCGGGTGGCTGACGTCCCGCCCTGGCCCTGGGTCACGGCCCTGGCCCTGGGGCTGGAGGCGATGCTGGGCTATCCGGCGGCGCTGAACCGGCTGGCCGGGCATCCGGTGGCCTGGCCGGCGGCGCTGATCGAGGGGCTGGAGCAACGCTGGAACCGGCCGACCGCGTCCGACCGGCGCCGCCGACTGCTGGGCGTCGCGCTGGTCGTGCTGCTGGTCGCCGCTTCCGTCCTGCTCGGCGCGGCGGTGCAAGGCCTGGCGGGGACCAGCCTGGCCGCGCAGGCGTTCATCGCCCTGGTCGCGACCGTCGGCCTGGCCCAGCGCAGCCTGCACGACCATGTCACGGCCGTCCTGGCGCCGCTGCGGGCCGGCGACCTGCCGACCGCCCGCGCGGCGGTGGGGCTGATCGTCGGCCGCGACACCGAACCGCTCGACGCCGAGGGCGTGGCCGCCGCCGCCCTGGAGAGCCTGGCCGAAAGCTTCAACGACGGCGTCGTCGCCCCGGCCCTCTGGCTGCTGGCCGGCGGCCTGCCCGGGCTGTTCGCCTACAAGAGCGTCAACACCGCCGACAGCCTGGTCGGCCACCGGGAAGAGCGCTGGCGGATGTTCGGCTGGGCGGCGGCGCGCACCGACGATCTGATGAACCTGGCCCCGGCCCGGCTGGCCGGCGGTCTGATCGCCCTGGCGGGGGCCAGGACCTTCGCCGACGGCTGGCGGATCATGGTCCGCGACGCCCGCCGGCACGCCTCGCCCAACGCCGGCTGGCCGGAGGCCGCCATGGCCGGGGCCCTGGGCGTCCAGCTGGGCGGCGACGCGGTCTACGACGGCGCGCGGACCGAACGGCCGACCTTCGGCGACGGACCGCGCCCGACCGCCGCCGACCTCGAACGCGGCCTGCGCCTCTATCGCCGGGCCTGCCTGCTGCTGTGGACGATCCCGCTGGCCGCCGGCCTGATCGTCGTGCTCGCCCGATGACCCTTGCTGGTCTATCCAGGATCTCATCATGATGACCCTCCCCGCCCTCGCCGCCGCCATCACCCCCGTCGACGCCGCGCTCGAGCCGATCCTGCGGGCCCTGCTGGACGGCAAGGCCAAGCCGCCGGGGTCGCTGGGGCAGATCGAGGACTTGGCGGTGCGGATCGGCCTGATCCAGAACCGGCCGGACCCGCGCATCGCCCGCACCGACCTCTATGTGTTCGCCGGCGACCACGGCCTGACCGACGAGGGGGTTTCGGCCTACCCGTCCAGCGTCACCGCCGCCATGGTCGGGTTGTTCCTGTCGGGCCGCTCCAGCGTCAGCGCGTTCGCCAAGGCCTCGGGCGTCCAGGTCCGCGTGGTGGACGCCGGGGTCGACGCCGACCTGCCCGACCATCCCGACCTGATCGCCGCCAAGATCCGGCCCGGGACCCGCAACGCCGCCCGCGAACCGGCCCTGACGCCGGACGAGGTGCTGGCCGCCGTCGCCCAGGGCGCCGACATCGCCCGGGCGGCGGCCGCCGACGGGGCCGACGTCATCGCCCTGGGCGAGATGGGCATCGGCAACAGCTCGTCCGCCGCCCTGGTCATGCACCGCCTGGCCCCCGCCCCGCTCGACGCCTGCGTCGGCCAGGGCACGGGCCACGACGCCGAGGGCCTGGCCCGCAAGATGGCCGGGACCGTCCGGGCCGCTCAGCGTTCGGACGCGACCCAGCCGCTGGACGTGCTGGCCCAGTTCGGCGGCTGCGAGATCGCCATGATGGCCGGCGCGGTGCTGGGCGCGGCCTCCATGCGGCGCGTGGTGCTGGTCGACGGCTTCATCAGCACGGCCGCCGCCCTGGCCGCCGTCCGCCTGGTCCCCGCCGCCCTCGACTATTGCGTCTTCGCCCACGGTTCGGCCGAGCGCGGCCATCCGGCGATGCTGCAGGCCCTGGGCGCGCGGCCGCTGCTGGACCTGGGCCTGCGGCTGGGCGAAGGCACCGGCGCGGCCCTGGCGGCCCCGCTGCTGGTGGCGGCCGCCAACCTGCTGACCGAGGTCGCCGCCCTGGCCGACGTCCTGGCCGGCGGCCAGGCGAGTCCGGGCTGATGCCGCGCCAGCTGAAGCTGTTCTTCTGCGCCCTGCAGTTCCTGACCCGCCTGCCGGCCCCGTCGTTCGCCGACTTCCAGCCGGACTGGATCACCCGCGCCGCCCGTTACTATCCCTTGGTCGGGATCCTGGCGGGGGCGATCGGGGCCGGCGTGCTGCTGGCGGCCGGACAGCTGTGGAGCGGGGTCCTGCCGGCCCTGCTGGCCGTGGCGGCGGGGGTGCTGGTCACCGGCGGCTTCCACGAGGACGGCCTGGCCGACACCGCCGACGGCCTGGGCGGCGGCCAGACCCCGGCCCGGCGGCTGGAGATCATGAAGGACAGCCGCATCGGGACCTACGGCGTCCTGGCCCTGGGCCTGACGCTGGCGATCAAGGTCGCGGCGCTGGCGACCCTGCCCCTGGCGACCGCCGCCTTGGCCCTGGTCGCCGCCCATGGCGCCGGCCGGGTCGCCGCCGTCGCGGTCATGGTGCTGGGCCGCCATGTCAGCGACCGCGACGACGCCAAGTACAAGCCCGCGCCCGATGGCGTGCGGCCCTACGAACTGCTGATCGCCGCCGGGTTGGGCCTGTGGCCGCTGGCCCCGCTGGGCTGGCCGGGCCTGGCGGGGGCGGCGGTCGGCGCGGCCCTGGCCGCGGCCCTGGCCCTGACGGCCCGGCGGCTGATCGGCGGCCACACCGGCGACGTGCTGGGCGGGATCGAGCAGGCTTGCGAACTTGGCGTCCTGCTGGGCGTCTCGGCCGCGATGGCGACGCGGTGACCCTGCTGGTCTGCCCGCTCAGCCAGGTCGAGACGGCGCGAACGCTGCACCGGCCGTCGCACGTGGTCAGCCTGCTGTCGCCCACCGACGACAAGGCCTGGCCTGCGCCGAACCCCGGCGATGCGCACCTGCGCCTGGCCTTTCACGACATCGTCGAGCCGCGCGACGGCTTGACGGCGCCCGACGCGGCCCTGGTGGCCCAGCTGCTGGACTTCGCGGCCGGATGGGACGCGGCGCGGCCGATGCTGGTCCACTGCTGGGCCGGGGTCAGCCGCTCGACGGCCGCGGCCTTCGTCGTCGCCTGCCAGCGCGCGCCGGAACGGTCCGAGCGCGACATCGCCCAGGCCCTGCGCGCCGCCGCCCCCCACGCCACCCCGAACCGGCTGGTGGTCGCCCTAGCCGACACGGCGCTGGGCCGCGCCGGCCGGATGTCGGCGGCCGTCGCCGAGATCGGCCGCGGCGCCGACGCGTTCGAAGGCGCGCTGTTCGAGCTGCCCCTGAAGTGACGCTTCTAAAGTGAAGCTTCCGCCCGTCCCGATTCTTCCTGGAACGGGCGGAGCTTGGTCGCTTTACTTCGCGTAGCGCGCCGCCACTGGGGCGTAGCGATCCCACACCTGGCCGTCGCTGACCGAGCGCAGCAGCTTGACGTATTCGGCGTGCGACCAGGCCAGGGGCGTGGCCGAGTCCGTGCCCTCGCCGCGCGCATAGCCGTGCGGGTTGGGGCCGATGCCGTCCCAGACCTGCTCGGGGATCAGCAGGCCCTCGTTGGCGAACAGCTCCATGGCCTTGACGTAGCGGTCGCGGATCTTCTGGATCGCCGCGGCGTCGGGCTTGCCGTTCAGGCTGGCCACGGCCAGTTCGTAATGGCCGCGCTCGCCGGTGAAGATCGGCCAGACCCGGCCGCGCTGGCCGGGCGACATCTGGCCGCCGACGCCGTAGTTGGCCCCGGTCTTGGCGTCCTCGCCGTAGCCGTCGACGTCGTAGCGCCGCCAGCCCGGAAACTCGCCCGCCACGCCCGGGAAGGCGAAGTCGTAGCGCACGCGGTAGAGATCGGCCCGGCTGGTGTCGTCCAGCTCCGGCAGGCTGCCGACGATCGCGGCGTCGTCGGCCCGGCGCACGCCGTAGCGGACCAGCTCCAGAAAGCCGCCGTCGACCACCTGGTCCTTGGGCGGGGCGATCTGGCCGTTGGCGGCGCCGATCGGGGCGTGGTCGTTGGGGTCCTCGTTCTGGTTCAGGCGCACATAGTAGGTCCCGTCGCCGAAGGGGCCCTTGGTGGTGACCATCCGCGCCTCGACCTTGGCCGAATAGGCGTCGGCCGTGGCGCGGTAGCGCGCCGCCCCGGCCGTGTCGCCGGCCAGCTCGGCGATGTCGCCCGCCACCACCAGGCCCGCGATCGTCGCCGCGGTGGTCGAGGGCGAATGGCCGCCCTGCTCTTCCCAGCGCTCCTGCTGGGTGAACGGCGGGGTGATGGTCTCGTGGTTCCACCCGACGCCGACCTTGCCGCCGTCGACCAGGAAGTCGGCCGCCGGCTTGATCATCTTGCCGTAATAGGCCTTGAGGTCGGCCTCCGGCAGCCAGCCCAGCTTCCACAGCTTCCAGCCCAGCATGATCGGCATGGCGGTTTGGTCCAGCTGGACGCCGACCCATTCCGTCGTGCCATCCACCCAGGTCTTCTGCAGGAACCAGCCGCCGACCCCGGTGTTGCCCTTGGTCGTCGCCTTGACCTGCACCTGCGGCAGATAGTGGAAGGCGGCCAGCGGCGTCTGCCTGTCGCCCAGGGCCGCCAGGGCCATGGCGCACTGGTAGAAGTCGCGCGGCCAGACGGCCTTGTAACCGGTCGAGGGCTTGGACGCGTCCACCGTGTCGCCCCAAGGGTTGGACAGCGAGGCGATCAGGGCCCCGGCATAGGTGCGGTCCTCCTGCACCTTCAGCATCAGGGCGCTGGCCTGGACCAGCTTGCCGCCGTCCTCCGAGGCCTCGCGCAGGCGCGGCAGCTCGGTCAGCGAGGCCAGATAGTCCTCCCAGCCGACGCGGTCGCCCTCGCCGTTGTAGCGGGCCAGCACCTCGTCATAACCGGTCTTCAGCGTGGCCGCAGCGGCCTGGTCGGCCGCCGCCGCGTCGCCGCCGAAGCCGATGGCGAAGTCGTAGGTCGCCTCGCCCGAGGCTTGCTGCGGAAGCTGGGCGGTCAGGACGATCGCGCCCTTGGCCGCCGCGCCGCCGGTCAGGGTCGCGGCCTTCACGGCCGAGAGCGCGTCGCCGCCCAGCGGCGCGGCGACGGCCTTCACGAACGGCCGGCCGCCCTTCAGGCTGAGAAAGGCCTTGCCCTCGTAGGCGGTCAGGGCCGAGGCGCTCGCCGCGCCCGTGTCGCCGCCGCCGGTGTTGGCCATGTGCGGCTCCAGCACCAGGAACGGCGTCACCGGCCCCTTCAGGGCGCGGACCGTGACCCGCACGAACAGGGCGTTGCGGTCCGGGTCGGTGAAGATCCGCTTCTCGATCTCGAACCGGCCCTGCTTGTCGGTGGTGGTCACCCTGTAGGCGGGCGACAGCGGCCGGCCGGCGGCGTCCAGGTGCAGGTATTCGGTCTTGCTGGTGGTGTCGGCGCCCTCGACGGCCAGGCCGGTCGCGGTCTTCACCGCCACGCGCAGCTGCTTGATCTGGGCCTCGTGGATCAGGCCGTACATGATCTCGGTCAGGGTCCCGTCGGCGATCGAGAACCACACCTTCGACACCGCGCCGGTGGGGCCGCCGTCCTTGTAGGCGCCGTCGACATAGGCCTCGTACGAGGCGCCGACGCCGGTCTTGGCGGCATAGGCCCAAGTGGTCGGGGTCTCGGCGCGAGCGCCGGCGCCGAGGGCCGTGGCGGCCGCCGAGGCCAGGGCGAGCATCTTCAGGCAACGCATGGAACTACCTCATGAAAGGACGGCGTCGATCAGGACGCTGATCAGGCTTTGGACAGCGCTTCGGGCGACGCGGATTCGGTGGGCGACGCCCTGGGCTCGCCGACGTCGCGGACCCGGAACACGCAGGCGGCGGCGGCCAGCATCCCGCCCGCGCCCAGCACCAGGGCCCAGATCGCTTCGCCGCCGAAGAAGGCCTTGAGCAGCAGGCCCAGGATGGTCGCCGCCAGCAGCTGCGGGATGACGATGAAGAAGTTGAAGATGCCCATATAGACGCCCATCTTCGCGGCCGGCAGAGCGCCCGACAGGATCGAATACGGGGCCGACAGGATCGACGACCAGGCGAAGCCCACGCCGATCATCGGGATCCACAGCAGGCCCGGCTCGCGGATCAGCGGGAACGCCGCCAGGCCCAGGCCGCCCAGGCCAAGGCAAAGGGCGTGGCTGGCCTTGCGGCCGACGGCGCGGGCGATCAGCGGGATCACCAGGGCCGCCAGGGCCGCCACGCCGTTATAGATCGCGAACAGCACCCCCACCCAGTCGGCGCCGTCGTTATAGGCCCGCGAGGCGGTGTCCGCGGCGTGGTAGTGGAAGGCGGCGACGGCCGGGGTCGTGTAGATCCACATGGCGAACAGGCCGAACCACGAGAAGAACTGCACCACCGCCAGCTGCTTCATGGTGGCCGGCATGCGGAACAGGTCCTCGACCACTTCGGAGAAGCCGTTGGCGGTGCGGTCGGCGCGCCTCAGGCCGCCGGCGACCAGCTGCGCCAGGCCGAACAGGCCGATCATGCCGGCCAGGACGTAGAGCTCCTTCTCCAGGCGCGCAGCGAAGATCGCGGCGGCCAGCAACAGGCCGGCCAGGGTCCAGACCAGCCCCCCGACCAGGTAGGCGCGGACGGTGCGGGTCGGCGCCTCGCCGACGGCGCTCGGCGCCTGCCCCTTCAGCGCGCGCTCCGAGGCCTCGAAGGCCGCCAGTTGCTCGGGGCTGTATTCGCGGGTCGTGAACACCGTCCACAGCACCGACAGCAAGAGGCCGGCCGCGCCGGCGTAGAAGGCGATGTGCACCGAGGGCGGTACGCCGCCGTCCGCCGCCACGTTGCTGACCGAGAACCAATGGGTCAGCATCCACGGCAGGGCCGAGGCCAAGACCGCGCCCGCGCCGATGAAGAAGCTCTGCATGGCGTAGCCGGAGGCGCGCTGCTCGTCGGGCAGGTTGTCGCCGACGAAGGCGCGGAACGGCTCCATGGTGATGTTGATCGAGGCGTCCATCACCCACAGGGCGGCCGCGGCGATCCACAGCGCCGGGGCGTTGGGCATGACCAGCAGGGCCGCGCTGGTCAGGATCGCGCCCCAGAAGAAGTACGGCCGTCGACGGCCCAGGCGTCCCCAGGTCTTGTCGCTGAGATAGCCGATGACCGGCTGCACCAGCAGGCCCGTGGCCGGGGCGGCGATCCACAGGATGGCCAGGTGGTTCACCTCGACGCCGAGGCTCTGGAAGATTCGCGAGGTGTTGGCGTTCTGCAGGCCGAAGCCGATCTGGATCCCGAAGAACCCGAAGCACATGTTCCAGATCTGGAAGCCGTTCAGCCGGGCCTTGGTCGCCATCGCTCCCCTTTCCAAGCTCCGTTGGGTCGGAGCTTTGCGCAAATTTTTTCAGCGCTTTGTACGGGGCGCATTTGCGCATGCGCCGGCCCGGCTGGCAACGGAATTTCCGAGCACTGGCGGGATAATATCGTCATTTTTGCAGAAAATTCCGCCCTCCACTGCTCTGAAACCGACCCGCTCGCCGCCGCGAGATCGGCAAGAAGTTGCATAAATTTTCAGGACTTGGCGCCCAACGTCCGCCGGACCTCGCCGACGGCGCTTGAAAACCACCGCCACGGCGCCTTAACAAAGGTCTGAAAAGATTTGCGGCAAATTTTGCAGCAACACCTACGGACGGGGCGGGACAGTGACCAAGGGCGCGACGCGGCTGGAAGACCTGGCCAGGCTGGCCGGGGTGTCGATCTCCACGGCCTCGCGGGCGCTGAACGACAGCCCGGCCGTCAACACCCGCACCAAGCAGCTGATCTGGAAGCTGGCGCGCGAGATGGACTATCCGTTCCGCCGCTACATGCCCGCCGGCCCGATCGGCGCCGAGGGCACGATCGCCATCGTGGTGCCCCGCCCGCAGGGCCGCGAG
Source organism: Caulobacter sp. UNC279MFTsu5.1 (assembly GCF_900114015.1). Classification (GTDB taxonomy): domain Bacteria; phylum Pseudomonadota; class Alphaproteobacteria; order Caulobacterales; family Caulobacteraceae; genus Caulobacter. The sequence goes on along the minus strand of NZ_FORN01000056.1, from coordinate 16,467 downwards.
GGCCGGCTGTCGGACCCGTTCTTCCTGGAGCTGCTGGCCGGGGTCGGCGAGGCGGCGCGCGAACGCGGCTGCGACCTGATGATCAGCCACGTGGCCCCGACCAGCTTCGAGGACCTGTCGGCGGCCATGACCACCAGCCGCGCCGACGGGGTGATCTTCCTGGGCCAGAGCTGGCTGCACACCGCCTTCAACCGCCTGGCCGAGACCGAGGGCCGGTTCGTGGTCTGGGGCGCGCAGCTGCCCGACCAGGCCTATTGCTCGGTGGGGTCGGACAATCCGCTGGGCGCCAGGCGCGCGACGCTGCACCTGGCGCGGCTGGGCCGCAAGCGCATCGTCTTCCTCGGCGACACCGAGGCCCCCGAGGCCATGCAGCGCCATCGCGGCTACCTGGACGCGGTCGAGCAGTTCGGCCTGGGCGTGGATCCCGAGCTGATCGTGCCCACCCATTTCGAGGTGGAGTCGGCCGAGGCCAGCGTCGACTCCCTGATCCAGCGCGGGGTGACGTTCGACGGCGTGGTCGCCGCCTCCGACCTGATCGCCCTGGGCGCCATCCGCGCCCTGCAGCACGCGGGGATGTCGATCCCGCGCGACGTCTCGGTGATCGGCTATGACGACGTGCCGTTCGCCCGCTATTCGCGCCCGGCGCTCAGCACCATCTCGCAGGACACCGCCAAGGCCGGCCGGCTGATGGTGTCCAAGCTGCTGGACGCAAGCGGCCAGGGCGCCAGCCGTTCGGAGCGGGTGCCGACGGACCTGATCATCCGGGAGTCGTGCGGGGGTTAGATCCACCGCCCTCTCAGGTCTTCGGAACGTCCGCCCTGCACAAGCCCGGCGGCCGCCTGCAAGGGCCGCCGGCGCCTGTCAGTCGTTCAGCAGCACGATCTTGCCGGCCACCGATCGGGTCTCGAGCGCGCGATGGGCCTCGCTCGCCGCGCGCAGCGGAAAGGTTTCGCCGACCAGCGGCGTCAGGACGCCGTCCCCCACCAGCTTCAGCACGATCGCCAGATCGGTCTGGTAGGCGCTTGGCCGCTGGTCACGCCAGGGTTCAGCGGAATAGGCGACCACGCCCTGGCCCTTGCCGAACAGGCCAAGGCTGGAGAACTGGGCGTTCAGAAGCAGGTCGGCGACGGCCAGCGGATTGACCTGGCCGCCCCGGGTCATGTCGTAGGCGCCGTAGAGCACCCCCACGCCGCCGGGGCGCAGCGCCTTCATCGACACCGTCTTGAAATGCTTGCCGCCCAGGTGATCGAAGGCCGCGACCACGCCGCCGCCGCTCAGGGCCCGGGTCCGCGCCACGACGTCCTCCGCCGCATAGTCGATGGGTTCGCCGCCGCGCTCGCGGACGGCGTCGGCCTTGCCGCGCGAGGCGGTTCCGATCGCGCGGACGCCGGCGATGCGCGCCAGGTCGAGCAGCAGGCCGCCGACGCCGCCGCCCGCCCCATGCACCAGCACCCATTCGCCCGCCGCTGGATTGGCGATCCGATGCAGCATCTGCCAGGCGGTCACCCCGTTGAGGACCACCGCGACCAGGCGGGCCGCATCCACCCCCTCGGGCGCCGGCGCCAGCCACGCCGCCTTGACGTTGCGGCGCGTCGTATACGAGCCGAAGACGGTGATCCCGGCCACCCGCTGGCCGACCGCCAGGCCGTCGACGCCCGGTCCGAGCGCCTCGACCCGGCCGACAAGGTCATAGCCGGGCGTGATCGGCGGCTTGTGTCCCGCATAGACGCCTTGCCGCATCATGATGTCGGCATAGGCGACGCCGGCCGCCTCGATGGCGACTCGGACCTCGCCGGCCGCCGGCGGCGGCAAGCGGCGCTCCACCGCCGTCAGGACCGTCGCCGGTCCTTTGCGAGGAACATGCATTTCAAGGGCTTGGTCGGTCATCTGGTCTTCCTGGGCGATGGGCTCGGTCCGGCCTAGGCGGGCAACCGCATCTGCTTGCGCAGGCTCTTATCGAAGGCCCTAGCCGGCGCGAACCGGCGCAGGAGCGAGATCCGCTTGGCCAACCGGCCGGCGGGGTAGCGTAGCCGGGGCCGCGGATCGACGGCGGCGGCGCGAACCACCGCGCCCACCACCTCCGGCAGGTCGGCGGTCGGCATGACCTCGTCGAGCAGCGCCCGGAAGCCGGCCCGCGCCTGGTCGTAGACGGCGATGGGCGAGTCGGCCGGCAAGGCGTTCTGGTCGAACGTGCTGCGGATATAGCCCGGCTCGATCAGGGAAACGCGGATATTGAAGGCGCGAACCTCGTGGTCGAGGGATTCCGAATAGCCTTCCAGCGCGTGCTTGGTCGCCGCGTAGTGGGCGGAATAGGGAGCGGGGATCAGTCCGAGCACGGAGCTGATATTAAGAATACGCCCTTGGCGGCGCTCTCGCATCGACGGCAGCACCGCATTGATCATTCGCATGACGCCAAACAGGTTGACGTCGAACAGGGCCTGGGCCTGGCGGATCGAGGTTTCCTCGGCCCCGCCCATCAAGCCGAGCCCCGCGTTGTTGACCAGCACGTCGATCTGGCCCGCCTCAGCCAGCACCTTGGCGACCAGCGCCTGGACGGACGCGTCGTCGGTGACGTCGCAGGTCAGCATCCGCACGTCCTTGGGCGGATCGGCGAGCGGCCGACGGCTGGCGCCATAGACCGTGAACCCGGCCGCGGCCAGGGCCTGGGCGATGGCGCGGCCGATCCCGGCGGAGGCCCCCGTCACCAGGGCGATCTTCTTGCGTTGAGCGTTCATGGGCCTTCCCGTAGGCAGAGGGCGCCGGAGCGGCGTCGCACTTTGCATTACGATCATAATGTGACATTATGATCGTAATGCAATAGAAAATCTTGGGAGCAGGGCATGCGCTATGAAAAAGGTCGGCGAGACGCGTCGCGTCAGCGCATCCTGCAGGCGGCCTCGGAGCGCTTTCGCGCCGATGGCATCGCGGCCTCCGGGCTGTCGCGCGTCATGCAGGACGCCGGCCTGACCAACGGCGCCTTCTATCCGCACTTCCAGTCCAAGACCGAACTGGTGCGCGAAAGCCTCGCCACGGCCCTGGACGCCCAGGCCCAGCAGATGCGGGAAATCCTCGACGCCGAGGGCCTCGACGGGCTGATCGCGACCTATCTGTCGCCCGAGCATCGGGACAACCCGCAGGTCGGCTGCGCGACCGCCGCCCTGGCCGCGGAGATTGCTCGCGAACCGCCGGAAACGCGGACGGTCTACACCGAGCGCGCCGCGGCGCTCGCCCAACAGGTCGCCGCCTATATGCCGCCGCAGGCCAAGGACCCAGAGGGTTTGGCCCTGGCGCTTTTCGCGACCTTCATCGGCACGCTGCAACTGGCCCGCGCCGCCGACAGCGCCGAGATGTCCGATCGCATTCTCGCCGTGGGGCGGGAGGCGGCGCGAGCGCTGTCGCGAACACCGTCATTTTCGGCGCCCTAGGGTCCGGACTCAATTGAGCCAGTAGGCGCAGAGGGCGGCGATGAGGACGCTGCGCCCGGTCAGGGCCTCGAACATCCGCAGCCAGAGCCCCTGTCGGTGCGCGCCCTTGCGCCCGCGCGGCGGCAAGGGCTCGATCTGAGCCCACCCCTCGTCGCCAAGCCACTGAACCTGCTTGGCTATCCTCAAGACTCCCTTCCAGAAGCCTTGAATCAGCAACTCGCACTCGCCGTTACCGCTTATTGAGTACGGACCCTAGTAGTCCAGCTTCGGATACCAGTCCGCCCCCCGCCCGTCCGGCGTCATGTCCAGCACGGTCCACAGCGGCGAAAGGTCCGGCGCGCCGCGAGGGTCCTGGCCCGGATCGGCGGAATCGCCAGTCATCTCGCCCGACCAGAAGTGGCGGATCGTCCCGTCGCGGCGGGTGAAAACGTTGAAGGCCGGGACCTCCGACCCATCCGGCAGCAGGCCGAAATAGTCGCGTGAAAAATTGTCGTTCAAGTCTTGGAAAAGCCTGAGGTTCCTCCAGCCACGCTCACGCTTGAAGTCCAGCAGCCGCTCGAGCGGCGAGCGGGCGACGACGGCGAGCGAGATCTTCTGGCCCAGATCGGCGGCGTTGCCGTCCAGCGGGCCGAGCAAGGCGGTGCACATCGGGCACGGCCGCTCGCGCTGCGGCCCGAACATGAAGCTGTAGACGGCCAGGGTGTCCTTGTCGCCGAACAGGCCGGCGAAGTCGGTCGGGCCGTCCTCACCCTGGAACCGGTAGTCGCCGCGCACCTCGCCGCCGGGCGGCAGCTCGCGACGCTGGGCGGCGACGCGCTCGATGTGGCGACGCAGTTCGAGCTCCTCGGCCAGCAGCGCGGTGCGCGCCGCCCGGTATTCGGCGCTCTCGTTGGGAAAACGGACCGGGCCGCGCCGGGCCAGCTCGTCGGCGGGGGTCAGGGTATGGGTGCGGGCGTCCATCTTGGGTGCTCCTCCATGTCGTGTCGCGACATTTCAAGGACGCGGGACGGCCCGCCGATCCGACACTAGGCCTTCACCGCGACCAGACCCGCCATCGGCGGCAGCCCCCCCTCGCCCGCCAGGTTGACGCCTTCGACAACGCGCCAGCCCTCCGGCAGGTCCCAGGCCACGTCCTCGAAACCCAGGTTGAAGGCGCACAGCACCTGGTCGGCGCCCTCGCCCCGCAGGAAGACCAGCAGCGGCTCGGGCGCCGCGACCAGGGTCATGCCGCCCGTCCGCAAGCCCGGAAGCCCGCGGCGCAGGGCCACGACCCGGCGGGTCAGGTTCAGGGTGGAGTCGGCGTCGCGCTCCTGGCGGTCGACGGCCAGGTCGATGTGCGACGGGTCGATCGGCAGCCACGGCTCGACCTTGGAAAAGCCCGTGTGGGCGGCCACCGCCACCCACGGCATCGGCGTGCGGGCCCCGTCGCGGCCCAGGGTCTCGGGCCAGTTGGCGATCGCCTCGGGGTCGCGCAGCCGGTCGTAGGGCACCTCGGCCTGGGGCAGGCCCAGCTCCTCGCCCTGGTAGAGGAAGACGTTGCCGCGCAACGACACCAGCAGCAACAGCGCCATCTCGGCGAAGGCCTTGGGATCGCGGCCCTGGGCCCATCGCGACACCGCCCGCGGCGCGTCGTGGTTGGAGAACGTCCAGGACGGCCAGCCCTCCCCCGCCCCGCCTGGCCACAGGGCCGCGCCTTGCCGAACCAGGTCCGGAGCCAGGGCGTCGGCATAGAGATAGAGGAAGCCGTAGGCGCTGTGCAGGCGGTCTGGACCCTGGGTGTACAGCTTCATCTCGCTGTCGGCCCGCTCGCCCCCGACCTCGGCCACCATGAACCGGCCGCCGTACGACTCGCCCAGCTGGCGCAGCCGGCTCAGGAAGGCCGGGATGCCGTCATGCGACTGATTGTGGAAGTGGTGCTGGAAATCGAACGGCCGGGTGCGCTTGCCGCCACCCTCGAGGATCGGCGGATTGTCGGTCAGGGCCGGGTCGTGCATGGCGAAATTGATCGCGTCGAACCGGAAGCCGTCGACCCCGCGCTCCAGCCAGAACCGCGATGTAGCGATCAGGGCGTCCTGCACCTGGGGGCTGTGGACGTTGAGATCGGGCTGGGCCGACAGGAAGTTGTGCAGATAGTACTGGCGACGGCGCGCGTCCCAGGTCCAGGACGGCCCGCCGAACACCGACTGCCAGTTGCTGGGCGGCGAGCCGTCCGGCTTGGCGTCGGCCCAGACGTACCAGTCGGCCTTGGGGTTGGTCCGATCCTGGCGGCTGGCCTTGAACCACGGGTGCTCGTCGGAGGTGTGCGAGAACACCTGGTCGATGATCACCTTCAGGCCCAGGGCATGGGCCTTGTCGATCAGGCGGTCGAAGTCGGCCAGGGTCCCGAAGATCGGGTCCACGTCTTCGTAGTTGGAGACGTCGTAGCCGAAGTCCTTCATCGGCGAGGCGAAGAACGGCGACAGCCAGATGGCGTCCACGCCCAGCGAGGCGATGTGCTCCAGGTGGGCGGTGACGCCCGGCAGGTCGCCGATCCCGTCGTCGTTGGAGTCGGCGAAGCTGCGCGGATAGACCTGATAGATGACCGCGCCGCGCCACCAGTCGCGGTCGTCGATCGGACGGGCCGACGGCTTTGAAAGGGTCTCGACCGTCACTGGCCAACCTCCGAAACGCAAATCGTGTAGTCGAGCGGGCCGATCTCGACCCGATAGCTGCCCGGCGCCGTGGCGGCCGCCGCGCAGGATCCGTGGGCGGACCGCCAGGCCCGCGAGGTCGCGTCGACCTCGACCTGGGCGGTGATCGGCGTGAGGCCGGTGTTGAACGCCACCAGCACCTCGCCGGCTTTGGTCATCCGGGAGACGGCGAACAGGCCCGGCGTGTCGCCGGCGGCCCGCACCACCTGGCGGCCGCGCCGCAGGGCCGGCTCGGCGGTTCGCAGCCGCGCCATGGCCGAGATCGACCGGTAGAGCGTCCCGTCGGTCCTGAAGTGATCGCCCGCCGCCGATCCGCCGTCGACCAGCCGGCCGGCGGCGTAGGCGGCGACCCGGGTCGCGAACATGTCCTGGCGGGAATCCTTGTCGCCGCCCTCGCCGGCCAGCCCCTGCTCGTCGCCGTAGTAGAGCACCGGGACGCCGCGGGTGAACATCAGCAAGGCGTGGGCCAGGACCACGCGTCGCGCGACCTCCTCGTCCGAGGCGTCGGGATGGGCGGCGCGCACGAAATGGCCGATCCGGCCCATGTCGTGATTGCCCAGGAAGGTCGGCAGCTGCAGCGCCGCCGTCGCCCCGCCCTCGTACAAGGCGTCCTGCGCGAACAGATGCGCCAGGACGTCGGTCCCGACCTTGCCGTTGACGACATCCGCCACGGCGCCCTGGAAGGCGAAGTCGAGCACGGCGGGATAGCCGTCCACCCGGGTGAACCGGGCCAGCATGCCCGGCTCGGTCTCGGCCACCTCGCCGAAGATGTGGAAGTTCGGGATGCCCTTCGCCCTGGCTCGGGCCTGCATGGCCGGCACGAAGGCCCGCCAGAACTCGGGATTGACGTGGCGGGCGGTGTCGATCCGGTAGCCGTCGATGCCGAAATCGTCGATCCACCGGCCGTAGATGTCGATGAAGCCCTGCACGACGCGTGGATTCTCGGTGGCCAGGTCGTCCAGCCCGGAAAAGTCGCCATAGGTCGAGCTTTCGCCCGTGAACCGGCTGTTTCCGCGGTTGTGGTACCAGATCGGGTCGTTCAGCCAGGCCGGCGCCTTGGCCGTCGCCTCGTCCTTGGGGACGAAAGGCTCGTAGGCGAAGTCGGGCCGCGTCAGCCGCGCGAAGTTCCGGGCCGTCTGCCGGTCGGCCTGATCGCCGAGGAAGCCGTCATTGATCGCCGCGCCCGCCACGCCGCCCTTGCGGACAAACGGATAGTCGGCCTTGGAGCGGTAGTCGCATCCGGCCGTCGGGCAGTCGCGATACTGGATCACGTCGGCGGTGTGGTTGGCGACGATGTCCAGATAGACCTTGATCCCCCGCGCATGGGCCGCGTCGACCAAGGCCTTCAGCTGGGCCTTCGTGCCGAAATGCGGGTCCACCTCGGTGAAGTCGGTGATCCAGTAGCCGTGATAGCCGGCGGACTCCTGGCCCGGCGGTCCCTGCACCGGCTTGTTCCTGAAGATCGGCCCCAGCCAGATCGTCGTCGCGCCCAGGCCCTGGATGTAGTCGAGCCGGGCGGTCAGGCCGGCCAGGTCGCCGCCGTGGTAGAATCCCTTGTCGGCGGGATCGAAGCCGGTCTTCAGGCGATCGCCGGCGAGGCCTCCACGATCATTGACCGGATCGCCGTTGGCGAACCGGTCGGGCAGGACGAAATAGATCACCTCGTCCTGCGGCGGGCGATCCAGATAGGCGGCGCGAACCGGCGACGCGGCCTGGGCGAAGCCGCCCCCCGCCATCATGGCGACAGCCAGCGCGGCGCCTGCCGACCGACTCGCCCATGCCCCCCGGATCCCCAAGCGCTCGCTCCCTCTGATGTGTCGAAGATCGGTCGATGCGGCGCCGATCTATTGATTTGCAATAATTTGCAGAAACCTCGCAAGCCTGTCAATCGCGCTCTCGACGAGACTGAAAAGCCTTACAGCGCCCGGAAAAGCCGCCGATAGAGCCACACATCCGCCACCCCGGAACGCCGCGCATGACATTTCGTCCATTTTTCCGGTTGCAATGAAGGCATTTATTTGCAGTAATTTTCACAACGAAGTCTGGATCACCGCGGCGGAACCGCGGGAGCCGATTGGGAGGGAGCCTCTGATGACGACCAATTCCACGCCGCGCCGAACGCGACTGATGAGCGGAGCCGCCACGGGCCTGGCCCTGCTGCTGACGGCCGGCGCCGTCCATGCCCAGGACACGACCGCATCGAGCCCCGACACCGTCGAGGAAATCACCGTCACCGGCATCCGCGCGGGCATCGAGAACGCCATCGCGCTGAAGAAATCCTCCAGCTCGATCGTCGAGGCCGTGTCGGCCGAGGACATCGGCAAGCTGCCCGACACCTCGATCGCCGAATCCCTGGCCCGCCTGCCCGGCCTGACCGCCCAGCGCCTGGACGGCCGGGCCCAGTCGATCTCGATCCGCGGCCTGGGCCCGGACTACAACACCGTGCTGCTGAACGGCCGCGAGCAGGTCTCGACCGGCGACAACCGCGGCGTCGAGTTCGACCAGTATCCGTCGGAAATCCTCAGCGGCGTGCTGGTCTACAAGACCCCCGACGCGGCCCTGATCGGCCAGGGCCTGGCCGGCACCGCCGACCTGCAGACCATCCGACCGCTGAAGTACGGCAAGAAGGTCCTGTCGGCCAACGCCCGCTACGAGTTCAACAGCGAGGACAAGCTGAACCCGGACGGCAAGGACACCGGCCACCGCCTCAGCGCCACCTTCGTCGACCAGTTCCTGAACGACACCCTGGGCGTCGCCGTCGCGGTCTCCGACATCTCGACCCCGACCCAGAGCCGCCGCTTCAACGCGTGGGGCTATCCCACCACCGCCTCCGGCGACCTGGTCATCGGCGGCGCCAAGCCGTACGTGCAGTCCAACAACCTCAAGCGCACCGGCGTGATCGGGGTGCTGGAATACAGCCCGACCGACAAGTTCCGCACCTCGCTCGACCTCTACTATTCGAAGTTCCGCGAGAAGCAGATCCTGCGCGGCATCGAGCTGCCGCTGTTCTGGAGCTCGGCCACCCTGCAGCCGGGCTACACCGCCGAGGGCGGCCTGATCACCAACGGAACCTACACCGGCGTGAAGGGGGTCATGCGCAACGACCTCAACACCCGCCACACCACCCTGAAGTCGGCCGGCTGGAACATCGCCTACGACACCGACAACGGCTGGACCCTGGCCGCCGACCTCAGCCATTCGGACGCCAAGCGCTCCGACGTGATCTTCGAGTCCTATTCGGGCACCGGCCCGTCCGGCGTCGGCGCCACCGACACCATGACCTTCCACACCACGCCGGGCGCGGGCACCACCTTCGGCTCGAGCCTGGACTACACCGACTCCACCCTATTCGTGCTGACCGACCCGCAGGGCTGGGGCGCGGGCGCGGCCGGCGGGGCCCTGACCCAGGCGGGCTTCTACAACACCCCCTCGATCAAGGACGAGCTGAACGCCATCCGCTTGAGCGCCAAGCGCGACCTGGCCTGGGGTCCGATCAACAAGGTCGAGTTCGGCTACAACGCCAGCCGCCGCGAGAAGTCCAAGCAAGTGCACGAAAGCTTCCTGACCTTCGGCGGCCGCATCGCCGACGGCGCGCCGCTCAGCCGCGCCATTCCCAAGGAAGCCCTGATCGGCACGGTCAGCCTGAACCTGATCGGCATCAAGGCCATGCTGGCCTATGACCCGACCTACCTGCTCGACAACGGCGTCTACACCCTGATCGCCGACCAGAACCCGGCCGTCCAGACCCGTAACTGGGCGGCGAAGGAAGACGTGCAGATCGCCTACGCCAAGTTCAACATCGACAGCACGGTCGGCTCGATCCCGGTCACCGGCAACACCGGCCTGCAGGTGGTCCACACCGACCAGTCCTCGACCGGCACGCGGGTCAATCCGGCCGACACCGCCCATCCGGCCAACAACGACGGCGGCGACAAGTACACCTACGTGCTGCCCAGCCTGAACCTGACCTTCGACCTCAGCAACGAGACCTTCCTGCGGTTCGGGGCGGCCCGCACCCTGGCGCGGGCCCGGATGGACGAGCTGCGCGCCAGCCAGTCGTTCAACATGAACGCCGGCAACCTCACCTCGACCGACCCGAACAACTCCTACTTCAGCACCGACGGCGGCAATCCGACGCTGCGCCCCTACATCGCCGACGGCGTGGACCTGTCGCTCGAGAAGTATTTCGGCCGCTCGGCCTATATCTCGGCGGCGGCCTACTACAAGAAGCTCTCCAACTTCGTGAACTCCAGCTCCTCGCACCTGGAGGACTTCTCGGCCCTCGTGCCCCTGCTCAGCCCCGCGCAGCAGGCGGCCCTGGGCACCACCAAGGGCCTGGCCAAGGGGCCGGAGAACGGCAAGGGCGGCTATATCCGCGGCGTCGAGCTGTCGGCCTCGGTCACCGGCGACATCTTCTTCGAACCGCTGCGCAACTTCGGCCTGATCATCAGCGGCTCGTACACCGACAGCTCGGTCAAGCTGGACGAGAACTCGGGCCCCATCGCCATGCCCGGCCTCTCGAAGACGGTGATCAACACCACCTTCTATTACGAGAACAACGGCTTCAACGCCCGGATCAGCAACCGCTATCGCAGCAAGTTCCTGGGCGAGGTCGCCGGCCTCAGCGCCGCGCGGATCTACCGGACCGTCGACACCGAGTCCGTGCTCGACGCCCAGATCGGCTACGAGTTCCGCCAGGGGCCGCTCGAGGGCCTGTCGATCCTGCTGCAGGCCAACAACATCACCGACGAGCCGTTCAAGACCTACGAGAACGGCGATCCCCGCCGGACCATCGACTACCAGAAGTACGGCACCACCTACATGGTCGGGGTTTCGTACCGGTTCTAGAGACCATCCCCCCTGCGACTCCCCGCCGGCTCGTTCCGGCGGGGTTTTTCTTTTTGGGGCGGACGAAGAAGCGAGGCTCGGCATGACCGACAACAGGATCAGGTCCGTGGTCGTGGTCGGCGGCGGCACGGCGGGCTGGATGAGCGCGGCCCTGCTGGCCCGCGCGCTGGGCGAGACGGTCCGCATCCGCCTGGTGGAATCCGAGGAAATCGGAACCGTCGGGGTCGGGGAGGCCACGATCCCCCAGATCCGCCACTTCAACGCCTTCCTGGGCCTGGACGAGAACGCCTTCCTCGCCGCGACCCAGGGCACGATCAAGTTGGGCATCGAATTCGTCGACTGGCGCGCGCCCGGCCAGTCCTACATCCACGCGTTCGGCGAGATCGGACGCCCGCTGGGCGCCGTGCCCTTCCACCACTACTGGCTGGCGGGGCGGCGGAAGGGCGACGACCACGCGCTGTGGGACTATTCGCTCAACGCCCGGGCCGCCCGCGCCGGACGCTTCGACCGCGCGGTCCGCCGCGCCGCCGGCGACGCGGGCGAACCGCTGACCTACGCCTTCCAGTTCGACGCCGCCCTCTACGCCCGCCATCTGCGCGATCACGCTCAGCGGCTGGGCGTGGCGCGCACCGAGGGCAAGATCCTGGGCGCGATGCTGCGCGAACCCGACGGCTTCGTGCGCGCGGTGACGCTGGAGAGCGGCGAGGTCGTCGAGGGCGACTTCTTCCTCGACTGCTCGGGCTTCCGCGGCGTGCTGATCGAGCAGGCGCTGAAGACCGGCTACGAGGACTGGTCCGACCTGCTGCCCTGCGACCGCGCCGTCGCCGCGCCCACGGCCAATGTCGGCCCGCCCCGCCCCTACACCCAGGCCATCGCCCGCGCCGCCGGCTGGCAATGGCGGATCCCCCTGCAGCACCGCACCGGCAACGGCCACGTCTTCTGCAGCCGCTTCGTCAGCGAGGACGAGGCGACGGCGCAGCTGATGGCCAGCCTGGAAGGCGAGCCGCTGGCCGAGCCCCGGACGCTGAAATTCGTCACCGGCCGCCGCAAGCGGTTCTGGAACCGGAACGTCCTGGCCCTGGGCCTGGCCGGCGGCTTCATGGAGCCGCTGGAATCGACCAGCATCCACCTGATCCAGTCGGGCCTGTCACGCCTATTGAACCTGTTCCCGAACAAGGGTTTCGCCCAGCGGGACATCGACGAGTACAACCGCCAGACCGGACTGGAATTCGAGCGCATCCGGGACTTCCTGGTACTGCATTACTGGGCCAACCAGCGCGCCGAACCGTTCTGGAAGGCGTGCCGCGACAGGGCGGTTCCCACCGAGCTGACCCGCAAGGTCGAGCTCTTCCGCACCCACGGCCGGCTGTTCCGCGAGCCCGACGACCTGTTCCTGGAGGCCAGTTGGCTGCAGGTGCTGGTCGGCCAGGGCGTGCCCCCGGACGACCACCATCCGATGACCGGTCAGCTCACCGACGACCAGCTGCGGGGCTTCCTGGCCGATCTGCGCAAGATCACCGCCGACGGCGCGGCCGCCCTACCCGCCCATGGTGACTTCCTTCGTCAGCAGCGCGCGGCGCGGTAGCTTGTCACCCGGCCTCCCGCCATGCTCATTCGGCCCATGGTCGAGACCCTGTCGCACAAGCAAGCCCGCCGCGTCGCCCTGGCCGCCCAGGGGTTCGCGGACCGCCGCCCCGCCCAGCCGAACCGACGCCAACTGATCGCCCTGATCGAGCGGCTGGCCGTGCTGCAGATCGACAGCGTCAACGTCGTCTCGCGCTCGCACTACCTGCCGCTGTTCTCGCGCCTGGGCGCCTATCCGCGCGCCCTGCTGGAGGACCTGGCCTGGGGCCGGAAGCCGACGCTGTTCGAATATTGGGGCCACGAGGCCTCGCTGATGCCGCTGGACCTGCAGCCCCTGCTGCGCTGGCGCATGGACGACGCGCGCCAGGGGGTCGGGGTCTGGAAGGGCGTCGCGCGGTTCCTGGCCGAGCACCGGCCGTTCATCGACAAGGCGCTGGCGGCGATCCACGAGCGCGGCCCGCTGTCGGCCGGCGAGCTGGAGCTGGGCCAGCGCGGCCAGGGCGGCTGGTGGGGCTGGAGCGAGGCCAAACGGGCGACCGAATGCCTGTTCTGGGCCGGTGAACTGACCACCGCCACCCGGCGCGGGACGTTCGAGCGCGTCTACGGTTTGCCGCAAGAGGTACTGCCCAAGGCCGTCTGGTCGGCCCCGACGCCGTCGCGGGCCGAGGCCCATCGCGTCCTGCTGCGCCGCGCCGCCCGGGCCATGGGCGTGGCCACCGAGCGCGACCTGCGCGACTATTTCCGCATGGGGCTGGCCGACGCCCGCCAGGGCGTCGCCGAACTGGTCGAGGCCGGCGAGCTGGCGCCGGTGAGCGTCGAAGGCTGGGACCAGCCGGCCTATCTGGCGCCCGACGCCCGGCGGCCACGCAAGGTCGCCGCCAACGCCCTCCTCTCGCCGTTCGACAATCTGATCTGGTTCCGCGAGCGGGCCGAGCGCCTGTTCGACGTCCGCATCCGGCTGGAGATCTACACCCCCGCCCACAAGCGCACCCACGGCTACTACGTGCTGCCCTTCCTGCAGGGCGAAGCGATCACCGCCCGGGTCGACCTGAAAGCGGACCGCAAGGCAGGCCTGCTGAGGGTGCTGTCGGCCCATGGCGAGCCGGCGGCCGACGCCGCGACGCCCGCCGCCCTGGCCGCCGAACTGCGGCTCATGGCCGCCTGGCTGGGCCTTGCGGGCGTGGCGATCGCGCCCGGCGGCGACCTGAGCCCGGCCTTGGCGGCTGAAGTCGGCGGACATTGACTTTGGCGCGCCGAAGCCTATTTATCCCCAGCTTCGGAGCAGGTCTGGCGAATCCGCGCCGCCCGCTCGCCCAAGCACGGGCGGCTCCGAGACAGACCAGCGTGAAATGACAGAATTTTCCGAACTCGGGCTTTCGCCCACGACCCTCCAAGCGGTCGCCGACACCGGCTATACGACCGCCACCCCGATCCAGGCCCAGGCGATCCCCGTCGCCCTCGCCGGACAGGACGTCCTGGGCATCGCCCAGACGGGCACCGGCAAGACCGCCGCCTTCACCCTCCCCATGGTCGACAAGCTGGCTTCGGGCCGCGCCAAGGCCCGCATGCCGCGCGCCCTGGTCATCGCCCCGACCCGCGAACTGGCCGACCAGGTCGCCGCCAGCTTCGAGAAGTACGCCAAGGGCACCAAGCTGTCCTGGGCGCTACTGATCGGCGGCGTGTCGTTCGGCGACCAGGAAAAGAAGCTGGACCGCGGCGTCGATGTGCTGATCGCCACGCCCGGCCGCCTGCTCGACCATTTCGAGCGCGGCAAGCTCTTGATGACCGGCGTGCAGATCATGGTGGTCGACGAAGCCGACCGCATGCTCGACATGGGCTTCATCCCCGACATCGAGCGCATCTTCAAGCTGACGCCGCCCAAGAAGCAGACCCTGTTCTTCTCGGCGACCATGCCGCCGGAAATCACCCGGCTGACCAAGCAGTTCCTGAAGGATCCGGTGCGGATCGAGGTCGCCAAGCCGGCCACGACCAACGCCAACATCACCCAGCTGCTGGTCAAGGTGCCGTCGTCCGATCCCAAGGCCAAGCGCCTGGCGCTGCGGGCCCTGATCGAGAAGGCCCAGATCGAGACCGGCATCGTATTCTGCAACCGCAAGACCGAAGTCGACATCGTCGCCAAGTCGCTGAAGAGCCACGGCTTCGACGCCGCCGCCATCCACGGCGACCTGGACCAGAGCCAGCGCATGAAGACCCTGGCGGCCTTCCGTGACGGCTCGCTGAAGATCCTGGTGGCCTCGGACGTCGCCGCCCGCGGCCTGGACATCCCCGCCGTCAGCCACGTCTTCAACTACGACGTTCCGCACCACGCCGACGACTACGTCCACCGCATCGGCCGCACCGGCCGGGCCGGGCGTTCGGGCATCACCTACATGCTGGTGACCCCCGCCGACGACAAGGGCTTCGACAAGGTGGTCAAGCTGATCGGCTCGACCCCGCAGGAAGAAAAGCTCGACCTCGACTATTCCAACGCCGTGACCGTGCGCCGCGAAGGCGACAGCAAGCGCGGCGGCCGTGATCGCGACCGCTCGCGCGGCGGGGAACGAGGCCGTGACCGGGACCGCAACCGCGTCCCGACCGAGCCGTCGGACGTCGCCACCGCCAATCTCGAAGCCGCCATCGCCGGCGAGCCGATCCCGTCGGCGCCGGGCGAGGCCCTGACCAAGCGTCCCGCCCGCGGCCGCAAGCCGCGCGGCGAACAGGCCGTGGTCGAGACGGTCGAGACCGAAGCGCCCGCCGCCGAGGCCGCGCCGAGCGCCGAGCGCGGTCGCCGCGACCGTGGCGGCTCCTCGCGCGACCGGGGCCGCCAGCCGCGCGTCGAACAGGACGCCGTCGCTGAACAGCCCGCCGTCGAGGCCGCCCCCGAGCGCGAGCGCGCGCCGCGTCCGGAGCGCGCCGAAGGCGAACGCCCGGCGCGCCGCGAACGCGGCCGGGATCGCGATCGTCGCCCCGAGCGGGCCGAACAGCCCCGTGTCGAAGCCGAACGCGCGCCGCGTCCCGAGCGCGTCGAGGCCGAGCGGCCTTCGCGCGGTAACGCGCCGTTGCCGGTGCGCGGCGTCCAGCCGGTTCGCGGCCGCGAGGACGACGACGATCGCCGTGTGGTGGGTTTCGGCAACGACACCCCCGCCTTCCTGATGCGCGCCCCGCCCCGCCTGGCGCCGGTCAGCGACAGCGAAGACTAGGATCGAAAGGGACACGCGAGGCTCGCGTGTCCCTTTCTCATTCAGAGCCCCCGCGCGTGGAGCAACGCCCGAGGCGGGGATGGGGGAAGCTCTAACCTCCGCCTTGAGCGAACAAACCTCAATACAATCAACGCCCTGAATTTTCTCGACCCTGATCTGTCCTCACCCTCTCAGACCGCCCCCATACTGCTCTCACCCGAAGGCATGGGGAGGGCGCACGTACGGCGACCGATGCGGCTTTCGGGGGTGGACGAGCGGGAAGGCTTGTCCGTCGTGTTCCTTCGGGAACGTCCCAGGTCGGTTCGGAGCAGGTTCGCCTCAGTCGCGACGAAGCTCCGGCGCCGGGGATAGATGGAACGAGCCAGCAGGCCTGGGCTGAAATCGCCCAGGCGGTCCGGGGCGCGCCAACACCCCGCCCGTCGGGGGCCTCCATCGGAGCGGGTTAAAAATCCGCGATCCGAAGGCTTCCGGATAACGGCTCCACGCGAAGCGCTCGTCTTTGTCGAAACGGTACTTACAACTGCAAATCATCTGGGCGAGGCCCGGGCGCTTCGCACCCTTCCCATCCGCTCAGCGAGAGATCGCGTGAGGGCGAGAGATCGCGCCACGAGACCCCCTCAGTCGCTCCGCGACAGCTCCCCCAGAGGGGGAGCAGCTGGCGCGACCTAGATCCTCCCCCTCTGGGGGAGGTGGCCCGGAGGGCCGGAGGGGGTTCCCCCC
>NZ_FORN01000086.1 GCF_900114015.1 Caulobacter sp. UNC279MFTsu5.1 | reverse complement strand
CGACGAAAGCCGATATCATCGACACGGTGAAGAAGGCCGACATCGCCGACATGGCGACGAAGACTGACATCATCGACATGGTGAAGAAGGCCGACCTTGCCGACCTGGCTCACGCGACCAGGACGGACATCCAGGCCATAAAGGCGGATCTGGCCATAACGAAGAACCAGATACTGGCCGAATTGAACGACAAGCTCCGCTTTCAGAGCTTCGCCTTGATGGGCGGCGTGACGGCGATCGTCGGCTTGGCCACCGCCATCATCAAGCTAGGGCCCTAGCCCTTAGCGGTGGAGTTCTTCAGAGCGCCGCCGTGATCTTCTCGGCCAAGGCCTTGAGCTCTTCGACATCCGCCATGCCTTCGCCATGCCGCCCCAGCGCCTCGCCCTCGTAGCGGGGGATGATGTGGAAATGCAGGTGGAAGATGGTCTGGCCGGCCGGCGCGCCGTTGAACTGGGTCACCACCACGCCGTCGGGCTTCAGGGCCGTCGTCACGGCCTGGGTCACCTTCTGCACCGCCCCGATCAGCCGCCCCAGGGTCTTGGTCTCGGCCTCCAGCAGGTTGCGGGCCTGGCTGGTCTTGGAGACCACCAGCACGTGGCCGCGCGACTGCGGAAAGACGTCCATGAAGGCCATGACCTGGTCGTCCTCGAACACCTTCACGGCCGGGATCTCGCCGCGGATGATCTTGGCGAAGATGTTGTCGGCGTCGTAGCTTCCGTGAAGGCTCATGATCGTCTCCGGCGTGATCGAAACCGTACCTAGCAAACCGGGAGGGGCGCGCAAATGACTACGAGCCCGACGCGGCGACGCATGCTGGCGACCGGCGCCGCCCTGGGCCTCGCCGGGCCGGCCCTGGCGGCGAGCGACGCCCTGCACCGCCAGGACCTGTTCACCACCGCCGACGACGGCGTCCGCCTGCACGTGCGCGAAGTCCGGCCGGCGGCGCCGCGAGGCGCGCCGCTGATCCTGCTCCACGGCGCCCGCGCCCCGGGCGTCGCTTCGTTCGACCTGCCTGTGGCCGGCGGCTCGCTGGCCGCCGACCTGGCCCGGCGCCTGAACCGTCGCGTCTACGTGATGGACGCTCGGGGCTATGGCGGCTCGCAGCGCCCCGCCGCCATGAGACGGCCGCCGGAGGAAAGCCGCCCCCTGTCGCGCGCCTTCGAGGTGGTCCGCGATGTCGACGCCGTTCGCGGCCTGGCCGCCCGGCGGTCCAGACACGAGGGCGTCGGCCTGATCGGCTGGGCCACGGGCGGACTATGGGCGGGGTTCTACGCGGCGCTGAGGCCCGAAGCCGTTTCCGGCCTGGCGACGATCAACGCCCTCTATGGCGGTTCGGACGTCCACGCGATGCTGGGTCCCGGCTCGGCCGTCGCCCAGGCCGGCCGGCCCCGGCGTTTCGATCCGGCGACCGGCGGCTATGCGCTGTATCCGGCCGCCTCGCTGATGCGGGTCTGGGACCGGAACATTCCCGTCGACAACAAGGACGACTGGCGCGATCCCGCCGTCGCCCAGGCCTTGGCGGCGGCCGCGCTGGCCAGCGACCCGGACAGCGGCCGGCATGATCCGCCGCTGTTCCGCGCCCCGCTCGGCGCACTGGAGGACAGCTTTCACCAGGCCTGCGGGCGACGGCTCTATGACGCCGGCTCGATCGCCGCGCCAACGCTGCTGCTGCGCTCGGAGCACGATTTCTGGAGCCGCCAGGCCGACCTCGACGCCTTCGCCGCCGACGCGGGCCGCGCGCCGCCGGTCAGGACCGTGACCCTGTCCGGCGCTACCCATTTCGTCCATCTGGACCGTCCCGACCGCGGCCGCGACCGCCTGCTGGCCGAACTGGTCGATCACTTCGGAGAGATCCGCCCATGACCGAACACCTGACCGAACGCCAGAGGAAGTGGTTCGCCTCGGTGCGCGAGGGCCTGGCCCGCGAGACCGGCAAGAGCCTGGAAGACTGGGTGGCGATCGCCCGCGCCTGCCCCGAAACCAAGCCCCGCGCCCAGCTCGCCTGGCTCAAGATGCATCATGGCCTGGGCCAGAACCGGGCCAGCTATGTCCTGTCGGTGGCCTTCCCGTCCGAGCGGGCCTGGGACAATCCCGACGAAACCCGCGCGGCCCTGTGGACCGACCCAGCCTCGGCCACGATCCTGGAGGCGCTGGAAGCGGCGGTGGCCGGCTTCGGCGGCCTGGTCACCGGCCAGCGCAAGACCTACAGCGCCTGGTCGCGCGAATTCCAGTTCGCGGCCGCCAAGCCGGTCAGGGGCGGGACGGCGATTCTGGGCCTGGCCCTGACGCCCGAGGCTTCCCCGCGCCTGCTGGAACCGAAAAACGAAAGCTGGTCCGAGCGCCTGAAGGCCAAGGTCGCCCTCGCCTCGCCGGCCGATGTGGACGATGAGATCCGCGCCCTGCTGAAGGCGGCCTGGGAACGGTCCTGAGGCGCTAGCTCTTCACGCCTCGTGGCGGAACGGCGAGAACTCATCGGTCAGCATCGCCATTTCGGCGTCGACCGCCTCACGTTCGCGTTCCAGATAGCGAGCGACGGGCTCGCGCAGGGCCGGATCGGCGATCCAGTGGGCCGAATAGACCGGGCTGGGCAGATAGCCGCGGGCGATCTTGTGCTGTCCCTGGGCCCCGGCCTCGACGCGCGGCAGGCCCAGGCGGATGCCGTGCTCGATGGCCTGGTAGTAGCAGAGCTCGAAATGCAGGAACGGCACATCCTCGGTGCAGCCCCAGTGGCGGCCGTAGAGGCAGTCGTCGCCGATCAGGTTCAAGGCCCCGGCGATCCAAGGGCCGCTCGGCCGGCGGGCCAGGATCAGCAGCACCTTGTCGGCCATCCGCTCGCCCAGCAGCGAATAGAACGCCCGGTTCAGATAGGGCCGCCCCCACTTGCGGCCGCCCGTGTCCATGTAGAAGCCGAAGAAGGCGTCCCAATGGGCCTCGGTCAGCCGATCCCCGGTCAGGGCCACGATCTCCAGCCCGGCCTGGGCGTCCCGCCGCTCGCGGCGGATGGTCTTGCGACGGTTGGACGACAACGACGCCAGGAAGTCGTCGAAGGTCGCGTAGCCTCGGTTGAACCAGTGGTACTGCTGGTCCTGGCGGCGCAGCAGGCCGCGCTGGCCCATCCACGCCCATTCGCCGGCCGTCGGGAAGGTCACGTGCAGCGACGAGGCGTTGAGCCGGTCGCACAGGGTCAGGGCTCCGCCCAGCAGGGCCGAGCGCCCTTCATCGATATCGATGTCGGGCCGCACGATCAGCCGCGGCCCGGTCACTGGCGAGAACGGCGCCGAACACTGGAGTTTCGGATAGTACCGCCCACCGGCCCGCTCGTAGGCGTCGGCCCAGCTATGGTCGAAGACGTATTCGCCCTGGCTGTGGGACTTCAGGTACAGCGGCATGACCGCCGCCACGCGGCCGGCCCCGTCCTCGACCGAAAGATGGTGCGGCGCCCAGCCGGTGCGCTCTGTCGCGCAGCCGCTTTCCTCCAGGGCGTTCAGGAAATCGAAGCTGACGAAGGGATCGCCGTGCGGGGCCGCGCAGGCGTCCCAGGCGTCACGGCCGATCTCGGCGATGCGCCGGTGGACGCGCACCTCCGCCCTGACGGCTGTCACGCGGCGAAGCCCTCGAAGATCAGGTTGTCGCAATGGTCGCGAACGTCTTCCCATTGCTCGGCCGAGCGCACGGTCCAGGCGATGACCGGCATGCCCTTGGCGCGCAGCACATCGGCCCGGGCGCTGGGCAGCATGTCCAGGCCCAGAGCCAGGAAATCTGGCCGGGCGATCTCGATCTGCTCCAGGTTGGCCAGGGACTTGCGAAGCTCCGGGGCCAGCTTGCGGGCGTTCTCGTCGGCCCAGCCGTAACTGTCCAGGCCGCGCAGGATCTGCGGCTGGTGCTCGGCGAACCAGGCGTGGGAATAGGGATTGAAGCCGATCACCGCGGTCGGCCCGTTGTGGTCCAGCAGGATCTCGCTGACCTGCTTCTCCAGCTCGCCGACCTCGCCGAACGGGGTCTTCAGCTCGATATAGACCATGGCCCGATGGCCGATCAGGGTCAGGGCGTCGGCCAGGGTGGGGATGGTTTCGTCGGTGCCCGACAGGTTCAACCGGCCAAGGTCGGCGGCGGTGTGGTCGCGCAGCTTGCCCGGCGCGCCCGTCAGTCGCTCCAGCTGGTCGTCATGGAAGACCACGACATGGTTGTCGGCGGTCAGCTGGACGTCCAGCTCGATCGCATAGCCGTGGGCGCAGGCGGCCTGGAAGGCGGCCAGGGAATTCTCCGGCGCGCCGTCCGGCGACCACAGCCCCCGATGCGCCACCGCCGGCTCGAACAGGCGCTCCCACGCCTCGCCGAAGACCTCGGTGCCAGGCCGGGGCCGCGCGCGCATCAGCCTACCTCGACCACGGCGTCGACCTCGACCGAGAAGCCAAGCGGAAGCTTGTAGACGCCCACGGCCGAGCGCGCGTGACGGCCGGCGTCGCCGAACACCTCGACCATCAGGTCCGAGCAGCCGTTGATGACCTTGGGAATGTCGGTGAAGTCCTGGCTGACCTGGACGAAGCCGCCCAGCTTGACCACCCGCTTGACGCGATCGAGGTCGCCGACGGCCGCCTTCATCTGGGCCAGCAGGTTGATCCCGCACAGCCGCGCGCCCTGCTGGGCGGTTTCCAGGTCGACCTCGGTCCCGACCGTGCCCTTGAGACCGCCGTTGGCGTCGAGCGAAATCTGGCCGGAGATGTGGACTAGGTTCCCCGTCTGGACGAAGGGCACATAGTTGGCGACCGGCGCGACCGGTTGCGGCAGCACGATCCCCAGTTCCGCCAGACGCTGTTCGACCTTCGACATCACACGCTCCAATAACTTGGACGCATGCTTAGCGCGGCGGGATGACAGGACAAGAAAAAAGGCCCGAACCCTTGCCGGCTCGGGCCTTCAAACTGTTTTGGCTCGACGTGAGCCGGTCGCCTTAGCGGGCGGCCTGCAGCTTCTCGACGGTGGCGGTGACGCGTTCGTTCAGCGGCTTGACCGAGTCCTTGATCGAGGCCGAGACGATCTCCGAGGCCTTGCTGACCTGGGCGATGTAGGCTTCCAGGGCCGACTTGGCCCAGGCGGTCTGCAGTTCGACGGCTTCCTGCACGCTCTTGGCGGCGGCCAGCGACTTGGCGGCGGCGACCTGGTCCTCGGCAGCCTTCTTCGAATAGGCGAAGGTCTGGGCGCCCAGGGCTTCGGCGCCCTTGGTGGCGGCAGTCACCGAGGCGACCACGGCTTCGAGGTTCTTCTTGGAATAGGTGTTGGCTTCGGCCAGAGCGGCCAGCGACTTCTCGACGCCGTCCTTGAACGCTTGGTTCGAGGCGGTGCTGAACTGTTCGACGGTGTTCTTCAGGGTTTCAGCGGCGGCCATGGGGAGCTCCTGGCAGGGTGCGGGGCATGACGACGGACAAGCGGCATCCAGGCCATGCGTTGGGACAACACGGGTGTCTCATGTTGCAGTGCAGCAGTCAAGGAAATTGTGCGCCGCACCATAACCTGACGTAGGTCTTCACTCGCCCAGGGCGAGAGACCGAAGCTTCGCCGCAACGCCTTGAAATTATCCATCTCTGCGGCGAAATCGCTCACTACTTGTTTACCTTAGAGAAAGGCGGCCACGCGCATGCTAAGATCACGCGTGTGGCGGTGCGGAACCGCTCAGTTCAAAATGACGGACGCATTTCCCATGTTCGCCAAGCTTACTTCCGTCCGCTCCGCCTTCGCCGTTCTCGGTTTCGCCGGCGCCATGCTGTGCGGTCTGGCCGCCCCGGTCGCCGCCTCCGCGCAGATTCCATATCTGCAGATGAACAGCGCCGAGCCCAAATACGCGGCGATCGTGATCGACGCCAACTCGGGCGAAATGCTTTACGACAAGAGGGCCGACAGCCCGCGCTACCCGGCGTCCGTCACCAAGATCATGACGCTGTACCTCACCTTCGAGGCGCTCAGCGAGGGCCGCCTGAAGCTGACTGACCGCGTGGCGATCTCGTCCCACGCCGCGGCCCAGGCGCCGACCAAGCTGGGCCTGTCGGTCGGCGACAGCGTCAGCGTCGACGAGGCGATCCGCGCCATGACCGTGAAGTCGGCCAACGACATCGCCGTGGCCATGGCCGAGCGGCTCGGCGGCAGCGAGTCGCGGTTCGCCGCCCTGATGACCCTGCGTGGCCAGGAACTGGGCATGCGCAACAGCCGCTTCGTCAACGCCTCGGGCCTGCCCGACAGCCGCCAGATCTCGACCGCCCGCGACCTGGCCATCCTGTCGCGCGCCACCATGCGCGACTTCCCGCAGTATTATTCCTATTTCAGCATCAAGGGCTTCGAGTTCCGCGGCCGCTACATCCCCGGCCACAACCGCCTGCTGACCAACATGCAGGGTTTCGACGGCCTGAAGACCGGCTACACCAACGCCTCGGGCTACAATCTGGCCGGCTCGGCCGTGCGCGACGGCCGCCGCCTGATCGCCGTGGTCCTGGGCGGCTCATCCACCGCCTGGCGCGACAACAACATGGAAGACCTGCTGACCACGGGCTTCGACGTGCTCAAGCGCCGCTCGCACGGCGAGCGCACGACCATCGCCGCCAACCTCTATGAAGACGAGCCGACCGGCCCGATCATGCGCCCCTCCACCGAGGAAGGCGACGGCGACCAGGCCGGGCTGAAGATCGTGCTGACCGACAATCCCAAGCCTCCGCCCCCCCTTAAGGTTTCGCCGACCCTGCGCGCGGCCCAAGCGCCAATCGTCAAGCCTGCGCCGAAGAAGGCCAAGGGCGAATGGGGCGTGCAGGTCGGGGCGTTCAAGTCCAAGAGCCTGGCCAACGAACAGCTGATGCTGGTCCGCTCGCGCTTCGCCAAGTTCGTGACCGACGCCGAGGGCGCCGTCGAAGGTGCGGCCAGCACGACCTTCCGCGCCCAGTTCCAGGGCCTGACCGCCGAGGCGGCCCAGAGCGCCTGCCGCGCGATCAGCGCCAAGCGCCAGCCCTGCATGGTCCTGGCGCCGCGGTAAGGCCCCCTACTTCCCGTCCAGCAACCGGTCCCGCGCGGCGTTGAGCTGCGCGGCCAGACCGGCGGTGCCGCCCTTGTCCGGGTGGGCCATGCGGATCAGACGCGAATAGGCCGCCTGGATTTCCGCCCGGGACGCCTGCGGTCCCACGCCCAGGATCGCCCGCGCCTCCGAGACGCTCGGCCCGGTCTCCAGCGGCGCCGCCTTGCGGACCGCCGGGCGCTGGCGGGCGGTCGTGGCGCTCCAGGCGCCGATCACCAACAGGACGATGCAGACCGGCCACTCGCTGCGCACGCCGGCATAGGCCCCGCCGGCGAAGGCCAGCAGCGCGGTTATGCCCGCGCCGATCCGCCAGCCGTCGCCCTTCAGCACGCGCGTGGCGCGTCCCGACAGGACGAACAGCAGGATCGCGCCGCCCAGCAGCAAATAGAACATGGAACGTCAGTCCCCGACGCCGGCCCTCACTATTGGGCGGCGAGCAGAGTTTCCCCGGAATAGGCCGAAAGGCCAAGGGAATGCATCAGGGCCCGCAGTTCCTGGCGCGCGGCCAGGTGCTGCAGCGACACCGGAACCGGGCGCACCTGGGTCGACAGGTCGGCGATGGTCAGGCCGAACGGGAACAGCTCGCGATAGATCACCCGGTCGCGCAGGCCGGGGCCCATGCGGAAGCCGACCCGCTTGGACAGGGCGGTCAAGCGGTCCTCGACGCGCTTGCGGTTGCGGGCCTCGGTGGTGGCCAGGCGGTTGCGCAGCACCACCCAGTCCAGCGCCTGGCGCTGGCCCGACAGGGCGCGGGCCTTGCGGGCCTCCCAGACGGTCAGGGAATAGAGGCTGGGCTTCTGCAGCTCCATGGTCACCGGGTCGACGTGGCCCAGCATGTCGAAGTCGACGAAGCTGTCATTCATCGGGGTGACGATCAGATCGGCCAGGCCGTGGGCCATGCGTGAGATGGCGGTGTCGCCGCCGGGGGTGTCGATCAGCACGAAGTCGGCGGCCTCGCGCGCGGCGACGAAAGCCGCCTCGAACTTGGCGACCTGGTCGGCTTCGGGCGCGGCGGCCAGGGCGATGTCGTCGTCGCTGAGCCGGAACGGCAGCGGCTCGGGCAGAGTCACGTTGTTGCCGGCGATCCAGGCCCTGCGGTTCTCGAAGAATCGCATCGAGGTGCATTGGCGCAGGTCGAGATCCAGCAGCGCCACCTTGGCGCCGCCGTACAGCAGCGCGGTGGCGAGATGGACGGCGATGGTGGACTTGCCCGCCCCGCCCTTCTCGTTGCCGACGACGATGACACGCGTTTCGGCCATGCCTTCTTTCCTTCTTTTCGCCCGACTCGGCGACTCTCAATGAAAGATTAACACGCAGGAGACGCCCTGAGAGGGCGCGACGTCAATCCTGGGCTGCCTTCCTGTGGACCCATTGTCGCAGGTGGACGCCTGGACGTGCGTCCGTCATAAGCCAACGCCTGTTCGAGACAGGAGTTCGCCGTGGCCGCCGACAAGCCGAGCAAGGCGCTGAAGATCGTCCGCACCGTCGCCGACCTGCGCGCCCAGGTCGCCGCCTGGAAGGCCGCCGGCGAACGCGTGGCGCTGATCCCGACCATGGGCGCCCTGCACGAAGGCCACCTGTCGTTGATCCATCTGGGCCAGACGAAAGCCCGGCGCACCGTGGCCAGCGTCTTCGTCAATCCCAAGCAGTTCGCCCCGCACGAGGATTTCGATTCCTATCCGCGCGGCGAGGCCCGCGACGCCGATCTGTTGGCCGGGGTCGGCTGCGACCTGATGTTCGCGCCGGACGTGGCGGAGATGTACGCCCCGGGGTTCTCGACGACCGTCAACCTGACCGGCGTGTCCGAGCCGTTGGAAGGCGCCGCGCGCCCGCAGTTCTTCGGCGGCGTGGCCACGGTGGTGACCAAGCTGCTGATCCAGTCCCAGGCCGACGTCGCGATCTTCGGCGAGAAGGACTATCAGCAGCTGCAGGTCATCAAGCGGGTGGTCAGGGACCTGGACATCCCGGTCGAGATCGTCGGCGCGCCGACCGCCCGGGCCGAGGACGGCCTGGCCCTGTCCTCGCGCAACGCCTATCTCAGCCCGCAGGAGCGCGCCGCCGCCGTCGCCTTGCCGAACGCCATGAAGGCCGCCGCCAGGGCCGTGGCCGCCGGCGGCCGGATCGACGAGGCCGAGGCCGCCGCCAAGGCCGCCATCCTCGCCGCCGGCTTCCGCCAGGTGGACTATGTCGACATCCGCGAGGCCGGCGACCTGTCGCGCCTGGGGCCGGGCCCGATCGGCGAGGCGCAGGGTCGCATCCTGGTGGCGGCCTGGCTGGGCAAGACCCGGCTGATCGACAACATGGCGGTTGGCTGAACTGTTCGGCATGACCTCTCGTCCTCACGCGGAAAGCCGCTGAGCTTGTAGGGAGGCGCGGAGCGGTCCGGGCCGAGCCCGGATGACCGTGGGTGTTGTGTGTGCGTTTCGGCTAGACCTGACCGCTCCGCCGAACCGTTCTTCT